>NZ_JBFNXP010000006.1:0-233872 GCF_047501685.1 Pseudomonas sp. CAM1A | reverse complement strand
AACCACCTGATCCCATCCCGAACTCAGCAGTGAAACGATGCATCGCCGATGGTAGTGTGGGGTTTCCCCATGTGAGAGTAGGTCATCGTCAAGATTCATTTCGCAAAACCCCTATCTGCGCGAGCAGGTAGGGGTTTTGTCTTTGTGCCTGGAAAAAGCCGGAGCGTTAACGCCGACAAACCGGCCATTGCAAACGCTCAGGTACGGCAAATGTGCATATGGGTTGCGACTTAAGTCCGATGGCGGCTGGCCGGCCTCGGTCCATACTCAAGATTCGCCCTTCTATAACAACAAGTACCGGGTTGCGAACCAATGACCTATCAGCACAGCTACGCCCATTCCATTTCCGAGCCCGCCAGCTTCTGGCAGGCCCAGGCCGAACAGCTCGCCTGGCAGCGCAAGCCGACCGTCACCTTGCAGCAGAACGCCGATGGTACCCATCGTTGGTTCGCCGATGGCCGCCTCAACAGTTGCTACCTGGCCCTTGACCATCAGATCGAGCAGGGGCGCGGTGAACAACTGGCGCTGATCTACGACTCGCCAGTGACTGGCGTGCAACAGACGTTCACCTATCACCAGCTGCGTGATCAAGTGGCCCGCTTGGCGGGGCTGTTGCGTTCGTTGGGTGTGCGCAAGGGCGACGGCGTGATCATTTACATGCCGATGGTGCCCCAGGCCGCCATGGCCATGCTCGCCTGCGCCCGCATTGGCGCGGTGCATTCCGTAGTGTTCGGCGGCTTTGCCGCAAACGAGCTGGCCCTGCGCATCGACGATGCCCGGCCGGCCCTGCTGCTGACGGCTTCCTGCGGCCTGGAGTTCGACCGCGTGATCGAATACAAGCCGCTGGTCGATCGCGCCCTGCAGTTGGCCCGCCACCAACCACGGCAAGTGCTGGTGTTGCAGCGCCCGCAGGCGAGCGCGCAGCTGCAGCCCGGGCGTGATCTGGACTGGCAGCAGGCCTTGCTCGGGGCCACGCCGGTCGCCCCTGTCGAACTGGACGCGGGCGATCCGCTGTACATCATGTACACCTCCGGCACCACCGGCAAACCCAAGGGTATCGTCCGTGAAAACGGCGGCAACGCAGTGGCGTTGTGTTATGCCATGCGTCATGTCTACGGCATGCGGGCAGGGGATGTGTGGTGGGGGATCTCCGACGTTGGCTGGGTGGTGGGCCACTCGCTGATCGTCTACGGGCCACTGATGAGCGGGTGCACCACGGTGTTCTACGAGGGTAAGCCGATCCGCACCCCGGACGCTTCGGCTTACTGGCGAGTGGTGGAGCAGTACCAGGTCAACGGCTTGTTCTGCGCGCCCACCGCCATGCGCGCGATCCGTAAGGAAGACCCGGAAGGCGCGCTGATCCGCCGTCACAATCTCGATTCGTTGCGCCAACTGTTCCTGGCCGGGGAGAAACTCGACTCCAGCACCCATGAATGGCTCGAGCGGGTCAGCGGCAAGCCGGTGCATGACCATTGGTGGCAGACCGAGACCGGCTGGCCGGTGACCGCGCCCTGTGTCGGGCTCGAAGGCAGCGCGGCGCGGCCGGGCTCGAGCAACCGGGCGGTGCCGGGGTACCACGTGCAGGTGCTGGATGACGAAGGCAAGCCGTTGGGGCCCAATCAGCAGGGCGCCATCGTGATCGGCCTGCCATTGCCGCCGGGTTGCAGCCAGACGCTCTGGGGCGATCACCAACGCTACCTGCAGGCCTACCTGCAGAGCTACCCCGGTTACTACCACACCGGCGACGGCGGCTACCTGGACGAAGACGGCTTCGTCTACATCATGGGGCGCACCGATGACGTGATCAATGTCTCGGGGCATCGCTTGTCGACCGGGGAAATGGAGGACCTGGTGGCGCGTCATCCGGCGGTGGCCGAGTGCGCGGTGATTGGTGTGCACGACGAGATCAAGGGCCAGGTGCCATTGGCGCTGGTGGTGCTCAAGGATGGGCAGGGCATTGGCGAGGCGCAACTGCAGGGCGAATTGGTGGCGGATGTGCGCGAACAGATCGGCGCACTGGCCTGCTTCAATCGCGTACGCCTGGTCAAGCGCCTGCCCAAGACCCGCTCTGGCAAGATCCTGCGGGCGGTGCTGCGCAAGATCGCCGATGGCCAGGACTACACGGCGCCATCGACGCTGGATGATCCGGCAGTGCTAGGGGAGATCGAAGGCGTGTTGGCCGATTTGCCCAGGGCGGGCTGACGTCATCGCGGCGAAGGGGCCGCTTTGCGGCCCCAGCTTTTGGATGCCTATGACTTGAAGCGCCCCACCAACCCGTTCAGCTCATCCGACAGCTGTGCCAGCCTGCCAGAGTCGGCTTGCGCAGAACTGGCCAGCCCCTCGACCAGTCGCGCCTCGTCGTAGATCTGCTGGATGTGCCGGTTGATCTCCTCGGCCACGCTGTGCTGCTCCTCGGCGGCGGCGGAGATCTGCAGGTTCTGGTCGCGGATCTCGTTCACCGAGAGCTGGATGCCCTCGAAACTGTCCCGCGCGCTTTCGATTGACGACACGCTGGCCCGCGACAGGTCCAGGCAGCTTTCCATCTTCTGCGAGACCTCCTGGGTCTTGCCGCCGAGGGCGTTGAGCAGCTGGTCGATCTCGCCAGTGGAGTCGGCGGTGCGCTTGGCCAGCGCCCGCACTTCATCGGCCACCACGGCGAAGCCGCGGCCCTGGTCGCCGGCCCGGGCCGCCTCGATGGCGGCGTTCAGTGCCAGCAGGTTGGTCTGCTCGGCGATGGCGCGGATGGTGC
This sequence comes from Pseudomonas sp. CAM1A, assembly GCF_047501685.1. Taxonomy (NCBI): domain Bacteria; kingdom Pseudomonadati; phylum Pseudomonadota; class Gammaproteobacteria; order Pseudomonadales; family Pseudomonadaceae; genus Pseudomonas; species Pseudomonas sp. CAM1A. The sequence goes on along the minus strand of NZ_JBFNXP010000006.1, from coordinate 231,123 downwards.
CGAGGATCTGGTTGATGCTGCGGCTGCCTTCTTCCAGCTCGACCATGGCCTGGGATGACTCGCTCAGGCGTCGGCCCAGGCGATTGACGTTGTCGGTGGTCGCCTCGATCTGCTGCTTGCCCTCGGCCACCCGACGGTGGCCGTGCTCGGCGGCGTCGGCGGCGCTGCTGCACGAACGCGCCACTTCGTTGGCGGTGGCGACCATCTCGTTGAAGGCAGTGGACACCAGCTCCACCGCCTCGCGCTGACGCCCGGCGGCCTCGTTCATGTTGCCGGCCATCTCGCTGTTGCTGCGCGAGGCGTCGTGCAGGTTGGTCGAGGCCGCGCCGATGCGCTGGATCAGCTGGCGGATGGCGGCGAGGAACTTGTTGAACCAGCCGGCCAACTCGGCGGTTTCGTCCTTGCCCTGCACCTGCAGGTCGCGGCGCAGGTCGCCTTCACCTTCGGCGATCGACTGCAGGCCGATGCTGACCTGGCCGATCGGCTTGACGATCACCCGCGAGAACGCCGCCGCCACCAGGGCGAAGACCAGGGCCAGCACCACCACGATCAGCGCGGTGACATAGGTCATGCGCGTGGCCGCAGCCATCACTTCGTCGTACTCGATCAGGCCGACGAAGCGCCAGCCCAGGCCTGGCGAGGTCCACACGTTGGCCATGTAGCGCACGCCGTCTATCACCACCTCGGTGGAGCCTTGCTCGGTAGCGGCCAATGCCGCGTACGGCGCGCCGAGGTCCTTGAGCTGCTTGAAACCGTGCCCGGCATTGCGCGGGTCGACCAGCACGGTGCCGTCCTCGATCAGCATCACGTAGCCGCTGTCGCCCAGCTTGATGCTCTTGACCAGCTCGGTGAGGTTCTTCAGCGACACGCTGACCACGAACACGCCCTTGGCCTTGCCAGCCTCGTCGAGCAGCGCCCGGGCGGTGCCGACCAGGGCCACGTCGTCCTTGTCGTAGTAGTAGGCGGCGGTGCGCACGGTCTTGCCCGGGCTGGCCATGGCGGCCTTGTACCAGGGGCGGGTGCGCGGGTCGTACTTGGCCAGCTGTGGGTCATCCGGCCATTTGGCGTAGCTGCCGTCTTCCAGGCCGATTGAAAGGATCGCCGCCGCCGGGTGAGTGGTGCCGTAGCGGGCGAAGGCGTCGATGACCCGTTGCGCAGCCTCGGGCATCGGCTGGCGGGCGGCATCGGCGCCGGTGTAGTCCTTGAGCGAGGTGACCGAGGTGTATACAGGATCCTTGGCCATTTGATCGACGTTCTGCAGCGTGCCATCGAAGAACTGGCGCATGTTGCCGTCGATCTGGCGGATTTCCCGGGTGCTTCCGTCGAGGAATTGGTCGACCGCCTCGCTGCGGGTGTTCAGCACCGAGATCCCGCCGACCAGGGCCACCGGGATGAAGGCCACCAGTACGAAGGCCAGGATCAGTTTGTTTTTTATTTTCATCGTGACGCCCATCCGTGAGAGTGAAGGGTGTACATGGCCGCTTCGATGGAGGGGTGGCCACTTGCTACCTTTTCTGTTTCGGCGGGCGGAATATAAACCTTTAGTAGATATTTCGTGTACAGGAAAATAAGAAATTGTCCTGACTTGCAGGGCAGGTTGCAGGGTGTGGCGTGGGAGCGGGCTTGCCCCGCGATGAGGCCTGAACAGTTGTTTCCAGCGGATTACTCAGACTTTCCCTATTTGATGTAGGACGTTTCCCAAGCATGCTTTTGCGGCCTTTCAGCTATTGTTCTGGCCAGTCGCATTCCTTAGTCTCGCCCTGTCGTTGCCCATTCAACGACAGGGTGTGCAAGCCCGTTCAGGTACAACGCGAAAGCGCTTATAGGCCTTGCCGGCAGTCTGCGGTTCAGGGTCTTCAATGGCGGCTATGCGTGGGAGGCTCTTGGGCCTGCCGAGTTCCTGTACCCTCGGTCTTGCACACCTGCGTATAGCTGCCACCTATTCGAGTGCAAGCGGATTCAGGCAGTTTTCCCATGACGGTACAGGAGTGCTGAACCATGCTGAAAATCGTGCCCGATCCACCCCGCGTTTTGCCCGGGGAGGTTCGCCCATGACCCTCGATACGACCCCTCGAACCTCCCGCCCCACCACGGCCCACGCCCATTTCGGCACGTGCCACGACGCCCATCCACCGATGTTCTCGGTGCATGCCGGCATTGATGGCGAGGATGCGCTGGTGTGCGCGGTAGCGGCGTTGCAGGCAGCCTACGAAACCAACGCAATGGCCCTCGAAAAAGCCAGCGAACCACTGCGCAGTCTGCTGGTGGCGACGGAGAACTCCCTGGAGAAAGGGCTGGCCTTGGCGTCGACTGTGCTGGATGGGATAGAGCGAGGCTGAACAGACGTTGCAGGGCTGCTAGTAGTTAAACCTGCAGGCCAGCACAGTCAGTGCACCAGTTTCGTAGTAGTAGACGAAGCGATGCTCCTTGTTGATCCGCCGCGACCAGTAACCGGTCAGGTCGCCTTTCAATGGCTCGGGTTTACCCGTGCCCTTGAAGGGCGAGCGGCAGCACTCGTCGATCAGGGACAGCACCCTGCCGAGGACCTTGGCGTCGGCCGACTGCCAGTACACGAAGTCCTCCCAGCCGATTGGCGTGAAGGACACCTTGATGGCGTTGCGGGCCTCAGCCTTGTTCTGCCGTTTCTGCTTCTGCGTCATGCAACGGAATGTCCTTGCTGAAGGTATTTCCAGCCTTGTGCTGAGCAATGGACTGGCGCAGCCGAGACGCATTGTTTTCGCTGCCCAGCAGGTACATGGTTTCGGCCATGGCGTTGTAGTCGTCCAAAGAAAGCAGGACTACCGGCTCGCCACGTTGCCGGGTAATGACCGTCGGCTCATGGTCGCGACAGACATCATCCATCGCCTGTTTCAGGCTGGCGCGGGCCTGGCTGAAAGTGAGTACGTTCATTGGCTGTTCCTTTCTGAACACATCATGTACCACGGGCGTGCAAGGCTTGATGCAGGACCTGGCCGAGGCTTGCGTAGGGCATTTTTGACTGATACCTGACCAAGGATGCTCGACCCGGGAGTTGCCTGAGAATGTACAGAACGTTGTACGTATACGCCAAGCCCGCTTATCCGATGGCGCACGGCCGGCGTGCAGGCCTCAGTGATCGAGCATCTTGTGATAGGTCACGAAGTCCTGCTCGGCCTCATACCCCAGCGACTCATACAGCGCCTGGGCGGCGCGGTTGGTCCTGGCGGTGTCCAGGCTCAACCGCTGCGCGCCCTCGGCCTGGAAGATCCCGATCAGTTGCTGCATCAGGTAACGGGCATGTCCGCCCCTGCGGGCGCGGGGGACGACGAACAGGTCATACAGCCAGTAGAAGCGCTTCATCGCCAGCGAGCAGGTGGCCGGGTACAGCTGGGCAAAGGCGATGGCCTGACCCTCGTCGTCCAGCAGCAGGTAGATGCGCGAGTTACCGGTTTCGAGGTTGGCCTTGAGGAATGCGCGGGAAGCGGGGAGGTCATCCGCCTCCTGGTAGAACATCCGGTACTGGTTGAAGAGGTCCGCGGCGGCGTCCAGGTGGTGCAGATCACAGGCAATGACGTTCATGTCGGGGCTCGCAGGAAGGTATATACAGGGGCGTGAAGAAAGGATCTGTTGCAAATCCCACGGCCAGTAGCCGGTGGCGCGGACTACGCTTTGCACTGTGGCGTGGGCAGGGGCTCCCGATAGTCGCAAGCAATTTGAGGTGGTCGCTCCGAGCACGTAGCATCAATCCATCAGCGTACTGGAGGTAGTCATGGCTCGATACGCGCCTGCAAAGCAGGACAATACCTTTGTTCCCAAGCAAAAGCGAAGTGGCAAAAGTGACGAGGAGGTCCTTCGCCAAGGTGCCCGTTCAAGCGAGGCGCTGCTTGATTATGTCGAAAAGCATGGAAAGCTGCCTGTAACCAAGTGAGGGACCGTGCCGTCTGTCAAAGTCTCCGAGCTGTTCAAGCTGGGATTTGAAGATTGGTACGATCTCTACGTCGATTTCCATGCCTATAAGGTCGGTGGAATTCAGCCGAAGACGTTTGGTAGGGACGCACCACTCGAAGACAAATTCCAGCTTTACCATATCCATCTGGCCACCTCTCAATCCGTCATGTTGCGTTGGGCGTCTATCGACGAGCCATTTCGTCGGACACATCGCGTCGACGAGCCCGACAACGACTATTGGTTGATCTATGCCTATGACGAGTATCTGGACGAGTACTTGATGTTGAGGCTGATGGGACCCGGTGCACACAATCGCAAAGGATGGGGTTCATTGCTGCGCAACATCGTAAGTGAAATCGTAGAGCCTTGGTCATTGGGCCGGGTCACTTACGATGAGCCAGACTAGCGCTCTGGTAGAAGGGCCGCAGGTGCGGCCCGTTCCTGGTGATGCGGTTCTCCAAGGCTTGTGCCGGGGTGCCTGGCCCCTTAAATTCGTCCTCTTCATTTACGGCGATATACAATTCATGGCCGACTCCAGGATCAAGGACGAATGTTGCCGTTGCTTTCCCGCTTCCTGCTGCACGCACTGGTGTGTGTGGCTTTTCCCTTTATCTTGAGCCTGGGCTTCGATCTGTATCGGCAACATGTCGGCCCGCCCATGGCGCGAGGCGTCAGCGTCGGCTTGGCGACGATGATGGTGTTCTACGCCTTCGTGCTCTTCAACCTGCTGATGGTGGCCATTCCAAGGGCGGCAGTCCGCTATGGCCTGGCGCTGTTGCTGGTGCTGCTGGTGCTGGCGTTCTTCAATACCTTGCACCCGTTGCGGGCGCTGGGCTTTGCGCTGTTATGCGGTGGATTGTGCGGGGCGGCGATCAGCATGACGCCCACAGTGACGTCGCTGTTGAACAAGTGCCGCGGGTGAGGGCCCCGGCGCGGGGGATCAGCACACCAGCACGCGCCGCTCTTCGAGCCATTGCTCGAAGCAGGTGAAGGTCTCGACCGCTGCCTTTACCGTCCGTGCCTGGGTGGCAAGCTCCGGATCGGCGCCAGCCAGTCGACCGAGGAAGCTGCGCCAGCGTGCGCCGGTCAGCGGGCCGTAGACGTCGAGGAACGCACCGCCGTTGTCGGCGTCGATACCCAGGCGTTCGGCCATGGCCCGCTTGAGCACCTGGCCACCGAGCGTGGAGCCTTCCAGTACATACATCACCCCAAGCGCGCTGGCTTCGTCATCGATGCGAGGCAGGGCATGGCACCGGGGCAGCGCTTCGATATCGATGGCCAGGGCACCCAGGTCGCGTGACAGGGTGGGCGTCTTGTGACGTTCGGCGCTCTGGTAGGCGCCCAGCAGTAAGTCCAGCGGGGCATGAAAGCCATGGTAGGCCCCGAGCAGCTCGGCGTAGGCCGCGCGGTCGAAGCCCTCGCAGAAGAAAGGCAGCCGCGCTTCGAGCCTCTCGTGGCAGGCGCGGGTACCTTCGCGCAGGGCAAGCAGCAACGGGCTGACGGTAGCGGACATGACGGCGGCTCTGGTGTTAGGGCATTCGATACTGCCAGATCAGGCGGCGCAATCACCACTGCCGATTTTGCGCACCTGGCCCTTGAACTGTGGAATCATTGCGCCGCCTCTGGAACGAGGTTTTCACAGCCAAGACAGGAATGCAGCAAGATGCGCGCAACAACATGGAACTGGCTGGCCCTGGGGCTGGCGTTGCTGCCGGGCCTGGCCGCCGCGACGGAATCAGAGCCGGTACCGGTATACCGGGAGATCAAGGACTGGATTGTAGGCTGCGACAACACGCGCTTCTGCACCGCGGTGCTGGCTGATCACCCGGAGCGGATGCGCGTGGGCATGCTGGTGCAACGCGAGGCGGGCGCCTGGGGCAACCTGCACCTGACCCTGGTGGGGAGCACCGACTGGTCCGGCGAGCCCATGCTCGACGGCCAACTGCTGGTCGCCCCCTGGCGCATGACCCGCGGTGTCGAGACCACCCTGGAACTGGAGGGCGCCGATGCCTATGCCGTGTTGCGCCAATTACGCAATGGCCAGCGCCTGGTGGACGACACCCGGCCAGGGGAGCGGGTGAGTTCGCTGCAGGGGCTGAGCGCCGCCTTGCTGCTGATGGATGCGGTGCAGGGCCGGGTCGGCCACTACAGTGCGCTGATGCGTCCCGGTGACAGCGTCGCCGACGCCCAGCTACCCACCCCGGCCGAGCCTCGGGTGCCGGCCTTTGTCCCTGCCAGGTCTTTGAGTGCAGAGGATCAGGCGGGCATCAACCAGGTGGTGATGGCCAAGGCGGCCGCCGAGGGCCAGTTGCTCAACGAATACGATGTCGCTCCCAAGCTTGAGCTGCATGCCCTGGACGACCAGCATGCACTGGCATTGCTCAGCTACAACTGCAATGACTTCCACTGCCTCTACGCCTTGTACAAGGTGTCGCGTGAAGCGCCTTACACCCTTGGGCCGCTGGAGTTCGAGGCGCCATCGAGCCCGGTGGTGATCAGCCGGATGCGCGACGCCATCGAGTTCTACCCTGGCAAAGGCGAGCTTCACAGTTATGCCAAGGACGACTACCCCGGCAGTTGCGGAGTGGAGGAAAGCTGGCGCTACGATGGCATGCGCATGCGCTTGCTCAGGCTGTCACGGATGGACCGTTGTGCCGAAGTGGGCACCGACAGTTGGCCGGTACTCTGGCGCAGTGAAGGCTGAACGCGCGAAACGGACTTCAGGGATAACGCCATGCAATGGATGAAACACCCGCGTGCGGCATTGCTGCTGACGCTCATGACGCCATCGGTCGTGCAGGCCGAGAACGCCCAGGCAGCGCTCGAAGCGGTGCCGATGTACCGGCAGATCAAGGACTGGGCGGTTGGCTGCGACAACACCCGTGCCTGCACGGCGGTAATGGCCATCGACGACGACCTGATGGCCGGGCTGCAGACCATCATAAGGCGCGAGGCGGGGCCACAGGGCGCGCTCGAGTTGATCCTGCGCGTGGGCCCGGCGTTTGCGGAACAGGTGCTGCTCGATGGGCAGGCACTGTCGGCCAACTGGCAGCGCGTCCAGCTTGAATACGACTTCGACTTGTTGCTGGAAGACGATGAGGCGCTGGCGCTCATACGTCGGTTGCGCAACGGTACACGCCTGAGTTCATTGACCGAGGATGGCGAGCTGGTCGCGTCCTTGCAGGGGCTCAGTGGCGCGCTGTTGGCCATCGATGCCGTGCAGGGCCGGATCGGGCACGTCGATGCCCTGGTGAGAGTGGGAGATGCGCCCGCTGCCGATGTGCCTGCCGCGTCCGATACCGTGGTGCTGCCACCGTTCGTCGCCGCGCCGCGCATGAACGTCGAGCAGGCCCATGAAATCGGCAGGGCGGTAAAACGCCAGGCGAATGTCGAAGGCGATGTGCCGGGCATGAGCAATAGCCATTACGAGGTGCACCCGCTGGACGCTGCCAATGTCCTGGTCATTCTCAACGTGGGGTGCAGTGGCGAGTTCTGCGCCAACTACCTGTATCGGGTGTCCCGCGCCGCGCCTTACCAGATCAGCGAAATGGCCTTCGAGGCGCCGACGCCGTTGCTGGCGCCGCGTCTGAGTGGCTATGTAGCGTTCGATGCGCAGAGCGGCCAATTGTTTGCCGCTGACAAAAGCCAGCTCGAGCGTGGTTGCGGGCTGATCCAGCAGTGGCGTTACGACGGTGAGCGCATGCGCCCCGAGCGCGTGGCGCGGCTCGATCGCTGCGGGTATGTGAAACCGCAGTTCTGGCCGGTGCTATGGCGTGTGCAGGAGTAGCACAACGTTGCTCGCGCGCAGCTCAGAACGCCAGCTTGTAGCCGATCAATAGCAGCATGGTGGCCAAGCAAGGCCGCAGCACGCGGTCGGAGATGCGACCGGTCAGGTGGCTGCCCAGGTAGATCCCCGGCAGCGAGCCCAGCAGCAGGTAGCCCAGCAGCGACCAGTCCATGTTGCCCATGCCGGCATGACCCAGGCCGGCCACCAGGGTCAGCGGCACGGCGTGGGCGATCTCGGTGCCGACCAGGCGGCGGGTGACCAGGAACGGGTAGAGCAGGAACAGCGCCACGGTGCCCAGCGCGCCGGCGCCGATGGAGGTGAGGGTGACCATCACGCCCAGTACCACACCGGTGATCACGGTGAGGATGTTCAGGGTACGGTCGCTGAGGTGGTAGTGATCGCCCGCGTGCTTGCTGGCGAAGGCCTGCAGGCGCGACTTGAACAGGATCGCCAGGGCGGTGAGGATCAGCACCACCGCCAAGCCCTGCTTGATGATGGCGTTGAGCGCCGAAGTGTCGGTATGCAGGGTGCTGAGGAACCACAGGGTCAGCGCGGCGGCCGGGACGCTGCCCAGGCTCAGCCAGCCGGTGATCTTCCAGTCGATGTTCTTGTTGCGGCCATGCACCCAGACGCCGCTGGCTTTGGTGATGGCGGCATAGAGCAGGTCGGTGCCCACGGCGGTGGCCGGGTTGATGCCGAACCACAGCAGGATCGGGGTCATCAGCGAACCGCCGCCGACGCCGGTCATGCCGACGATGAAGCCTACGATCAGGCCCGCAAGGGTGAAACCGAAAGAACCTACATCCATACGCTACTCGACGCCCAGCTTGCCCGTGATCGGATGAGTGCCAGCATATAGATTTTTTTATAGCCAAATAGACTTGTTCGTTATTAGGTTATAACCACGCTGTGGCGGTACGGTCCTGAAAAACCACGGTTAACAAGAGTGGGTTTACCGGGAGCTGGCCCGCTCGACTGTCCCAGGCACGATTCAGCCAACCATGAAAGGAGCGTTCCATGAGCAATGACATCCAGCGTTTTCCCAGCAGCCTGCCGTTTCCTTTTTCCCGTGCAGTGAAGGCCGGGGGCTTCCTGTTCCTGTCCGGCCAGGTGCCGATGAGCGCCAGTGGCGAAGTGGTACGCGGTGATATCCAGACCCAGACTCGAGCGGCTTGCGAGCGTATCGCCGAGAGCCTGGCAGTGAGTGGGGCGCGTTTCGATCAGGTGGTCAAATGCACGGTCTGGCTGTCGGACATGAGCCATTTCGCCGGCTTCAACGAGGCCTACAAAGAGTTCTTTGGCGCGGCGCTGCCGGTGCGTTCGACGGTGGCATCGGCGTTGGCATTGGGGGTCGATGTGGAGATCGAGGTGCAGGCGTTCGTTGGCGAGTGAGGGGGCTTTGGCGAGTAGCTGAAGCGCGTCTGCGCATTTGCCGATTGTGATCGAAGGTCGTGATCGCGAAGTGAGCCCGCTCCTGTAACGCGTACAGGAGCGGGCGGCAGGTCAGATGCGGAAGCTGCCCACCAGTTGCTTCAGGCGCCCGGCCTGCTGGCTGAGGGCGTCGCAGTGGCGCAGGGTGTCGTTGAGGTTCTCCACCCCTTGCTGGTTCAGTGCGTTGATCTGGGTGATGTCCAGGTTCAGGCTCTCGACCACGGCGGTCTGCTCTTCGGTGGCGGTGGCCACCGACTGGTTCATGCCGTCGATCTCGCCGATACGCTGGGTGACACTGGCCAGGCGCTCACCGGCCTCGTTGGCCACCTGCACGGTCTCTTCGCTGGAGACCTGGCTGGTGTTCATGGTGTGCACCGCCTCACGCGAGCCGACTTGCAGGCTGGTGATCATGCGGTGGATCTCTTCGGCCGATTCCTGGGTGCGGTGGGCCAGGTTGCGCACTTCGTCGGCAACCACGGCGAAACCACGCCCGGCTTCACCGGCACGGGCGGCCTCGATGGCGGCGTTGAGCGCCAGCAGGTTGGTCTGCTGGGAGATGCCCTTGATCACGTCGAGGATCTTGCCGATTTCGTCGGTGCTGGCGTTGAGGGTCTCGATCTGCTCGCAGGACTCGCTGATGCGCTCGGACAGGGCGGTCATGGCGCTGATCGCCTCTTCGACCACCTGGCGGCCACCGTTGGCCTGTTCGCTGGCGCCGCTGGCGTGCTGCGAGGCGTCGGCGGCGTTGCGGGCGATTTCCTGGGTGGCGGCGCCCAGTTCGTTGATCGCCGCGGCGACGCTGTTAGTGCGCATGCTCTGCTCTTCGGAGCCGGTGAGCGAGGCGTTGGAGGCGACCACGACCTTTTCCGACAGGTCATGCACCAGGCGGGTGGCCGAGGACACTTCGCTGATCGAGGCGTGGATACGCTCGACGAAACGGTTGAACGAGGTGGCCAGCTCGCCGAACTCGTCCTTCTGCTCGACGGTCAGGCGGCGGGTCAGGTCGCCTTCGCCTTCGGCGATGTCCTGCATGGCGCGGCCCATGGTGGTCAGCGGGCGCATCAGCACCGGGATCAGCAGGCCGAGCAGGCCGGCGATGACGGCCACGGCGATGAGCATGGCGATGATGGCCGAGGTACGGAACTGGCTCAGCGGGGCGTAGGCTTTTTCTTTATCGATCGACAGGCCGATGTACCACTGCGCCGACGGCAGGCCGTCCACCGGGGCGAAGGAGATGATGCGGTCCTTGCCATCGAGGCTGACTTCCTGGATGCCGGACTCGACACGCAGCGGGGAGCCTGGGTAGATGTCCTTGAGGTTCTTCATCACCCGGTCCTTGTCCGGGCTGACGATCACCTGGCCATTGCGGTCGACCAGGAAGGCGTGGCCAAGGCCACCGAAGTCGACGGCGTTGATGATGTCGACCAGGGTGTTCAGGCTCAGGTCGCCGCCGACCACGCCGATCAGCTCGCCGCTACCCTTGGCCTTGACCGGCATGGCGATGGTCACCACCAGGCCACCCACTGCGGCCATGTAGGGCGGGGTCAGCATGGTCTGGCTGGCGGCCACGGCCTGGGTGTACCAGGGGCGCTGACGCGGGTCGTAGCCGTCAGGCATCTTGGCGTCGGGGCGCTGGGTGAACAGGCCGGTGTTCTGGCCGAAATAGGTGAACTGGAAGTTGCTGGTGTACGACGGCTGGTCGACCAGGCCCGGCACGTTGCTGCCGGCGCCTTGCTGGGCGATGTCCTGGGCCAGGTTTTCCAGGACCAGGATGCGCCCGCTCATCCAGTTCTGCACGCTGCTGGCGGTCTGCGCGCCGGCCTGGCGCACCGACGACTCGATGTTCTGGCGAATGGTGGTGCGTTGCAGGTAGTCGTTGTAGAGGGTGAACAGGGCGAAGGCCAGTACGACGACGGCGCAGGCACTGAGCAGGATCTTGTGGCGGAATTTCAGGTTCATGTTTCGAGACCTTGAGCCAGTGAAAGGAGGGCGCCGCGTGCTTGTGGCACGAGTGGCGGAGCCTGTTGCAACGCTATCGGCCGATTCTGAAAAATGTTGAAAGACTAAATGTCGCAGTAGTTGGCCGAATTGGCCTGCCAGGGTGACAAATCATTTCGAAGCCAACAGGCTCACCAACGTCCTGGCCGCCTGGCCGAGGGGTTGCTGCTTGAGCCAGAAGGCGTTCACCGGCAGTTGCAGTTCGTTGCGGGTGTTCTGGAATTGCAGGCGCACCAGGCGTCCGTCGGCAAGCAGCGGCGCCACCCGCGCCAGTGGCAGGTCGCCCCAGCCCAGGCCAGCCTCGACCATCTGCAGGGCCAGGTCCAGGCTGTCCGTGCGCCAGTGCGAGGTGCCGATCAGCGAGCGGGGATCGCTCAACGGCAGGTCGCGGCTGCACACCAGTATCTGGCGCAGGTTGACCAGGTCTTCAAGGTTGCGGATGCGCCCTTCGCGCAGCGCGGGGTGGTGTGGCGACAGGGTGGCCACCAGCGACTCCAGGGCGATGTGCTGGAAGCTGCGTCGCGGGTCCACCTGCAGCCCGGCGAAGGCCAGGCACAGATGCACCCGGCCACTGTCGAGCAGTTGCAGGGCCTCTTCCTGCGGGGCGGCGAGCAGTTCGATGTCCAGCAGCGGGTAGCGCTCGCCCAGGCGGGTGATGGCCCCGAGCAACGGGCGCTGGTCGATATCCGGGACTACGGCGATGGCCAGGCTGCTTTCCAGCCCACGCGAAAGCTCCAACGCATGTACCTCCAACAGCCCCAGTTGTTCGGCGATCAACCGGGCATGGGGTTCCAGGGCCTGGGCCTGGGCGGTCGGGCGTGCCTCCCGTGACCCACGCTCGAACAGCGGGTAGCCAAGCTCTGCCTCGAGGTTGCCGATGGCCATGCTCACCGCCGAGGGGACACGCCCGAGCGCTCGCGCGGCAGCCGAGAACGAGCCGCGGTCGAGCACGGCGAGAAACAGCAGGATGGTATCGCTGGAAAAGTTCATGGCAGTCTCCTTTCAGTAAATCTGAAAGCTGCCGACTTTTTCTGTCAAGCCTGTTGATGCATTCTGCGCGCCTTCGTCATATCCGCAACAAGGTAATCCCGTGCAAGGACTCAAACGCAAACTGGTCTACGTGACCTTCTATGAACTGATCGGCCTGTGCATGTCGACCCTGGGCCTGGCCTACCTGTCCGACACCCAGGCTTCGCACACCGGGCCCCTGGCGGTGATGATCACCACCATCGCCATGGCCTGGAACCTCATCTACAACAGCCTCTTCGAGTGGTGGGAGAGCCGCCAGGCCACCCGCGGGCGCAGCCTCGGGCGGCGGGTGGCGCATGCCATCGGCTTCCAGCTGACCCTGGTGGTGTACCTGATCCCGCTGATTGCCTGGTGGCTGGACATGACCCTTCTGGAGGCGTTGATGGTGGATCTGGCATTCATCATCCTGGTGCCGTGCTACACCTTCGTCTACAACTGGGCGTTCGACCGCATCTTCGGGCTGCCGACTTCGGCGCTGGCGACTGCCTGAACGAGCCACTTGCGCGGGGTCATGGCGGCAGGCGAATCAGCAACGGTTCCTGCGACCGGCTCCCGAGCAAGCTGTCCTCCACCTGCCCTGACAGGTAATACACCCCGGCCATGGCGCCGCTCTGGCGATTCTCCATCAGCTCCTGCCATTCCTGGTTCAGCGCCACATTGAGGATCACCCGCAGCTGCTCGACCATCTGCGGCTGTTCACGGTCGTGGGTGATGATGCCGTAGCCGGTTGCAGCCACTGAGATCAATGCCCCCGCCGCCTTGCCCACCGCCGCCGCGATGGCACTGGCGGCACCGCGTGGCGCCAGGGTGGCGCCGAGTTTCTCGCTGGCCTGGGTGGCCACCGACGACAACCCTGCCTCGGTCTGCCCGGGGGCCTTGGCGGCCTGTTGGTGCAGGTGCTGGCGCAGCGACTGCCAGGCCAGCTGTTGGTCCAGCGACTTGGCCCGCAGCAGTTGGTAGAGCGAGGCGTTGCGTGCATCCGGCGGGCCCAGGGCGATGATCGGGATGCGGTTGAGGCGCTGACTGAACTGCTCGGGCGGGGCGTTGTAGCGCTGGATGATGGTCGGCAGTTGCTGGCCGAGCAGTTGCAGGTACAGCTCGCTGGCGCGGTCGCGGATACCCTCGGGGTTGATCTGTTCGGCCACCGGGTCGATGACCCGCTCGCGGTACTGTTCCTGCAGATACAGGCCCAGGCGTTTTTCAGCGGGTTCCTGGCCATTGCCACTGTTCATCTTGTACCAGGCGACCTTGAGCGTGAGCCATTGCTGGGTCCAGTAACCGGTGAACCAAGGGATGAAGTCGTTTTCGGTGCGTTGCTGCACTTGCTCTTTCCACACGCGCATCGAGCGCCGGGCGTAGTCGTTGGCCGAGCCCGCTGCGGCGACCGAGGCCTCGATGATGTCCTGGTCGATACGCTGCCAGACGGCTGGTGGCAGGTTCTGCGGCGGGGGCGGGGCAGGTGGGCGTTTGCCGGCGCAGCCGGCGACGGCCAGCAGCAGGCAGAGCGGAACCATCGCGAGGATCGACTTCACGCGGACTGCCCCCTTGACGAGAGGCTGGTGATTATCCGAAGTATAGGTTTGTCTTGAGGACCTCATCGCGGGCTGGATGACATGTTCATTGCGCTATGCTCGGCATTGCGTTCGCGAACAGGAGAGCTGCTGATGAAGGGTGCCGAGGCCGATGCCTTGCTGCTGGTGGATGTGCAGTGCGCTTTCATGGAGGGCGCCGATGCGGTACCTGGCCACCTGGCCCTGCAGCAGAGCATCGCCCGCTTGCTCGGCCGCGCCCGCCAGGCCGGGGTGCCGGTGATCTTCCTGCAGAACGACGGTGCGCCGGGCAGCCCGGATGCCCCGCACAGTGCCGGCTGGCAGTTGTATTTCCCGCCGGCGCGGGCTGAGCACGTGCTGTTCAAGACCGAGGACGATGGCTTCCTCGAAACCGGGTTGCAAACCTTGCTCGATGAACTTGGGGTCCGCCACCTGGCCCTGGGCGGCCTGCTCTCGGAGATGTGCCTGGCGGCCACCGCCCGAGCCGCGCTGCGAAGAGGCTTCGAGGTGTTGTTGCCACACGATGCCCACGCCACCTACGACGTGCCACCCGGCCCTGGCGGCTCGCCGGGAGTGCCCGCCGCCCTGGCAGCCCGGGCGGCGGAGTGGTCGCTGGGAGATGAGGTGCAGATCCTGCCCGGTGTCGAGGCCGTGGCGTTCAGCTTGGCCAGCACGACTGGCGGATGATGCTGCAGAAATTGCCCGGGAGGAATGACGGCTCCTTGTCGGCGATGACGTCTGCCTTGACGTTGCCGAACGTGGTCTGCGGCTTGTCGCGGATACCGTCGTAGAAAGCCTGGATGATTGCTTCCTTGAAGCGCTCGCCGCGCGGATGCGCCGCCACCACGGCGTCGCGCTCGCCTGCGACGAGGCCTTCGTGGTGCAGGCCGAGCACATCGGTTTCCACGCCAGCGGTGACCAGCGCGATCAGCGGGTGCATGTGCTCGGGGATGCCCGGCGTGGTGTGCAAGGCAATGGCCGTCCAGACCCGTTCGATGTCGCGTTCGTCGATGCGGTGCTGCCGCAGGAAGTCGCGGGCGGCGTTGGCGCCATCGACCTCGAAGCGGCAGCAGTCGCTGCTGTGGGTGTGGGTCAGGCCCATGTCGTGGAACATGCAGCCGCAGTACAGCAGCTCGGCGTCGTATTCCAGGCCCAGGCGCCGGCCGGCGAGGGCGGCGAAATAGTAGACGCGGCTGGAATGGTGGAACAGCAGCGGCGAAGCGCTGTCGCGGACCAGCTCGGTGATCTCGCGGGTCATGGCGGTGTCGGGGATGTGGATGCCGGCGATAGACATGGTGATGGCTCCTTCGTGGGTGAGGTGGCCAGCTTGCCGCGCCATGCGAATGTCCTCAATTGACGTAAAGCATCAAATTCTGCCATTGTCGGCTGTCTTCAGACGTGCCTTGAGCGTACAGTGCGCAGGAGTTTGTGTGCCCATCACCCTTGCCATCCTCGCCATGCCCGGCGTGCAGTTGCTCGACGCCTGCGGTCCCCTCGACGTGTTTGCCGAGGCCAACCGCCAGACCGGGCGGGAGGCCTATCGCCTGTCGCTTCTGGCGTGCGAGCCCGGGCCGCTGGTCAGCTCGTCGGGTGCCAGGCTGTTGCCCGACGGCTGGATCGGCGATGCCCTTGGCCCCTTCGACACGTTGCTGATTGCCGGCACGCCCCTCGCCGCCGGGCAGCACCTGCGCAGCGGCATCCTCGATTGGTTGCGCGAGCATGCCGACAGCAGCCGGCGCTACGGCTCGGTCTGTACCGGCGCCTTCGCCCTGGCCGCTGCCGGCCTGCTCGATGAACGGCGCATCACCACGCACTGGGCGGTGGCCGAGGCGCTGGCACAGCGTTATCCGCAGGTCACGGTGGAGCCCGACGCGATCCAGGTGCACGACGGCAAGGTGCGCACCGCCGCAGGCGTCACCGCAGGGCTCGACCTGGCCCTGGCGTTGGTGGAGGAAGACCTGGGCCGCGAGGTCGCCAAGCAGGTGGCAAGCCAGCTGGTGATGTATTTCAAACGCCCCGGCGGGCAGCTGCAGTTCAGCCGCCAGGGCGCCACGTCGACGGCGGGGCGTTCGGCGTTACAGGGGTTGCAGCGCTATGTGGCGGCCAATCCGGCTCTGGATCATGCTGTCGCCCAGCTGGCGGCGCGGGTCGGCCTCAGCCCGCGGCATTTCGCCCGGCTGTTCCAGGCCGACGTAGGCATGACCCCGGCGGCCTGGGTGGAATTGGCGCGGGTCAATGCGGCGCGCGAACGCCTGGAAGGCGGGCTGGAAGCGCCCAAGCAAGTGGCGGCGCTGTGCGGCTTCGCCAATGCTGACACTCTGCGGCGGGCCTTCATGCGGCATGTCGGGGTGACCCCCGCCGAATACCGCAAGCGCTATGCTCGGCCGGTCTGATCCAGGTCGAGCTTGGCTTCCAGGCGGTCCAGATGTTCATGCATCAGGCCCAGCGCGGCCTGGCCGTCGCCGCTTTCCACCGCATCGATGATCGCCGCGTGCTCCTGCCACGCGCAGTGCTCGCAGCACGGTGACTCGTAGCGGGCGATGATCAGCGAGGTCATCGGTACCAGGCCATTGAGAAAGCGCGCCAGCGGCGCGTTGGCGGCCATCTGCGCCAGCTTCATGTGGAACTCGCCGCCCAGGCGGATCGCCGTGCAGCGTTCGCCGCGTTCATGGTGCTGGCGCTCGCGCTCGACCAGCTGGCGCAACTGCCGGATCTGCGCCGGGCGGGCGCGTTGGGTGGCCAGGCCGATCAGCGTGGTCTCGGCCAGGCGCCGGGCGCTAAGCACCTGGCGCGCCTGTTCAGGGTCGGGGGCGGCCAGGTGCGCGGTATGGCTGGGGCGCTGCACCACCACCTGCTGGTCGGACAGGCGCCCGAGCACCCGGCGGATCACCGTGCGGCTGACGCCGAAGGCATTGCCCAACGCTTGCTCGGGCAGGGCGCTGCCGGGTGGCAGGCGTTGTTCGAGGATGGCATCGAACAGCCGGGGGTAGATCTGCTCCGCCGACAGGCGGGTCTCGCCGGCGCCGAGCAGGGCAGGCAGGCGGGGGGCGGCTTGGGCGCAGGCGGTCATGGTCGCTCTCCTTCTTTGTTCAGTTGCCTGGTTGGTCGTCCGGGATATTCAGGGCGATGCCCATGCGCTGGCCCTCGGCGAGGATGTGCTGGCGCATCTGCTGGCTGGCCTTGGCGCTGTTGCGCTCGCGGATGGCGCGTACCACCGCCTCGTTTTCGCTGAGGCGCGCGGCCAGGTGCTCGGGCGAGTTGCGCAGCATGTCGGCGCTCTGTTTGAGGGCGTTGCCGGTCTGCTGCACAACACTCTGGAAGATCGGATTGGTGGTCAGCGCGAACAGCGCCTCGTGGAAGGCGATGTAGGCATTGATGCCGGCCTCGCTGTCGCCGGCATCGAGGGCTTCGCGCATGTCCATCAGGGTCAGGCGCAACTGGCCGATGTCCTGGCTGCCGGCTGATTGCGCCACCAGGCCGGCAATGAAGGGCTCGAGGGTGTAGCGCAGCTCGAGCACGTCGGCCAGGCTGGCCTCGGCGATGGTGTCCGGCTCTTGCGCCTGGCTGGCGTCGGCATCGAGCACCAGCACGCCCTTGCCCGGCATCGAGCGCACCAGCCCCAGGGTTTCCAGCACGATCACCGCCTCGCGCAGGCTGGGCCGGCTGATGCCCAGCTGTTCGGCCAGCTCGCGCTGGCCGGGCAACATGTCGCCGCTGCGCCACTGGCCACGGGCCAGGGCCTGGCGGAGTTTCTCCACCACTGAATTGACTACGGTCGAAGAGCTGATCACGGTTCGCTCCTTGGTTGACGCTGCATCTTTGCCCTTGCTGGGCCGGCGCGGGGCGCCGGCGGCCTTGGGCTTAGAATTCCTGTTGATGGGGTTGGCCCTGTTTGCGGGTGGCCGGGGCGAAGCCGGGTTTGTTGGCCAGCACATTGTTGGCGCGTTCCAGGTCGATGTCCTTCTCCCAGCGGGCGATGGCCACGGTGGCGACGCAGTTGCCGATCAGGTTGGTCAGCGCCCGGCCGATGCCCATGAACCAGTCCACGGCCAGCACCAGCACCAGGCCGACCACCGGGATCGCCGGGACTGCGGTCAGGGTGGCGGCGAGAATCACCAGGGCCGAGCCTGGGATGCCGTGGGCGCCCTTGGAAGTCACCAACGACACCAGAAGAATGGTCAGCAGGTCGGTCATGGCCAGCGGCGTGCCAGTGGCGTTGGCGATGAACACGATGGCCAGGGTCAGGTAGATCGAGAAACCATCGAGGTTGAACGAGTAGCCGGTGGGGATCACCAGGCCGACGGTGGAGCTGCCGATGCCCAGGTGCTCGAGCTTGCGCATCACCTGCGGCAGCACGGCGTCGGAGGAGGCGGTGCCGAGGACGATGGACAGTTCTTCGCGCAGGTACTTGATGAACGGCAGCAGCTTGAGCCCGGACAGACGCATCACCGTGCCGAGGATGATCAGCACGAAGCCGGCGCAGGTCAGGTAGAACAGCGCCACCAGGCCACCCAGGTGCTGCAGCGAGCTCAGGCCGTACTTGCTGGTGGTGAAGGCGATGGCGCCGAATACGCCGATGGGGGCCAGGCGCACGATCATGCCCATGATGCGGAAGATCACGTGGCTGAGTTCGTTGATCAGCCGGGAAATGCCCGAGGCCGACTCACCGACCAGGTTCAGGGCGCTGCCGAACAGCACCGAGAACAGCAGTACCTGGAGGATGTTGTTGTCGGCGAAGGCACCCACCACCGAGGTGGGGATCAGGTCCATGAGGAAGGCGGTGGTGCCGTGGATATGCGCGCCACGGTCGGCCAGGGCGCCGGCATCGGCACTGGACAGCTGGTCGAGGTGGATGTTGGCGCCGCTGCCGATGCCGGTTGAGAAGGCGAACACCAGGCCGATGACCAGCGCCAGGGTGGTCAGCACCTCGAAGTAGATCACCGATTTCAGGCCGATGCGCCCGACCTTCTTCAGGTCGCCGGCGCCGGAAATGCCGCTGACCACCACGCAGAACACGATCAGGCCGATAAGCATCTTGATCAGCTTGATGAAGCCGTCACCCAGGGGTTTGAGTTGCAGGGACAGGTCGGGGAAGCTCAGGCCGCAGATCACGCCGAGGGCGAGGCCGAGTACAACCTGGAGGAAAATCGAACGCGAACACCATTTGAGCATGGGAGGAGTCTCTGGTCGGTGTCCTTGCCCCCCAAGCCACACGGAGCGAAAGAGTGCAGGACTTAATTATTGTGGTCTTACCGGTTTGTTCACTGCGAGGGCTATAAAACGCCGATTTTTCCGACATTGCAAGGGTTTTTGGCCTTACCGGTCTGACCGGTTGTGGTGCGCGGACGGGCAGTCTGCTCTAGCGTGGTGCGGGGGGGGATTTCACGGTTTGGCGAGCACCTGATCGACGGCGGCGATCAGCTTGCCGAGGTCTTTTGGTGGCGCGTTGTGAATGACGCCGAAGAGGTACGCGCGTTGTTCTTCCACGTCATCGGGGTCGGTGAAAAACGCTTTTGGCTTGACCCCCAGCGCCTCGGCAAAGCTCACCAACGACTCGATACTAGGGGTGTAGGTGCCGGTTTCGAAGCGGCTGATGGTCTTGGGGTCGAAGCCGGTTCGCTCGCCCAGTTGCGCCTGAGTGAAGCCCGCCAGTTTGCGGTAGCGGCGCAGGGCTGGACCTAGACCTGTTCTCGTCATCGCTCAATTCCCATTTAGAATCAAGCACTTAACGATATATGTCGATATGGCGCAACGCCATGATTCGTCACCTTTATTTGCAAAATGTGATGGAATTCGTAGAATTCGCCGCTTTGATTGATCAGTCATTCAAGTAGTTGTCCAGGGCGATCCGGCCATCTGCCGGCCCGTGTGCAAGCGTTGTCGGACATTGGAACTGATCCAGGATGAACGGTTCCGGCGCCCCTGGCCTCCTGTCAGGTCATGCGTCGGGCTGTGTATGAATGGAGTCACATCGTGCGTCTGAACCTGCCGGTCAATCCGGTCGAGCAAAGCTTTCCCGAGCACCAGCGGCTGATTTCGGCGACCGACACGGCCAGCCTGATCACCTACTGCAATGCCGAGTTCGCCGCCATCAGCGGCTACAGCCACGACGAGCTGATCGGCAGCCCGCACAACCTGGTGCGCCATCCGGACATGCCCGAGGCGGTGTTCGAGTTGATGTGGCAGTACCTCAAGGCCGGCCGCAGCTGGATGGGTATCGTCAAGAACCGCTGCCGCAACGGCAACTTCTACTGGGTCAACGCCTACGTCACGCCGATGCTCGAGAATGGCAAGGTAATTGGCTACGAGTCAGTGCGCGTGCGCCCGACCCGCGAACAGGTGGCCCGTGCCGAAGCGTTGTATGCCCGCTTGCGCGAGGGCAGGGCGGCGCTGTCGCCGGCCCGGCGCCTGGCATTGCTCGGTCGGGCCATGGCGCTGCCGCTGCTGGCGGGAGCCGTGGCCATCGCCGGCAACCAGCTGCTGCCCGAGCTGCCTGCCCAAGGCCTGACACTGGCGCTGTTCGCGGGTGTCGGCCTGTGGGCACAAAGGCGTATGAGGCGCCACTTGCGGCGTATCGTCCAGGTGGCGGACAACACCTTCAGCGACCCGGTCGCGGCCTTGACCTACAGCGACCTGCCGGGCGCCGCCGGGCAGCTGGAACTGATCCTGATCAGCGAGGAGGCGCGCCTGAAAACCGCGCTTACCCGCCTGAGTGACCTAGCCGCGCAGATGGCCGGCGCTGCCCAGGATGCCGGGCGGCTGTCGCGCAACACCGAATCGGCGTTGCTCGAACAGCGCGCCGAGACCGACCTGACCGCAACCGCCATGACCGAGATGGCGGCCTCGATTGGCGAGGTCGCCGGCCACGTGCAACTGACTGCCGAGCAGGCGCAGACCGCGTACCTGCTGGCCGGGCAGGGCAGCCAGGTGGCCGACGCCACGGGGGCGGCGATCCAGAGCCTGGCCGGCACGGTCGGGCAGATCAACCAGGCGGTCAACGACCTGGCCGGTCAGACCGGTGCCATAGCCGAGGCGGCCGGGATGATCCGTGCCATCGCCGAGCAGACCAACCTGCTGGCGCTCAACGCTGCCATCGAAGCCGCCCGGGCTGGCGAGCAGGGCCGCGGTTTTGCGGTGGTCGCCGATGAAGTCCGCGCCCTGGCTGACAAGACCCGCCAATCCACCCTGCATATCCAGGCGATCATCGACAGTTTGCGCGGTGGCGCCGAGCAGGCGGTGAACATCGCCAGCCAGGGTATCGAGGGTGCGCAACAGGGCGTGACCCAGGTCGCCCTGACCCAGGAAGCCTTGCAAGGCATTCGCCACGCGGTACAACGCATCAGTGACATGAGCCAGCAGATGGCCGCGGCGTCGCACGAACAATCCAGCGTTGCCGAGGATGTCTCGCGGCAGATCAACGGGGTGGCGGGCACGGTCCAGCAAAGCGCGCGCCACGCCAATGCCGCCGCCGTGCGCGGCGCGGAGCTCGAGCAGGTGTGCGCCGGGCTGCGCGCCCTGGTGGAACGCTTCAACCGCTAGGTTGCCAAGGTTATGGACGACAACTACCGCGCGGCCGTGGACGCGGCCGCGATCTTTTCCGAAACCGACCTGCGCGGTTGCATTACCTACGTCAACCAGCAGTTTTGCAGCATCTCCGGCTACAGCCGCGAGGAGCTGTTGGGGGCCAACCACCGCATCCTCAATTCCGGGCTGCACGAACCGACCTTCTTCCTCGAGATGTGGCGCGCCCTGGCCGCCGGCCGGGTGTGGAAGGGCGAGATCTGCAACCGGGCCAAGGACGGCTCGTTGTACTGGGTGGACAGCACCATGGTGCCGCTGATCGACCCGCACACCGGCAAGGTGCGCAAGTACGTGTCGATCCGCTTCGACGTCACCGAGAAGCGCCAGTTGCTGCACACCCTGCAGTGGCGCGTGGGGCACGACGTGCTGACCGGCCTGCCCAACCGTGCCTACCTGTCCGACCTGCTCAACCAGGCCCTGGCGTTCTCCCGGCGCGAAAGCATTCCCCTGGCTGTCTGCATGCTCGACCTCGATGGCTTCAAGGCGGTCAACGACGGCTACGGCCATGCCACCGGCGACCTGCTGCTGGTGGAGGTCGCCCAACGCCTGCAGAACATCCTGCGCGGTGGTGATGCGGTGGCGCGCCTGTCGGGGGACGAATTCGTGCTGATCCTGCGGCATATCGAAGGTCCGCAGCAGCTCGACGCCGCGTTACGGCGCATCCTCCAGGCGCTGGCCGCTCCGTATGTGGTGCGCGATCACGCGCTGAGCCTGAGCGCGAGCATCGGCGTCACTCTGTTCCCGCAGGATGACGAGGACGCCGACACCCTGGTGCGCCACGCCGACCAGGCCATGTACGTGGCCAAGCAGCGTGGACGCAATCGCTACCACCTGTTCGACGTGTCCCAGGAACTCGAACTCAAGGCCACCCATCAGACCGTGGCGCGGGTGCGGCAGGCCTTGCGCCTGGGCGAACTGTGCCTGCACTACCAGCCCAAGGTGAACATGTGCAGTGGCCAGGTGGTGGGCTTCGAGGCCTTGCTGCGCTGGATGCACCCGTCCAAGGGGCCGGTGCCGCCGGGGGAGTTCCTGCCTTTCGTGGAGCAGACCGACCTGATCGTCGAGCTGGGCGAGTGGGTCATCGACCAGGCCCTGACCCAGTTGCAGCAGTGGCAGCTGTCCGGGCGCGACTGGTCACTGAGCGTCAACATCGCCGCCCGCCAGTTGCAGCGCGGCGACTTCGCCCAGCGCCTGGAGCGGTTGCTGGCGAGCCATCCCGGGGTGTCGCCAGGGCGCCTGGACCTGGAGATCGTCGAGTCGGTAGCGATCGACAACCTGCCGCGGGTCGGCCGCTGCCTGGATGCCTGCCGGGCTCTGGGCGTGCGTTTCTCGCTGGATGATTTCGGCACCGGCTACTCCTCGCTGAGCTACCTCAAGCGCCTGCCGGCGCAGACCATCAAGATCGACAAGTCTTTCGTGCGCGACATCCTCCATGACCATGACGACCTGGCCCTGACCGGTGCGGTGATTGGTCTGGCGCGGGCGTTCGGTCGCGAGGTGGTGGCCGAGGGGGTGGAGACGATCGAGCACGGGCGGGTGCTGATGGAGTTGGGGTGCGAGTTGGCGCAGGGCTACGGGATCGCCCGGCCGATGCCGGTGGAGGCGGTGGCGGGGTGGGTGGCCGCGTACCGCCAGCCAGCGCAGTGGTGTGGTGTAGCGCCGGCAGAGCCGGCGCTCTCGGCTAGCTGATCGACACAGCCTTTGTGTGGCCGCGTTCACCAGGCCTGCCAAGTTACCGCGGATTGGCCTGGACCATGGTCGTGGTCAGCTGTCGCAGCAAGGTTTGCCTGGCGCCATCGCGGCTGTTCAGCAACAGCGCGGCAATGCGCTGGTACAGCGCGCTCTCGTTCGCATAGCGGTTCGACACCAGGTCGATGCGTTGCAGCACGCCTTCGATGCGCCAGGTCAGCTCGGGTACCTCCCGCTCCAGTGCCTGCACAAAGATGGGTGGGACCGTCGAGCCGACATAGGCGCCGAATGTCGTGCTGGCTTCGCTGAGTGTGTCGAAATACTCCGAGGCGCCCGCCCAGGTGTGTTCGAACTGTTCGAACGCCTGCGGCTGCAGGCGCTGCAGCCAGGCGCGCCAGAACGGCTGGTCAACCACCCAATCGACCAGGTGCGGCCCATCGCTGGCGGCCTGCACGGTGTTGGCCAAACCTTGCAAGGTGCCCTCGCTCATTCGTGCCAGGTAGTCGAAGGCGATGTCCTGGGGTTGTGGCGGCAGCCCAAGGGCGTCACGCAGGTGCATCCGTGCATGCAGGGCCATTTCCACTTCGTCGAGCAGGTAGTCTGCCTCGCTCAGGCTCGCGTCACTGATATCGTCTCCCGCCAGCAGCGGCGGCACGGCGGCTTGCCCCTCACGCAGTGCCTGGCGCCGGGCGAGCCGAGCGTTGTAAAGGTCGCCGACCCTGGCGTCGAGCAGGTGTTGGCGGAGCATGCCCCTGGCGCAGCCGACGGCGACCTGTTCATCAGCGGTGCCTGGATTGGCGCGGCTTGCGGCGCGCCAGACGATGACCTCTGTCTCGACCTGTTGGAACAGCAGGCTGGTCTGGTCGACGCAAGCCTGGCCGGCATCGTTGAGCAGGTCATTGATCTGCTGCTGCAATTGCGCCTGGCCCCAAGTATCGCCGGGTGCTTGGGCATCGACGAGTATTTGCAGCACCTGTTGCATGCGCTGGCGCAGGGCGGCCGGGTTGCGCTGGAAGTCAACCGTGTCGGGCAGGCGCTGGAACAGCTCGTACAAGGGCGCCCACTGTGGTTCCGGCGCGGTCTCGGCGATGTGGTCCAGCAGCACCTGCGGCCAGTCCTCGGACCATTGCGGGGGGGGACCGGCGTATGCAGGGGTGTCCAGGCCTGCGCTATTTAGGCGCTCCAGGGCCGCGTCGGTGAACGGGTTGCCCAGGAAGGAATAGAACAGATCGGTTTCTCCCGCGCGGATGGCGCTGGCGAAGCTGCTGCCGGTCAGGTCGGGCGCCTCGGTCAGGCCGTTGCGGCTAAGGTCCAGTTCGCGCAGTGCCAGAGGGTGCTGTTCAAGCAGTTGCTGCAGGCCGGCCGGCCATTCGACGATGCCGGTGCTTTCCAGGTCCAGCTCTTCCAGCGCTGTCCAGCCGCTGACGTCCGGTGCCAGCTCCAGCGGGTTTTCGCTCAATGACAGGCGGCTCAGGCGATTCAGTCCGGCAAGCGCGGTGCGCGCGGCCTCGTCCAGCTCGATCTGGTTCTGGCCCAGCAACAGCACGCGCAGCGAGGGCCAGCGTTGCAGTGCGAGGAAGTGGGCGGCGCCCAGTTCCAGCTCGTTGACATCCGCCTGGAGGGTGCTCAGTGCAGGCAGCCTGCCGAGTTGTTCGAGGGTGCGCACCGACAGGGTGTCGATCGCAGCCGTGAGGTTCAGGTGCACCAGGCGGGTCAGCCGTGCCAGCGTGGCGAGAGCGTCGTCACCGTCGAGGTCGAGGCGGTTTTCCGACAGGTCCAAGGTCTCCAGGGCGGACAGTTCGCCGAGAAACGGAGGCAGGCCGCTCAGGGCATTTTCCGAGAGGTCGAGGTAGCGCGCCTGGGGGAAGGCGTGGAGGAAACCGTTCAGGTTGGTGCTTTCACCACCCGCCAGGCCGTTCACGGTCAGTTGCCTGACATGGGGCAACTGCACGGGCAGGGTAGGCAAATCGCCCACATGCAGGCCGTGCACAAGCAGGACCACGTAGTCGAAGTTGGCGAGGGTGTCAGGCGGGTTGTCGCGGCGCCAGGCCGTGCGGATGCGCTCGGCCATGACCCCGCGATGCACGCGTCGCTGCTCCAGGCCGCCTACTTCAATGCCATCGGCATCGTGTACCCAGCGCCGCAGGCTTTCGTCCAGCTGGGAATACTCGGCCCGCAAACGCTCGAGCAGTTGCGTGAAGGCGCCTGGCCGGGGGCCGGCCTGTTGCCGCAAGGCGGTGCGCAGCAGCTCGCGGTCGCCCTCCTGTGTGGACGGGTAGAGTTGATCGAACAGTTCATCCGCGCTGAGCCATCCGTGACGGCCATGGCCGCTGAGCCGGTACCCCAGGCGGCCATTACCAGGCAGGCGCGTTGGCAGGCGATACAGCGGGCGCACGGGCGCCATACCGAGGTCCAGGGCCGTTTGCCGACGGTTGCCGGCGGCCAGTTCGAACAGCGTTTCACGCAATCGGGCTGCATCGTGGATCTGCAGCCCCAGCGCCTGGCGCTCGCTGTCGGGCAGGGCCTGCAGGATGGCCTGGAACAGGTCGCCGGCGCTGGCCAGCGGCTGGCCTTGTTGATCGCGGGGCTCATAGCGCGCGGACGATCGCCATAACGATTTGACCGACTGCCCCGGCTTGCCGGCGGCCTCCTGCAGCTGGCCGTTTTCCCAAAGTTCCAGGCGCACCTCGCCGGACCAGCCGGGCAGGCGCTCCAGGGCACGGAACACCAGGGCGTCGCGGTCCAGCGCGCTGCCCGTTTCCAGGTGCAGGCGTGCCAGCGCCTTGTTGATGCGGATCTCGCGCAGGTACAGGCGGGCCTTTTCGGCGATCGCCAGGGGCACCCGCGAGAGGGTGGCGAGCCTGCTGAGATCAGTGGGGGCGGCCTCGGCCAGGATTTCGTTGCAGGCTCGAGGGCTGAGCCCGGGGAAGTCGCGGCTCAGCACCTCGCTACCTGGCAGCGCGCTAGCTTGGCCTTCACCAGCCTGGCCGCTGAAGGCTTCGAAGCTATCGGCGAGCAGCGCTGGCAAGGCCCGACGGTTGGTCAGTGCCCGTCGAATCACGGCACTGTCGTAGCCACTGCAACGCAGTGCCCGGGCCTGTGGTTCGAGGCCTGCGCCGGCCGGCCAGGCGCGCTCCAGCAGTTGCTGCTCATTCCAGCCCAGGGGTTGTTCGTGGTCCAGCAACCAGTAGCCGTCGCCGTGCAGTACCGGCCGATGCTGCACGCCACGGGCCTTGGCCAGACGCCAGCCACCCTTGCCGGCGGGTTCGAGAGGGAAGGCCTGCCCATCGTGCTGCAGCCAGTGTTTTGCGTTCCAGTGAAACAGCCCGTCGCGGCCCGCCCGGGCGCCCGCTGGCCAGGGGCGCGGCCGGGTAAACGGGGTGAGGTCGCCTTGCCACAGGCGCCGTTGCCCTGCTCGCTCGACCGGTATCCATTCATGCAGTAACCCCTGCCGTTGGGCAGTCACGCCGGCGGCGCCCAATGCGGCCACTTGGGCGAGGTTTTCCAGCACATCGAACAGGTGCGCGATGGCGCCCTCGACATCGCCCTCGTTTGCCGCGTGCACGCCGTCGAGGAATGCCCCGACCAACTGCGCGCCACCGATCACCATCATCACCTCGCCCAGCATCGGCACGAAGAACGCGGCGATATTGAGCACTGTCATCCCCAGCCCCAGCCAGCCTTCGATGCGTGTCCGCAATGCCGTGGCATCGCGTTGCGCGACGGGCACCGCAAGGCAGGCGGCATCGGCCAGCTGGCGCTGGACCTGAGTGCGTGCCCTTGCCTCGAAGGCGTTGCCCGGCCAGGGGGTGAAGGTCATCGGCAATCGCGCGTTCTTGTCCAGGGTCTCCTGCCAGAGGTCGGTGGGGGACGGGAACATCCGATTGAGCCAATCGAAGCGCTGGCCTTTTTCCAGTACCAGGGGCCCGGCCTGCAGGCCGGCATAGGGGTAGCGGGGGTAGAGCGTGGCGCGCAGCCGCGACACGAACTGCGCCTGCTGCGCCTGGCTGACATAGCGACTGAAGAAGGCGCGCTCCTGGTGTTGCCACAGCGCCTCGGTCAGCGCTTGGCCGAGGGCCTGCAGGGAGGGGTACTGGCGGATCGCCTGGGCATGGCCGGGGAGGTACAGCAGGCAGGGCTCCTGCGCCTGCACGGGCTCCAGGCGCACCAGCAGGGGGCCGCCGAGCGGGATGCCGAACAGGCTGAGATACCCGCATTGCACATGGCGTACACCGTCATCGAATGTCAGCGCGCAGGCGCCGGACAGCACCACCTCGCCCAGGCATTCGCCGCGACTGTCGATCCGGCCACGCAGCCGTGCCTCGGTCAGCTCGGCGGCAAACGCGGCGCGGTCCTGTCTGCGCAGCAGGGCGCGAAAGACGTCGGTGTCCACCTGCGCCCCCAGGTGGTCAAGGTAGCGCTGGCCCAGGTCGAGGTTGCGCACACCGCTGACGAAGCGTGCGCTGTCGAGCGGGAGCTGATGGTTGGTATGACCGGCGCGGTAAAGTCGCACCTTGGCGTGCGCCTCGAAGTTCTGCAGGGCGGCCTCCAGCCAGGGCATCTGGCGTCCCTCGGCGACATTCCAGAGCACGGCATCGTCCAGCGCTGGCAGCGCGGCCCCGGGGAACCAGTGGGCGAGGGCGGTTTCCAGCAATGGGCGGCAAAAGGCATCGATGGCCTTTACCGGCTTTAGCGCCTGGGCCACATTGCGGCTGGCGCGGTAGCTGGCGAGAACGCGTTGTCGCAGGTAGGCGCGTTGCCCGGGGCTGGCCTGCCTGTGCCAGTCTGGGTGGCGCTGGGGGATGACGCTCAGGTGCGACGAAAAAAGCATGCTGCTCTCCTGTGGGGAAAGCAGCGAGGCTAGCGAAGGGGATGCCGCGCAGCGGGGTAGCCGGGTACCGCCGCGGTGTTACACCTGCGGCGCGGTACTCTTCACCGCCGCCAGTTCCGGGTGCGCCACCAGCTTGTCGATATGCAGCTCGTCGTTGTTCATCCAGGTCTCGGTCAGCACCCGGTAATGCTCCATGTCGCGGCAACGCATGCGCAGGCTGTAGTCGAAGTGCCCGCTGATCAGCTGGCACTCGTAGACCTGCGGGCAGGCGCGCACGGTGGCTTCGAAGGCCCGTTGCGCCGAGCGCCCGCTCTGGTTGGACAAGGCCACCAGTACCAGCAGCGACAGCCCAGGGGAAACCTGCTGCAGGTCGATGATCGCCCCGTATCCGCGTATAACCCCGCGCCGCTCCAGCTTGCGCACCCGCTCCAGGCAGGGCCTGGGGGTCAGGTGCACAAGGGTGGAGAGCTTTTCGTAGGTGATCCTTCCGTGGTGGCGCAGCACGTCGATGATCGCTTCGTCGATGCGATCCAGCGGTGCCGCGGTGGAGCTGATGGCCTTGCTATCCATATACGGCTTGACTTCACTTGAGACGGTTGGAGAGGAACTGCCGCAGGCGCTCGCTCTGTGGCCGGTCGAGGATCTCGGCGCTGCCGTTTTCCTCGACCAGGCCCTGGTGCAGGAACAGCACCTGGCTCGACACCTGGCGGGCGAACCCCATTTCATGGGTGACCATGAGCATGGTACGTCCTTCCTCGGCGAGCGTCTGTATCACCTTGAGCACTTCGCCGACCAATTCCGGGTCGAGTGCCGAGGTGGGCTCGTCGAACAGGATGATTTCCGGCTCCATGGCCAGCGCCCGGGCGATGGCGACGCGCTGTTGCTGGCCGCCGGAGAGAAACGCCGGGTACTGGTCGGCGGCGCGGGCCGGCAGGCCGACCTTGTCCAGGTACTTGCGCGCCCGCGCCTCGGCTTCGCCGGCGCTGACACCCAGCACCTTGCGCGGCGCCAGGCAGATGTTCTCAAGCACCGTCAGGTGGCTCCACAGGTTGAAGTGCTGGAACACCATGGCCAGGCGTGTGCGCAGGTTCTGCAACTGGGCCGGCGGCGGGGTGCGGGTGCCGGGGTTGATCTGCAGGGTCTGGCCGTCGAGGGTGATGCTGCCGGCATTGGGTTGCTCGAGGAAGTTGATGCAGCGCAGGAAGGTGCTCTTGCCCGAGCCGCTGGCGCCGATCAGGCTGATCACGTCGCCCTTGCGCGCCTGCAGCGAGACGCCCTTGAGCACCTGGTGCTCGCCGTAGTACTTGTGCAGGCCCTCGACGCTGAGCTTGAGGGTGCCGGCATGGGCACGGGCTGTAGGTGCCTGTTCGAAGGTGGTGAGTGGCAGTGCGGTAGCGTTCATGGGTTCAGCCTCGTACAGGGTCAAGGAAGCGCATCCAGCGCCGTTCGGCCACGCGGAACAGACCGACCAGGGCGAAGGACAGCAGCATGTACAGTAGGGCGGCCACGCCGAAGGCCTGGAAGGTCAGGAAAGTTGCGGCGTTGGCGTCGCGGGCGACCTTGAGGATGTCGGCGACGGTGGCGGTAAAGGCTAGCGAAGTGGCATGCAGCATCAGGATCAGCTCGTTGCTGTAGGCCGGCAGCGAGCGGCGCAGGGCGGCGGGCAGCACCAGGAACAGGTTGAGCTTCCAGCCGCGCAGGCCATAGGCCTGGGCCGCCTCCAGCTCGCCGGCCGGCAGGTTGCGGATGGCCCCGGCGAAGATTTCCACGGTGTAGGCGCAGGTGTTGAGCACGAACGCCAACAAGGTGCAGTTGAGCGCGTTGCGGAAAAACTGGTCGAGCAGGGCGTGGTCGCGTACCACCTGCAGGCTGTAGAGCCCGGTGTAGCAGATCAGCAGCTGGATATAGAGCGGCGTGCCGCGGAATACGAAGGTGTAAAGCTGCACCGGCAGGCGCAGCCAGGCATGACGCGAAGTACGCGCCAGGGCCAGGGGCAGCGACAAGGCGAAGCCCAGCACCATGCTGGCCAGAAACAGCCAGAGGGTCATGGCCAGGCCCGACAGACCAGTGCCATCGTTATAGAGGTAGGCCAGGCCGTATTCCTGAAGGAGTTCGATCATCGCGCCAGCTCCTTGATGCCGGTGTTGTAGCGCCGCTCGAGGTGCTTGAGCAGGCGATTGGACAAGGTGGTGATGACCAGGTAGACCAGGCCCGCCAGGCACAGGAAGAACAGCATGTCATTGGTGGTCTTGCCGGCGTTCTGCGCGGCCTTGACCAGGTCGGCCAGGCCGATGATCGACACCAGCGCGGTGGACTTGAGCAATACCAGCCAGTTGTTGCCCAGCCCCGGCAGGGCGAAACGCATCAGTTGCGGGAACAGCACCAGCCGAAACCGCTGTGCCCGGCTCAGGCCATAGGCGGTGGCGGCCTCCAGCTGCCCGGTGGGTACGCTGAGGATGGCGCCGCGGAAGTTCTCGGTGAAGTAGGCGCCGTAGATGAAGCCCAGGGTGACTACCCCGGCGCTGAACGGGTCGATTTCGACATAGTCCCAGCCCAGCATCTCGGTCAGGTCGTTGAGCCAGATCTGCATGCTGTAGAAGATCAGCAGGATCAGCACCAGGTCGGGGACGCTGCGGATCAGCGTGGTGTAGAGGGTGGCCGGGAGGCGCAGCAGCCTGGATCGCGACAGCTTGGCACTGGCACCGACCAGACCCAGTGTGAGGCTCAGTGCCAGTGACAGCAGGGCCAGCTTGAGGGTCATCCAGGTGCCCTGAGCCAGCAGCGGGCCGAAGCCTTGCAGGCCGCTTGTGAGGAAGTCGTGCATAGGAGGGATCTCGCGGGGAGGCTATCGCGGGGCCAGCCCGCTCCCACAGGGAGGCAGGCGGCCCGCCGGGTCACTCGTTGTAGATATCCACGTCGCCGACGTACTTCTTCTGGATCTCGGCGTAGGTGCCGTCGGCATGGATCATGGCGATGCCCTTGTCGAGCAGGGCCTTGAGTTCGGGATCGCTCTTGCGCAGGCCCATGGCGATGTCCAGCGGTAAGGTTGGGTCCTTGATCGCCGGACCGCTCCTGAAGTCGGCGCCTTCGGGCTTGGAGAGGAAGTTGAGCTGGGCTTCGAGCTTGTCGGTGACGGTGGCGTCGAGGCGGCCATTGATCAGGTCGGCGTAGTTCTGGTCCTGGCTCTGGTAGGCCTTGACCTGCGCGCCCTGCGGCGCCAGCACGGCACGGGCGTAGGCTTCCTGCAGCGAACCCTGGAGCACGCCGACCTGCTTGCCCTTGAGCGATTCGGTGGTGTCGCCGAAGTCGGCCGACTTGCGCACGATCACCGAGGTGGGGCTGAGGAACAAGCGGCTGGTGAAGTCGATCTGCTTCAGGCGTGCCGGGGTGACGGCCATGGAGGACATGATGGCGTCGAACTTGCGGGCGCGCAGGGCCGGGATCATGCCGTCGAACTCGTTGTGCACCCAGGTGCACTTGACCTGCAGCTTGGCGCAGATGGCATTGCCCAGGTCGATGTCGAAGCCTTGCAGGCTGCCATCGGCGGCGACGGATTCGAAAGGTGGGTATTCGGGGAAGACGCCGAAGCGGATCTCGGTCCACTCCTTGGCCTGGGCAGCGCTGGTGGCACACAACGAGAACAGCAGCACGCCGAGGCGTTTTCGCATGGAGAACATGGTCTTGGGTCCCTGGGTGTTGTTATTGGTAGTAGGGCG
This sequence comes from Pseudomonas sp. CAM1A, assembly GCF_047501685.1. Classification (NCBI taxonomy): domain Bacteria; kingdom Pseudomonadati; phylum Pseudomonadota; class Gammaproteobacteria; order Pseudomonadales; family Pseudomonadaceae; genus Pseudomonas; species Pseudomonas sp. CAM1A. Next base: position 199,584 of record NZ_JBFNXP010000006.1, on the reverse strand, counting down.
GTTGATGCGTGTAGGTCCGTCGGTGACTCATTGGTCGCGCTCAGAATGCGCGAGATAGACAGGTTTTTTGTGTCGTTTGCCAGCGCATGGGAGGCCGGATTCGGCTGTTGGTGGGCTACTTGCAGCCGAAACGGCTGTTCCGACAAAGATTTATGGATGTGCGACAGCCGTTTCGGTGATTGGGGCCGCCAGGCGGCCCCGCATGTTCGGTCAGGCAGCACTGGCCTTGCGCTCAAGCCCTTTTGGCTGCAGCAAGGCAAACAGATCCTTCGGGTTCTCCAGTTCAGGCACCAGCGCAATGTCATGCCCGATGTCCAGAGCGCGGGCCACGTCCAGCACATAGCGCAGCGCCGAGTAGTCCTCCAGGGCGAAGCCGACCGAGTCGAACAACGTGACCTGCCCGGCGTTCTCACGGCCTGCGGCGCTGCCCTCGACCACCTGCCAGAACTCGGTGGTCGGCGAGTCGGCGGGCATCTGCTGGATCTCGCCTTCGATCCGGCTCTGCGGTTCGTACTCGACGATCACCCGGGCACGCTCGACGATGTCGCGGTGCAGCTCGGTCTTGCCCGGGCAGTCGCCGCCCACGGCATTGAGGTGCATGCCCGGCTCGATCAGCTCCGGGGTGAGGATAGTGGCGTAGGCCTTGTCGGCGGTGACCGTGGTGATGATGTCGGCGCCGTGTACTGCCTCGGCCACGCTGCCGGCGATGGTCAGCTTCAGTTGCGGGTAGCCGGCCAGGTTGGCTGCCAGCTTTTCAGAGGCGCCGCGGTCGATGTCGAACAGGTGGATCTCCTCGATGCCCAGCAGGGTGTGGAAGGCGATGGCCTGGAACTCGCTTTGCGAGCCGTTGCCGATCAGCGCCATGCGCTTGCTGTCCGGGCGCGCCAGGTAGCGGGCGGCCAGGGCCGAGGTGGCGGCGGTACGGATCGCGGTGGTCAGGGTCATCTCGCTGAGCAGCACCGGTGCGCCGGTATCGACATCGCCCAGGGCGCCGAAGGCCATCACGGTGAGCAGGCCGTTGTGGGTGTTCTTCGGGTGGCCGTTGACGTACTTGAAGGCGTACAGGCTGGCGTCGGACACCGGCATCAGCTCGATCACCCCGTCCGGCGAGTGGTTGGCCAGGCGCGCGCATTTCTCGAAGTCGTGCCAGCGCAGGTAGTCCTGGCGGATGTACTCGGCCATCTCGGCCAGGCAGGTGGGCAGGCCCTTGCGGTTGACCAGGCGGGCGAGGTCATTTACGTCGATGTAGCGGGTCATGATGGTTCTCCTTGGCGGGTCAGTGGCGCGAGGGCAGGTGGATTTCGGCGAGCATGCAGCGGGCGCTGCCGCCGCCGATGCGTTCGATATGGTCGATGTTCACCACCAGCGGATGGCTGTGGCGCTCGACCTGGCGGCGCTGCTGCGCACCGAGCGAGCGCCAGGCGCTGCGCGACATCACCAGCAGCGAGCGGCCGTCGCGGTCGTGGACCTCGAGCATGTTGCCGGCGAAGTTCTCCAGCTGATCGAAGTTCAGCGCCAGCACCTGTTTGCCGGTGTCGCGCAGCGAATGCTCCAGTGCGCGGCGTTCGTCTGGGTGGGGCAGGGCATCGAGGCAGGCCACGGCGAGCTGGCGGCCGACATTCATCATCACGTTGCTGTGGTAGATCGGCGCCTGCTGGCGGTCCATGGCGTGGAACAGGCACAGGCGGTAGTCCAGGTGCTCGGCGAACTGGCGCAGGGCGCGTTCGTGGGTGCGCCCGGAGTGGCAGGCGTAGCTGATGCGGTGCTCGCGGTCCAGGACCATGCTGCCGGTGCCTTCGAGGAACAGATTCTGCTGCTCCAGCGGGCTCAGGTCGATGGTGCGCTGGATGGCGAAGCGTTCGCTCAGCACGCCCAGTACACCCTTGCTGCGTTCCAGGCGGCGGTTCTTGCCCTCCATCGGGTAGAGCACCAGGCTGCCGTCGGCATGGCTGCTCCAGCAGTTGTTGGGGAAGATCGAGTCAGGGGTATGGGGCTCCGGGGTGTCCTGCACCACCAGTACGTCGACGCCGTGCTGGCGCAGGCTGTCGACGTACCCGTCGAACTCTTCCAGGGCCTTTGCGCTGGCGGTCTCAGGGTCCAGCGGCGCTTGCTGGAAGCGGTTGTTGGCGGCGGTGTCGGGGTTGAAGGCGAACCGCGCCGGGCGAATCATGAGGACGGTATTTGTTGTTTGCATTGGGCACGCATCCACAGGTGGGCTGTGTGACCATTGTCGGGGGGATCGGGAAGAGATCCCGGCTGAAGCGTGAGTGGGGGGCAGCCAGAAACAGCTGAAGTGGATGGGCTGGCAGCCAAATCGGCTGTATGCGGTTTTGGTGGGGCGGGAGTCAAAGAGAAACGGCGCCTCGAAGGGCGCCGTTTTCTTTATTGCCGGAACACCTTAATTACTTGTGCAGCTCTTCAGCCGCATACAGGGTGTTCTCCAGCAGGCACGCCCGGGTCATCGGGCCCACGCCGCCCGGCACCGGGGTGATCCAGCCGGCGCGGGGCAGGGCGGTCTCGTAGACCACGTCGCCGACCAGCTTGCCGTCTTCCTGGCGGTTGATGCCGACGTCGATGACGATGGCGCCTTCCTTGACCCACTCACCCTTGACCAGGCCCGGCTTGCCGGCAGCGACTACCACCAGGTCGGCGCGGCCGACGTGGCCGGCCAGGTCCTTGGTGAAACGGTGGCAGACGGTGACGGTGCAGCCGGCCAGCAGCAGCTCCATGGCCATCGGCCGGCCGACGATGTTGGACGCGCCGACGATCACCGCGTTCATGCCGTACAGGTCCTGGCCGGTGCTGTGCAGCAGGGTCATGATGCCTTTCGGGGTGCACGGGCGCAGCAGCGGGATGCGCTGGGCCAGGCGGCCGATGTTGTAGGGGTGGAAACCGTCCACGTCCTTGTCCGGGCGGATGCGCTCGAGTAGCAGCGAGGCGTCCAGATGCTCCGGCAGTGGCAGTTGCAGGAGAATGCCGTCGACTGCCGGGTCGTCGTTGAGCCGGTCGATCAGATCGGCCAAAGCTTGCTGCGTGGTATCGCTGGGCAGGTCGAACGCCTGGGAAATGAAGCCGACCTCTTCACAGTCCTTGCGCTTGTGCGAGACATAGACTTGGGAGGCCGGGTCGCTGCCGACCAGGATCACCGCCAGGCCTGGCGTGCGCAGGCCCTGCTGGCGGCGCTCGGCGACACGTTGGGCGATCTGCTGGCGCAGGTTGGCGGCGATCGCCTTGCCATCGATAAGGTGTGCAGTCATAGACGCGTGATTAACCATCGAGAAGGGAACATATATAAGAAGCGCACATTCTCGCACGACATGGCCCAAGGGCAAAGGCGGGTGGTCGGGCAAATCCCCTAACCCCTTCAATAATTTAAATTTTTTTGCGAAAGGTGTTGACGCCTCTCAGGGTCGCCTATAAGATTCGCCGCACTTGTCGGGCACTGCCTGGCACGGGTTGGCAAAGCCGGGCAGAATAAGTGATTCGCTTGTTCGGTTTGGCTGGAAGCTTAAGCGCCCGTAGCTCAGCTGGATAGAGCATCCGCCTTCTAAGCGGATGGTCGCAGGTTCGAGTCCTGCCGGGTGCGCCATTAGGCTCGGGCAAGTAAGCAGCAGCGCGTTATGGTGGGCGTAGCTCAGTTGGTAGAGCGCCGGATTGTGATTCCGGTTGTCGTGGGTTCGATTCCCATCGTCCACCCCAGATTTTTCAGGGGCGCCTCGATTAATGATCCGGCGCCCTTGTTCTAAGCGTTTCATGCGGACGTGGTGAAATTGGTAGACACACTGGATTTAGGTTCCAGCGGCGCAAGCTGTAAGAGTTCGAGTCTCTTCGTCCGCACCATGTTTCTGTAAGGCTGTACCGCAACACTGCATTATGGTGGGCGTAGCTCAGTTGGTAGAGCGCCGGATTGTGATTCCGGTTGTCGTGGGTTCGATTCCCATCGTCCACCCCATATTTGAAGAAGGCGCCCAGATCGAATGATCGGGCGCCTTTTTTGTTTCTGCCATCCAGTGCCTGTGGCTACTGGTGGTCAGGCGATAAAAGCTGTTAGATTTCAGCCGGTTGAATACCTGGCCGAACAGGCTGCCAGAGGAGTTGCGCAAATGATTGCAAAAGAGGCGCGCCAGGCCCTGGCGCTGCAGCGTTTCGCCGAGGCCAATCCGCAGTTGCTCGAAGAAGTCCGTGAGCTGGATGCCCGCGAGCAGGCCCAGCAGATCGAATGGGCGTTCGAGGATGCAGCCCAGGAGCAGGGTGTCCAGCCCTGGGAGTACGCGTTGCAGTTGATCGCCGAATCGCCGGAGCAGTTGCAGGCCATGCGCCTGGAGGTGCACCGCGAGGTGGCCGAGGCGTTGGGCCTGGCTTGGGAAGAATACTGCCAGTTCAACGAGATCGAACCGCAATAAAACTGGCGATCGCCCAGGCTGTTGTTTGTTTGACAAGGTTTTACAACTGCGCGGCATTCGAGGTGGCGCGCGGTCGTTACATGAATAGGCTCGACGCCCCGTCGTGCGGGCCTTCCAAGGAAATCGACCGGCGTGTTTCGCCGACAATCCGGGTGGGGTGACTTCTGGTGCGCGAGTCACTAGAATGTTTGCCCTTGATTCTGGAGTCGGGTTATCGCCGGCTAACGTCTGTGCAACGAGGAATATCCATGCAAGTTTCTGTTGAAAACACTTCCGCTCTCGAGCGCCGCATGACCATCGCCGTTCCGGCCGAGCGCGTCGAGAACGAAGTCAACAAGCGTCTGCAGCAGACTGCCAAGCGCGCCAAGATCGCGGGCTTCCGCCCGGGCAAGGTGCCGATGAGCGTGATCCGCCAGCGTTTCGAGGCCGATGCCCGTCAGGAAGCCTTCGGTGACCTGGTCCAGGCGTCCTTCTACGAAGCCATCGTCGAGCAGAAGCTGAACCCGGCCGGCGCGCCTGCCGTCGAGCCAAAATCGTTCGAAAAAGGCAAGGACCTCGAGTTCGTCGCCATCTTCGAAGTCTTCCCTGAGTTCACCGTTGCCGGTTTCGATTCGATCGCCGTCGAGCGCCTGAGCGCCGAAGTGGCTGACACCGATCTGGACAACATGCTGGAAGTCCTGCGCAAGCAGAACACCCGCTTCGAAGCCGTCGAGCGCGCCGCGCAGAACGACGACCAGGTCAACATCGACTTCGTCGGCAAGATCGACGGTGAAGCCTTCGCCGGTGGTTCGGCCAAGGGCACCCAGCTGGTGCTGGGTTCTGGCCGCATGATCCCAGGCTTCGAAGAAGGCCTGGTTGGCGCCAAGGCTGGCGAAGAGCGCGTGGTCAACGTGACCTTCCCAGAGGACTACCAGAACCTGGACCTGGCAGGCAAGGCCGCCGAGTTCACCATTACCGTCAACAGCGTTTCGGCTCCTGTGCTGCCAGAACTGAACGAAGCCTTCTTCGCCCAGTTCGGCATCAAGGAGTCGACCCTGGAAGGCTTCCGCGCCGAAGTTCGCAAGAACATGGAGCGTGAACTGCGCCAGGCCATCAAGACCAAGGTCAAGAACCAGGTCATGGACGGTCTGCTGGCCGCCAACCCGGTCGACGTGCCGAAAGCCCTGCTGGAAAACGAAGTCAACCGTCTGCGCGTGCAGGCCGTTCAGCAGTTCGGTGGCAACATCAAGCCTGAGCAGCTGCCAGCCGAGATGTTCGAAGAGCAGGCCAAGCGCCGCGTGGTCCTGGGTCTGATCGTTGCCGAAGTGGTCAAGCAGTTCGACCTGAAGCCGGACGAAGCCAAGGTTCGCGAAGTCATCGAAGAGATGGCCTCGGCCTACCAGGAGCCTGAGCAGGTCATCGCCTGGTACTACAAGAACGACCAGCAACTGAACGAAGTGCGTTCGGTTGTACTGGAAGAACAAGTTGTAGATACTGTCCTGCAGAAAGCGACTGTGACCGACAAATCGGTCTCGTACGAAGAAGCCGTGAAGCCAGCCCAGGCAGCCGCCGACGCTGAGTAACAGGCTACTCTCGTAGGAAACCCCCACAAGCCAGCCTTCGCGCTGGCTTGTGCGTATTCAAGCCATGACTATTTGGGAGTGAGTGCAGGACATGTCCCGCAATTCTTATATTCAGCAGAGCTCTGACATCCAGGCCGCGGGCGGCCTGGTCCCGATGGTTATCGAGCAGTCCGCCCGTGGCGAACGCGCCTACGACATCTATTCGCGCCTCCTGAAGGAGCGCGTGATCTTCCTGGTTGGCCCTGTAGAGGACTACATGGCCAACCTGGTAGTGGCGCAACTGCTGTTCCTTGAGGCGGAAAACCCGGACAAGGATATCCATCTTTACATCAACTCCCCAGGCGGTTCCGTGACGGCTGGCATGTCGATCTACGACACTATGCAGTTCATCAAGCCGGACGTCTCGACCATCTGTATCGGCCAGGCCTGCAGCATGGGCGCCTTCCTGCTCGCCGCTGGTGCAGCCGGCAAGCGCCACTGCCTGCCCAACTCGCGGGTGATGATTCACCAGCCGCTGGGCGGCTTCCAGGGCCAGGCGACCGATATCGAGATCCACGCCCAGGAAATCCTCAACATCAAGGCGCGCCTGAACGAGCTGTTGGCCCATCACACCGGCCAGCCGCTGGAAACCATCAAGCGCGACACCGAGCGTGACAACTTCATGAGCGCTGCGCGCGCGGCCGAGTACGGCCTGATCGACTCGGTCTACGACAAGCGGCAACTGGCATCCTGAAGCAATGCGCCAGAGCGGGTAGGTGCAGATTGCGCCTACCCGCGGACTTGAAAAAGCCAGCGATTGCCTTCATCTTGTGTTTCAAGCCTACCGGATTGGATCGATCGAATGACTGACACCCGTAACGGCGAGGACAACGGCAAATTGCTCTATTGCTCCTTCTGCGGCAAAAGCCAGCACGAAGTGCGCAAGTTGATTGCCGGCCCCTCGGTATTTATCTGCGACGAGTGCGTCGACCTGTGCAACGACATCATCCGTGAGGAGGTGCAGGAAGCCCAGGCCGAGAGCAACGCGCACAAGCTACCCTCGCCGAAAGAAATCAGCGGTATCCTGGACCAGTACGTGATTGGTCAGGAACGCGCGAAAAAGGTGCTGGCGGTAGCGGTGTACAACCACTACAAGCGCCTGAACCAGCGTGACAAGAAGGGCGACGAAGTCGAACTGGGCAAGAGCAACATCCTGCTGATCGGGCCGACCGGCTCGGGCAAGACGCTGCTGGCCGAGACACTCGCGCGCCTGCTGAACGTACCGTTCACCATTGCCGATGCCACCACCCTGACCGAAGCTGGTTATGTCGGTGAGGACGTCGAGAACATCATTCAGAAACTGCTGCAGAAGTGCGACTACGACGTGGAAAAGGCCCAGATGGGCATTGTCTACATCGACGAGATCGACAAGATCTCGCGCAAGTCGGACAACCCGTCCATCACCCGTGACGTCTCGGGCGAGGGCGTGCAGCAGGCGCTGTTGAAGCTGATCGAGGGCACTGTTGCCTCGGTGCCGCCGCAAGGCGGTCGCAAGCACCCGCAACAGGAGTTCCTGCAGGTTGATACCCGCAACATCCTGTTCATCTGCGGTGGCGCGTTCTCTGGCCTGGAAAAGGTCATCCAGAACCGCTCCACCAAGGGCGGCATCGGCTTCAGTGCCGAAGTGCGCAGCAAGGAAGAGGGCAAGAAGGTCGGCGAGTCGCTGCGTGAGGTCGAGCCGGACGATCTGGTCAAGTTCGGCCTGATTCCGGAGTTCGTCGGCCGTCTGCCGGTTCTGGCGACGCTGGACGAGCTGGACGAGGCTGCGCTGATGCAGATCCTCACCGAGCCGAAGAACGCGCTGACCAAGCAATACGCCAGGCTGTTCGAGATGGAAAGCGTCGACCTCGAGTTCCGCAGCGATGCACTCAAGGCCGTTGCGCGCAAAGCTCTGGAGCGCAAGACCGGCGCCCGTGGCCTGCGTTCGATCCTCGAGGGCGTGCTGCTCGACACCATGTACGAGATTCCTTCGCAGAAGGATGTCAGCAAAGTGGTGATCGACGAGAGCGTCATCGAAGGCTCTTCGCAGCCGCTGCTGATCTACGAGAACAGCGAGCCGCAAGCCAAGGCCGCTCCCGACGCCTGATCGGGAACGGGGTAGCAACAGGAAGGGGCCTTTTTGGCCCCTTTTTGCATTTCATGGCCTGGGCGCTTGTAATTTCCCAGGGCTGCCCCCACATTAGCCCCAAGCACCATTTCCAACGGTTTCCGGCCACATGGCCGCTGTAGAGGCGAAATCATGAAGACCACCCTCGACTTGCCTCTTTTGCCATTGCGCGACGTTGTCGTCTACCCGCACATGGTCATCCCACTGTTCGTGGGGCGTGAGAAGTCCATCGAGGCCCTCGAGGCCGCGATGACGGGCGAGAAGCAGATCCTCCTGCTGGCCCAGAAGAATCCTGCCGACGACGATCCAGGCGAAGACGCCCTGTATCGCGTGGGCACCGTCGCTACCGTGCTGCAACTGCTCAAGCTGCCCGATGGCACCGTCAAGGTGCTGGTCGAGGGTGAGCAGCGTGGCGCTGTCGAGCGCTTCAACGAAGTCGATGGCCATATCCGTGCCGAAGTCAGCCTGATCGACGAAGTCGAGACCGCCGAGCGCGAGTCCGAGGTCTTCGTGCGCACCTTGCTGTCGCAGTTCGAGCAATACGTGCAACTGGGCAAGAAAGTCCCAGCTGAAGTGTTGTCCTCGCTCAACAGCATCGAAGAGCCTGGTCGCCTGGTCGATACCATGGCCGCGCACATGGCGTTGAAGATCGAGCAGAAGCAGGAAATCCTCGAGATCGTCGACCTGCAGGCCCGCGTCGAGCACGTGCTGGCGCTGCTCGATGCCGAGATCGACCTGCTGCAGGTCGAGAAACGCATCCGTGGTCGGGTGAAGAAGCAGATGGAGCGCAGCCAGCGCGAGTACTACCTGAATGAGCAGATGAAGGCCATTCAGAAGGAGCTTGGCGATGGCGACGAAGGCCACAACGAAGTCGAGGAGCTGAAAAAGCGCATCGACGCCGCAGGCCTGCCCAAGGACGCCCTGGCCAAGGCCCAGGCCGAGCTGAACAAGCTCAAGCAGATGTCGCCGATGTCGGCCGAAGCCACCGTAGTGCGCTCGTACCTCGACTGGCTGGTGCAGGTGCCGTGGAAAGCCCAGAGCAAGGTGCGCCTGGACCTGACCAAGGCCGAGGAGATTCTCGACGCGGACCATTATGGCCTGGAAGAGGTCAAGGAACGCATCCTCGAGTATCTCGCCGTGCAGAAGCGGGTGAAGAAGATCCGTGGCCCGGTGCTGTGCCTGGTCGGTCCACCTGGCGTGGGCAAGACCTCGCTGGCCGAGTCGATCGCCGCCGCCACCAACCGCAAGTTCGTGCGCATGGCCCTGGGGGGCGTGCGGGACGAAGCCGAGATCCGTGGCCACCGTCGTACCTACATCGGTTCGATGCCCGGTCGTCTGATTCAGAAAATGACCAAGGTCGGTGTACGCAATCCGCTGTTCCTGCTCGACGAGATCGACAAGATGGGTAGCGACATGCGCGGTGACCCGGCCTCGGCGTTGCTGGAGGTGCTCGACCCCGAGCAGAACCACAACTTCAACGACCACTACCTGGAGGTCGACTACGACCTCTCGGACGTGATGTTCCTGTGCACCTCGAACTCGATGAACATCCCGCCGGCGCTGCTTGACCGCATGGAAGTCATCCGCCTGCCGGGCTACACCGAGGACGAGAAGATCAACATCGCGGTCAAGTACCTGGTGCCCAAGCAGGTCAAGGCCAATGGTTTGAAGAAGGATGAGCTGGAGGTCGACGTCTCGGCCATCCGCGACATCATTCGCTACTACACCCGCGAGGCCGGCGTGCGTGGCCTGGAGCGCCAGATTGCCAAGGTCTGCCGCAAAGTGGTCAAGGAGCACACCGGCGCCAAGCAGGTGAAGGTCAAGGTGACCGGCGAGCAGCTCGAGCAGCTGCTGGGCGTGCGCAAGTTCCGCTACGGCCTGGCCGAGCAGCAGGATCAGATCGGCCAGGTGACCGGCCTTGCCTGGACCCAGGTGGGTGGCGAACTGCTGACCATCGAGGCCGTGGTCATTCCCGGCAAGGGGCAATTGATCAAGACCGGTTCGCTCGGCGACGTCATGGTCGAGTCGATCACTGCCGCGCAGACGGTGGTGCGCAGCCGCGCTCAAAGCCTGGGGATCGCTGCAGACTTCCACGAAAAGCGCGACGTTCACATCCACATGCCCGAAGGTGCCACGCCCAAGGATGGCCCGAGCGCCGGTATTGGCATGTGCACCGCGCTGGTGTCGGCCCTGACCCAGATCCCGGTTCGTGCCGACGTCGCAATGACCGGTGAGATCACCTTGCGTGGTCAGGTCCTGGCCATTGGCGGGCTCAAGGAAAAACTCCTGGCGGCACACCGTGGCGGGATCAAGACGGTGATCATTCCGGAAGAGAATGTTCGCGACTTGAAGGAGATTCCGGAAAACATCAAACAGGATCTTCAGATCAAACCGGTCAAATGGATTGACGAAGTCCTCCAAATTGCGCTGCAATACGCCCCGGAGCCCTTGCCAGATGTGGCTCCGGAGATTGTCGCGAAAGATGAGAAGCGCGACGGCGATGCTAAGGAAAGAATCAGCACGCACTAGTACGTATTTCGCTGGGGGGCTTTGGTTGACAGCATTTTCGGCCCCTTGCTATAAAGCGGCACGCCAGTGTCAACAGGCCACCCAGCGCTCGTTTCATAAGCTTTTCATTACATACTTAGAAACAAACTCAATAGAGAAATAAGGGGACTTAGAGTGAACAAGTCGGAACTGATTGACGCTATCGCCGCATCCGCTGACATCCCGAAAGCTGTAGCCGGCCGTGCGCTGGACGCAGTGATCGAATCCGTTCAAGGCGCCCTGAAAGCCGGTGACGATGTTGTCCTGGTTGGCTTCGGCACCTTCTCGGTCAAGGAGCGCGCAGAGCGCACCGGCCGTAACCCGCAAACCGGCAAGGCGATCAAGATCGCTGCCGCCAAGGTTCCTGGCTTCAAAGCTGGCAAGGGCCTGAAAGACGCCGTCAACTAAGTCGTCTTTCAGCCGGCCCGGGCCTCGCCAGGGCCGACCGCGTGACGGCGGGTCGCAAACGTTCCCGCTGGCACGCTCGCTTCGAAAAGGCGCATCCACTGGATGCGCCTTTCTTCTATCAGGATTCTACCCACGCTCCGCGGTTGTCGACGCAGTGGTACAGCCGTTTCTGGGGGACGCATGCTGCAGAATATCAGGGACAATTCACAAGGTTGGATTGCCAAGACCATCATCGGCCTCATCGTCGTACTGATGGCGTTGACCGGTTTCGAGGCCATTTTCCAGGCCGCCAGCCATAGCCAGGACGCCGCCAAGGTGAACGGCCAGACCATCAGCCAGAACGAGCTGAGCCAGGCCGTGGACATGCAGCGCCGCCAGCTGATGCAACAGTTGGGCAAGGATTTCGACCCTGCGCTGCTGGACGAGAAGATGCTGCGCGAAGCCGCGCTCAAGGGGCTGATCGATCGCAAGCTGCTGTTGCAGGGTGCCGAAGACGCCAAGTTCGCTTTTTCCGAGGCCGCGCTGGATCAGCTGATCCTGCAGACGCCTGAATTCCAGGTCGATGGCAAGTTCAGCGCCGAGCGCTTCGATTCGGTCATCCGCCAGATGGGCTACGGGCGCATGCAGTTCCGCGAGATGCTCGCCCAGGAAATGCTCATCGGCCAGCTGCGCACCGGCCTTGCCGGCAGCAGCTTCGTCACCGACAAGCAGGTCGAGGCCTTCGCCCGCCTCGAGAGGCAGACCCGTGATTTCGCTTCGCAGACCTTCAAGGCCGATCCGGCCGCGGTCAAGGTCAGCGATGACGAGGTCAAGGCGCACTACGACCAGCACGCCAAGGAATTCATGACCCCGGATCAAGTGGTCATCGATTACCTCGAGCTGAAGAAGTCGGCCTTCTTCGACCAGGTCAAGGTCGACGACGGCGAGCTCAAGGCGCTGTACGAGAAGGAAATCGCCAATCTCGGCGAGCAGCGTCATGCCGCGCACATCCTGATCGAGGTCAACGACAAGACTGACGATGCCAAGGCCAAGGCCCGCATCGAAGAGATCCAGCAGCGCCTGGACAAGGGTGAGGAGTTCACCAAACTGGCCAAGGAATTCTCCCAGGATCCAGGTTCGGCCAACACCGGTGGTGACCTCGGCTTCGCCGGCCCTGGCGTATACGACCCGGCCTTCGAGGACGCGCTGTACAAGCTGAACAAGGACCAGGTATCGGCACCGGTGCGCACCGAGTTCGGCTACCACCTGATCAAGCTGCTGGGCGTGCAGGCGCCGGACGTACCGAGCTTCGCCAGCCTGAAGGACAAGCTGACCCACGAGCTGAAGACCCAGCAGGTGGAGCAGCGCTTCGTAGAGGCCACTAAGCAGCTCGAAGACACCGCCTTCGAAGCCTCCGACCTGGCCCAGCCGGCCCAGGATCTGAACCTGAAGGTGCACACCTCGGCGGCCTTCGGTCGCGAGGGCGGTGAAGGCATCACCGCCAACCGTGCGGTGATCCAGGCCGCGTTTGGCGAGCAGGTGCTCGAAGAGGGCGCCAACAGCAACGCCATCGAGCTGGATCCGGAGACCGTGGTGGTCCTGCGTGTCAAGGAGCACCGCAAGCCTGAGCAATTGCCGCTGGAGGCCGTGGCCAAGAACATCAGCGAGCACCTGGCCAAAGAAAAGGCGATTGCCGAGCTCAAGGCCAAGGCTGGCAAGCTGATCGCCGGCCTGCGCGATGGCTCGGTCAAGGCCGAGGGCCAGGGCTGGAAGCTCCATGAAGCGGTCACCCGTGGCCAGGACGGCATCGACCCGGCCGAGCTGCAGGCGGTGTTCCGCCTCGGCAAGCCAGCGGCCAAGGACAAGCCGGTCTACGGCAGCGTAGTGCTGGGCGATGGCAGCCTGGTGGTCCTGCAATTGAAGGGCGTCAACGAAGGTGCCGCCGCCACCGATGAAGAGAAAGCGCAGATCCGTCGCTACCTCGCATCGCGTGCCGGCTCGCAGGACTTCGCGGCCTATCGCAAGCTGCTTGAAGGCAGTGCCGACATCACCCGCTACTGAGTCGTGTGCTGATCGCGAAACAGGCCGCTTATGCGGCCTGTTTCGTTTGTGTGCTTGATGGCGCCATCGCGATGGCCTCAGGAGCGCCGAACCCCCTCATGATTGTCCAGCGTATCCCGGGCAATTTCCCGCCCCAGGGCGATCAGCTCCGGCGCCTTGTAGAACTCGAAGAAGCGGCATACCCGCTTGGGAACGTTGATCAGTACATCCGGCGGATACCCGGCGATCTTGTACTGCGCCAACGACGTCTGCATCACTTCGAAACTCTGGTTGATCAGGTCCAGCAAGGACGCCGGACCGACGTTGTCGACGATGAACGAGCCGGTGGCCGACTTGGGCGCGCCTTCGCTCTGCGGCGCCGCCGCCGGCTGCTGGCCTTGCGGTTCGGCGCTCTCGCCCAGCCAGGGGTTGGCTGCGGCGAGCCCTTCGGCGACGATCTCCTGCTCCAGGCGGATCAGCTGTTCGGCCGGCTTGCGCCGAAACGGCAGGCGCGACCCCAGCGAGCTGATCAAGGCGTCGAAACGCATCTTGAACGCCGCCGGGCGCTCGATCACCGGCAACTGATACTGCTTCTGGTTGGTGGCGTTGAGGTTGACGGCGATGATCAGGTCACAGTGGCTGGACACCACCGGGACGATCGGCAGCGGATTGAGAATGCCGCCATCGACCAGCATGCGATTGCCTTGCACCACCGGGGTGAACAGGCTGGGAATGGCCGCCGAGGCGCGCATGGCCTGGTGCAGGCAACCCTCCTGGAACCATATTTCCTGCTGGTTGGTCAGGTCGGTGGCGACTGCCGTATAGGGAATGCGCAACTGCTCGATGTTGATCTCGCCGACGATCTTGCGGATCTGCCCGAACACCTTGTCGCCACGAATGGCGCCGAGGCGAAAGCTGACATCGACCAGGCGCAGCACGTCGAGGTAATCCAGGCTCTCGATCCAGTTGCGGTACTCGTCGAGCTTGCCAGCGGCGTAGATGCCGCCGATCACCGCGCCCATGGAACAACCGGCGATGCAGGCGATCTCGTAGCCACGTCGTTCGATCTCTTCGATCACGCCGATGTGCGCGTATCCTCGTGCCCCACCGGAGCCGAGCACCAATGCCACGCGTTTGCCCATGATCTTTCTCCCTGCGCCTGTGCAACCATGGTCCAACAATGCACCCAATGCCGCCTGTGCTTCAATGTAGTCCGTGCTGGACTACGCTGAGCAGGGCACTTTTCGTTTGCTTTGCCGTCGAACGGCCACCTTAGTTTTTCACCCTCGAGGTATCACCGATGAAAGCCTGGATCACCCTTCCTCTGATTGCCCTGGCCCTGGCCGGCTGTGCGGGCAAGACGGCCTATCGCGACAGTTGCGCAACCCAGCTAGATGCCGCCTGGAAGGAACTGGACCTGGCCAAGGCCGAGGGCTTCGCCGGCACCGTGAGCTATTCCAAGGCGCTGTCGCTGCTGACCGGTGCCAAGACCCAGCAGCAGTTCGAGGGCTTCGAGGGTTGTACCAGCAAAGCCGAGAAGGCGCGCTTCTACATTCGTGAGTCCCGCGCCGGGCGTTGACCAAGGAGCGACAGATGTCCGCCATGCTCGATCATGTGGTTTCCCGGGTGTTCTGTTTGCAGGTGGGCTTGCTGGCCTGCCGCGAGCGCCTTGCCGCCGATACCGACAGCGAGGCGCTGCACGACCTGCGTACCACGCTGCGGCGCCTGCGCAGCCTGCTGCGGCCGCTACGCGGCCTGCCGGGCGTGGAGCAACTGGAAGACGCGGCGGGGGCGCTCGGCACGCTCACCACGCCGCTGCGCGACCGTGAGGTGTTGGCTGCACAATTGATCGGGCGCGGCCACGTGCAGGCTGGTGAGCGCCGCCAGGAGGGCGGGGCGCGGACCTTCGCCAGTGTCGCGACCTGCCCGCAACTGAGTCGGGTGTTGGCGATTCTCGATGCCTTTCCCCTGTTCCTGCGCGCCGCCGACCGTGAAGGCCTGGCGCAAGGGCTGGAAAAGCGCATCGACAAACGACTGGGCAAGCAGTGGCACAAGCTTGCCAAGGCGCTGGCCGATCCGGCCCACGACCGCCACCGCCTGCGTCTGCTGATCAAGCGGGTGCGTTATGGCGACGAGGCTTATCCGCAGCTTGATCATGCCGGTCGCAAGCTCCAGCGCCTGCTGAAGAAAGCCCAGGGCGACCTGGGCGACTGGCATGATCGGGTGCAGTGGTTGCTGCAGGTGCGTGAGCACAGCGACCTGGCAGGTTGCAAGGTAGCCTGGGAGCACGAACTGCACGCCGCCGAAGGCAAGTCGGACATCACTCTGGAAGCCCTGCGCAAGGCCGTCACGCGCCGTTAGTTCCGGCAAATGACCGATATGCGGGCTGCCGCTGGCGCGCGCGCTGGTTACTATCGGGCTTTTCCCGCAGGAGCCCAGGCACATGAACTTCACTCAATTGCTGGCCGCGGCACGCGCGCATCCCGAAGCCGTCAGCGTGCCGGCCAGCTGGGCCCAGGGGCGCGCCGCGTTCGGCGGTCTGATGGCGGCGCTGGTGCATGAGGCGATGCGCCAGAAACTCGGCGACAACCGCCCGGTGCGTTCGCTGGCCATCACCTTCGTCGGCCCGGCGGCGCCGGATGTGCCGATAAGCCTG
Source organism: Pseudomonas sp. CAM1A (assembly GCF_047501685.1). Classification (NCBI taxonomy): domain Bacteria; kingdom Pseudomonadati; phylum Pseudomonadota; class Gammaproteobacteria; order Pseudomonadales; family Pseudomonadaceae; genus Pseudomonas; species Pseudomonas sp. CAM1A. The sequence continues at coordinate 183,843 of NZ_JBFNXP010000006.1, read as the reverse complement.
GAGGTGGAGGTGCTGCGCGAGGGCAAGGCGGTCAGCACCTTGCTCGGACGCGCCGTGCAGGATGGCCAGGTGGTGACCCTGGTGCAGGGCAGTTTCGGTGCCGGTCGTCCTTCCGTGGTGGCCGTCGAGGCGCCAGCCGCGATGCCGATGAAGCCGCTGCAGGAGGCGGCACCGGAGTTGCCCTTCATCAAGGGCATTACGCCGGAATTCATGCAGCACGTGGCGTTTCGCTGGGCGGTGGGCGGCCTGCCGTTCAGTGGCAACGACTCACGGCATATGGGCGGTTGGGTACGCCTGCGTGATATCGCCGAGGGCCCTGTGGAGGTGGCGCACCTGCTGGCACTGGTCGATGCCTGGCCGCCCAGCCTGCTGCCGTATCTCAAACAGCCCGCCGCCGGCAGCACGCTGACCTGGACCATCGAGTTCGTGCAGCCCACGCCGCAGCTGTCGACCCTCGACTGGTGCCGTTATGTGGTCGAGACCGAGTATGCCCGTGATGGCTATGGGCATGCGGCCGCGGCGTTGTGGACGGCCGAAGGAGAATTGCTGGCGTTGAGCCGGCAGACGGTGACGGTGTTCGCCTGAGCCATCTTCATCAAGTCAGTCGCGGGGCAAGCCCGCTCCCACAAGTGTCATTGCATGGCGTGGGAGCGGGCTTGCCCCGCGATGTCTATCGGTCAGTGACGATGCTTGTTGCGTTCGCGCCAGGCCCGCCACCAGGCGCCGCTCAGCACGAAGCGCGGGAAGGTGATGAACTGCTCGGTAAGCAGGCGTTGCACGGCATCCTTGCGGCCGCTGAACGGCTCGGGCTGCTCGGCTTCCAGGCGATGCCCTTGGCGTTGCAGGCCCAGCCCGGCCACCAGGGCGATGACGCCCACGGCGATCTGCGACAGGTCCAGCGCGAACAGCCCCGACAACACCAGCAGCGCGCCCAGAATGAACAGCGGCACGGCGATCAGATGCAGCACCAGGTTGGTGGGGTGGCGGTGATTGTGGTGGTAGCCGCGCCATTGCCAGGCGGGCAGGTTGGGCAGTCGTTTGCTCATGGACAGATCCTCAGGGGCCTGTCCAAAGCTTAGTGCGGCCCCCGCAGCGGGGCCAATCGAGGCTGGCTATGGTGACCATAGCCAGTAAGGGTCAGAGCTTGAGCTGGCCGATGGCCTTGTTCAGTTCGCCGGCAAGGGTCGCCAGTTCGCTGCTGGTGGTGGCCGAGCCCACGGTCTGCTGCACGGTCTCTTCGGTCACGTCGCGGATACTGACGACGGCGCGGTTCATCTCCTCGGCGACCTGGCTCTGCTGCTCGGCGGCCACGGCGATCTGGGTGTTGCTTTCGCGCATCTGCGCCACCGCGCTGGTGATCTCGGCCAGGGCCTCGCCGGCCTCGCGCGCCTGCTTGACGCAATCGTCGGCCTTGTACGAGCTTTCCTGCATGAAATCCACCGCGTCGCGGGTGCCGGCCTGCAGGTCGGCGACCATGGTGGTGATCTCGTCGGTGGAGGTCTGCACACGCTTGGCCAGGTTGCGCACTTCGTCGGCGACCACGGCGAAGCCGCGGCCCAGGTCGCCGGCCCGGGCGGCCTCGATGGCGGCGTTGAGGGCAAGCAGGTTGGTCTGTTCGGCAATGCTGTGGATGACCCCCACCACGCCATTGATCTTCTGGCTGTCGTCAGCCAGCTGGCGGATCATCTCGGCAGTCTGCTGCACACCGCTGGACAGCCCGGCGATCGAGTCCTGCACGCGGCTGACCACGGCCTGGCCGCTACCGGCCAGGGTGTCGGCGGTCTGCGACAGGTCGCGGGTGGCGCCGGCGTGCTGGGCGATATGGTGCACCGTGGCGGTCATCTCGTTGATCGCGGTGGCCGCCTGGTCGGTCTCGCTCTGCTGGCCGATCATGCCGTGGCGCACCTCGTCCATGCTGCCGGCCAGGCGCGCGGCGCCCGAGTCCAGCTGCGCGGCGGTGCGCGCGACGGTGCTGACCACGCGGTGGTAAGTGGTCTGCATGGCGTTGAAGGCACCGGCCATCTGCCCGACCTCGTCGCCGCAGGCCAGCGGCACCCGGGCCGAGAGGTCGCCGGTTTTTTCCACGTGCAGCATCACGTCCTTGAGGGTGTTGAGCTGGCTGAGCAGGAAGCGGATCAGCAACTGCGAGGCGCAAAGCATCGCCAGCATCAGGATCAGCACGCACACGGCATAGTTGCTGAAACGGTCGAAAAAGACCTGGCGCAGGCTGGCGGACTGGGCAAGCACGGCGATGTGCTGCTCGTCCCGGCGCAGTACCTGGGCGCCGCGCAGCGGGTTGTCGCCGAGGATCCAGGCACTGGGCAGCTCGACCCAGCCCTGGGCATCGCGCAGGGCCTCGAGTGGTTCGTCGGCAAACTGCGGTGTCTGGCCGTTGCGCCAGGTGATCAGGTTGGCCTGGGTGGGCAGCGCCTGTCCGGCGGGCCAGGCCGCGAGCAGTTCGGCCTGGGCCTGCGCTTGCGCCTGGGCGCCACTGGCGCGGGCCTGCTGCTCCAGGTGCACGGCATAGAGCACCAGCATCAGCGTGGTGACGAAGGCCACTGCGTTGACGGCCCAGAACTTGTATTTGAGGGAAACGTTGCTAAGCCAGGCACCCATGGTAGGTCTTCTCTGAGTTGGCGGAAACATTATTGGCAAGGTGCCATCATTGTGCCCGCCAAGGCCAGGGACCTCGTTGATATGCGTCAAGAAACCTCAGGCAGGCCGAAGAACGCGCGGGCGCAGGCGCTGGTGTGGGCGGCGGTGTGTTCCACCGTTTCACCGCGGTGCAGCGCCACCTCGCGGAGCACTTCGGGCAGGAACGCGGGCTCGTTGCGGCCGTTCTTCGGCTTGGGCCTGAGGCTTCGTGGCAGCAGGTAGGGCGCGTCGCTTTCCAGCATCAGGCGGCCTGCGGGGATGTTGCCGACCAGCGGGTGCAAGTGGGTGCCACGGCGCTCGTCGCAGATCCAGCCAGTGATGCCGATGTGCAGGTCCATGTCGAGGTAGGCGAACAGTGCCTGGCGTTCACCGGTGAAGCAGTGCACCACTGCCGCGCTCAGGTGGTCGCGGTAGCTCCTGAGGATCGTCAGCAGGCGCTCGCTGGCCTCGCGCTCGTGAAGGAACACCGGCAGGCGCAACTCGACCGCCAGCGCCAGCTGCGCCTCCAGGGCCTTTTCCTGGGCGGGGCGAGGGGAGAAGTCGCGGTTGAAGTCCAGGCCGCATTCGCCCACGGCCACGACCCGCGGCTGGGCGAGCAGATCGCGCAGCTGACGTTCGCTGTCGGCGCTCCAGTGGCTGGCATCGTGGGGGTGCACGCCGGCAGTACTGAACAGACGCTGGCCGGGCTGGTCCAGGCGTTGGCACAGTTCCAGCGCCTCGGCGCTGACATCCAGACTGGTGCCGGTAAGGACCATCTGTGCCACGCCGGCTTCCACGGCACGCTCGACGATAGCGGCCTGCTGGTCGCGGAAACTGCTGTTGGTCAGGTTGACGCCGATATCGATCAGTTGCATGGTGCTACCTCTTGCCGCGGGGCGGCCAGCATAGCAAAAACCGCGATATCGCGAAAAAACCAAGAACTTCAAACGTTTGCCGTGGTCTGTTGCGGTCATTTATCACGGATCGATTACAGCGCATGGTGCCTGCCAACCGCCCTCGGACCCTTACCGCCATGGTGCGAACCCTTTTCACCAGCCTGTTGCTGTCCGGGTTGCTGGCAGCCGGGCCGGTCGTTGCCGGCGAAGCGGGGCCGCAACAGCATGTGCCTGCCAGCCAGGCCCGTGACCTGGCGCAGATCCGCTCGAGCAAGGTGCTTCGGGTGCTGGTCAATCAGAGCCGCAACAGTTCCGGCGAGGTAAAGGGTGAACCGGTCGGGATCGAGTACTACCGCCTGCGGGCCCTGGAGCACGCGCTCAATGCCCGGGTCGCCGACGGCCAGGAAATCACCCTGAAGATCATCCCCCGCGCCAAGGAGCAGTTAGTCGGTGCGTTGCAGCGCGGCGAGGGCGATCTTGCCGCGCCCGGTGAACTGCTCGACCCTGGCGTGGTGCGCGGCGTCGAGGCCAGCGCACCCGTGCTCGACCAGGTTCCCCTGCAACTGGTCGGGCGCAAGGGCGAGCGCGGCTACAACCGTGCCGAACAGCTGTCCGGGCGCACCATCGCCCTGACCACCGCCAGTGCCGCGGGGCCGGCGATCGAGGCGATCAACCAGCAGTTGGCACTGCGCAAGCGGGCACCGATCAAGGTGGAGTGGGTCGACCCGACGCTGGCGGTGGAGGATGTGCTGGAGATGGTCCAGGCTGGCATCTATCCGCTGACCGTGGTTGAGCGCCCCATCGCCCAGCGCTGGGCACGGGTGATGCCGCGCCTGCGGGTCGACAGCAAGCTGCAACTGGCCCCGCCCCAGGCCATGCGCTGGTATCTGCGTAAGGATGCGCCGATGTTGCGCACGGCGGTGGACAGCTTCCTGGCCACCTATCGCGCGCCCGACAACCAGGACGCGGCGTTCGAGCGTATCTACCGGCGCCAGTATCGGGTGCACAATCCATTGGCCCGCCAGGACCGCCAACGCCTGGCCGCGTTGCGCCCGGTGCTGCAGAAACATGGCGGCGACCAGCAGTTCGATTGGCTCAACCTGGCCGCCCTGGCGTTCAAGGAGTCCACCCTCGATCCCAAGGCGCGGGGCACCGGTGGCGCCCACGGGCTGATGCAGATCACGCCGTCGGCGGCCCAGCGGGTAGGCGTGAGCAACACTGCCACGGTGGATGGCAATGTCCAGGCCAGTGCCCGTTACCTGGCGCTGATCCGCCGCAAGTTCTTCGCCAGCCCCCAGCTCAACGAGCGCGAGCGCATGGCGTTCATCCTGGCCGCCTACAACCTCGGGCCGGAGCGGGTCCAGGCCATGCGCGCCGAAGCCCGGCGACGGGGGCTCAATGGCAACCAGTGGTTCTTCCAGACCGAGCGCATCGCCATGGAGCAGGTGGGCATGGGGCCGGTGAACTTCGTCAACAGCGTCAACAAGTACTACCTTGCGTTCAACCGCGAGCGTGCCTCCCTGGAGCGGGTGGCCAAGCGCTAATCGAATCTAATTATTCGATATGATTTACGCGATTATTGCGATTTTATTATTCGATGATTTGATTATTATGGCGCCCATCCAACACACACCTGCTCAAACAAGGAAGCACCTCATGAACCACTCCCTGAAAGCCCTTTTCACCACCCGCGCCGGCTACGGCCTGAGCGTCGTGCGCATCCTGGTCGGTGTCATCTTCATGGCCCACGGCGCGCAGAAACTCTTCGGCCTGTTCGGTGGCTACGGCCTGGAAGGCACCGGCCAATGGATGGAAAGCATCGGCCTGGCTCCGGGCTACCTCATGGCCCTGCTGTCCGGTAGCGCCGAGTTCTTTGGCGGCCTGGCGCTGGTGGTCGGACTTTTGGCCCGCCCGGCTGCGCTGGCGCTAAGCGTGACCCTGGTAGTGGCGATCTTCTCGGTGCATATCGGCAACGGCCTGTTCATGTCCAACAACGGTTATGAATTCGCCCTGGCGCTGCTGGCCGGCACCGTGGCGGTGCTGATCGAAGGCGCGGGTCGCCTGTCGCTGGACCGTGTGATCGCACGCTGAAACAAAGCTGCAAGCTTCAAGCCTCAAGCTGCAAGTGGTCAACGCGATCGACTTGCAGCTTGTAACTTGCGGCGTGTCCCTCTAGCATACCGATTGCGCCGATTTAAACAGCTACTTGCGGGGCGCAGGAAGGGCCCTCGACGGGTCTTCCGAAATACCGCTAAAGCGCTGGTTCGGTGACGCCTCCCACCGCTGCCCAGCGGGATCAGCGAGGCGGAGAGAGACTCCATGAGTTGCCCACGTACCAGTGTCTGCTTGACCCCCCTGGCCAAGAACCAGGCTTCCCGTACCCCGCGCATCCTGCTCGGCGGCCAGCATCAACCCACGCTTTTGCGCAATCTCGATGGCTTCTCCCGACGCAAGGGCCAGGCCTGTGCCTTCCTCATCCAGTTCTCCGACAGCTGTGACCAGCTCGATCAGTACGGCAACGACCGCTTCGACCTGGCCGTGATCCAGGCTCCCGCGGCGCAGGATGCCGACGAGGTCATCGGCCAGCTCACCCGCATCGCCCGCCAGGGGCTGATCACCCGCCGTTGAGCGGCGTGTCGCGGCCAGGCGTTTTTCGTTAAGCTCGGTCTCTCGGTGGGCGCCTTGCGCCTGCTGTGGATGCGCTGAGGAGACATTTGTTGAGCACCAATATCATTACCACCGAAGGTCATGCGGCCCTGAAAAAGGAGCTCGATCATCTGTGGCGGGTCTATCGCCCGGAAATCACCCAGAAGGTCACCTGGGCCGCCTCGCTGGGCGACCGCAGCGAGAACGCCGACTACCAGTACAACAAGAAGCTGCTGCGCGAGATCGACCGCCGCGTGCGTTACCTGCGCAAGCGCCTGGAAGACGTCAAGGTGGTCGAGTACTCGCCCCAGCAGGAGGGCAAGGTGTTCTTCGGCGCCTGGGTGGACATCGAGAACGATGACGGTGAGCAGTTGCGCTTTCGCATCGTCGGCTATGACGAGATCCACGGGCGCAACGACTATATCTCCATCGACTCGCCCATGGCCCGGGCGCTGCTCAAGAAGGAGGAGGGCGACGAGGTGGTGGTGCACACCCCCACGGGTGAGGCGACCTGGTACGTCAACCGCATCAGCTACCCGGGCAGCGATGCCCGATAGACCTCTACCAGCACCTGTGCCGCTGCTGCGATCTGTTCGTCGGTGAGCGCTGCATAACCGATCAGCACGCCGGCGGGCCAGGTGTGCCTGCGGCAGAACAGGCCGATCGGCTGCAACACCAGCCCGCGTTGCCGGGCCTGCTCGCAGAACGCCTGCTCACTGACGCCATAGGGCAACCAGAGGACGAAGTGCAGGCCGGATTGCTCGCCGCTGACGGTCATGCCTGGCTCTTTTGCGAGACGTTCGAGCAAGAGGTCTCGGCGGCGTTGGTAGGTCTGTCTTGCGATGCGCAGGTGCCGTTCATAGTGACCGCGCAGCAGGTACTGGCGCACCGTCCGCTGGGCGATGATCCCCGGTGTCTGCCCCGTTGCCGCCAGCCAGTCGATGAACCGTGCGCGCAAGGTTCGCGGTACAACCGCGAAGCCCAGCCTCAGCCCGCTGAACAAGGTCTTGTTGAAGCTGCCGCAGAACAGCACCCGGTCATGCTGGTCGAGCGCCTTGATCGCCGGCAGTGGCGCGCAGGCATAATTGTATTCGCTGTCGTAATCATCCTCGACGATGTAGGCATCGCGGGCCTGTGCCCAGTCCAGCAGCGCCTGGCGTCGCTGGACGCTCATGCAGATGCCTAGCGGAGCCTGGTGCGCGGGGGTGGTGTGCACCGCGCGGACGTTGTCGTGCCTGGCCAGTTGTTCGACGTCCAGGCCTGCCTGGTCCACGGCGACGCAGATCACACGCCTGCCGGTCTGTTCGAACAGGCGTGCGGCCCAGGAGTAGCCCGGATCCTCAAGGGCGATGGCGTCGTCCTGTTCCAGCCACTGGCTGATGAAGTGCAGGGTGTGGCGAATGCCCTGGGTCACGACGATATCCTCGACGTCGCACTCGATGCCCCGATAGAGACGGATGTGTGTCGCGATAGCCTTGCGCAGCACCATGTCACCTGCGTGCGGAACGCTCTCGGTGATTGTCGCAAGGGCATCGGCAGCCAGTTGCAGATGACGCTGTTCAAGCAGCGTCGGGTCTGCCAGCCGGGCGACGAAGGGCACGCCCGTCTGCAGCCGGGCTTCTGGCAGGGGGGCAGGGCTGGCGCAGGGCGCGGGTTCACGGGGGCAAGGGAACGGGGCCAGGGGCTGGTCGTTGGCCGCGATCAGCGTGTCGGGACGCAGCGGTGCGACCACTGAGCCCACGCCTTGTCGACGCAGGATGCAACCTTCCAGGGCGAGTTGTTCGAAAACCAGCTCGACAGTGCCCCGCGCCACTCCCCACCGCAGGGCGAGGGTGCGGGTGGAAGGCAGGCGTGTGCCGGGCGCCAGATGGCCACAGGCAAGCAGATCTTGCAGAAAGGCATACAGCAGTTGGTGCTTGCGGGCCGAAGGTTTGGCGGACAGCTCGAACGGCAGGGCAAGGTCAAGGGCAAGGGGTTGTTTGCCTCTGGCCATAAGTGGTCCACATGCAGGAAGGCTTAATGGACCTTCATGGTAGCCAGCGCAGTCCCTAAGCTCAATCCACGTAACATTTTGTTGCGGTGCGCATAGAGGCGCGCCCGATTCCGTTGTGCTTTCAGGCGCAGGCTGAACCGGTACTCATTCTTTATAAGGAGTCTACGATTCATGACGGTTCTGCAGTTGTTGCCCATGTTGCTGGCCCCGCACTACGAACAGGTGATGCTGGCATGAGTGCGCCGAGTGCGAGTCCCTGGTTGACCTTGGCGCTGTTGAGCGCCGTCGTGGTGCCGCAGGTGGGGCTGGGCGTGATGGTGCCGGCATCGACGCGGTTAGCCCAGGATCTCCATGTGGGGATGGCGAGCGTGCAGAACACGTTGGTGGTGTACATGGTCGGCTACGCCATATCGGTGATCATGGCCGGGTTGCTTTCCGATCGGTTCGGCCCCAGGGCCGTGCAATTGGGCGGTCTGGCACTGGCGATGGTCGGCGCCTTGCTGGCGGCCAGCGCCGAGGGCTTCACCCTGTTCATCCTCGGCCGTTTGCTGCAATCGCTGGGCGGCTGCGTCAGTACCGTGACCACACGCCTGGTCGCCAGGGAGGTGTACCCCGAAGCGCAGCGTCTGCCGGTTCTGAGCACCCTGGCCTCGGCCATTGCCGTCACGCCTTGCGTGGTGCCATTGCTGGCCGGTGCTGTGCTGCCTGAGCTGGGGTGGCGCGGGGTGCTGCTGTGTGCCGGTGCATTCAACCTGCTGGTGTTGCTGGTGTTCGTCGGCCTGACCCGGCCCACGGCAGGCGGCGGGCAGCCGATCGGCTCGGTTGGCGCCATCTGGCGCGTGTACCGGCGCAACATGGGCAACCCTGACTATCGGCGCAATGCGGCCTGCATCAGCCTGGTGTGGATGAGCTACTTCGCGCTGCTGTCGTCGTCGTCCCATGCCTTCCAGCAGGTGCTGGGCTTCAGTGAACTGGAGTATGGCGCGCTGATCGGCACCTGTGCCTGTGGCTATGTGGCAGGCAGCACCATCGCGAGGCGCCTGAGCCAGACCCACGACCTGGACGCGCTGCTGGCGCTCGCCGCGATGATCGGCTTGGGAGGTTGCATCGGCCTGTCCCTGGGGCTGCTGTTGGTGGGGCCGGGGACGCTGGTGTTCCTGCTGCCGATGAGCGCGCTGCTGGTCTGTACCGGCATGGTCATTCCGATCACGCAGGCAGGGTTGTTGCGTTGCGTCAGCCAGGACATCGGCATGTCGTCGGGGCAGTTCTTCTTTCTGCAGATGATGGCCGGCGCCCTGTACTCACTGTTCCTCAGCTGTATCCCGCCGCTGGACCTGAACCATCTGGCGATCGCCGTCGCTGCCCCGGTAGTGTGCATGGCGGGGGTGGTGGGCCGACAGCGCCTGCGCGGTCGCTTGCAGGCCAGCCAGCCCTGAACCCTGGCCTGTGCAGGGCTCAACCCTCGCGCAGCACGGCCAGCGGGCTGCTGTTCAGTGCCCGCCGGGTGCCATAGCCGCCAGCGGCACCGATCAGCAGCGCGCCTAGCAGCGGCAGCAGGAGCAGCGCCGGGTGCGGTGCCCAGGCCAGGTCGAAGGCATGGCGGTACAGGCCGAAGGTGATCAGCTCGCAGCCCAGTGCCGCGAGCAGGCCGCTGGCGGCGCCGAGCAGGCCGAACTCGATGCGCCTTGCCTTTACCAGCAGCGGGCGTGCCGCGCCCAGCGCCCGCAGCAGGGCACCTTGGCGGATGCGTTCGTCGAGGGTCGCCTGCAGGCCGGCAAACAGTACCGCCAGCCCTGCGGCCAGCACGAACAACAGCACGTACTCCACTGCCAGGGTGACCTGGGCGAGGATGCTGCGCAGCTGGGCGAGCAGCGCATCGACCTGCAGCACGGTCACCGCCGGGAACGCCCGGGACAGCGCGACGATCTCCTGGTCGTGGCCCGGCGCCAGGTAGAAGCTGGTGAGGTAGGTGGTGGGCAGGCCTTGCAGGGTGCCCGGCTGGAAGATCATGTAGAAGTTGGGCTGGAAGCTGTCCCAGTGCACGCTGCGCAGGCTGCTGACCCGGGCCTGGCGTTGCTGGCCGCCGATGTCGAAGGTCAGCAGGTCGCCCAGTTGCAGGTGCAGGCTCTGCGCCAGCTCCGCCTCCACCGAAACCCCGGGGGCTTCATCGTTGGCGGGTGCCTGCTGCCACCATTGGCCGGCGCTCAGGGCGTTGCCCTGGGGCAGCTCGGCGGCCCAGGTCAGGCTGAGGTCGCGCTGGACGGCGCGTTCGCCGGTGGACTCCTTGCTGACCAGCTGGCGCACCGGCTGCTCGTTGATATGGGTCAGGCGCCCGGGAATCACCGGGTACAGTGGCGCGGCGGTGGCGTTGATCTGGGCCAGGCGCTCGGCGAACGGCTGGCGCTCGTCGGGCAGGATGTTCAGGGCGAAATGATTGGGTGCATCCTTGGGCAACTGTGCCTGCCAGGTGTCGAGCAGTTCCGCCCGCAGCAGGGCGACCAGGCCCATTGCCAGGAGGATCAGGCCGAAGGCCAGGGCCTGGCCGGCGGCGGCCAGCGGATGACGCAGCAACTGCCCGAGCCCGAGCCGCCAGGCCAGCGGCGCGCCGGCCAGCAACCGGCGCAGGCTGCGCAGGCCGAGCAACAGCAATCCACCCAACAGCAAGGCGGCGATCAGCCCCCCGCCGAGCAGGGCGAAGGTCAGCAGCAGGTCCAGGCTCAGGCGCCACATGATCAGACCCAGGGCGAGCAGTGCAGCGCCGTACACCAACCAGCTGCTCGGTGGCAGTGGCAGCAGATCGCGGCGCAGCACTCGCAGCGGCGGCACGCGACCCAGGGCTGCCAGTGGCGGCAAGGCGAAGCCGGCCAGGGCTACCAATCCGGTGCCGATGCCGGCCAGCGCCGGGGTGAGGCCGCCGGGTGGCACCTGGCTGGGCAGCAGGCCTTCGAGCAGGCGGAACAACCCCAGCTGGGCGATCCAGCCGAGCAGCGCGCCGATGACTGCTGCGGCGACACCGAGCATTGCCAGTTGCAGGCTGTAAAGACCAAGGGCCTGGTGCCGGGACAGGCCCAGGCAGCGCAGCAGGGCGCTGGCATCCAGGCGCCGCGCGGCGTAGCGGCTGGCCGACAGGGCCACGGCGACGCCGGCCAGCAGCACCGCCACCAGGCTCGCCATGTTCAGGTAACGCTCGGCCTTGCCCAGTGCGCCGCCGATCTGCCGGTTACCGTCGCGGGTGTCGAGCAGACGCTGGTTGGTGGCCAGGCTTTTTTCCGCCGTCTGCCGGTACTTTTGCAAGGTGTCGATATCACCGCGCCACAGGTCGCGGTAGCTGACCCGGCTACCGGGCTGGATCACGCCGGTGGCGTCCAGGTCGGCGAGGTTCATCAGCACCCGCGGCGTCAGGCTGTAGAAATTGTTGGCGCGGTCGGGCTCGTAGGTCAGCACACGGCTCATGCGCAGGGTCTTCATGCCGACGTCGATGCTGTCGCCGATGGCCAGGCCCAGCGCCGCGAGCAGGCGCGGTTCGACCCAGGCTTCCCCCGGCGCCGGCCCGCCGCCGTGCGCTTCCTCGGCGTAGGGCGCCGGGGCGCTACGCAATTGGCCGCGCAGCGGATAGGCGGGGTCGGCCGCCTTGATGCTGGAAAGCTGGATACCGCTGTCGCCGCCAACCACGCTGGTGAACTCCACCACCCGCGCATGGCGCAGGCCCAGCGCCGTGCCATCGGCGATCTGCTGCGTGCTCGGCGGGGCGCTGCCCTGGAGGACCAGGTCGGCGCCGAGGAACTCGCTGGCGCGCAACTGCATGGCGCCGTTGAGGCGCGCGCCGAAGTAGCCGATGGCGGTACTGGCCGCCACCGCCACCAGCAGGGCGAAGAACAGCACGCGTACTTCGCTGGCGCGCGCGTCACGCCGCAACTGGCGCAGCGCAAGGGTGCACAGGCGTGGGAACGATAGGCGGGTCATCAGGGCTCCAGGGGCGCCACCAGGCGTCCGGCATCCAGGCGGATCAGGCGGCGGCAGCGCTTGGCCAGGCGTTCGTCGTGGGTCACCAGCACCAGGGTGGTGCCGCGCTCCTGGTTCAGTTCGAACAACAGGTCGCTGATGCGCTCGCCGGTGTGGCTGTCGAGGTTGCCGGTGGGCTCGTCGGCGAACAGCACGGCCGGTTGCGCGGCGAAGGCGCGGGCGATCGCCACCCGCTGCTGCTCGCCGCCGGAAAGCTGGCGCGGGGTGTGGCTCAGGCGCTTGCCCAGGCCGACCCGTTCGAGCAGGCCGTGAGCGTGCTCGCGGGCATCGCGGCGACCGTCGAGCTCCAGCGGCAGCATGACGTTCTCCAAGGCGTTGAGGCTGTCGAGCAACTGGAACGACTGGAACACGAAGCCGACGTGCTCGGCGCGTACCCGGGCGCGCTGGTCCTCGTCGAGGGGGCCGAGATCGTGGCCGGCGAGGATCACCTTGCCGGCGCTGGGGCGGTCGAGCCCGGCGAGCAGGCCCAACAGCGTGGACTTGCCGGAACCGGAGGCACCGACGATGGCCAGGCTGTCGCCCTGGGCGAGGTCGAGGGAGAGCGCGTGGAGGATGGTCAGGTCGCCTTCCGCGCTGGGGACCACTTTGCTAAGGTTCTGCGCAACGAGAATGCTGGGGCCCATGGAGAATCCGATGCGAATGTGGTGGTTGAGTGCCGGTCTGGCCCTGTGTTGCCTGGCCCAGGGCGCGGCGGCGGGAACAGTGTTGGTCGTGGGCGATAGTATCAGCGCCGGTTTTGGCCTGGATACCCGCCAGGGCTGGGTCAACCTGCTGCAACAGCAACTGCGCAAGGAGGGTTTTGACGACCAGGTGGTCAATGCCTCCATCAGTGGCGACACCAGCGCGGGTGGCCAGGCGCGGCTGCCGGCGCTGCTTGCAGCGCACAAGCCGGACCTGGTGGTGCTGGAGTTGGGTGGCAACGATGGCCTGCGCGGGCAGCCACCGCAGCAATTGCAACAGAATCTTGCAGCAATGATCGACCAGTCCCGCGACGCGGGGGCCAAGGTCGTGCTGCTGGGCATGCGCCTGCCCCCCAATTACGGTGTGCGCTACACCACGGCGTTCGCCCAGGTCTACGAGCAACTGGCCACGGAGAAAAAGGTGCCGCTGGTGCCGTTTTTCCTCGAAGGCGTGGGCGGGGTGCCGGAGCTGATGCAGGCCGATGGCATCCACCCTGCAGCCACCGCCCAGCAGCGCTTGCTGGAAAATGCCTGGCCGGCGATAAAACCCTTGCTGTGACGCTTTTATCGGGGGCCGCTTTCGGCTAATGTTGCGCCCCCCGTTTCGAGTGCCCCCGATGCCGCGCCCTGCCTGGTCCCTGTACGCCTACCAACTGATCGAGCCCGACGAGCAGCTCGACCTGTTTGCCTGCCAGGAAGTGCGCATCCACCTCGCCGCCCGCCAGCTCGAGCTCGGCGTGCCTGTCGACCGCACCTTGTGCGGTGGCCTGCTGCCCGCGCAGCCGCGCTGGTCGGGCGTCGAGCGGGCCATCTACCGTGACGAGCGCCTGTGTGAGCTGTGCAAGGCAATCCTCGATGCCCAGCGGCGTGGCATGCGTCCGGTGTGGCCGGAACTCTGAGCGCCTTTCATCATCTGAAATGCTTGCGCCTCCCGCTTGTTTCGGCGCGGGTGTACAATCGATTCCCTTGACTGACCTTTCGAAGGATTTCCCGGATGTTGCCGCGCTTTCCCGCCGTCACCCGTAGCCTGACCCTGGCCGCCTTGCTGGCGACAGGCCCCGCTGTTGCGCTGGAACTGCCGTTGCCACCCCCCGGTGAGGACGTCGTCGGCCAGGTCCACACCATCCAGGCCAAGTACGAAGACACCTTCGCCGACATCGGCACCGCCAACGACCTGGGCTACCTGGAAATGATCGCCGCCAACCCCGGCGTCGACCCGTGGCTGCCGGGCGCCGGTACCGAGATCATCCTGCCGACCCGCTATATCCTGCCACCGGGGCCGCGCGAAGGCATCGTCATCAACCTGGCCGAGTACCGCCTCTACTACTACCCGAAAGGGCAGAACGTGGTGCATACCTTCCCGCTGGGTATTGGTCGCGAGGGCTGGGGGTCGCCGATCGCGAACACCAAGATCACCGCCAAGACGCCTAATCCGACCTGGACCCCGCCGGCCTCGATCCGTGCCGAGCACGCCGCCGATGGCGACATTCTGCCGACCGTGGTGCCGGCCGGGCCGGACAACCCGCTGGGTCCGTTCAAGTTCACCCTTGGGGTGCCGGGCTACCTGATCCATGGTTCGAACAAGAAGTTCGGTATCGGCATGCGCACCAGCCACGGCTGCTTCCGCATGCTCAACAACAATGTGCTGACGCTGTCGAAGATGGTCCCGGTGGGCACGCCGGTACGCATCATCAACGAGCCGTACAAGTTCGGTATCAGTGCGGGCAAAGTCTATCTGGAAGCCCACACGCCGCTGGACGATCACGGCAATCCGTCGGTGGTCGACAAGCACACCGCCGTCATCAACGCGCTGCTCAAGCGTGAAGACCTGGCCAACAACTTGCGCATGAACTGGGACATGGTTCGCGATGTGGTTGCCGCCGAAGATGGCATGCCGGTCGAGATCGCCGTGCCCACCAATGGTGCAAGCGCGCCGATGGTGTCGAGCATTCCACCGGAATTGCAGTAAGCGATTGCCCACGGGTAACTAACTAGCAGGGCACTTTTCGTACAATTCCAGGGGCCGCCTTGCGGTCCATCGCGGGAAAGACCCGCTCCTACAGGTCGTGCGCTGCGCTGTAGGAGTGGGCGAGTCCTTCGATGGGTCGCAAAGCGGCCCCTGTTGTTTGGCCTCGCAGCAACAGGCTTTCTTCGAGGCAATAAAAAAGCCGACCCACAAGTGGGTCGGCTCCATAACAATCCGTGAGGATTATTACTTGCGGCTGGCTTTGTCCAGCATACGCAGAGCGCGCTCGTTGGCTTCGTCAGCGGTCTGCTGAGCCTTCTGAGCAGCTGCCAGAGCGTCGTCAGCTTTGCGGTAGGCTTCGTCTGCACGAGCCTGGGCGCGAGCTGCTGCGTCTTCGGTAGCAGTCAGGCGAGCTTCGGTTTCTTTGGATACGCTGCTGCAACCGGTAGCCAGAACTGCGGCCAGAGCCAGAGCAGAGAATTTCAGAACGTTGTTCATCGTGTTCCCCTTCAAGGACTTTCTATTAAATAGCCATCTCTCGGAAAAGAGAAACTGGCCGGCGTACATAGTACCCATTACTTGTAGTAAGTAAACTGACTGAGCGCAAGAACTGCAAAAAAAATGCTGCCGAGGCCTCCGGTGACGGGGTTTGTAAACAAACTGTGAAAACCCTGGCCAGCGTTCGCAAGCGATTGTAGTACAGGAACTTTTTTGTTGAACTAAGGGTGACTTTAACTGTCGGTCAGCGTCTTAGCCCTACAACATCCGGTTGCTGTTGCCCGGCGCTGCAGACGTTGCTGTCAGCATTTTCATTCAGGGCGGCTTGAGCATTCTTGCTGGCGCCGCCTACTATTTGAGGGTGCCATCGGCGCAGAACGATCCAGGTCGTGCTGCTGTCCAAGGGGCAACAGGTGGCGTGGAGGTTCCTCCGCCGGATAAACCACATCGGTAAGGTAAGGGTCTGCCGAAAAGACCTGCGAGGAGTAGTGATGAGCGAAACGCTGACCATCCACCATGACCAGGCCGGTCATCAGTTCGAGACCACCGTGGACGGTCACCGGGCTTACCTGACGTACATGGACCTGGGCAAGCAGACGCTGGACATCTATCGCACCTTCGTTCCCAACGCCCTGCGCGGGCGCGGGATTGCCGCCGCGCTGACCGAAAAGGCCCTGGAGTACGCCGAGCAGATGGGCTACACGGTCATCCCGTCGTGCTCCTATGTCGAGCGCTACATGGAGCGCCAGCAGCGTCATTCGAGCAAGGCCTGACCTGGCAGCACGCACACATGAAAACGCCGGGCATTGCCCGGCGTTTTCGTTTGCGCGATTTCTCAGCCGCGCTGACGCTTGGGCAGCACATCCTTGAGCTTGGCGTGCATGCTGCGCAGGGTCTTCTCGGTGGCGGCCCAGTCGATGCAGGCGTCGGTGACCGACACCCCATACTGCAGCTCGTCGAGGTTCTTCGGAATGGCCTGGCAGCCCCAGTTCAGGTGGCTTTCGACCATCAGGCCGATGATCGACTGGTTGCCTTCGAGGATCTGGTTGGCCACGTTCTCCATGACCAGTGGCTGCAGGGCCGGGTCCTTGTTGGAGTTGGCGTGGCTGCAGTCGACCATGATGTTCGGCTTGATCTTCGCCTTGGCCAGGTCCTGTTCGCACAGGGCGACGCTCACCGAGTCGTAGTTGGGCTTGCCGTTACCGCCGCGCAGTACCACGTGGCCGTAGGCGTTGCCCTTGGTGGTGACGATGGACACGCCACCTTCCTGGTTGATGCCCAGGAAGCGGTGTGGCTTGGACACCGATTGCAGGGCGTTGATTGCCACGGTCAGGCCGCCATCGGTACCGTTCTTGAAGCCGACCGCCGAGGACAGGCCGGAGGCCATCTCGCGGTGGGTCTGGGATTCGGTGGTGCGCGCGCCGATGGCCGACCAGCTGATCAGGTCCTGCAGATACTGCGGGGAGATCGGGTCGAGCGCTTCGGTGGCAGTGGGCAGGCCTTTCTCGGCCAGGTCCAGCAGCAACTGGCGGCCGATATGCAGGCCGTCCTGGATCTTGAACGAGTCATCCAGGTACGGGTCGTTGATCAGGCCTTTCCAGCCGACGGTGGTGCGCGGCTTCTCGAAATACACGCGCATGACCAGGTACAGGGTGTCGGAAACTTCCTCGGCCAGTACTTTCAGGCGCTCGGCGTACTCGTGGGCGGCCTTGATGTCATGGATCGAGCACGGGCCGACCACCACGAACAGGCGATGGTCCTTGCCGTCGAGGATATTGCGCACCACTTCACGGCCGGCAGTCACGGTCTGCAGGGCCTTGGCGCTGAGGGGGATTTCCTTCTTGAGCTGATCAGGGGTGATCAAGGTCTCGTTGGAGGCAACGTTAAGGTCATCGATCGGTAAATCAGCCATCGTGTTACTCGTCAGGTCACGGGTGCCGGCCGCCAGCAATCCCCGTGCGGCCCAGCAGCAGATTGTTCGCAGCGGGGAGGCCGAACCTTAGCGCGTTAGCGGGGGCGCGACAATGGGCTGGGCCCCGTCGATACGGGGTTTTTGCCTGCCAGGCGGCATTTGCGCGCGAGCTCGCTGCCTGGCGGGACGATTTCACCGTGGCGGCGACACCTGGGTATAGTGGCTGACCAATAACAATGACGCTTGACCAGGAGCACGGCATGGCATCCCTCGACCCTCAGGCTGGCAATCCCCGCATCGGCATCATCGGCAGCGGCGCAATCGGTGGCTTCTATGGCTTGATGCTGGCCCGCGCCGGTTTCGACGTGCACTTTCTGCTGCGCAGTGAATACCAGGCCGTGCATGAGCAGGGGCTGCAGCTCGACAGCGCCGTGCATGGCCAGGTGCGCATGCCCGTGCAGGCCTACGCCTCTGCCGCCGACATGCCGCCTTGCGACTGGCTGCTGGTGGGGGCCAAGGCCACCAGCAATGCCGAGCTGGCGCCCTTGATCGTGCAAGCCGCAGCGCCGCAGGCCAGGGTGGTGTTGCTGCAGAACGGCCTTGGGGTCGAGGAGCAACTGCGTCCGGCCTTGCGCCCGGACATGCACCTGCTGGGCGGGCTGTGCTTCATCTGTGTCAACCGCGAGCGCCCCGGCGTGATCCGTCACCAGTCGTTGGGCGCGGTGAACCTGGGCTATCACAGTGGGCCCGCACAAGGTGATGCAGCGGTCGTGGTGGAGGAGGGCGCGGCCCTGTTCCGGGCTGCGGGCATCGACTCCCAGGCCATGGCCGACCTCGACCAGGCGCGTTGGCAGAAGCTGGTGTGGAACGTGCCCTACAACGGCCTTTCGGTGCTGCTGCAGGCCAGCACCACACCCTTGATGGGCGATGCCGACAGCCGTGCGCTGATCCAGGCGCTGATGGCCGAAGTGGTGGCGGGCGCCAAGGCCTGTGGCCGTGAGCTGCCGGCGGGCTATGCCGAGCACCTGTTCCGCGTCACCGAGAAGATGCCGGACTACTGGCCGAGCATGTACCACGACCATGCCTTGCAGCGGCCGCTGGAGCTGCAGGCGATCTACGCCGAACCCTTGGCCCGCGCACGCGCGGCGGGGTGTGAGTTGCCGCGCATGGAGGCGTTGTACCAGGCACTGGCGTTTCTCGACCGGCGTAACCGGCAGGCCTGAAAGCCGCGGCGGCTGTGCGCCGGACGGCCAGGCGACGGCCCATGGCGCTGCTAAGCTCAAGCTTGCTCTGCCGAAGCGGCAGTCGAGGAGGTCGAATGATCCGTTCCATGCTGTTCGCTACAGACCTCGGTGTTTACGCGCCCTTCGTCATGCAGCACGCCTTGGCCCTGGCGCGGACCTTCAACGCGGAGCTGTATGTGATCCATGCCGTGGAGCCCATGGGCCAGTTCGCCGAATCCTTGCTGCAGAGCTACCTCGATGAGCAGACCCTCGATGCATTGCACAGTGAAGGCGTGACGACGGTCATGGCCAACATCGAGCAACGGGTACTGGAGAACTTTCGCGAAGAGCTGGGCGAGGTCGCCGACCTGGCGCTGATCCGTGCGGTACGGGTGCGTCAAGGCGACCCGGCGCAGGTGATCCTCGAGCAGGCCCAGCGCCTGGCGGTCGACCTGCTGATCTTCGGCAGCCACAGCGCGGGGGCAGGGGTGGACGTGCCGATCGGTCGCACGGCGGTGCGGCTGCTGCAGCTGTCGCCGGTGCCGGTGTACATGGTGCCGTTGGCCCAGCATCTTGGGCGTAGGAAAGTGTGAACCTGGCGGTAGGGCTTTTTCCTACGGACGTAACAAAATAGTTCTAGATTTATTTCTCTAGCCACTAATATAGTTATAACTCGTTGCTGCCGGCGCGCCGGTGACCTACCGCCTTTGAGGGATATCTATGAAGCTTCAGCAACTGCGCTACATCTGGGAAGTGGCGCACCATGACCTCAACGTTTCCGCGACGGCGCAGAGCCTGTACACCTCCCAGCCCGGGATCAGCAAGCAGATCCGCCTGCTCGAGGACGAGCTTGGCGTCGAAGTCTTCGCCCGCAGCGGCAAGCACCTGACCCGCGTCACCCCGGCGGGCGAGCGCATCATCAATACCGCCGGCGAGATCCTGCGCAAGGTCGAAAGCATCAAGCAGATCGCCCAGGAATTCTCCAACGAGAAAAAGGGCACCCTGTCGATCGCCACCACCCACACCCAGGCGCGCTATGCGCTGCCGCCGGTGATCAGCAATTTCATCAAGCAGTACCCGGAAGTCGCCCTGCACATGCACCAGGGCTCGCCCATGCAGATCGCCGAGATGGCGGCTGACGGCACCGTCGATTTCGCCATCGCCACCGAGGCGCTGGAGCTGTTCGGCGACCTGATCATGATGCCGTGCTACAAGTGGAACCGTTGCGTGGTAGTGCCTCAGGGGCACCCGCTGACCAAGCTGCCGAAGCTGACCCTGGAGGCAGTGGCCGAGTACCCGATCGTCACCTATGTATTCGGCTTCACTGGCCGTTCCAAGCTCGACGAGGCGTTCAACCACCGTGGCCTGACGCCGAAGGTGGTGTTCACCGCCGCCGACGCCGATGTGATCAAGACTTATGTGCGCCTGGGCCTGGGCGTGGGTATCGTCGCCAAGATGGCGGTGGACCCGAAACTCGACAGCGACCTGGTGTGCCTGGATGCCAGCGAGTTGTTCGAGGCCAGCATCACCAAGATCGGCTTCCGTCGCGGCACCTTCCTGCGTGGCTTCATGTGCGACTTCATCGAGAAGTTCGCGCCGCACCTGACCCGTGAGGTGATGGCCAAGGCGATCCAGTGCCATAACAAGCAGGAACTCGAAGAGCTGTTTGAGGGTGTCGAGCTGCCGGTGCACTGAAAGCAGCTGCAAGCGGCAAGCGGCAAGCTACAAGAAAGAGCAGTCCGTACGCGGTCTGCTCTTTTCTTGTAGCTTGCAGCTAGAAGCTTGCCGCTGGATTCAAGCCTTGCTGATCAGGTTGCCCGCGTGCAGCCCGCATTCCTTCTGGGTCGACTCTTCCCACCACCAACGTCCTTCGCGCTCATGCTGGTTCGGCAGCACCGGGCGGGTGCACGGCTCGCAGCCGATGCTGATGAAGCCGCGCTCATGCAGGCTGTTGTAGGGCAGCTCGAGCATGCGGATGTAGCCCCAGACTTCCTCGCTGGTCATCTGCGCCAGGGGGTTGAACTTGTACAGGGTGCGCTCCGGGGTGGAGAAGGCGCTGTCGATCTCCAGGGCCGCCACTTGGCTGCGGGTGCCGGGGCTCTGGTCGCGACGCTGGCCAGTGGCCCAGGCGCTGACGGTGGCCAGCTTGCGGCGCAGCGGCTCGATCTTGCGGATGCCGCAGCACTCGCCGTGACCGTCCTTGTAGAAGCTGAACAGGCCCTTTTCCTTGACGAACGGGTCGAGCTTGTCGCGGTCCGGGCTGAGGATTTCGATCGGCAGGTTGTACTGCTCGCGCACCTGATCGATGAAGCGGTAGGTTTCCGGGTGCAGGCGACCGGTATCGAGGCTGAACACCTTGACCTGCTTGTTCAGCTTCCAGGCCATGTCCACCAGCACCACATCCTCGGCGCCACTGAAGGAGATCCACAGGTCGTCGCCGAAGTGTTCGAAGGCGAGCTTGAGGATCTCCTGCGGGGACTTGCTGGCGTAGGTCGCGGCCAGGGCGGCGACGTCGAAGGGTTGGCTCATCAGGCGGTTTCCATCGGGTGAGTGGCGCTGTGCGCTCGTAGTGGTCAGATGGTAACAAAAAATGGCGGGGCAGACGCCTGGCGATCGCGGGGCAAGCCCGCTCCCACGGAGTGTTACAAGGCTTGCAGCGTTTCCATCAGCACCCGCACCTTGGCGATCGACTCTTCGTATTCGGCCTGCCAATCCGAATCGGCCACCACCGCGCCACCGCCCCAGCAACTGACCTGGCCGTCCTTGACCAGCAGGCTGCGGATGGCGATTGAGCTGTCCATCTCGCCGCGCACGTCGAGGTACAGCAGCGAGCCGCAGTACAGCGCCCGGCGCGTCGGCTCCAGCTCGTCGATGATCTGCATGGCGCGGATCTTCGGGGCGCCGGTGATCGAGCCGCCGGGGAAGCTGCCGGCGATCAGGTCCAGGGCGTCGTTGCCGGCGGCCAGCTGGCCGACCACGCTGCTGACCAGATGGTGGACGTTGGGGTAGCTCTCCAGGCTGAACAGCTCCGGCACCTTCACCGAGCCGGTCTGGCAGGTACGGCCGATATCGTTGCGCAGCAGGTCGACGATCATCAGGTTTTCCGAGCGATCCTTGGGGCTGGCCAGCAGCTCGGCGGCGTTGCGGGCGTCCTCATGCGGGTCGGCTGAGCGCGGGCGGGTGCCCTTGATCGGGCGGGTCTCGACCTCGCCCTGGCTGACACGGATGAAACGCTCGGGCGAGAAGCTCAGCAGCGCCGTGCCTTCATCCAGCTGCTGGTAGCCGGAGAACGGCGTCGGGCAGGCGGCGCGCAGGGCCTGGTAGGCGCGCCATGGGTCGCCCTGGCAGGGGGCGCGGAAGCGCTGGGTGAGGTTGATCTGGTAGCAGTCGCCGGCCTGGATGTAGCGCTGTACCTGGTCGAACGCCGCCCGGTACTGCTCGGGGCGAAGATCGCCGGTCATGGGCGCTAGCAGGTGGAAGTCAGCGCTAGCGTCCGGGGTGCTGGCCTCGAACAGCGCGATGAGCCGTTGCCGCTCGTCCTCGGGCAGGCGCGGGTGGAACACCAGCTGGCTGCTGCACAGCCGATGGTCGGACACCAGTGCCCAGGCATACAGCCCCAGGCGGGCGTCGGGCAGGCCGAGGTCGTCGACCGCGTGCGTCGGCAATTGCTCCAGGCGCCGGCCAAAGTCGTAGCTCAGGTAGCCGATCAGGCCTCCGGCGAACGGCAGCTCGAAGCCCTCGGGCAGTTGCGCTTCCCCAAGGTCTGCCAGTGCCTGGCGCAGGCGTTGCAGGTAAGCCTGGCCGTCTTCATCGCTGCGTGCCTGCAGCTGTTGCAGGGGCCAGGCGCTGAGCAGGTCATAGCGGCCGCGCTCGGCACCCGGACGGGCGCTGTCGAGCAGGATCGCGCCGGGCGCGCGGCGCAGGCGTTCGAAGTAGAAGGCGGGGTCGGGCTGGTAGGGCAGGGGGTGCAGCGTACAGGTCGGCATCAGAGTGGACGGCGATGAAAAAGCGAGGGAGGCGATTGTAGACCTGTGGGGGGGATGCGCCTAGCGCTGGCAACGACATTTAGATGTTGCGCCAAGACGAGTGTCGTGGGAGCGGGCTTGCCCCGCGATAGCGCAGGCTGCCTTGATGCCAATCGCGGGCAAGCCCGCTCCCACGAGCTGTCAGCCTGGATGAACGTGTCCGAACAGGCCCTGCGAGACCTTCACGCGTTGCTCTGCATCCTCGCTGCGACCTTCCTTGGCCAGCATCTCCAGGTGCGCTTCGATGGCGTGGGTGCGCTGGGTCAGGCCGCAGTCGTTGGCGATCTGGATGTTCAGGCCGGGGCGGGCGTTGAGCTCGAGGATCAACGGGCCCTTGTCCTGGTCCAGGACCATGTCCACGCCGATGTAGCCCAGGCCGCACAGCTCGTAGCAGCTGGCGGCGAGCTTCATGAAACCGTCCCAGTTCGGCAGTTGCACGCCATCCACTGCGTTGGTGGTGTCGGGGTGCTTGCTGATGATCTTGTTCAGCCAGGTGCCGCGCAGTGTCAGGCCGGTGGCCAGATCCACACCGACACCGATGGCGCCCTGGTGCAGGTTGGCCTTGCCGCCGGACTGGCGGGTCGGCAGGCGCAGCATGGCCATCACCGGGTAGCCCATCAGCACGATGATGCGGATATCAGGCACGCCCTCGTAGCTGATGCTCTTGAAGATCTGGTCCGGAGTGACCCGGTACTCGATCAGCGCACGGTCGCGGTGCCCGCCGAGCGAGTACAGGCCGGTGAGGATGCTGGAGATCTGGTGTTCGATCTCCTCATGGCTGATGATCTTGCCCGAGACCGTGCGGTAGCGGTCTTCGAAGCGGTCGGCGATCACCAGGATGCCGTCACCGCCGGCGCCCTGGGCCGGCTTGATGACGAAGTCGCTGCGCCCGCCGATGATCTCGTCGAGCTTCTCGATCTGCTTCTCGGTCTCGATGATGCCGTACATCTCCGGCACATGGATGCCGGCCGCCAGGGCGCGCTCCTTGGTGATGATCTTGTCGTCGACGATCGGGTACAGGTGGCGCTTGTTGTACTTCAACACGTAGTCCGCGTTGCGCCGGTTGATACCCATGATGCCCCGGGCCTCCAGGGCTTTCCACGTCTTGATCAGGCCGAACATCAGGCGTCTGCCTTCTTCAGGAATGCCTTGAAGCGCACGAGCTCGGTCAGGCGGTAGCCGCGGTAGCGACCCATCGCCAGCATGAAGCCCACCAGGATCAGCAGCACCGCCGGGAAGGTGAAGACGAAGTACACGGCTTCCGGAACGGTCATCAGCAGGTGCGCGATGGAGGCGGCGAACAGGGTGCCGATCGCTACCTTCATGGCATGGCCGCCGCCACGTTCTTCCCAGGTGATCGACAGGCGTTCGATGGTCATGGTCAGGATCACCATCGGGAACAGCGCCACCGACAGCCCGCGTTCCAGGCCCAGCTTGTGGCTGAACAGGCTGATGGCGGCGATCAGCACCACGACGAAGGTCAGCACCACCGACAGGCGCGGCAGCATCTGCAGCTTGAGGTGTTCCAGGTACGAGCGCAGCGACAGGCCCAGGGCGGTGATCACCGTGAACAGGATGATACCGAAGCCCAGTTGCGTCTCGCGGAAGGCCAGGGCGATCAGCACCGGGGTGAAGGTGCCGAGGGTCTGGATGCCGATCAGGTTGCGCAGCACCAGAATCACCAGCACGCCGATCGGGATCATCACCATGATCATGAAGGTCTGCTGGGTCTGCAACGGCAGGCCGTACAGCGAGTATTCGAGGAAGTCGGCGTCGGTGTTCTCGTCGGTCAGCTTGGCCAGGCGGATGGCGTTCATCTCGCTGTTGTTCATGCTGAAGGTGACGGTGGCCTTCTTGCCGCCATCGACGCTGATCAGGTTGTCGTCGCCGGTCCACCACAGCAGGCGATCGCTGGGCAAGCCTTGCTCGCCGGTCTCCGGGTTGAAGTACAGCCAGTCGTTGCCGTTGAAGCTGCGCAGCCACAATTCAGGGCTTTGCGGGGTGTCGGCCACCAGACGGATGGTGTGGACCTTCTCCAGCGGGACGTGGGCGATGGACAGCAGCAGGTCGATGACCTGGGCTTTCTTCAGCGGCGAGTTGTCGCCGGCCAGCAGCAGCTTGGCGTTGTCGTCGTTGGCGTTGTTGACCCGCTTGATGGTCTCGCTGACGAAGGTCTCGACGTCGGCCGAGTGCTGGCGGATCGGTGCCATCAGTGCTTCGGCGGCGATCTTCTCCGGGCCTTCGACCGCGAGGCTGTCGCGGAAGGTCGGGCCCTTGATCTTGGCCTTCTCGTTGCTGTAGCGCTTGGTCAGTACCAGGCGGTAATAGAGGGTCTGGTTGCCGCTGGCGCGACGGGCTGACCAGGTGACCTTGCGGTTGCCGTCGGCGCGGTTGACGCTGACCCCGTAGTTGTTGGAGATGAAGCTCTCGTTGAGGCTCACGTAGTCACGGTTCAGCGGGGGCACGAACATCTGCACCTTGACCGGGTCCTTGGCGCTGGCGACGAACTCGACCTTGGCGTCGATGTTCCACAGGTCATCGGTCTCGTCCTCGGTCACCGGGATGCCGAGGGCGAAGATCTGGTAGGCCGTGATCGCGATGCCCAGCACCACCAGGACGGTGATCAGGACTTTCAGGTGGAGGGTAAGAGAGCGCATCGGAATTACTCTGCTTTGGGAGCTTCGGTGGCACAGGCAGGTTTGCCGGCCGCGTATTTAAGGCTTGGGTCGACCAGCGCACCGAAGTGCTTGAGGGCCTCGGAACCGATCAGCAGCGGGAACTGGAAGGCGCTGCGGTCGGTGAGGTTGACCTCGATGGTGCGTCGTGTCTGGCCCATGCAGATGTCGAGTTCGATGACTGGACGGGCAGTGTAGGCCTTGCCCGAGTCGGCGTCATAGTCCCCGGCGCGGCGCTTGATCTTGCTGACGCGGGCCAGGGGACGTTCGATGGGGTGCTTGTGCGCGGCGTCGATGGCCAGGTAGAAGCGCACCCAGCTCTCGCCGTTGCGCTTGAAGCGCTTGATGTCGCGGGCGCTGAGCGAGGCGGTCTTGGCGCCGGTATCGAGCTTGGCTGCCACTTCCAGGTCAAGGTCGCCCAGGCGGGCGTATTCGTTGAGACCGTACACGGTCTTTTCGGCCGCGGGCGCGAGTGCCGGCAGCAGGGTCAGGCAGAGCAGCAATGAAGCGGGTTTGAGTCTCATAATCCTGGCGCGGTGCTGTGCAAAGTTCAGGGCAAGGCGACTGGCCAAGCGTCCTCATTGATCTGTCATGGGCATGAAATGATGACAGACACACTATCCATGCTCCCGAAGGAGCGCGGCATTCTATCACGCCGGTGCCTTGACGCCAGCGCGCCCGCGATCTGACCGCGGGTGAGCTTGGTTAGTTCGTTATTAGACGATTGTCGACAATGTTCTTTTTGTCTTTGACTGCCGCTCTCTATTTAGCTAGTTTTGCCGTCATTGATTTGCAAGGTGTCGACAATTATGCTGGATGCATCCCAGGCCGTGGCAGTGCCGCAGGACGAGACCGAGACCCTCTCGGAGCATGTCTTCCGGCGTATCCAGGCCGCCATCGTCAAGGGCGAGATCGCCCCCGGCAGCAAGATTTCCGAGCCAGAGCTTGCGCGTACCTACGGCATCAGCCGCGGCCCGCTGCGCGAAGCCATCCACCGCCTCGAAGGCCAGCGCCTGCTGGTGCGCGTGCCGCATGTCGGCGCCCGGGTGGTGTCGCTGAGCCATGCCGAGCTGATCGAGCTGTATGAAATCCGTGAGTCGCTGGAAGGCATGGCCTGCCGCCTGGCCGCCGAGCGCATGAGCCAGGCCGCCATCGACGAACTGCGCCATGTACTCGATACCCATGAGCGCGATGCCGCGTTCCAGGCCGGGCAGGGCTATTACCAGCAGGAAGGCGACTACGACTTCCACTACCGGATCATTCAGGGCAGCGGCAATCAGACCTTGTACAAGATGCTCTGCGGCGAGCTGTACCAGCTGGTGCGCATGTACCGCATTCAGTTTTCCTCCACGCCCAACCGCCCGCGCCAGGCCTTCGCCGAACACCACCGTATCCTCGATGCCATCGAAGCCCGCGACGGTGAGCTTGCAGAACTCCTGATGCGCCGCCACATCGGCGCGTCCAAACGCAATATCGAGCGCCACTACCAGGGTGCCGACAACAATAGCCCACGAGGTGAGTCATGACAGTGAAGAGCACGCCCGGCCAGCGTTTCCGTGACGCGGTCGCCGCCGAACATCCGCTGCAGGTGGTCGGGACCATCAACGCCAACCACGCCCTGCTGGCCAAGCGCGCCGGCTTCAAGGCCATCTACCTCTCCGGCGGCGGTGTCGCTGCCGGCTCCCTGGGCCTGCCGGACCTGGGTATCAGTGGCCTGGACGACGTGCTCACCGACGTACGGCGCATCACCGACGTCTGCGACCTGCCGCTGCTGGTGGATGTCGACACCGGCTTTGGCGCCTCGGCCTTCAACGTCGCCCGCACCGTCAAGTCGATGAGCAAGTTCGGCGCCGCGGCCATTCATATCGAGGACCAGGTCGGCGCCAAGCGCTGTGGCCATCGCCCGAACAAGGAGATCGTCTCGCAGCAGGAGATGGTCGACCGCATCAAGGCGGCCGTGGATGCCCGCAGTGACGACAGCTTCGTGATCATGGCGCGCACCGACGCCCTGGCGGTGGAAGGGCTCAATGCCGCGCTGGACCGCGCTGCCGCCTGCATCGAGGCCGGCGCCGACATGATCTTCCCCGAGGCGATCACCGAGCTTTCGATGTACAAGACCTTCGCCGACCGGGTGAAGGCGCCGATCCTGGCCAATATCACCGAATTCGGCGCCACGCCGCTGTACACCACCGAGGAACTGGCCTCGGTCGATGTGTCGCTGGTGCTCTACCCGCTGTCGGCCTTCCGTGCCATGAACAAGGCGGCCGAGAACGTCTACACCGCGCTGCGCCGCGACGGCACGCAGAAGAACGTGATCGACACCATGCAGACCCGCATGGAGCTCTACGATGCCATCGGCTACCACGCCTTCGAGCAGAGCCTCGACGCGTTGTTCGCGCAGAAGAAAGGGTAAGCGAATGCCAGTACCGGGCTCGTGGGAGCGGGCTTGCCCGCAATAGGCCCGGTACGACTCACCAGGATTAGCCAGCAAGACTTCGATAACAAATTCAAGAAAGGAGAAACACCATGGCCGAAGCAAAAGTACTCAGTGGCGCGGGCCTGCGTGGCCAGGTGGCCGGCCAGACCGCGCTGTCGACCGTCGGCCAGGCCGGCGCCGGCCTGACCTACCGCGGCTATGACGTGCGCGACCTGGCCGCAGGCGCCGAGTTCGAGGAAGTGGCCTACCTGCTACTCTACGGCGAGCTGCCGAGCAAGGCCGAGCTTGCCGACTACAAGCGCAAGCTCAAGGGGCTGCGCGACCTGCCGCAAGCGCTGAAAGAAGTGCTCGAGCGCATCCCGCGCGATGCACACCCGATGGACGTGATGCGTACCGGTTGCTCGGTGCTCGGCACCCTGGAGCCGGAGCTGACCTTCGACGCCCAGCGCGACAAGACCGACCGCCTGCTGGCGCTGTTCCCGGCGGTGATGTGCTACTGGTACCGCTACACCCACCACGGCGTACGTATCGACTGCAGCAGCGACGAAGACACCCTTGGCGGCCACTTCCTGCACCTGCTGCACGGCAAGAAACCGAGCGAGCTGCACGTCAAGGTGATGAACGTTTCGCTGATCCTTTACGCCGAGCACGAATTCAACGCCTCGACCTTCACCGCCCGGGTCTGCGCCTCGACCCTGTCCGACCTGTACTCCTGCGTGACCGCCGCCATCGGCTCGCTGCGCGGTCCGCTGCACGGTGGTGCCAATGAGGCGGCCATGGAGCTGATCGAGCGCTTCCAGAGCCCGCAGGAAGCCACTGCCGAGCTGCTGCGCATGCTCGAGCGCAAGGACAAGATCATGGGCTTCGGTCATGCGATCTATAAAGAGTCCGATCCGCGCAACGAGGTGATCAAGGGCTGGGCCAAGCAGTTGGCCGACGAGGTGGGCGACAAGGTCCTGTACCCGGTTTCCGAGGCCATCGACAAGACCATGTGGGAGCAGAAGCGCCTGTTCCCCAACGCCGACTTCTACCATGCCTCGGCGTACCACTTCATGGGCATCCCGACCAAGCTGTTCACCCCGATCTTCGTCTGCTCGCGCCTGACCGGCTGGGCCGCGCACGTGTTCGAACAGCGCGCCAACAACCGCATCATCCGCCCGAGCGCCGAGTACGTCGGCGTCGAGCAGCGTCAGTTCGTGCCGATCGAGCTGCGCTGATCAGAAGAGACAGGCCGTAGGTCTGTTGTGGGAGCGGGGCAAGTCCGCTCCCACAAATCTGCCGATGCCTGCCCAGGTAAACCGTGACCGAGCCTGATAACGATATGAACACCCAATTCCGCAAGAACCTGCCAGGCACTGCCCTGGACTACTTCGACGCCCGTGCCGCGGTCGAGGCGATCAAGCCCGGCGCTTATGACGGCTTGCCATATACCTCCCGCGTACTGGCCGAAAACCTGGTGCGTCGCTGCGATCCGGCCACCCTCGACGCATCGCTCGAGCAACTGATCGAGCGCAAGCGCGACCTCGACTTCCCCTGGTTCCCGGCCCGCGTGGTGTGCCACGACATCCTTGGCCAGACCGCCCTGGTCGACCTGGCCGGCCTACGCGACGCCATCGCCGACAAAGGCGGCGACCCGGCCGCGGTCAATCCGGTGGTGCCGGTGCAACTGATCGTCGACCATTCGCTGGCAGTGGAATGCGGAGGCTTCGACCCGCAGGCGTTCGACAAGAACCGCGCCATCGAGGATCGCCGCAATGAAGACCGTTTCCACTTCATCAACTGGACCAAACAAGCGTTCAAGAACGTCGACGTGATCCAGCCGGGCAACGGCATCATGCACCAGATCAACCTGGAGAAGATGTCGCCGGTGATCCACAACGACCGCGGCGTGGCCTACCCCGACACCTGCGTCGGCACCGACAGCCACACCCCGCATGTGGATGCCCTGGGCGTGATCGCCATCGGTGTCGGTGGCCTGGAGGCGGAAAACGTCATGCTTGGCCGCGCCTCGTGGATGCGCCTGCCAGAGATCGTCGGCGTCGAGCTGACCGGACGCCTGGCGCCGAACATCACCGCTACCGACCTGGTACTGGCCTTGACCGAGTTCCTGCGCAAGCAGAAGGTGGTCGGCGCCTACCTCGAATTCCACGGTGCCGGCGCCAGTGCGCTGACCCTGGGCGACCGCGCCACCATCTCCAACATGGCCCCGGAGTACGGCGCCACGGCGGCGATGTTCGCCATCGATCAACAGACCATCGACTACCTCAAGCTGACCGGCCGTGATGACCAGCAGGTGCAGTTGGTAGAAACCTACGCCAAGGTCGCAGGCCTTTGGGCCGACAGCCTGGCCAAGGCCGAGTATGAGCGCACCCTGAGCTTCGACCTGTCGAGCGTGGTGCGTAACATGGCTGGCCCGTCCAACCCGCATGCGCGCGTGGCCACCAGCGACCTGGCGGCCAAGGGCATTGCCGGGCAATGGCAAGAAGTGCCGGGGCAGATGCCGGATGGCGCGGTGATCATCGCTGCCATCACCAGCTGCACCAACACCAGCAACCCGCGCAACGTGATCGCCGCTGGCCTTATCGCACGCAACGCCAACAAGCTTGGCCTGGTGCGCAAGCCGTGGGTCAAGTCGTCGCTCGCGCCAGGCTCCAAGGCGGTACAGCTGTACCTCAAGGAAGCAGGGCTGGAGCAGGAGCTGGAGCAACTGGGCTTCGGCATCGTCGCCTTTGCCTGCACCACCTGCAACGGCATGTCCGGCGCGCTCGACCCGGTGATCCAGCAGGAGATCATCGATCGCGACCTGTACGCCACCGCCGTGCTGTCGGGCAACCGCAACTTCGACGGGCGTATCCACCCCTACGCCAAGCAGGCGTTCCTCGCGTCGCCGCCGCTGGTGGTGGCCTATGCCATCGCCGGTACCATCCGTTTCGACATCGAGAAAGACGTGCTGGGCGTGGTCGACGGTAAGGAAATCCGCCTCAAGGACATCTGGCCGAGCGATGAAGAGATTGACGCCGTGGTGCGTGCCTCGGTCAAGCCCGAGCAGTTCCGTCAGGTGTACATCCCGATGTTCGCCATTGAGGAAGACAAGGGACCGAAGGTCGCGCCGCTGTACGACTGGCGTCCGATGAGCACCTACATCCGCCGCCCGCCGTACTGGGAAGGCGCCCTGGCCGGTGAGCGCACCCTGCGCGGCATGCGACCGCTGGCGGTGTTGCCGGACAACGTCACCACCGATCACCTGTCACCTTCCAACGCGATCATGCTCGACAGCGCTGCGGGTGAGTACCTGGCGAAGATGGGCCTGCCCGAGGAGGACTTCAACTCCTACGCCACCCACCGTGGCGACCACCTCACCGCGCAGCGCGCCACCTTCGCCAACCCCAAGCTGTTCAACGAGATGGTGCGCAAGGATGACGGCAGCGTGAAGCAGGGTTCGCTGGCGCGCATCGAGCCGGAAGGCAAGGTGACCCGCATGTGGGAGGCCATCGAGACCTACATGCAGCGCAAGCAGCCGCTGATCATCGTCGCCGGTGCCGACTACGGCCAGGGTTCGTCCCGTGACTGGGCGGCCAAGGGCGTGCGTCTGGCGGGCGTCGAGGCCATCGTCGCCGAAGGTTTCGAGCGCATCCATCGGACCAACCTGGTGGGCATGGGCGTGCTGCCGCTGGAGTTCAAGGCGGGCACCGACCGCAACACCCTGGGCCTGGACGGTAGCGAGACCTATGACGTACTGGGCGAGCGCAAGCCGCGGGCGACGCTGACCCTGGTGGTCACGCGGCGCAACGGCGAACGCGTCGAGGTGCCGGTGACCTGCCGCCTGGATACCGCCGAAGAAGTATCGATCTATGAGGCGGGTGGGGTGTTGCAGCGCTTTGCCCAGGACTTCCTGGAAGGCGCCGCATAACGCAGATGAATGCATAGCGGCTCGTGGGAGCGGGCTTGCCCCGCGATGGCCAAGACGTCGCCATCGCGGGGCAAGCCCGCTCCCACGGACGGAAAAGGAACAATAACCATGGCACATGCACCACAGGTAAAAATCCCCGCCACTTACATCCGTGGCGGCACCAGCAAAGGCGTGTTCTTCCGCCTGCAAGACTTGCCTCAGCGCGCGCAGGTCCCAGGCCCGGCCCGCGACGCCCTGCTGCTGCGGGTGATCGGCAGCCCCGATCCGTACGGCAAGCAGATCGACGGCATGGGTGGCGCCACCTCCAGCACCAGCAAGACGGTGATCCTGTCGAAAAGCCTCAAGGCCGACCATGACGTCGACTACCTGTTCGGCCAAGTCTCGATCGACAAGGCCTTCGTCGACTGGAGCGGCAACTGCGGCAACCTGTCCGCCGCGGTCGGCTCGTTCGCCATCAGCGGTGGGCTGGTCGATGCAAGCCGCATTCCACGCAATGGCATCGCTACCGTGCGGATCTGGCAGGCCAACATTGGCAAGACCATCATCGCCCATGTACCGATCACCGAGGGCGAGGTGCAGGAAACCGGCAACTTCGAACTCGACGGTGTGACCTTCCCGGCCGCCGAGGTGCAGCTGGAGTTCCTTGACCCGGCCGCCGACGAGGATGGCGGGGGCGGGGCAATGTTCCCCACCGGCAACCTGGTCGACGACCTCGAGGTGCCGGGCGTTGGTACCTTCAAGGCGACCCTGATCAATGCCGGTATCCCGACTATCTTCGTCAATGCCGCCGATATCGGCTATGCCGGCAGCGAGTTGCAGGACGCCATCAATGGCGATGCCGCCGCATTGCAGCGTTTCGAGGCGATCCGTGCCCATGGCGCGGTGCGCATGGGGCTGATCGAACATATCGACCAGGCCGCCGGGCGCCAGCACACGCCGAAAGTGGCCTTCGTCGCGGCGCCGAGCACCTACACTGCCTCCAGTGGCAAAGCCGTGCCTGCCGAAGAGATCGACTTGCTGGTGCGTGCGTTGTCGATGGGCAAGCTGCACCACGCGATGATGGGCACCGCAGCGGTGGCTATCGGTACCGCCGCGGCGATTCCCGGGACGCTGGTCAACCTGGCTGCCGGTGGCGGAGAACGCAGTGCGGTGCGTTTCGGTCATCCGTCCGGGACACTGCGGGTCGGGGCCGAGGCGCGCCAGGTGGACGGGCAGTGGACCGTGACCAAGGCAATCATGAGCCGCAGCGCTCGGGTGCTGATGGAGGGCTGGGTACGCGTGCCCGGTGACAGTTTCTAAGGCATCAGTAGTGCTCGGCATTCGTTGAGCGGGGCCGCTTTGCGGCCCCTGTTATCAAGGAGCCACGAATGAGCGCAAACGTAGACCTCAACACCCGCCCCGACTACGACCAGGTCCTGCAGACCCTCGCCGACTATGTGCTCGGCTACTGCGTCGAATCCCCCGAGGCGCTGAGCACCGCCCGCCACTGCCTGATGGATACCCTGGGCTGCGGCCTGCTGGCCCTGCGCTTCCCCGAATGCACCAAGCATCTTGGCCCGTTGGTCGAAGGCACCATCGTCCCCCATGGCGCCCGCGTGCCGGGCACCAGCTACCGCCTCGACCCGGTCAAGGCGGCCTGGGACATCGGCTGCGTCGTCCGCTGGCTGGACTACAACGACACCTGGCTGGCGGCGGAGTGGGGTCATCCCTCGGACAACCTCGGTGGCATCCTGGCGGTCACCGATCACCTGTCGCAAAAGCGCGTGGCCAACGGCGAGGCGCCCCTGGCCATGCGCGAGGTGCTCGATGCCATGGTCATGGCCCACGAGATCCAGGGCGTGCTGGCGCTGGAGAACGCCTTCAACCGGGTTGGCCTGGACCATGTGCTGCTGGTCAAGGTCGCCTCGACAGCAGTGTGTGCCAAGCTCATGGGCGCCAATCGCGAGCAACTTTTGTCGGCGCTGTCCCACGCCTTCGTCGATGGCCAGGCCCTGCGCACCTACCGCCATGCGCCCAACGCCGGTTCGCGCAAGTCATGGGCGGCGGGGGATGCTTCCAGCCGCGGCGTGCGCCTGGCTGATATCGCCCTGCGTGGCGAGATGGGCGTGCCCGGTGCGCTGACCGCCAGGCAGTGGGGCTTCTACGATGTGTCGTTCAGCCACACCAACAAGGACCTGGCGCTCAAGCCTGAGCCGCTGCGTGAACTGCGCCTGCCGCAGCCGTTGGGCAGCTACGTGATGGAAAATGTGCTGTTCAAAATCAGCTTCCCCGCCGAGTTTCACGCCCAGACCGCCTGCGAGGCCGCGGTGACCCTGCACCCGCAGGTGCGCAACCGCCTGCACGAGATCGACCGGATCGTCATCACCACCCATGAGTCGGCGATTCGCATCATTTCCAAGGAGGGGCCGCTGGCCAACGCCGCGGACCGTGACCACTGCCTGCAGTACATGACCGCCGTGCCGTTGATCTTCGGCGACCTGGTGGCCGAGCATTACGAGGATGCCTTCCATGCCGCGCACCCGAGCATCGACCGTCTGCGCGAGAAAATGGTGATCGTCGAGGAGCCGCGCTTCAGCCGTGAGTACCTGGAGGCCGACAAGCGCTCCATCGCCAATGGCGTGCAGGTGTTCTTCAAGGATGGCTCGCACACGCCGCAGGTGGTGGTGGAGTACCCGATCGGGCATCGGCGCCGGCGGGAGGAGGGGATGCCGTTGCTGGAGGCGAAGTTCAGGGAGAACCTGGCGACGCGGTTTGCGCGGCAGCGGTGCGAGCAAATCTTGGCTGTGTGCAAGGATCAGCAGGCTCTGGAGGCCATGCCGGTGCACAGGTTCGTCGATCTGTTCGTGATCTGACGACAAGGTCGTAGATCCAACAAAAAAGCCCCGGTATCGCTACCGGGGCTTTCTTCTACAACGTACTGCTCAGCTTACGCCTGAACCACCGGGATCTTGGCGTTGGCCGCGGCTTCGCGGAACTCGGCGATCTGGTCGAAGCTCAGGTAGCGGTAGACGTCGGCAGCCATGCTGTCGATGTCCTTGGCGTACTGCATGTACTCCTCGACGGTCGGCAGCTTGCCGATGATCGAAGCGACAGCCGCCAACTCGGCCGAGGCCAGGTACACGTTGGTGGCGTCGCCCAGACGGTTCGGGAAGTTACGGGTCGAGGTGGAGACCACGGTCGAACCGGTCTGCACACGTGCCTGGTTACCCATGCATAGCGAGCAGCCTGGCATTTCCATGCGCGCGCCAGCCTTGCCGTAGATGCCGTAGTAGCCTTCTTCGGTCAGCTGGTGAGCATCCATTTTGGTTGGCGGGGCCAGCCACAGACGGGTCGGGATACCGCCCTTGACCTTGTCCAGCAGCTTGCCGGCAGCGCGGAAGTGACCAATGTTGGTCATGCACGAGCCGATGAACACTTCGTCGATCTTCTCGCCCTGTACCGAGGACAGCAGGCGGGCATCGTCCGGGTCGTTCGGCGCGCAGAGCACAGGCTCCTTGACGTCGGCCAGGTCGATTTCGATGATTTCGGCGTACTCGGCATCGGCGTCGGCCGACAGCAGCTCAGGCTTGGCCAGCCAGGCTTCCATGGCCTGGGCGCGGCGCTCCAGGGTGCGGGCATCGCCGTAGCCTTCGCCGATCATCCAGCGCAGCAGGGTGATGTTGGACTGCAGGTACTCGGCGATGGCCTTTTCCGGCAGCTTGATGGTGCAACCGGCGGCGGAGCGTTCGGCCGAGGCGTCGGACAGCTCGAAGGCTTGTTCGACGGTCAGGTCGTTGAGGCCTTCGATTTCCAGGATGCGGCCGGAGAAGGCGTTTTTCTTGCCTTTCTTCTCGACGGTCAGCAGGCCCTTCTGGATGGCGTAGTAAGGGATG
The DNA here is from genome assembly GCF_047501685.1 of Pseudomonas sp. CAM1A. Lineage (NCBI taxonomy): Bacteria > Pseudomonadati > Pseudomonadota > Gammaproteobacteria > Pseudomonadales > Pseudomonadaceae > Pseudomonas > Pseudomonas sp. CAM1A. The sequence continues at coordinate 148,453 of NZ_JBFNXP010000006.1, read as the reverse complement.
GCATGCACTAGGTCACGCAGGGTGATGCCAGGCTGCAGCTTGCCCTTGAAGCGGACCAGGATCGACTCCGGCATGTCCAGCGGCATGACGCCGGTGGCGGCAGCGAAGGCCACCAGGCCCGAGCCGGCCGGGAACGAGATGCCGATTGGGAAGCGGGTGTGCGAGTCGCCACCGGTGCCGACGGTGTCAGGCATCAGCATGCGGTTCAGCCAGCTGTGGATGATGCCGTCGCCTGGGCGCAGCGACACGCCGCCACGGGTGCGGATGAAGTCTGGCAGGGTGTGGTGGGTGGTGACGTCGATCGGCTTCGGGTAGGCCGCGGTGTGGCAGAACGACTGCATCACCAGGTCGGCGGAGAAGCCCAGGCAAGCCAGGTCTTTCAGCTCGTCGCGGGTCATCGGGCCCGTGGTGTCCTGGGAGCCGACGGTGGTCATCTTCGGTTCGCAGTAGGCGCCCGGGCGCACGCCCTGGCCTTCCGGCAGGCCGCAGGCACGGCCGACCATCTTCTGCGCCAGGGTGAAGCCCTTGGTCGAAGCGGCGGGCTGCTCGGGTTTCTTGAACAGGTCGGAAGCACCCAGGCCCAGTTCGGCACGGGCCTTCTCGGTCAGGCCACGGCCGACGATCAGCGGGATACGGCCACCAGCACGGACTTCATCGAGCAGCACTTCGGTCTTCAGTTCGAAGCTGGTGACCAGTTCGTCGCTGTCGTGGCGGCGCACTTCACCTTTGAACGGGTAGACGTCGATGACATCGCCCATGGCCAGGTTGGTGCAGTCGAACTCGATCGGCAGGGCGCCGGCGTCTTCCATGGTGTTGTAGAAGATCGGGGCAATCTTGGTGCCGAAGCAGAAACCACCGGCGCGCTTGTTCGGCACGTACGGGATGTCGTCGCCGAAGAACCACAGCACCGAGTTGGTGGCGGACTTACGCGAGGAACCGGTACCGACCACGTCACCGACGTAGGCGACCGGGAAGCCTTTGGCTTTCACGGCTTCGATCTGGGCCAGCGGGCCGACCGAACCTGGCTGCGAAGGCTCGATGCCGTCGCGGGCCATCTTCAGCATGGCCAGGGCGTGCAGCGGGATATCAGGGCGCGACCAGGCGTCTGGGGCGGGGGACAGGTCGTCGGTGTTGGTTTCGCCAGGCACCTTGAACACGGTCAGGGTGTACTTGTCGGCGATCGCCGGGCGCGAGGTGAACCACTCGCCGGCAGCCCAGGATTCCAGCACGGCCTTGGCGTGGGCATTGCCCGCCTTGGCTTTTTCGGCCACGTCGTGGAAGGCATCGAACATCAGCAGGGTATGCTTGAGCTGTTCGGCCGCGACGGCGCCCAGTTCGGCGTCGTCCAGCAGCGCGACCAGCGTTTCGATGTTGTAGCCGCCCTGCATGGTACCCAGCAGCTCGGTGGCGTGCTTGCGGTCGATCAGCGGGGACTTGGTCTCGCCCTTGGCCACGGCGGAGAGGAAGGCAGCCTTGACGTAGGCGGCTTCGTCCACCCCAGGCGGAACGCGGTTGGTGATCAGGTCTACGAGGAAGGCTTCTTCGCCGGCCGGCGGGTTTTTCAGCAGCTCGACCAGGCCTGCAGTTTGTTCGGCGTTCAGCGGCTGGGGCACGATACCCAGAGCGGCACGCTCTTCGATGTGTTTGCGGTAGGCTTCAAGCACAGTTATTACCCTCATCAGTGGTCCCTAAAGGGAGTCCGGGACGCTCATCCAGCATTCTTCTGCACCCATGCGCTGAAGACGGCTTTTTGAGCCGGCAAGCCAGGGTCGCAGAGAATCCTTACAGAAGCTGTTTTCAAAGTTTTACGCCTGTAGAACGGAAGGCTGATGAGGGGTTGGCCGTGGCCATGCGCTCGCATGGACAGGGCCAACGCCGTTCTACCGGATGAACTGTGCTCGTGACGCTTTGAAAACAGCTTCCAACGGACATGGTTGCCTTGAAAAGGCGGAGTGATTCTACGGCAAAAATTAGCCGAAAGTAAGGCGGCGAAGAAGACTTTAACGGGTGACCCTGGTTAGACAAAGGGCTAACATGGGGCCGTGTTCCACCGCCAAGCCGTTGTTTTTACATGTCCAACCAATCCATCAAGACGCCTTGCGTCGGCCTCTGCTCCACCGTCTACGGAGACCTGGTTTGCCGCGGCTGCAAGCGCTTCCACCACGAAGTGATCCACTGGAACGGCTACGACGACGAGCAGAAGCGCGCCGTGTGGCTGCGCCTGGAGCAACTGCTGGTGCAGGTGATGATGGCCAAGCTGGAAGTGTTCGACAAAGCGCGCTTGCGCGAGCAGCTCGAACAGCGTTCGATCCGCTATGTGGCACAGCAGTCGGAATATTGCTGGGCCTACCAGCTGATCGCCCGCGGGGCGCGGATGATTCGCGACCTGGAGGCCTACGGGATGGCGCTGCTGCCGGAGTTCCGCGACTGGGAGCTGCCACAGCTGCGCGATGCCATCGACCGGGAATTCTTTTTGCTCTCCGAGGCGCATTATCAACGCTATATCGCCCCGAGCTTTCTGCGTGATGCCTTGGAGAGCGGGCAGCAGGGCTGAGGTCTTGCGGCTCTGTCGCGGATTTATCCGCGACAGGGCATTCGATCAGTCGCCGGTGTACTCGCACCCGCTGGTGCAGGTCTCATGGATGCGCACCTTGGACAGCTCGGGCAGCAGCGGCTTGACCTGGTCCCAGATCCACTTGGCGATCACTTCGCTGGTGGGGTTTTCCAGTCCGGGAATATCGTTCAGGTAGTTGTGGTCCAGCTGCTCGTAGATCGGCTTGAAGATCGCCTTGATCTCGGAGAAGTCGCGGATCCAGCCGGTGTGCGGATCGAGCGGGCCGGTCAGGTGCAGGGCGACCTTGAACGAATGGCCATGCAGGCGGCCGCACTTGTGGCCGGCAGGGACGTTGGGCAGGCGGTGAGCCGATTCGAAGGTAAATTCCTTAAAGATTTCCACGCTGGCATAACTCTGTGTGAATCAACGATGCGCGCAGTCTACCAGCATGCCCGCTACAAGGCTTGCAACCGATCCTGCAACCGCCCGGTGGCGATCAGCTCCAGCAGTTCGTCGCCCAGGCGCCGGCTTTCGGCGATGGCCTTGTACCAGTAACGCTTGCGGCTCGGCGCATCGCCCATGAAACGCTTGAAGTCGTTGCGATCCGGCAGCTTGCCGTAGGGCAGGGCGGCCAGGTACTGCGGCGACGGGGTCATCAGCAGTACGTTCTGCAGGCGCGTGGCATCGCCCTTGCGCCAGGGCAGGGCCTTGTCGAACCAGCCGGGCACCACCTTGTCGGAGAAGTGCGGGTAGAGCACCAGGTCGTCGCCGCGGTAGGGCAGGTCCAGATGGTAGTCGAGCAAGCCACCGTCGCGGTAAGTGCCGGCACCCGCGCCGGGGATGTCGCGTACGCCTTCCATGACCATCGGGATCGAACCTGAGGCGAGCAGGGCGTGGCGCAGGTTGGCCAGGTCCAGCGGCAGGCTGCGCGAGGGGAAGTCGGTGAGCGCCTCCAGCGGTGGCGCGGCACGTTCATCATGCAGGATCACCCGCTCGAAATGCCGGCCCAGGCGTGAGCGGCCCAGCAGGTTGCTGGCGATCACCGAGCCCAGCCCCACGCCCAGACGGCCGCGGTGGTCGTGGGCAAGCTGGCCGTGGCTCTTCACCACCAGGATGTTCAGGCGATAGTGCGGGTTGGCGAGGATCTGCCCATCGCGGCCCTGCAGCAGGTCGTCGAGCATGCGCTGGCAGCTCTGGCTGATCTCCCTGGGGGTCACGCCTTTGGCGAAATCCTGCTCGGTATACAGCTCGCCAAGGCGGCGGATACCGGCCACCGGGTCGTCGAGGCAGGCACTGGCGAAACGCCAGGAGCCGATCGAGGCGCCGATCAGCGCGCGCTGGCGTGGCGCGGTGGGCAGCCACTCACCAAACAACGCCAGGTCCAGGCCCTGGATCCCCAGCGGCTTGGGGCCACCGGCGGCGCCCGGCAGCACACCGACATCGGCGGCCTGCAGGCCGCGCTCGCGGATCTGCCGCAGGGCGCGCTGGCCGGCCTTGAAGGTCAGAGCGGGGTACTTGATGTGGATGGCGCTCATGGCGGGGTCTCGGGCAGGGCAGGCGGGCAGTATAGGGCTTTACCGCGAGGCGCGATGCCATCACCGCCCTAGGTGGCCGCGACAAGGCCGCAAGCTGCGCTATCATGCGCTGTTTTCAGGTTGAGTTAAGGACCGGTGGTTAATCTTAACCCCGTAGACAAATTACACATCTCGCTGGAGAGAACCTCATGAAAACTTTGACTGCCCTGTTCACCGCCGCCGCCCTCGCTTTCGGTGCCAATGCCGCCTTCGCCAAGGATGTGCAGCCCGACGAAGTGGTCAAGCTGGTGAATGCCAAGACCATCAAGTCGCTGGACGAACTGAAGGCTGCCGCCGTGGCCAAGCACCCCGGCGCCACTGTGACCGACTCGGAGCTCGAGGACGAGTATGGCCGTTACATCTACAAGGTCGACCTGCGTGATGCCCAGAACGTCGAATGGGACGTGGCCCTGGACGCCAAGACCGGTGAAGTCCTGAAGGACGAGCGAGACAACTGATGCCTGCATTACCGCGAACGGCACGCTACCTGGCCTTGGCCCTGTTGACCGTCTGTTCGCTGGCCGCCGCGCGCGACCTGGACCAGGATGAAGCCCTGGAGCTTCGGCAAAAGGGCATCATCCTGCCGCTGGAGCAATTGCTTGAGTCCGCCCTGGGGCGTTACCCCGGGGCGCGACTGCTGGAGGCGGAACTGGAAGAGAAGCACGAGCGCTACGAGTACGAGGTCGAACTGCTGACCCCGGCCGGCGTGGTACGCGAGATCAAGCTCGACGCCCGTACCGGCGAGTTGCTCAAAGACGAGGAAGACGACTGAATGCGCCTGCTGCTTGTCGAGGACAATGTCCCCCTGGCCGATGAACTGACCGCCACCCTGCAGCGCCAGGGTTATGCCGTCGACTGGCTGGCCGATGGCCGCGATGCGGTGTACCAGGGCCAGAGCGAACCCTACGACCTGATCATCCTCGACCTGGGCCTGCCCGGGCTGCCGGGGCTCGAAGTGCTGGGGCAATGGCGCGCGAGCGGCCTGGCCACCCCGGTGCTGATCCTCACCGCCCGTGGCTCCTGGGCTGAGCGAATCGAAGGCCTCAAGGCCGGGGCCGACGATTACCTGAGCAAGCCTTTCCACCCCGAGGAGCTGCAACTGCGCATCCAGGCCCTGTTGCGCCGGGCCAAGGGACTGGCCAACCAGCCGAAACTGGAAGCGGCCGGCCTGCACCTGGACGAATCGCGCCAGTGCGTGAGCCGTGAGGGTGTCGAGGTCCAGCTCACCGCCGCCGAGTTCCGCCTATTGCGCTATTTCATGCTGCACCCGGGGCAGGTGCTGTCCAAGAGCCATCTCGCCGAGCACCTGTATGACGGCGAAACCGAACGCGATTCCAACGTGCTGGAAGTCCACGTCAACCACCTGCGGCGCAAGCTCGGCCGCAGCGTGATCGAGACCCGTCGCGGCCAGGGCTACGTGTACGCCGGGAGCGCCGCGTGAAGTCGATCCAGGCGCGCCTGAGCCTGGGCCTGGTGGCGGTGCTGGTGGTGGTGGGGTTGGCCCTGGCGCAGTTGACCCTGTGGCTGTTCGAGGCCGGCCTGCAGCGCTACCTTGAAGCCGGCCTGCGCAAGGAGAGCGAGAACCTGCTGGTGGCGCTGGTGCGCGGCCCGTCTGGTCTGCAACTGGACGAGCGACGGTTGTCGGCGGCCTACCAGCAGCCGTTCTCGGGCTACTACTTCCGCATCGATTTCGACCAGGGCACCTGGCGCTCGCGCTCGTTGTGGGACCTGGACATGCCCAAGCCGGGTAAGCCGGGGCTGGACGATGGCCACGAACTGGGCCCCGAGGGCCAGCAGTTGCTGGCCTATCGCGGCGACTACCGACGCCTGGGGCAGGACATCTCCATCAGCGTGGCCCAGGACTATTCGCCGGTGCGCGAGGGCTTTCGGCACATGCAGCAGATCGGCCTGGGCCTGGGCCTGGTGGCGTTGGTATTGGTACTGGTGCTGCAACGCCTCACCGTGACCCGCTCGTTGCGCCCGCTGGAGCGGGCGCGCCAGCAGATCGCCCAGTTGCAGCAGGGCCAGCGCTCGCAACTGGACGCCGAGGTCCCAAGCGAGCTGCAGCCGCTGGTGGACCAGATCAACCACCTGCTGGCCCACACCGAGGACAGCCTGCGCCGTTCGCGCAATGCCCTGGGCAACCTCGGTCATGCCTTGAAGACGCCGCTGGCGGTACTTGTCAGCCTGGCTGCCAGCGAACGCCTGCAGGCGCTGCCCGAGGTGCGCGCGCAGATGCGCGAACAACTGGAGCAGATCCAGCAACGCCTGGCCCGCGAACTCAACCGCGCGCGCCTGGCCGGCGATGCCTTGCCCGGCGCGCAGTTCGACTGCGATGCCGAACTGCCCGGGCTGTTGGCGACGCTGGGGATGATCCATGGCGAAGGCCTGCTGCTCGAGCGCGACGTGCCTCCAGGCCTGTTGCTGCCCTGGGACCGCGAGGATTTGCTGGAGCTGCTCGGCAATCTGCTGGACAACGCCTGCAAATGGGCCGACAGCGAGGTGCGCCTGGGCATCGCGCCAACCACCGAGGGTTACCAGTTGTGGGTCGATGACGATGGCCCGGGCATCCCTGAGGGGCAACGCCTGCAAGTGCTCGAGCGCGGCTCGCGGCTGGACGAGCAGGTCGATGGCCATGGCCTGGGGCTGGGCATCGTGCGCGACATCGTCGAGGCCTGGGGTGGGCGCATCGCGCTGCTGGAAAGCCCGCTGGGCGGATTGCGGGTGAGTATCGAGCTGCCCCGCAAGGTCCGCTGAATCAAGCCGCTCCTGCTGGGGGAGCAGATCAAACCTGCAAAAAAATTGCAGTACAGCCGCAGTTTTTTGAATTGGCCCAGCGCCACCCGCGCCCGGCACAATGCCGGCCACGAAACCTTGCGGTTTCCATCTCTCCAAGGACGGAGCCCCCTTGCGCCACTGCATTGCGCAACACAGGGCCCAGGCCGGTCGCGCTGGGCTTTCTTTTTACAATCAGAAGAACACGATCCAATCACCTCGATGTCTGCCTCGCGTCCCGAATCCCGCTTGCAGCGCCTGCTCCCGGCGCCGCTGAACATCCCTCCCCGAGAATGGTTGCGCGCAGGCCTTGGCGGGCTGCTCGGCCTGTTTCTCGCCGGCTACCTGTGCAGCCTGGCCTATGGGCCATCGATCGCCCTGCATCTGCTGGGCCCGCTCGCAGCCTCGGCGGTGCTGGTGTTCGCCGTGCACTCCGGCCCGTTGGCCCAACCCTGGCCCGTGCTGGGCAGCTATGCGCTGGCGGCTGCGGTGGGGCTGGCCATGCGCCACGCCTTCGGCGATGGGCTGTGGGTCGCGGCGGCGGCGTTGGGCATCGCCATCCTGGCAATGTGCCTGCTGCGCTGCCTGCACCCGCCCGGTGGCGGCGTGGCGGCCAGCGCGGTGCTGGCCGATCCGGGGCTGGTGGCCATGGGTGATCACCTGCTCGAGCCGGTATTGCTCAATGCGCTGATCCTGGTCGGCGTGGCCGTGCTCTACAACCGTCTGACCGGCGTGCGCTACCCCAAGGGCGCGACCCCGCGCCGCGACCTGCACCACACCCACGACCCGCTGCCGGGCGAGCGGGTCGGCATCAGTGCCGGGGACCTGGACCAGGCCCTGGAGGAGATCGGCGAGTTCGTCGATGTCACCCGTGACGAGCTGGAGCGGATCATCCTGGCCACCGAGCAGCACGCCCTGCACCGCAGCCTGGGCGGCATCACCGCCAGTTCGGTGATGTCCCGCGACGTGCAGTGGGCAACACCGCGCACCACCCTCGAACAGGCCTGGAAGCTGTTGTCCGGCCATCACCTCAAGACCCTGCCGGTACTGGAAGAGGGGCGCCTGGTGGGGATCGTCAGCCTCAGCGACCTGGTCGGCCCGGCCATGGCCCGTGGGCGTTTCAGCTGGCGCGGCCTGTTCCGGCGCAAGGTGGTGCGCCTGGAGCAGGTGATGAGCCGCCGGGTGGTGAGTGTCGGCAGCCAGCATCCGCTGGAGCGCCTGTTGCCGTTGCTCAGTGAACAGGGGCTGCACTGCCTGCCGGTGCTCGACGACGAAAAACTGGTGGGGGTGATCACCCAGACCGACCTGATCGCTGGCCTCAAGCGGCACCTGCTCACGGCCGCGGCGCAGGGCTCAGATCACCGGGTCCCAGCGCTGTGACCAGTCGCTTTCGCCAGCGGCCACCAGCCGGCGCAACACGCTGAAGGCCTGCTGCAACGCCTCGCTGTCGCGTTCGCGGGCATGCACCAGGAAGGTCGGGTAGGTGAACTCCGGCGCCTGGGGCACGCGCTCGAACACCCCGCTTTGCAGGTAGGCCTGGACCACCCGGGTGCGGAAATAGCCGCTGCCGCCGTGCTCGAGAATGAACTGCAGGGCCAGGGGCCCGAGGTTGAAGCTCAGGGCCGGGCGTGACAGGTCGGGCAGGGCGGCATCATGCTGGCGGCGGAACGCTTCACCCCAGTCGATGTAGATGTACGGATCGGGCGCATCGACCCGGCGCACACGGATCAACTTCTCTTCCATCAGCTGTTCGACCTGCAGGCCGGGGCCATAGGTCGGCTGGTAGACCAGCGCGGCGTCGAGCAAGCCCATCTCAACCTTGCGCAGCAGCGCTTCGCCATCGCTGACCTCGCTGCGGATGGCATGGCTGGGCAGTTCCTGATGCAGGGCGCTGACCCAATCGAGCAGCATCGGGTTGCCCAGGCTCACCTCGGCGCCCACATGCAGTACCTGCTGGCAGCCCTGGGGTAGCGGCAGGTCACGGCGCGCGGCTTCCCAGGTCTGCACCAGTTGGTTGGCATAGCTGACGAACGCCTCGCCATCGGCGGTCAGGCTGGCACCGTTGCGGCTGCGCACGAACAGCTGGCAGCCGAGCTGCTGTTCCAGACGCTGGACCCGGGCGCTGATCGCCGTCTGCGACACGAACAGGCGTTCGGCGGCGGCGACCAGGCTGCCGCAGCGGACGATTTCCAGGAAGGTGCGGGCCTGATCGATGTCCATGGTGCTGCTTCTGTGACGGGGAGGCAGCCTATTCTAGAGACATTGCACCGGTTTGGGGCGGGGCTGATGTCTGGGTTGTTCAGCCACGCGCCAGCTCAGCCAGGTGTGCCGTGGCCTCTTCGCTCTTGAGCACCAGCACATCGCCTTCCAGCGCATCCAGGACCACTTCCGCCGTGTTGCCGATCAGCGCCCCGGAGATGCCGGTGCGGGCCACGGTACCGACGATGGTCACCACGGCGTCGAGTTTTTTCTCGGTATAGGGAATCAGTACGTCGGCCGGACCTTCGGCGATATGCAGCCTGTCATCGGTAATATCGAACTCCGCCTGGAACGCCGAGCACGCTTCGCGATAACGCTTTTCGATGGTTTCCGTGAGCTGGTAGACCGGGTCGGAAGCCGACAGCATCGGCGATGGATGGGCGCTGATCACGTGCAGTTGGCCTTTGGCCAGGCTGGCGATGTCATAGCCGTGGTCGATGATGCTGGCGTGCAACAGGCGGTGGGCCTCGTCCTGGTTGCCCACATCCACCGCAGCAAGGATCACGCCGCCGGTCCAGGGGCGTTCGCTCTTGACCATCAGCACCGCGCAGGGGCACTCGCGCAGCAGCTTCCAGTCGCTGGGGGTCAGCAGTGCCTTGCGCAAGGGATTGTCCGGGCGGTGCTCCTTGATCACCAGTTCACAGCCTTCCGCTTGCTGCACATGGATGATCGACTGGTGCAGGCTGTCCTTCCACTTCTGCTCATGGGTGACATTGTCATAGCCGTCGTCATGCAACTGGCTGCTTAGCAGGCTCAACAGCGCGCTGTGGTCCTGCTTCTTGTCGCACATCAGCAGGTGCAGGCGCGCACCGGTCACCCCGGCAATCAGTTTGGCCCGAGTCAGGGCACGGCTGTGGGCGTGCTCGGGGTCGAGGACGACGAGGATGCTGCGTACGGCTTGCATGGGCGTGAGCTCCCTTCAGGATGGCGGCCAATGCCTGACTATAGACGGCGCCGCTCACGCCGCCGCTTGATATGTATCAAGCATAGTCACTGGTACTCGACACGCTCGCCGGTATAATCGCCGGTCCTGCCGATGTCCTGTGTGATTGTGAGTACCATGTCCCTGATTCCTGAAATCGACGCCTTCCTCGGTTGCCGTACCCCTGACGCCTGGATCGAGGCGGCACTGGCCGACCAGGAAACCCTGCTGATCGATCACAAGAATTGCGAGTTCAAGGCCGCCAGCACGGCGCTGAGCCTGATCGCCAAGTACAACAGCCACCTCGACCTGATCAACATGATGTCGCGTCTGGCCCGCGAGGAGCTGGTGCACCATGAGCAGGTGCTGCGCCTGATGAAACGTCGCGGCGTGCCGCTACGGCCGGTGTCGGCGGGGCGCTATGCCTCGGGCCTGCGGCGGCTGGTGCGGGCGCATGAGCCGGTGAAACTGGTGGACACCCTGGTGGTCGGGGCTTTCATCGAAGCGCGCAGCTGCGAGCGCTTTGCCGCCCTGGTGCCGCACCTGGACGAAGAGCTCGGCACCTTCTACCACGGCCTGCTCAAGAGCGAGGCGCGGCACTATCAAGGCTATTTGAAACTGGCCCACCAGTATGGCGACGAAGCGGACATTGCCCAGGTGGTGGAGCAGGTGCGCGAAGCGGAGGTCGGGCTGATCACCTCGCCCGACCAGGAACTGCGCTTCCACAGCGGTATTCCCCAGGCGCAAGCCGCCTGAGTTATTGCCGGCGACCGAGCAGCAGCCCGACCACCAGGCCGAAGCCTGCAGAAACCGCCACGGTCTGCCAAGGGTGGCCACCGATGTACTCCTGGGTCGCCTCGACCACCGGCTGCGCCTTCTGGCCCAGGCGGCTGGTGGCATCGCGCGCCTGGCGCAACTTGAGCCCCAACTGCGCGCGCATGCCTTCGGCTTCCTCGCCGACCAGCGACGCGCTGTCGCTGAGCAACTTCTCGGATTCCTCGATCAATGCCTGCAGTTCGCTGAACACCTGATCCTTGATCTGGTCGTTGTTGCCTTGCGCAGCGGTTTTCCTGGCCATGTACACATCCTCGTGAAGGGTTGGGCGTTGAACAATGGATGCCACGCTGCCGGGAAAGTTGCAGCGGCGTACCGGTGGCGCGTCGACGCAGTGTAAGATAGCGCCCATTTTCCAGCGGCAGGTAATACCCGATGAGTTTCAATCTGGCCAACATGAGCTTCCAGGAACGGGCGCAGATCGAGGCAGAAAAGGCCCGCTTGTTCGACTACTGGCAGAACAACCTGGGCAAGGCCAAGGGCGAGGCGGCGCGTCTGATCGCCGAGAAGCCGCGGCGCAAGGGCAAGTGGGCCGAGTGGGTGCGTGCTGAACTCGACGGCATGTCGCCGCCGGAATTCAACCAGCTGGTACGCAGCCAAGTGAACAAGATGATGGCCGCTGCCAGCGCCAACCGCTGAGCCAGACGAACACCCCGAACGCCTGCGCTGGAGAATCCAACAGACCTTCCTGACTGGAGTTCCCTCGATGCCCAAGTCCATCGTCGCCGCCCTGCAGATCGGTTCGCTGCCTGGCGGCAAGGCCGCCACCCTGGCGCAGATCCTCGACTACGAGCAGGCCATCCGCGACGCCGGTGCCAACCTGGTGGTGATGCCCGAGGCCTTGCTCGGTGGCTATCCGAAAGGCGAAGGGTTCGGCACCCAGCTCGGCTATCGCCTGCCAGAGGGGCGTGAAGCCTTCGCCCGCTATTTCGCCAACGCCATTGATGTACCGGGGCCCGAGACCGACGCCTTGGCCGGCTTGTCGGTACGTACCGGGGCGAGCCTGGTGATTGGCGTGATCGAGCGCAGCGGCAATACCCTGTATTGCACGGTGCTGTTCTTCGAGCCGCATGCCGGCATGGTGGCCAAGCACCGCAAACTGATGCCCACCGGCACCGAGCGGCTGATCTGGGGCAAGGGCGACGGCTCCACGCTGCCGGTAATCGAAAGCCGTGCCGGGCGCATCGGCGCGGCGGTGTGCTGGGAGAACTATATGCCGCTGCTGCGCACCGCGATGTACGCCAAAGGAGTGCAGTTGTGGTGCGCGCCGACAGTGGACGAGCGCGAGCTGTGGCAGGTGAGCATGCGCCATATCGCCGCCGAGGGGCGCTGCTTTGTCATCAGCGCCTGCCAGGTGCAGGATTCGCCCGCCGCACTGGGCCTGGAGGTGGCCAACTGGCCGGCCGAGCGACCATTGATCAACGGCGGCAGCGTGATCGTCGGCCCGCTCGGCGAGGTGCTGGCCGGGCCGCTGGTGGGCGAGCGTGGCCTGCTCTGCGCCGAGGTCGATACCGATGAACTGGTGCGTGCGCGCTACGACTTCGACGTGGTCGGCCACTATGCGCGGCCGGATGTGTTCGAGCTCAGCGTGGACGAGACTCCGCGGCCCGGAGTACGTTTCGTCGGTTTATCCAGCGCAGGCGAGTGATCTGCCAGTCTGCCGGTAAAGCTGATTACCGGGCGGGGCCTGCGGCCGTTGGCAGGTCAAGCGTGCCTTTGTCGGTAAAGCGCACGGTACCGAGCGGCCCTCCCGCCAGCTTGCCGCGCAATACATAGGGCAGGCCCTGCAGCGAGTCCACCCGGCTCAGGCCATAGGCCTGGCGCAGGAAGGCGAAGGCAGTGACGCTCACCGGCACCACCAGCACCGCCTCGTCGTAGCGGCCGATATGCCCGCGCTGGTCGCTCACCCCGGCCGCCAGGGGTTGGTCGTTGACCTCCAGGTTGAGGGCGACGCCGTTGAAGTCCACCGGGGTTTCATTGGGATTCTGTACGCGAATCTTCACCGCCATGCGCAGTTCCAGATCCTGGCCAGGCAACGGATCGATACCGATCACGCTGATGTTCAGCGGGTCGCGGCCCTGGAACAGGGCGCAGGCGTTCAGGCCAAGGGTCAGCAGCAGGATCAGGCAGACGCGGGCATACATGGGGATCTGGCCTTGTGGCACGGGCGAGTCGGCAGTGTCGCAAATGCGTGGCGGCGATGAAAGCCGGTCCTGCCGACGTTCCGGGCCTAGGCTCTGTCCGAAATGTATCTGCACTCGCCCATACTGCGTTGAAACGGGGCTCGGAATGCTCATGTACTCCAGTACACTCCGCTTCCTCCCCCCGTTTCGCCTTGTCTGGCCTTCGCGCAGACACATTTCGTACAGACCCTAACGCGAGCCGAATGTCATGCGCAGGTCTTCCATGAAGGCTTGCTGCGCCTCACCGGGTGTTTGCCCGCGATGCCTGGCCAGGGTGAACGGCACCACGAAATCCAGCGCGGTATCCAGCGCCCGCAACAGGCCCTGGGCTTCCCAGGGCGCGGCGCAGTGACACGGCAGAAAGCCGATATGTCGCCCTGACAGGATAAATGTCAGCGCGCTGTCGATCTGCTCTGCCACCGCCATGCTGTGGCGGCTCTGGAAGGGCTCGCCCTGTTTGAGAAAACGATAGGGGTGGCTCACCTGGTCGGCCTCGAGCAACTGCTCGCGGGTTACCTGGGCCTGGCTGAACAACACGTGCCCCTGGCCGCAGTAAAGCCTCTGGCGCTCCTCGAACAGCGGCAGGTAGTCGAACGCCGCCTGGTTGCCGGAGAAGTAGCTGATGGCGCAGTCCAGGCGCTGCTCCAGCAGCAAGCGTTCGAGTTCGGCCGGTGGCGCGCTGGTCAGTTCCAGGCGCACGCTCTCGTCACGCTGGCGAAACCGCGCGATGGCCTGGGCCAGGCGCAGGCTGACGTCCCGGTCCTGGTTCTCGGCCAGGCCGATGCGCACGCTGCCCAGCAAGCGCCCGGCAACACCGTTGGCCTGCTGGCGGAACTGCTCGATCTGCAGCAGCAGGCCGCGGGTGGCCTGCAACAGCAACTCGCCTTTCTCGGTCAGCCGGAAGCCGCCCTTGCCCCGGCTGCACAGGCGATAACCCAGGCGGGTCTCCAGTTTCGCCATCTGCTGGCTGATGCTGGGCTGGCTGAGCCCGAGCACTCCCTGGGCGGCGCTGAAGCCGCCGGCCTCGACTACAGTGACGAACAGCCGCAGCAGGTGCAGGTCCGGGTCGTGCAATTGTCCGAGCATCACATTGCTCCTGGTGAATGTCAGCTTAGCAAAGTTGCCATTTTTGCAATGTAACCCGGCAGGCATGCTGGCGGCATCCACCCCTATGCCGAGGTGTCCGCCATGCGTTCGACGTTGTGCCTGCTTTCATTGCTGATCGCCCTGCCGCTGCAGGCCGAAGAGAAGGTCGTCAACCTGTACAGCTGGGCCGACTATGTCGCCCCGCAGACCCTGGAACGTTTCGAGAAGGAGACCGGCTACAAGGTCCGCTACGACACCTTCGACACCACCGAGGTGCTGGAGACCAAGCTGCTCACCGGTGGCAGCGGCTACGACGTGGTGGTGCCGTCGGCCACGGTGCTGGCCCGGGCCCTCAAGGCCGGTGCCCTGCAGCCGCTCGAGGCGCAGGCGATGCCTGGCTACGCCAACCTCGACCCGGACCTGTTGGCCAAGCTGGCCGAGGCCGACCCCGGCAATCGCCACGCCGTGCCATACACCTGGGGCACGCTGGGCCTGGGGGTGAATGTCGAGGCCGTGCGCCAGCGCCTGGGCGACGTGCCGCTGGACAGCCTCGACCTGCTGTTCAAGCCTGAGTACGCCAGCCGCTTGAAAGACTGCGGCATCGCCATGCCGGACTCGCCCCAGGAAGTGATCGGCCTGACCCTCAACTACCTGGGCAAGGACCCGTACAGCCAGAGCAAGGCCGACCTGGACGCCGCCCAGGCGCTGTTGCAGCAGTTGCAGCCGTCGATCAGCTATGTGGCCAACGGCCGCCAGATCAACGACCTGGCCAACGGCAGCGTGTGCCTGGCGCTGACCTACAACGGTGACGCGGCCATGGCCGCCGACCAGGCCCGTCGTGCCGGCAAGCCGTTCGAGCTGATCTACCGCATCCCCCGCGAGGGCACGCTGGTGTGGCAGGACAACCTGGTGATCCCCAAGGACGCACCGCATCCCGAGGCGGCCCGCGCTTTCATCGCTTTCATGCTGCGCCCCGACTCGGTGGCGGCATTGACCAACACGCTGTTCTTCGCCAACGCCAACCAGGCCGCTACCCCGCTGGTGGACGCGGCGATCCGCAACGACCCGGACATCTATCCGTCGGCCGAGGTGCGCCAGCGCCTGTTCGCCGACCGCAGCATGGCGCTGGCCGACCTGCGCCAGCGCAACCGCCTGTGGACCACCTTCCGCAGCCGCCAGTGAACAACAACGACAGGAGACAGACCGTGGAACTCGCCCAGGACAACGACCAGGCCATGACCCGTGACAGCCTCTACGGCACCGCCGCCGAGAGCACCTACGCCGGTATCACCAGTTTTTCCCGGCGCCGCTACAGTCGCGACCTGCGCGGTGTCGACGTGGTGGTCAGCGGCGTGCCGTTCGACACCGCCACCAGCAATCGCCCCGGCGCGCGCTTCGGTCCGCGGGCGATCCGCGCCGCTTCGGTGCAACAGGCCTGGGCCCGGCACTGGCCCTGGGCGTTTGATCCGTTCGACCACCTGGCGGTGATCGACTACGGTGATTGCGCGTTCGACAGTGGCACACCGGCCTCGGTGCCGCAAAGCATCGAGGCCCACGCCGAGCACATTCTCGAGGCCGGCTGCGCCATGCTCACCCTCGGTGGCGACCACTTCATCAGCTATCCGCTGCTCAAGGCCCATGCCCGTCGCCATGGGCCGCTGGCACTCGTTCACTTCGACGCGCATAGCGACACCTGGCCGGACGAGGAGGGCAAGCGCATCGACCATGGCACGATGTTCTGGCATGCGGCGCGGGAGGGGCTGGTGGACCCGGCGCGCTCGGTGCAGATCGGCCTGCGCACCACCAACGACGACAGCCAGGGCTTCGCCATTCTCGACGCCCGCCAGGTGCATCGCCAGGGCACCGAGGCGATTGTCGCGGCGATCCGCCAGCGGGTAGGCGACCGGCCGGTGTACCTGACCTTCGATATCGACTGCCTGGACCCGGCCTTCGCACCCGGCACCGGCACGCCGGTATGCGGCGGCCTGAGCACGGTGCAGGCGCTGGAGATACTCGGCGGGTTGCGCGGGATCAACCTGGTGGGCATGGACCTGGTCGAGGTGGCGCCGGCCTATGACCATGCCGATATCACCGCGCTGGCCGGCGCGACCCTGGCGATGGAGATGCTGTGCCTGTATGCGGCGCGGCACAAGGTGGATAGCGCCGGGTAACGCCAGGGGCGCATACTGAAACATCAGGACCCAAATTCATCCTTTTGCGTCGAACCCTGCGCGCCGTAGGCTATCCAACCTTCGAGCGCGCCTTTTCGTACCGGAGGTGAAGCATGAATCCCACACTGCCAATCCTGGGCCTCGGCCTGCTGCTGGCGTTGCCACTCCAGGCCGCGCCCTTGGCGCCGCCACTGATTGCCGCCAACGACAGCAACAACCCCTACAACAGCCCGATCATGCGCGCCAACCCCAACAGTCGGCAGGGCAGCGTGCCGGCAACACCGCCCGTGCGCGGCCCGTCCACGCAACCCAATCCGCGTCCGCCCACCCTCGACAACCGTGGTATCGGCAACGGCGAAAACCTGCGCCGCGAGCAGCAGACCCCGAACCTGGAACCCACCCGGCCGCCACGCGATTCACCGCGCGTGCCGTGAGCCCTTGCAAAGGAAGCGAGCATGACCCCACGCACCTGGTTGACCACCCTGGCCGCCGCCAGCCTGCTGCCGTTGCTGGCGCAGGCCGCCGCCGAGCAGCAGTACCCCAGCGAAGAGGGCCGGCTGACCGTCAGCACTGTTGCCGACGGCCTGCGTAATCCCTGGGCGTTGGCGTTCCTTCCCGGCGGCAAGGACATGCTGGTCACCGAACGCCCCGGCAACCTGCGTATCGTCAACGCCGAGGGCAAGGTCGGGCCGCCGCTCTCCGGCGTGCCCAAGGTCTGGGCCGAGGGGCAGGGCGGCCTGCTCGATGTGGTGCTCTCGCCTGAGTTCGCCAAGGATCGAACCGTGTACCTGTCCTATGCCGAGGAGGGCAGCGATGGCAAGGCCGGTACCGCCGTCGGCCGTGGCCAGCTGACCCAGGACCAGTCGCGCCTGGAGAACTTCACGGTGATCTTCCGCCAGCAGCCCAAGTTGTCCGAAGGCAACCACTTCGGCTCGCGGCTGGTGTTCGACCGTGACGGCTACCTGTTCATCGCCCTGGGCGAGAACAACCAGCGTGCCACGTCGCAGGACCTGGACAAGCTGCAGGGCAAGATCGTGCGCATTCTGCCCGACGGCGAGGTACCCAAGGACAACCCCTTCGTCGGCCGCGACAACGTGCGCCCGGAGATCTGGTCGTTCGGCCACCGCAACCAGCAGGGTGCGGCGCTGAATCCCTGGACCGGCAAGCTGTGGACCCACGAGCACGGCCCGCGTGGCGGCGATGAGATCAACATCCCCAAGGCGGGCAAGAACTATGGCTGGCCGATCGCCACCCACGGCATCAACTACTCGTTGCTGCCGATCCCAGAGGCCAAGGGCAAGCACGTCGACGGCATGGTCGACCCGCACCATGTGTGGGAAAAGTCGCCGGGTATCAGCGGTATGGCGTTCTACGACAGCCCCACGTTCAAGGCCTGGGACCACAACCTGTTCATCGGCGCGCTGGCGACACAGGAGTTGATCCGGCTGAAGCTCGATGGCGACAAGGTCGTGCATGAAGAACGGCTGTTGGGTGATCTGAAGGCCAGGATTCGCGACGTGCGGGTTGGGCCGGATGGCTATCTGTACGTGCTGACCGATGCCAAGGATGGCGCCTTGCTGAAGGTGGGGCTGACAGAGGGCTGATTGTCCCTCGCCTGGAGCAAGGTCGGGGGCGCGGGTTTGCCTCGCGATGGCGTACCATGCGCGGCATGACTCCCGAATCCCTCTATCACAAGGCGCTCGCCGAGCGTGGCTTCTTCCCGGACCCGGCCCAGGCAGTGGCTGTGGCTGCCTTGCAGGCCTGCTTCGATGCCCTGCATCAGGGTAAGCCGACGCAAGGCCTGTACCTCTGGGGCCCGGTCGGTCGGGGCAAGACCTGGCTGATGGACCTGTTCCATCGCAGCCTGCAACTGCCGGCCCGGCGCCAGCATTTCCACCACTTCATGGCCTGGGTGCATCAGCGCCTGTTCCAGCTCAATGGCACCGCCGACCCGCTCGCGGCCCTGGCCCGAGCGCTGGCCGAAGAGATACGGGTGTTGTGTTTCGACGAGCTGTTCGTCAGCGATATTGGCGATGCGATCATCCTCGGCCGTCTGTTCCAGGTGTTGTTCGATCACGGTGTGGTGATCGTCGCCACGTCCAACCAGCCGCCTGACCAACTGTACCGCGACGGCTTCAACCGTGAGCGGTTCCTGCCGGCCATCGCCGCCATCGAGCGGCACATGCGCGTGCTGGCGGTGGCGGGGGAGCAGGACCACCGCCTGCATCCCGGCCTGCAACAGCAACGCTATTGGGTCAGCAAGCCGGGGTGGCCGAGCGCGCTCGAGGCGGTGTTCCAGCAGTTGAGCCCGGACGATCCAGGCAGTGATCAGCCGCTGCAGCTTGGCTCCCGGCGTATCGGCGTGCTTCGTCGCAGCAAGCAGGCCATCTGGTGCCGCTTCGGCGACTTGTGCGAGCAGCCCCTGGCCGCCATGGACTTCATGGCCTTGTGCGACGGCTTTGCGGCGATTCTGGTCAGCGGCATTCCGGCGCTGGGTGGCGTCCAGCAGGCCGGGCGCATTGCCCGCGGTACCGAGGACGGGGCCGCCCGCGTCGAGGCCGGTGATCGCCAGTTGCCAATGCTGGCGCCGAAGGATGACAGCGTGCGGCGCTTCATTGCCCTGGTGGACGAATGCTACGACCGTCGGGTGTTGTTGTACCTGGAGGCCGAGGTGCCGCTGGAAGCGCTCTACACTCAAGGGTATCTGGCGTTCCCGTACCAACGGACCCTGAGCCGGCTACGGGAGATGCAACTGCAACGCTTCGCCTGAAGGAGCCGACCATGGAGCCGCTGTCGCATCATCTGCTGACCCAGGCCTACAACAATGGCTGGGCCAACCACCGCCTGTACAAGGCTTGCATGCAACTGACCCAGGACGAGTTCGTCGCCCCCCGCTGCAGTTTCTTCCCGTCGATCAAGGCTACCCTCAACCACCTGCTGACAGTGGACTGGTTCTACCTGGACGCGTTGGAGTGCGAGCAGCGCGGCCAAACGCCGGACCCGGACGGTGAGCGCTTCTTCCAACCCGAGCAGCCTTTCGCCACCTGCACCGACCTGCAGGCCCAGCAGGCCCAGGCCGACCAGCGCCTGATCGCCTATTGCCGGCAATTGCGCGACGACCAGTTGCGGCGCTATGTGAGCATCGTGCGACCGGACCGGGTGCAACAGGAGCAACGTTTGCGCTTGCTGTCACACCTGTTCGAGCACCAGATCCACCATCGCGGCCAGGTCCACGCGATGCTCAGCGACACGGCGATCAGGCCACCGCAGCTGGACGAATTCTTCTGCGAAGAAGAGGCCTCACTGCGATCCGCGGATTTTGCCGCGCTGGGTTGGAGTGAGGCACAGGTCTGGGGGCAGCGCTGAGCGGCGCTCAGGCTGTTTTGTCACCCACCAGATCGTGGGCGGCCTGCACCAGTTGCTCCAGCTGGTGATGCACCATGGCGCGGTCCAGCTGCACCAGGGGCTGGCGATTCCACAGTATTTGCATGTCGGTGAGCGGGTCGACACCGATCACAGGCTTGCAGGTGTCCTGGCAGAACAGGTTCTGTTCGCCCCAGCGTATGTCGTCGATTGCGGGCAGTTCGATGAACATCAGCAAGTGGTCCGCCGGGTGCTCGGTGACATTGCACACAAAAGAACCCACCCGCAGGCTGATCACCGGCTCGAAGGTCAATGGGGGCTCCAGCTTCAGGGCAGCGTACAGCTGGGTCAATGCATAGTCATAGTTCGTGCCTGACATGGCGAGCTCTCGATCAAAGGGCTTGCCACGGTAGTCAGTGCATATCCTGCAAGATACCGGGTGTAGTCGCCATTTTTTAGCTGCTGGACTTGCTGCTGTTCGGCCACGGCGTACTTCGCATTGCCTTACAGGTCTGATGAATTTCCTACAAGTGATGGCGAATAGCCTCCCCTTTGGTGAGGACAATCCCTGCGTTCATTCGTGGGAAGGCGCCGTAGTCTGTGCCTCTGTCTGCATCGCCGAGGCAAGGGCTGCACGGTCATTCGAATCTTGCACGATCTGCCGCCCGACGATGCGTAAAGGGTCCTACGGGAAGCAGGGCCTCGCGTGATAGGGATTTCTCCAGTTGAGGGCTGGTGTGTGCAAGGTCGGCAGTTGGATGTTGTCGGGGCGGGGTTCGCGTCCCAGGGGCACGAAGGCTTCTACGCAGTGGTGGCGGGTGAGCTGGCGCTTCGCGAAAAGGACGACATCATTCACCTAAAGGCAGGCGAGCTGCTGTTCGTCAAGCGTGGCACCTACCTGGTGGCGACCCAGTGGCAGGCATGCGAAGTGCTGTGGTTGCCGCTGGACGTGAACTTCGTGCAGGCGTTCGTTCAGCGCCATGGCAAAGACCTTGCGCACCTCGAACGCCGTGACGAGGTGGGCGTGAACACCCTCCGGCTTCGACCCTGCACGATGGCACAGGAGTGCGTGATTCGCCTGTCGGCGCTCGGTGGCGAAGGCACTTCGTCGATGCTGGCGATGCTGCGCCTGGAGGAGCTGTTATTGCTGCTCATCTTCGGGCCGCAGGGGCGCAGCTTGCTGGCGGCATTGCGGCAACAGGGCAACCGCAATGTCGATCGGCTGCACGCATTCATGGAACAGCACTATCTGCGCGAGTGGCACCTGGACCAGTACGCCCAGGCCTTCGGCCTGGGCCTGACGGCGTTCAAGAGTTTGTTCAACACCCTCTACAACTGCTCGCCACGGGCCTGGATCACCGAGCGCAGGATCGTCCACGCGCACCATCTGCTGCTTAACACGCGCATGAGCATTGTCGACATCGCCATGGAAAGCGGCTTTTCCAGCCAGTCGTATTTCAGCCAGAGCTACCGCCGGCGGTTCGGCCGTACCCCCAGCGATGCTCGCCGTGGCTGACAACCTTTCTGCCCCTGAAGCTGCATGGACGATGCCCGCATGAACACACTTTTGAACCGATTGGCCCGACAACTGGGCATGCCACCCTGGCTGGCCAATGAGCGCGGTGACTTCCACCTGTGCATCGAGGGGCACACCCTGTACCTCGAACCGCAAGGCACACAACTGTTGATTCGCAGTTCGCTGTCGTCGCTCGCTGGCCAAGGCGACACACTCGACCCGCAAGTCTTGCGCCGCTTGATGGGCATGCTGACGGTGTGGGCGCGGCACTGTCCGCAGAGGCTGGTGCTTACACCCGCGAGAGAGCCGCTGCTTGAGGCGCAGGTAGATCTGCCCCAGGCCAATCTTGACACCTTGGATCATGTGCTGGGTGCTCAGGTCGACCTGCTCGCCCTCCTGTGCGAGCAACAGGCTGATCCAGTGCCTGTGACCCACAGAGGCGCTCGCGTATGGTTGCCTTGAGGTCGCTTGCCGCCGGCTTGACGGCGCTGCTGGCCAGCCTTGCAGCCCAGGGCGAGCCACTGGATTGGCCCCAGGAGCCGTTCCACTACGTTGCCCAGGGCGAGAGCCTGCGTGACCTGCTGGGCAACTTCGCCGCCACCTATCAGGGGGCGGTGGTGGTCAGCGACAAGGTCAGGGACCAGGTGAGCGCCACGTTCGAGCAGCCGGACCCGGAGGCGTTTCTCGAACAGGTCGCCGTGCTGTTCAACCTGGCCTGGTACTACGACGGCGCGGTGCTCTATGTCGACAAGTCCAGTGAACTACAGACCCGCCTTGTCCACCTGGACAAAGTGCGCGAGCCGCAATTGCGCGCCGCCCTGCAGGAGGGTGGCGGCTGGACGTCGCGCTTCGCCTGGCGCGCCGCGGCGGGTGGACGGCTGGTGTATGTCTCGGGCCCGCCGCGTTATCTCGACCGTGTCGAGCAGACCGCCAAGGCGCTGGAGCAGCAGGCTGTGTTGCAAGACGAACGCGGTGGCAGCCTGAGCGTCGAGGTGATCGCGCTCAGGCATGCGGTCGCCGAAGACCGTGAAATCGACTACCGCGACCAGAAGGTGGCGGTACCCGGCGTGGCCACGCTCCTCTCTCGGGTGCTGACGAACGCCGATGTGCGGGCGGTCGAAGGCCAGGCTGTGGCGCAGGAGGCGCCAGTACGCTCCGGTCAAGCCGTTGTCCAGGCCGAAGCATCGCTCAATGCCATCATCGTGCGTGACCACGCCGAGCGCATGCCCATGTACCGGCGCCTGGTGGCGGCGCTGGACCGCCCGGCGGCACGCATCGAGGTTGGGCTGACGATCCTCGACATCAACGCGGAGCATCTGGCTGAGCTGGGGGTGGAGTGGCAGGTCGGCATTGGCACTGGCAAGCACCAGCTGATCGACATCCGCACCAGCGCAGGCCTGGCGCAGGGGGCGCTGGCCGGCAGCCTGGTCGACAGTCGGGGTGTGGACCGGCTGCTGGCCAAGGTGATGCTGATGCAGGGAGAAGGGCGCGCCCAGGTGGTGTCGCGGCCGACCTTGCTGACCCAGGAAAACACCCTGGCGGTGCTCGACCACAGCGAAACCTATTATGTCCGGGTGCTGGGCGAACGCGTCGCCGAGCTCAAGGCGATCACCTACGGCACTCTGTTGAAGATGACCCCACGCCTGATCCGCAGTGCGGACCGGCCGGAAATCAGCCTGAGCCTGCATATCGAGGACGGTAGCCAGAAGCCAAACAGCACGGGCCCCGATGGCATACCCACGATCAGTCGCACGGTCATCGACACGCTGGCCCGGGTCGACCTGGGGCAGAGCCTGATGATTGGTGGCATCCACCGCGACGAGACGAGTGAAAGCCTGCGCAAGGTCCCGCTGCTGGGAGACATTCCGTTCCTGGGGGCGTTGTTTCGCTATCAGTCCAGCAGCACACGCCGATCGGTTCGGCTGTTCCTGATCGAGCCGAAGCTGATTGATTCTGGGCTTGCAAGTGTCGGCAATGGCTTGAAGGCAGGCCCTGCCCGTGATGAGCGCTCTTGAGATGAGTTGCAAGCTGCGGGTCTACAGTGGCCTGAATGCGGGGGCCGAAGTGTCCCTGGCGCCCGGCCGGGTGGTCATCGGCGCCGACCCGGCGCAAGCCGATCTGGTGCTGGTGGACGCGGGGATCGCCGCCATTCACCTGGTGCTGATGGTAGAGCCTGGCGGAGTACGCCTGCTGGAATGGGGAACCACCGAACCGCCTACACAGGCCGGGGTGACGGTAGCCGCGGATGTCGAGTTGCAAGCACTGGCCATTCAGCGTTGTGGCCCGTTGTGCTGGGCATTCTGTACAGAAGGCGAGGTATTTGCCGAGCGGCTTCCCGAATCGGTATCCCGGCCTGGATTGCGGGCTGGCTGGTTCATGATCCCGGGCGCCGGTTTGCTGCTGTTGCTGGCGCTGCTCACACGATTGCTGATTCCAGAGGCCGAAGCCCAGGGCACAGCGGGCACAGCCGATCCCCAGGTCGTGCCACACAGCCTGCCCGTTCCACAGGCCCGGACGCGGCTGGCGCAACTGCTGCGCGAATGGCGACTGGAGGATGCGCTGACCCTGGAGGACCGCGGTGACACCCTGGTACTGCGTGGGGCACTGCAGGGCAGCCAGCATCAGGACTTCCTCAACCTGCAACGCCAGTTCCGCCGGGCATTCGGCGAGCATCCGCTGTTGAAGCTGGTCGATGAGGGCAGGGCACCTGTACCCGGGAAACTCGATTTCCCGCTGCGCGCGGTGTCACTGGGGCGCGTGCCCTACGTGACGCTGACGGACAACCGCCGCTATCCGGTAGGCGCGCTGATGCCTTCCGGTATCCGCATCCTGGCGATCGATGGTCAGGCGATCACATTGCGCAAGGGCAGGCAGGACTACTCGATCAATCTGAAGGAGCCCCCCGTCGATGATGGATGAGCTGTTGCAGGAAACACGTGACCCACTAACGCGCGCCTGGATGTACAGGGTGCTGGAGCAAGCGCGGCAGGCCCGCGCCGAGCAGATGTCGCGCCCCTTGCCGCCCACGGCATTCCAGGCGTTGCACGACGAGCGAACGGCCCTTGAAGCGGCCTTGAACATCCTGGAAAAACTGAAGGAACATTGAAATGACAGGCATCAGCAGCGGATTCCACGACGGCAACAGCAACACCATGGACATGGTCCACGACGGCATGGTCAAGCAAGCGCGAGAGGCCAACAAGGCCGTCCTCGAGTCGCTCAGGAAACTCAACGAGAAAAGCGACGACCCCGCGTTGCTGGCCGACATGCGCCACCGTTCGAACATCTGGTCCAACGTGTTCCAGGTCGATGCGACCTTGGGCCAGACCTTCAAGAACACCATCAGCAGCATCCTGCAGAAGTTCTGAGCATGGAGTACTCGGTGAATAATCTGATGGCGCGCCTGGGCTTGCTGGGTGTTGAGCACCATCACCATGACGAAGCGATGGCGATTGCGCGCTGGCTTGCCCGGCAGCCGCAAACCATGGAAGCCGCCTGTGCGATACGCATCGCCGGCCTGATGGGGGCGGGACGCTGCGAGGAGGCCCTGGCAGAAGGCAATCAGGCGCCCTGGCCATCCCTCGGCCCGTGGCTGGCGCTGTGCGAGCGCCAGCTGGGCTACATGGCGGCGCTGGAACGGCGGCTTGAGCGCATGGCGCAGAGCGAGGATTGCGATCTGATCCGATTTGCCGAGTGTATGCGTGCCCAGGTGGTGGCATGAACGGGTTGACCATGTTGCTGACGAGTGCGCAAACAGCTTCGATCCCGCAGCCCGCTCCTGCGGCTCGGGACGCTGCTGCATTTCAGGCCTGCCTGATCGAGCAGGCGCCAGGCGCCCCGGAGCATATGCGGGGTCCGGCAGTGGCAGAGCAACAGCGTCTGCAAGTGCTGGCCATGGCGATGGAGCTGCTCAACGATTCCTTCACAGTGGAGAGCGACACATGAATGGCATTGCCGAGGTGGCCCGTGTGGTCGCCGATCTGCAGTCCCTGGCGGCACCGGACGTCGACTCCCGTCAGGTGGCCGAGTTCGAGCAGGCGCTATCCAGCAGTGCCGGCAGCCCTGAGGAGGGGTTGCTGCACAAGGTCGCACAGCTCGGCCAGCAACATGCCGAAGCCAGGCAGGGCACGCATGCCAGCCTGGTCGCGGGCGTGGGTGATCCGCTGGCATTGATGGATGCCCATTGGGCGCTGATACGCACCAACCTCCAGGTCGAGCTGATTGCCAAGGGCGTGGGGCGCACCACGCAGAACATCGAAACCCTGATGAAAGCCCAGTAGGTGCCCTGTGAAGAATCCATGGCAGTGCTTGCTGCTTGTGACGGTACTGCTGCTGGGCGGGTGCAAGGTCGAGTTGTACCTGGGCCTCGGCCAGCGCGAAGCCAATGAAATGCTTGCGGTGCTGGATGCCGAGGGCATCGATGCGGTGAAGGCGCAGGACAAGGACGGCAAGGTGAAGATCCTGATCGGCGAGGCCGACATCGGCCACGCGGTAGCTGCGCTCAAGCGCCAGGGCTATCCACGGGAGATGTTCTCCACGGTCAGTGATGTGTTCCCCCGGGACAGCCTGATCTCGTCGCCGCTGGAGGAGCACGCGCGGCTGACCTATGTGAAGTCCCAGGAGTTGTCGCGCACCCTGTCGGAAATCGATGGCGTGCTGGTGGCGCGGGTGCATGTGGTGTTGCCCGAGCCCCGCGACAGCCTGCGGGCATCGGCCCGTGCGGCTTCGGCGTCGATCTTCATCAAGCATGCGGCGGACGCTGCGCTGGACCTGTACATCGGGCAGATGAAACAGCTGTTGAGCAACAGCATCGAAGGCCTCGACTACGACCGCATCAGTGTGGTGCTGGTGCCTTCCACGCAGGCTCGTCAGCTGTGGCCTGGGGAGCGTCATGCAACGCTGTTGTCGATTCACGTACTGGAGAGTTCGCGCCTGCGTCTTCTGGGGCTGGTCGGGGCTTTGCTGGGAATGCTGGTATTGAGCAATCTTGCGCAGTACCTGTGGTGGCGCCAGCGGGCATGAGCATGACCCCGTTTCAGCTTCGCTACTGCCCAGCGCGTTACCTGCACCAGGCTCATTGCCCTGAACCGTTGCGGCAGGTGGCCCAGGCCTTGCCACACTGGCGTGGGGACAGTTCGATCAATGGTTGGTTGCTGTCGGCGCTGGACCTGGCCGAACCCTTTGACATACCGGAACGGCTGGGTGGGCTGGCCCTCTATCCGCAGCCAGCATTCGAACGTGTTCTGGCCACTGTTGGCGGGTTGTTGCATGGCCAGGCCATCGTGCGACTGCTCGACCGGGCCGGCCAGGCGCGCTTGCGTCAGGCGCTCGGCGACCAGGGCCGGCGCTATTGCCTGGAGAAATGGCGGCTGATCATCGGCCCATGGCCACCAGGCTGGCAGCAGGCGCTGCCAAGCGGCGCGCTGGACGTGGAATTGCCCGTGCAGGGCCTGGCGTTCTGGCTACAGGCCTGCGGTGGAATCGATCCCGGTTTTGCCCGGCGCCTGGCCCTGCGGCTGCCTGGCATCGGGGCATTGCCGACCTGGCCGATGAGCGACGACCAGCGCGCCCTGGCGCGCACCCTTTGCCTGAAAGTGGCCCGAGACAGGAGCCCGGAATGTTGCCATTTATTGAACTGAATGATTGCCGGCCGATGGTCGAACCAGGCTGTACCGTGTTGCGCGGCGCTGACTACCAGCGTTTTCTTGAGGCCGCTGCCTTGATCGAAAGCGCCCGCCAGCGGGCCAGCGACATCGATGCCCAGGCTGATGCGGTGCTCGAGGCGCAGCATCGACTTGGGCGGGAGGTCGGGCTGGAAATGGCCGCGGTCGAGCAGGCGGCGCTGGTGCACAGTGTGCGATTGCGCTGTGACGAATTCTATCGCCGGGCCGACCGGCAGATGAGCGAGGTGGTGTACCAGGCGGTGGCCAAGGTGCTGGGGGCATACCCGGACATCGAGCTGACGCTCGCGGCCACACGTCAGGCGTTGGCGCAGGTTCGCTCACGGGAGGAGCTGATCCTGCACGTGCACCCTGACCAGGTACTCGAGGTGCGACTGCGTATCGATGAAATACTCGAGCAGTATCCCGACACGGGCCCCCTGGAAATCTGCGCTGATGCTCGGCTTGCACGCGGCGGTTGTCGGCTGGAAACCGAAGGCTGCGTCATCGACGCCAGCATCGAAGGGCAGTTGAGCGCTTTGCAGCGAGTGTTGTTGCAAGGAGCTGGATCCGCATGAGCCCGCTCGAACATGGCCATGAGGCGGTGCTGGCCGCCGCTTCGCGGGTCATCCGCAATGACCAGGAGCGCGATGCGCAGCTCCTGGTCTTCTGGGCGCAGCTTCGTCAGCCTGCTCGACCGTCTGTGCGGGAGGACATCTTGCCCGTGCGCCGGCCATTGCCGCAGCGTGGGATCTTGGTGTAGCACTTGGCCCCCAGGCCTGCAGAAACAAGCAAAACCTATTCAGACCGGCGTCTTCTCTTGCGCCTGCAACCAGCGGATCACCTCGGCGACCGGCTGTATCAGCTCGCCGGGGATGTATTGCTCCTCCAGGCTGTCGGCGAACAGCGCCCGGGCCAGGGGGATGCGTTCCAGCACAGGCACGCCTTCTTCCTCGGCGATCCGGCGCACCCGCAGGGCCTGCTCGTCGGTGTACTTCAGGGTGACCAGCGGCAACGGGGTTTCCCCGGCCTGGTAGCGCAGGCCCACGGCGATGTGGGTCGGGTTGGTGACGATGACCGACGAACGCCTGACGTCCGCCCGCAACGTCCCTTGCTGCAGTTCACGGTGGCGTTTGCGGCGCTCGCGCTTGAGCTCTGGCGCGCCTTCCTGCTCCTTGTGCTCACGCTTGACCTCATCCTTGCTCATGCGCAACTGCCGGTGATGCTGCCTGCGCTCCAGGCCGTAGTCGACCGCTGAAATCGCCATGAAACCAACGGCACAGACGCCGATCAGCTGGCCCAGCAGGCTGCCCAACACGGGCAGGATGCAGGCGATGCCGCACAGTGGTACCCGCAGCAACGCGTGCAGGTTATCGCTGAGCAGGCCGAGCACCAGTGCGCCGAGCAACAGCACTTTGAGCGAAGATTTGCAAAAGTCGAGCAGGTTCCTGACCGAAAAGATTCGCTTCAACCCCTCTGCCGGGCTGACCTTCTTCAGGTCGGGTGAGAGCGATTGCGTGCTGAAAACCCAACCGGTCTGCAGCAGGTTGCCCGCGCTGGCGGCAATCAATGTGGTCAGCAGGAACGGCAGGGTGAGCCACAGCAGTGCGTGCAGCAACTGCTGCAGCATCACCTCCAATGCCTGGCGAAACGGCAGGTGGAGCAAGGGCTCGGGCAGCAGCATCAGCGCTCGCAGGTGTCCGAGGAAATAGTCGGGAAAGCCCAGGGGCAATACGGCCAGGCTCAGGATCAGCACGCTGGATACCAGCTCCTTGCTCTTGACCACCTGGCCGTTACGTCGTGCATCGCGCAATTTGGCGCGGGTGGGATGTTCGGTCTTCTCCGCGCTCATGGCTGCTCCAGCAAAGGGCCGAGCAGGCGTACCGCGTACAGCGCGCTGAACACCTGATCCTGGGCCTGCTCCATCAGCAGGTACAGGTAGGGCACCAGCAACGCGCTGCAGACCAGGCTCTTGACCGGCATGGACAGGATGAACACGTTCAGCGTCGGGGCGAAACGGCTGATGAGTGCCAGGCCGAACTCGGCGAGGAACATGGCGATCAGCAGGGGGGCGGCGAACAGTATGCACAGGGTCATCAGGTAGCCGAACTGGGCCAGGAAGAACGCGTTCCACTGGTCGCTGATCTGAGGGTAATAGCTTGCCACCGGCCAGCTGGCGTAGCTGCCCAGCAATGCGCCGAGCAGTCCCAGGAAGGCGCCACCGGTGAAGAACAGGGTGACCAGGGTCTGCAGCAGCAGCGCTCCGGTGGGGCTGGTCTGGCTGCCCAGCAACGGGTTGAGGATGGACGCCAGGGTCGCGCCGCGTTGGTTGTCGATGAGAAAGCCGCAGGCCTCCAGTGCCCAGAACGGGATGCACACGACGAAACCGAGCAGCAAGCCGAGCAGCACTTCCTTGCCGATCAGCAGCCCCAGTTGCAGCCCATCCAGGCCTGGCGGCAGCGTGCCCGCCACGCAGGGGTAGATGAACAGCGCCAGCGAGCACGCCACACCATTGCGTACCAACGCGCCGCCCAGTACCTGCTTGCCGAGGATCGGCAGCACGATGAAGCAGCTGAACAGCCTGGGCAGGATCAGGCTGAAGTTCAGCAGGGCCTGTTCAAGCGCCTGGACAGTCATCGCACCCACAACACTCGCTCGAGCACCAGGTCGGTGTAGCGGTAGAGCTCGCTGCCCATCCAGTCGGCGGTGACGAACAGGGTAACGACCACCGCGACCAGTTTGGCGACGAAGCCCAGGGTCTGTTCCTGCACCTGGGTCAGGGCCTGGACCAGCGACACCAGGGTGCCCACCACCGCGGCCATGAGCACCGTCGGCAGTGACAGGATCAATATCAGCCACAGCGCCTGGCTGGCGAAGTGCAGGACTTCGGTACTGCTCATCTCAGCCCCCGTAGCTCAGCACCAGGCCATGGGAGAGGCGCCCCCAGCCATCGAGCAGGACGAACAGCAACAGCTTGAAGGGTAGCGAGATGGTCACTGGCGACACCATCATCATCCCCATGGCCAGCAGGATGTTGGAAATGATCAGGTCGATGGCGATGAACGGCAGGTAGATCAGGAAACCGATCTCGAAGGCCCGGGTCAGTTCGCTGATGGTGAACGCGGGCAGCAGGACGAGCAGGCTGTTGCCGTCGACCTGTTCGGCGTGGTGGCTGGGCCACAACTGGCGAGTGCTGTCGAGGAAGAAGGTGCGCTCGCGTTCGTTGACATGTTTGTCGAGAAACCCACGAAACGGTGCCAGGCCCTCGTCGAGAAAACGTTCGATCGAGTGGGCATCACCGAGGGTCGTCTCATGGGCATTCAGGTAGTCGTAGGTAGCCATGCCCACCGGCGCCATGACGTAGATACTGAGGATGATCGCCAAGCCATACAGGGCCATGTTGGGTGGGATCTGCTGCACACCCAAGGCATTGCGCAGCAACGAAAAGACCACGGTCATTTTCAGGAACGAGGTGGCCATGACCGCGATGAAGGGGGCCAGCGAGAGCAGCGCGAGGCCAAGGATCAGGCTCAGTTCGTCCGGCAGTTGGATCATGTCGGGTCGTTTTCCAGCAGCCGGGTCACGCGCACCCCGAGGCGGTCGTCGATGCGCACCAGCAGGCCGCTGCCGATACAGCGTTGGTTGGCGAGAATGCGCACCTCGGCCGTCACTGGGCTGTGCAGCTCGATCAGGGCGCCTGGCTGCAGGGTCGACAGCGTGTACAGGTCGAGGGTCTGGCGACCGACTTCGAAACTGACCGCAATCGGCAGTTGCTCCAGTTCCCCCAGTGCGGTATCGGGCAGCGGTAACGAATCGTGCATGCGGACTAGCTCCAGATGTGTGTCGTCGAGCAGCAGTTCTGCCCAGGGGTGGCCGTCGAGCACGCCGAGCAATCGGGGTGGCACTGGCGTGGCGGGGGGCAGCAGCAGGATGTCGCCCATGCCGAGGCCACGCAGCGCGTGCAGCGACAGTTCGAGGGGGCGCCATTGCAGCGAGAGGTTCAGCGCGATGTTCAGGCGTTCGCGCAACGGGCGTCGCGGCAAGGTGGCCAGCAGGCGCTCGGAATTGCCCTGCACCCAGCAGGTCAGCGCGCTTGCGCCATTCTTCAGCGATACTTGCAGGCACGCCGTGCCCTGGCAGACACCTGCCTGTTCGATACCCAGGCATTGCAGGCCAGGAAGCCAAGGGCTGTCCCGTTGCAGCAACGCCAGTTGCAATGGCGCCGGCAGGCTGGCGAAATCGGCGTCCTGCAATTGCGGCGCCAGCCATTGCGCCAGCTGTTGCCGACGGCACAGCAGGCGCGCCGGCAAGCCCTGCCAATCGACCAGTACGGCCAGGTCGGGGTCGCCCTCGCAAGCGGCGATATCCAGCAAGGCCTGGCGCTCTGCGTCGACATAATTGCGTTGGCGATGGCTCAGCAGTCGTTGCAGGTGCAGCTCCTGTGGGGTGGCGGGTGGGAAGCTCGCTGGGCTCATGGTTCGGGCCACCACTCGTCGAGCACGTGGCGCCGGTTGCGTGAACCCTGCTCGCCGCCGCCGTTGGCGGCAAAACCGAGGCTGACCTGCTGCGCAGGATCAAGCCGTTGCAGGCGATCGAGCAGGTCCGCGCAGGCCACTTGCAACTGCCGAAGACTCGCTGGCGCGGCCTGGATCTCCACCTGCAAGCTTGCTCCCACATGGCGCATGTGCACCTCGACTGGGCCGAGCTGCGGCAAGCGAGCACGCAGCAGGGCCAGTTCGCGGTTGTCGGCCTTGCAACCGAGCAGTTGCAGCTGCAGGCGATCCACCAGTGTCTGCAGGTCTTCGCTGAGTGTGAAGCCTGGGGAGGACATTGCCCTGTCTACCACTGCACGCTCACAGGTCATGGCATGAACCGGGGCCGGCATGGCGCTTTCGTGTGGTTGCAGCCGCCCCGGCAGGCTGTCGGTGTGCTCGCAAACGTCTTGATGCCTGGCCTCGGGCAAGCCTGGGCCAGTGGGCCGGAGCGCCTCGGTTTCTTCGGTCGCCGTCGAGGTGAGCGGATGACTGACTGAGTCCTCGGTTAGCGCAGGTGGTTCAGGCGCAGGTGGATAATGGTCTGCCCGGGGCAGGGCGGGCACCCATGGATAGCCAGGGCCCAGATGGCCAGGTTCTCGAGGCATGCCATGCCTGTCTGGCGGCGGTAGCAGCAGCTGTTCGAACAACAGCCGCTGGCTGTGCCGGGGCGGTGAGCGAGGCGTGTCAGTCGAGGGGGGCAGTAATGCAGCCACAGGCAGGGTCTTCATGGTTGCAAGCCTCCGTGGAAAAAGTGTTCCTCCAACTCGAGCTCCTGCCTGCACTCCGCCAATTGCGTGGCATGCTGGTTTGCCTCGTCCCGCAGTTGGACGAAGCTGTCCCTTGTTTGCCGAGTCTTGGCGAGCTGCGCTTGGGCCTGCTGGTGTGCCGTGTACCGGCGCGTCAGTGCCTCCTCGCAGGCAACGACTTGCCCATGCAGGCTCGCTTCGCGCTCACCGAGCAGGCCGACCTGCCGGCGCCAGTGCTCCAAGGCACGACAGTCGATCAACTGGCCGACATGCGCGGCGAACAGGCGCTGTTGTTCTTCGCGAGACCTGCGTTGAAACGCCAGGTACGACTCGACGGATTGTGCCTTGGCTCTTTCTGCCGCCTGTAGCAGGGCCAGTTGGCTTCGCGCTTCACGCTCGGTTCGCTGAAGCCTGCGTTGCTTGATTTTCGCAAGGGCGGTCAGGGGCATCGGGTGATCTCCAGCAGTTGGTCGAGGCTCTGTCGCAGCGAGACGTTTTCTTCGCAAGGCTGGCACAGCCAGGCGCGGATGGCTTCGCGTTTGCCGATGGCCTGGTCCGCGAGCGGGTCCTGACCCTGCGTGTATTCACCGATCCTGAGCAGCAGTTCGACCTCCTCATACCGGGCCATCCATTCGCGCAGTTGCCCGGCGGCGGCACTGTGTTCCGGGCTGACGACCTGGTTCATGACCCGGCTGACCGAGCGCAGCACGTCGATGGCCGGGTAGTGGTTGGCGGCTGCCAGGGCCTGGGACAGGACGATATGGCCATCGAGGATCGAGCGGGTTTCCTCGGCGATCGGCTCGTTCAGGTCGTCGCCTTCCATCAGCACCGTGTAAAGCGCGGTGATCGACCCCTTGGCCGATTGCCCTGCGCGCTCCAGCAGGCGCGGCAACTGGGCGAATACCGAAGGCGGGAAGCCGCGCCGGGTCGGCGGTTCGCCCGCGGCCAGGCCGATCTCCCGCTGGGCCCGGGCGAAGCGGGTCAGGGAATCCATCAGCAACAGGACCTTGTTGCCCTGGTCGCGGAAATATTCGGCGACGCTGGTGGCGACGAAGGCCGCCCGGGCGCGTTCCATGGCCGGGCGGTCAGAGGTCGCGACCACCAGCACCGCACGGCGCAGGCCGTGTTCGCCGAGTTCGTGGTGAATGAATTCACCTACCTCGCGGCCGCGCTCGCCGATCAGGGCGAGCACGATCACGTCCGCCTCTGCGTTGCGCAGCAACGTGGCCAGCAGCGTGCTCTTGCCGCCACCGGCGGGGGCGAAGATGCCTGTGCGCTGCCCTTCGGCGCAGGTGAGCAGGCCATCGATACAGCGCACGCCCAGGCTCAAGGGGGTATCGACCAGTTTGCGGCTCAGTGGCGATGGCGCGTCCCGATGCACGGGGTACCAGGCTTGTGGTGTAGCCGGCGCGCTGCCGTCGAGAGGGTTGCCCAGGCCGTCCAGCACCGTCCCCAGCAAGTGCTCGCCTACTCCTATGCGGTGCATGCCGCCAGTGGGGCAGACCTCGGTGCGCGTGCACAGCCCCTGCATGTCGCCCAGCGGGGCGAGCAACGCCTGGTCCTGCTGCAGGCCGATGACTTCGGCCAGCAGTTCAGGCTGGCCGCCCGGCCTGCGCAGCCGGCACAGCTCACCGACCTGTACACCGGGCGCCAAAGCGCGGATCAGGGTGCCGGTGACCTGGGTGACCTTGCCGTTGACCTGCACCAAGGTGGCGTTGTTCACGGCGGCCAGCAGGGCCTGGGGAGTCTGGAGCAGCGATGGCGGCATGGGAAAGGTTGCGGCACGAAGATGGGCGCCATTCTAGGTAGCCTGCCCGGCAGCGGATTTCACTGTGAGGCGCATGTTTTTAGTTTTCGGTCGACCCTTGTCGCGCCTGGCGACAGGCTAAAAAGAAGCGGCCAGCGGCAACAGTGGGGCGCTGAGCTTGCCTCTAGCATGGTGCTCATTCTTTGATGCGACGAGGAGGTGGGGATGAGCGAAGGCGTCGGCTTTTTACGCAGTGAACCAGCGCTGGCCATGGTGTCCGGTTGGGAGGCGCAGGGGCAGCCGGCCTTGCAAGCGCGGCAGGTGGCACCGATGGCGCAGCAGGCGAGCATGGTGGAGGAGGTATCCATGGCGTTCTCGTCACTGGCCAACGCGCGGCTCAGTACCCGCAGCCGCATCACCGATGCGCGCCAGTTGGGATTGCGCGCGGGACAGGAGGCCGAGGCCATGCTGGCCAAGGTGCCGGATGTGCAGCGTCGGTCACTGGATGAGCTGGTGGCCTGGTTGCGCCAGCACCCTCAGTTGACCCCGGGTGAGCTGCAGGCCCGCCTGGATGGATTTTCCGCGCCGGCCTGTCATCGCTACCTGGCGTTGGCCTATGCCCGTGACGCGCTGGGCACGTCGGTCGATGGGCATGGCTTGGCCGACAAACTGGACCAGGCCATGGCAAGCATGACGCAGAGCGACGGCCAGGCGATCGAGCTGGGTATCGAGATCGGTCCGCTGGCCCAGGCGACGCAGGCGCAGGGGGTGGCAGAAGTTGGGGCGCTGCGCCGCGTGTACTGCGATTTCCTGTGCGACTATCGCGGGCTCAGGCATGCCTGGGACGAGCTGCGTGCGCGTTTTGGCGATGCCGCCATCGGTGATATCGCGCAGTTCATGCTCAACGGCCTGGCAAGCCATATCAATGGGGCGTCCTCGAGCCTGGACAGCAACCGGCTGCAACAGGTCATCAGCGACATGAAGCTGGTGCAGGCGCTCAAGAAACTGGAAGGCGACACTGTCGCGTTGTTCCGCCAGCTTGCCGGAGAGCCCAGTGGCGTACGGACCTTCTGACCTGGTCAGCGACCTGTTGGCGTTGATCGACAAACGCTGGGCGACGGTGCAGGACATCCAGCGCCTGCTCGCGGCGTTGCCGCTTGGCCCGCAGGTGCAACGTATCCATTGCCTGCGGGAGTTGCAGCGGATCTTCCGTCTGCTGCCCGTGCAAGTCTTCAACGACGAGGCGCAACGCGAGCATCTGTTGGCGCTCTGGCAGTTGGCCATGGATCAGGCCGTCGACGATGAGGAGGCGTTGCTGTGCGGCGCGCGGGAGGCATGAGCATGGATCTGTGCACGGCAGCCGTTGCCCGGTTCTGTCGCGACCTGGGTGTGGCGCCCGCGCATCCGCAGGAACCGTTGCTGCGCCTGGAGCTGCCAGGTGCCGACGTTCTGCAGCTCGAACGGTTAGCGGGGCAGTTGACGCTGTGGCTGGATTTTTCCGTGCACGGGGCGCTGTTCGAGCGCGCCATGCAGTGTGCGCTCAGACAGGTGTACGAACACCAGGGCTGCGGCTGCCTGCTGCGCTGTGGGCTGCTTGGCGACGATCGTCTGGTGTTGCTGGCAGGTCTCGACGAACACGGTTTGACCGAGCAGGCCTTGCATCGGGCCTATCGCTTGCTGACGCGGGTACGCACCGAGGTGTTGGCGGCATGAGCGTTATAGAGCCGGCTCGGCAGGTCGACGGTTCCTGGCTGCCATGGGCGCCAGCCGATGCGGCGCTCGCCCAGCCAGGGTGCGACGCGTTTCCTATGCAGGGGCAGCCGGTGCAGGCGCACTTGCATGAGCTTTACCCGCAGCATCAGGCGGCACGCCTGCGGCTGGCGTACGCCAGGCCCGAGCATGAACTGCGCAGGCTGTACGACCCGCAAAGTTTCACCCATGCGCTGGGCTCGTTGGCGGAGCAGCTGCTTGCGTCGCAGATTCCCGGGGACCCAGAGGCGGCGGCACTGGTGCAAGCGCTGCTGGCCGAACGGCGCACGCTGGAGTGTTGCGTTAACTTCCTGCTCAAGGTGTGAACACATGAGATTGTCGAACGAACAGCAGGATGTCTTGCAGCTGTTGGCCTGGTTGCATCTGCAATGCGGTCGGCCCGAGCGGGCGCGGGTGTTGCTGGAGGTGCTGTTGCGCGCCGATCCCCGGCATCGCGCCGGGTGTCGGGCCGCCGTGGTGGTGGCGCTGGAACTGGGCGATTGGGCGGGCGCCGAGCGGCAGTGCCTGGCGCTGCGTGAGGCAGGCGAGTTGCGGCCGCCCTTGTGGCTGTGCCTGAGCCAGGCACAGCAAATGGCTGGCCGATTGGCGCAGGCCCAGGCCACCTATGCCGAGTACCAGCGTCGCAAGGCACGCCCATGAAGCAGCTGACCCGGATACTCGGCCAGATCGGCGCGCGCAAGGACCTGATGCTGGCCGTAATGTTGCTGGCGGTAGTGTTCATGATGATCCTGCCGCTGCCGCCCTTGCTGCTGGACCTGCTGATCGCCCTGAACATCACCATCGCCGTGGTGCTGCTGATGATGTCGGTGTACGTGGTCTCGCCGCTGCATTTCTCGGTGTTCCCCTCGGTGCTGCTGGTCACCACGCTGTTTCGCCTGGCGCTGTCGATCAGTACCACGCGGATGATCCTGTTGGAGGCCGATGCCGGGCAGATCGTGCAGACCTTCGGCGACTTCGTGGTGGGCGGCAACCTGGTGGTGGGGTGCATCCTGTTCCTGATCATCACCATCGTGCAGTTCCTGGTCATCACCAAGGGCGCCGAGCGGGTGGCGGAAGTCAGCGCGCGGTTTTCCCTCGACGCCATGCCGGGCAAGCAGATGAGCATCGACGGCGACCTGCGCGCCGGGGTCATCGACGTCAACGAAGCCCGTGAGCGCCGTGGCGAGGTGGAGAAGGCCAGCCAGATGTTCGGTGCCATGGATGGCGCGATGAAGTTCGTCAAGGGTGATGCCATCGCCGGGTTGGTGATCATCATCGTCAACCTGCTGGCAGGGCTGGCCATCGGCGTGATGCAGAAGGGCATGAGCGCGGGTGATGCGCTGCAGCTCTACGCGGTACTCACCGTCGGCGACGGCATGGTCAGCCAGGTGCCGGCGTTGTTGATCGCCATCACCGCGGGAATCATCGTCACCCGCGACGGTCAAGGCGCCCACGACTTGGGGGCGAATATCGGCAGCCAGGTCATGGCGCAGCCAAAGGCGCTGCTGATCGGTGGGGCGTTGCTGGGGTTGTTCGGGATTATCCCGGGCTTCCCGACAGTCACGTTCTTCATTCTCGCGTTGATGGTCGGCGGCGGTGGTTGGTGGGCGATCCGCCAGCGATGTGCCGAAGAGGCAGTCCGGCAGGGCATTGGCGGCCTGCCGGCGTTGCTGGCCAATGGTGCCGGCGCGCCAGCGCTGAAACCCGCAGGCAAGGCGAAGTCTGGTACCGACCCGCAGTTCTTTGCCCTGACGGTGCCCTTGCTCATCGATGTGGACAGCGGCTTGCAAGCCGCCCTGGAGGCCGCCTCGTTGAACGATGAACTGGCACGGGTCCGGCAGGCGCTCTATCTGGACCATGGCGTGCCGTTCCCAGGTATCCGCCTGCGTTTCAACAGCGCGCTCGGCCCCGGGGAGTACCGCATCCTGTTGCAGGAAGTGCCGGTGGCGCGAGGCAAGCTGATGCCTGGGTGTCTTCTGGTTCAGGAGAGGCTCAGCCAGCTGGAGCTTGTCGGCGTGCCTTACGTAGAGGGCGAGGCGCTCTTGCCTGGGCGTGCGAGCCTTTGGGTGGAGCGGGACCTGCGTGATCGTCTGGAGCGTGCCGGCTGTGCCTTCCTGGCAGTCGACCAGGTACTAGCCTGGCACCTGTCCCATGTCTTGTGTGAATACGCCGGGGATTTCGTCGGCATCCAGGAGACCCGCTACCTGCTGGAGCAGATGGAGCAGGGCTATGCCGAGCTGGTCAAGGAAGTACAGCGGATCCTGCCGTTGCAGCGAATCACCGAGGTCTTTCAGCGGCTGGTGAGTGAGGGCATCTCGATCCGCAACATGCGCTCGATCCTCGAGGCCCTGGTCGAATGGGGGCAGAAGGAAAAGGACGTGGTGCAGCTCGCCGAATATGTGCGCAGCAGCCTCAAGCGCTACATCTGCTACAAGTACGCCAGTGGCCACAACCTGCTGCCGGCCTACCTGCTCGACCCGGCGGTCGAGGAGATGATCCGCAACGGCATCCGCCAGACCAGCGCCGGCAGCTACCTGGCCCTGGAACCTGCGCAGAGCGATGCCTTTCTCGCCCAGGTCAAGGCTGCGGTGGGCAACCTGCATGAAGCCCAGGCACGGCCCGTGCTGGTCGTGTCCATGGACATCCGGCGCTATGTGCGCAAGTTGGTCGAAGGCGTTTATGCCGACCTGCCCGTGCTGTCCTTTCAGGAACTCACCACGCAGATCAACATCCAGCCACTAGGGCGCATTGGCTGACGCCATTCTGGCGTCAGAAATCGTACCCCTGAACTACAAAATCGCGGCCGAGCC
This sequence comes from Pseudomonas sp. CAM1A, assembly GCF_047501685.1. Taxonomy (NCBI): domain Bacteria; kingdom Pseudomonadati; phylum Pseudomonadota; class Gammaproteobacteria; order Pseudomonadales; family Pseudomonadaceae; genus Pseudomonas; species Pseudomonas sp. CAM1A. Next base: position 109,969 of record NZ_JBFNXP010000006.1, on the reverse strand, counting down.
TGACGGAACGACCGCCACCGTCCCAATAGACTTCATCTGTCGGTACCTCAGCCTGGTCATGGCCAGCCTCACCTCGAGACGGGGTATCCAGCCAACCGGGAACAGATGATGAACAGCTCTATCGACGCATTCAATCGCCCAGCCCCCTTGCCGCCAGTCGATCGCGTGGCCCCCCCGCAGATCTGGGTCGACATTCAGAGGGTGGAGCGGTTTCTCGACCAGAAAGCGATCACGGCTGCGGATGATCAAGGCCTGCCTTTGAGCCGCGAGCACCGGCGGCAGGTCATCGAGACCTTGCTGGGCCCCGAGGGGCAGGCGCGACTGGCGCAGAGCCGGCCCTACTTCGACAGCCTGCTGCCGCATCCGCTGCCCGACCAGCCAGTCGATGCGCTGATCCAGTTGCTGGAAGCCTATGCGGCGTGGTTGCCGGGCGCACCCCTGCAGCTGGTGAACCTGGGCGAACGGCTGCGCATGGACGAGCTGGTGATGGCAGCGATGGGCTTGCGCATGCGCAAGCAGAAAACCGAGCGCAGCGAGCTCAGCGAGCAACTCAAGAGCCTCACTGCGGAGCTGAAAATCTTCAGCGTGATCCAGTCCAAGGTCAACGTGGTCATGGCGGACAAGGGCACTTTCGATCTTCAGGATCCGGGCTTCAACCTCTTCGACCCGAAGTTGTACGACCTGGATGCGGCTGCCTGGGAAACCAGCGCTGAACGCCGATTGCTTGCTTTGTACGGCAATGCAGCCGTGACGGTGCGGCAGTTCCTGGCTGGCACGCCCTTTGGCATTTCGCAGCATGGCAATGATCGCCTTCTGCACAAGGTCAGCGGACCGATGAACGACCTGAAATCGCAATACACCTGGGACAAGGACAACAACCCGCTGGCCAACTTCTCCCAGGCCTTGAGCGATCGCACCCGTATCGTCAACGACAAGGTGACCGAGCAGACCACCCTGCTCAATGACGTGGGGTCGCGGTACACCACCTCCACCGAGGTGATGATGAAGTTCGTCGAGACGTGGTTCTCGATGCTGTCGAAGATTATGCAGAACTGAGGTGATTGATGACTGCAGCACAACAGACAGGCGCCGATGCCATCGAGGCCGAAGCGATTGAAAGCTTCTTCACCGAGGGCGGCACGTTCGCCATGTTGCGCGGGGTTGGCGCGGCACAGCTTGAAACGCTCTATGCCCAGGCATACGGCTTCTACCAGGCAGGACGGCTGGAGGATGCCTTGACGATGTTCAAGGGGTTGGTGGCGCTCGACCACTACGACGCCCGGGCATTTCTCGGGGTGGCAGCCAGCTACCAGGCCTTGGAGCGTTATCAGGAGGCGTTGCCGGCCTACGCCTACGGCGCAATGCTCGCGCCGCAGGATCCACGCTTCTGCTTGCATGCCGCGGAATGCCAGCAGCATCTGGGTGACCTGGTTTCGGCGCGCAGCGGCTACGAACATGCGCAGGCCCTGGCAGAGAGCGGTGAACAGGGCAGCTTGGCGAGCAGGGCGCAGGCGCTGCTTGAGGCATTGCGACAGAGGGAGGCTGCGAGCCATGCGAACTGAATATTTCATCGCTGAACCGCGGACGATCGCGGCTGCAAGCGAGATGGAAACGCCGATGACGGGCACTGCCGTCCGCTTGCCAGGCGATACCGGCATGGCCTCGGTAGACACGCCATCCCGCCCTGAGCGCTGTGTCAGGTTGGACCCTCCTGTAATGCAGGAATCCTTGGCAACAGGAAAGGACCTCCACGGCCTGCTCGATAAAAGTGTCGACCCCGGGCGCCTCATGCAGCCGGTATTGGCCACGGTTCCCGATGTCGGAGCATTGTTACTCGGGCAGCTCGCCGGAGAGATCTCCGATGCCGAGCTGGATATCCGTCTCACTGAACTGCTGAGCCGGTTGGGCACCCGCCAGACCGAACTCAACCTGCAGCAGGTTCGGCAGATGACCGAACAGAACCGCCAGCAGATGACGCTCAACGCGCAGAAAATGGCAGAAGTGACCCAGAGCCACCAGGATGCCGGCACGGCGAGCGTGTTTGCCAAAGTCTTCGGCTGGGCGGCGGCCATCGTGTCCATTGTGGTCGGCACGGTGATGGTTGCGACGGGGCTGGGCGCCGTGGCGGGCGCCCTGATGATCGCCGGTGGCGTCATGGGGATAGTGTCCATGTCGTTGAACCAGGCGGCCGAGGACGGGCATATCTCAAAAGATGTGATGAAGTACCTCGGGCCTGTGCTGATGGCGGTGGAAGTCGCCCTGGCCCTTGCCTCGGTAGTGCTGACCTGTGGTGGCAGCCTTGCGGTGGTCGCGGCCAAATTGGCCGGCAAGGTGAGTGGCAAGGCTGCACAGGTTGCCCTGTCGGTGGGCCAGAAAATCCAGAGTGTCGCCTCCAGCGGGGGCTCGTCGGTTGCCAGCGCGGGCACCCGGGCCAGGCTGCAGATGACCATGACCGGCGCCAGCATGGCGACCGCTACGCTGTCGGGCGCGGCTGAGGCGGCCAGTTCGGTCATGCAAGGGCTGGCGCTGCGCAGCGAGGCGCAACTGGGCGAAATGCGCCTGGTGCTGGAACAGGGCCACGGCTATCTCGAGCAACTGGCCAAGGAACTTGAACAACTACTGGCAAAGAAGCAGCAACGCTTCGAGCAACTGCTGGAAATGCTGAGCGCACGCCACAAAGCCTGCGCGGATATCGCCTGTCGAAACGTCATCGCTTGATCAAGGAGCAATCATGAGTCTGTCTATCAGCAACATCGATCATTTGCCCGCCCTGGGTTCTCCATCTCCGCTCATCGAGGGACAGAAGGCCGCTCAACCTTTGTGGGCGATGCTGGCCATGCCCTGTCCGGCAGCGAACGCGAAGATCGGCGCGCCACCAGGGCAAGTCGGCCTGGATGCGCCACAGTCGATGCCCTGCAGTCAGGATCTTCAGAGCCTGCTGGCTATTCTGCGCGCTGCCATGCAGGTACGCGACGGTAACGCGCAAGGGCGCAGAACCCAGGCTGAAGTCAGCGTGCAGGCGAGCAAGGAACAGATCGGCTGGATGAGAACCGCCAGCAATGCGCTGTTCGCCTCGGCGGCTGTCAGTGGTGCCTTGAGTGTTTTCACGTTGGCCAGTGGCACCACCGGCATGCTCCGAAACCTGGGTGATGCGCGCACGATCAAGAGCCTGGAGCAGGCCAGCCATACAGCCAGGTATGGTCAGCCTGGCGAGGTGGCAATGGCCTCGAAGAAACAGATCGACTCGAATCGTATCGAGGTCAGGCATCTGCAGAACGGTATCGATACCCGCAACACCACCCTGCACACGCTCAATGGTGTGGCGCAAAGCGGGGCTGCGTTCGGCACCGGCATCGCCCACGCCATCAAGTCGCTGCAGGACGTGTGGGCCAAGGAGCAGGAGCTTGAAGCGACGGTTGCCGGCAACCAGAAGGAACTGTTCCAGCGCTACACCGATGACCTGGCGAAAGTGATCGACCAGGTGCGTCAGCTCATCCAGGAGATCCTGCGTAACGACAACCAGGGTTTCAGAGCCGCGGGTGTTATGGCTTGAGCGTGTCGAGAAGCATGCATATCGACTGAGGACGCGGTCCTTTTTACCCGTATTTTGAAAGAGGTTTGCAGAGTGATTGATTCGGTTTCCACAGGTTGGGTGTTGGGTGCCAGCCTGAACCCACTCAACGAGTGCAGTGACTGCGCACAGGTCAAGACCACGGAGTCCGCGCAGCGCCTGGCCCGTCACGAGGAGCCGCAGAAACATGGCATCCTGATGCGGCTGTTCATTGCCGTTGCCGAGTTTCTTGGCTTTCGCACAGGTATGGCGACGGTTACCAAACAGGCCACGGCGTCGGCGCCGGGTGTGATGAATTCGTTGAACGCGGGGATGGTCAAGGGGCTGCCTGAGGTCATGAGGTCGCAAGCCAGCGGAATAACGGCCAAGCTGGAAAAGCTCTCGCTTGAACAGTTCATGGCCACTTATACAGAGCAGCTGACTGGCAGCAATGTCATGCGCAACACCAGTTGCCTGTTCTCGAATGTCGCCATGCTTGGGCAGCTCGTCGCCGAGTTGCGGATAGATATAAGCATCAACAAGCTCGATATCAGCAACGGCTATTCGTTCATCGAATCGCAGTCCCCGGCCAACATCGAACTGATGCGTAATGATCGACAGGCCGCTGGCAAGGTCCTCGATGCGGTAGGGTTCCTTGCCGCGCGATTCGCCGAGTTCCCTGATCCTGATCAGGTGGGGGCCGCCGCAGTGGTCACCTTCGTCAAGGATGTCGAAACACAGTTCATCGAGCGGTTTGCGCAACAGCCTGCGCCGCCAGCGGCAAGCAAGAGCGAAGAGGCGAATGGCGCGGCGCGGGTTACGGGGTCGGCACTGGTCGCCAGTGGCGAGGGCGATGCGGTACAGGCACAGGCACAGGCTATCGAACGGGTTGCGCCATCCGAGGTACTGGCCGATGGCGGTATTGATCCTGCCAAGGTTTTGCAAGAGGTGAAGTTCGGCTTCGGCGCTGACGGCAAACTACCGAAGCTCGATGACTTCCACTCGGTGATGAAGTCGCTGCAGGATCCTGTGGGCCCGCTGTCTCGACTGTTCGGGCATTTCGAGTCGCTGGCCGGGCAGGGCAGTGTGCCCGAGCAGAAGGTCGCCGCGATGGTGCTGAACCACACCGCGCTGGGGCAGAGCCATACCTTCGGCGAAATTTTCGGGCATCTGAAGCAGGAGCCCGCGCCGCTTGCAGGTTTCCGGGCGATCGCGATGACCGATACGCTGGAGAGACGATGTAGCTCCGCCGTTCGCCAACTCGAGGCGCTGCCTGTGGCTCGCGGGGCCTAGCGTCAGTACTGGCCTGGGGCCTCAGCGCCCCAGCCAGTCGATCAGCGCCTTGTGGAACCGCCCGGGTTCCTCGATCTGCGGCGCATGCCCGAGCCCTTCGAATGTCACCAGTTCACCCTTCGGAATCAACCCGGCCACCTGCGGTCCCAGGGTCTTGTACCTGCCCAGCATGGCTTTGACCTCGGGCGAGGCGATATCGCTACCGATGGCCGTGGTGTCCTGGTCACCGATCAGCAGCAGCGTCGGCATCTTCAGGTCCTTGAACTCGTGCACCACCGGCTGGGTGTAGATCATGTCGTAGATCAGCGCCGAGTTCCATGCCACCGCCTCGTGCCCCGGGCCCTTGTTCAGCCCCACCAGCATCTGCACCCAGCGCTCGTACTCGGGCTTCCAGCGCCCGGCATAGTAGGTGGCGCGCTCATAATTGCGCACGCCCTCGGCGTCGAGCTTCAGCTCCCGGGCGTACCATTGATCCACGGTGCGGTAGGGCACCCCCAGGGCCTTCCAGTCCTCCAGGCCGATGGGGTTGACCATGGCCAGGCGCTCCACCTGTTGCGGGTACATCAGGGCATAGCGGGTGGCGAGCATGCCGCCGGTGGAGTGGCCGAGTACGATGGCCTTGTCCACCCCCAGGTTGGCCAACAGCGCATGGGTGTTGTCGGCCAGTTGCTGGAAGCTGTACTGGTAGTGCGCTGGCTTGCTCGAGGTGCAGAAGCCGACCTGGTCCACGGCAATGACCCGGTAGCCGGCCTGGCTCAGCGCATCGAGGCTGGTTTCCCAGGTGGCGGCGCAGAAGTTCTTGCCGTGCATCAGCACCACGTTGTGGCCGTTGGCCTTGCCCTTGGCGGGCACGTCCATGTAGCCCATCTGCAAGGCCTGGCCCTGGGACTGGAAGTCGAAGTGCTGCAACGGGTATGGGTAGGCGAAGCCTTCGAGTTGCTTGCCATAGGTAGGCGGTTCGGCGGCGATGGCCGCGCCGCTGATGAGGCAGGCCAAGGCCAGTGCAGTTGCGCGCAGCATGGGAGCACTCCGTCCAGGTAGGAAAAGTGCGACTGTAGCAGCCGCTGGCGGTTACCCGTCGTGAAAGGTGTTACCCGGTATGAAACCAGCCCAGGGTGATGATCGCCACCACGATGTAGCGCCCACCCTTGGCCAGGGTGACCAGCAGCAGGAAGCGCCAGAAGGGTTCGCGCATGATCCCGGCGATCAGGGTCAGCGGGTCGCCGATCACCGGCATCCAGCTCAGCAACAGCGACCATTGCCCCCAGCGCTGGTAGCGCTGCTGGGCGCGCTCCAGCTGGCCGGCGCTGAACGGGAACCAGCGCTTGTCACGCAGGTGCTCGATGGCCCGGCCCAGCAGCCAGTTGACGATGGAACCGAGCACATTGCCGAGCGTGGCGACCAGCAGCAGGGTTGCCCAGGCTTGCGGGTCGCGCAGCAGCAGCCCGACCAGCACCGCCTCCGATTGCAGTGGCAGCAGGGTCGCGGCGCCGAAGGCGCTGAGGAACAGCGCCCAGAGGCTGAGCATCAGTAGTTGGCGACCACGGTGTCCCGGTCGTCCTGGGTCACGCCGATGACCTGGTAGGCGTCCTTGTGGTCACCCATCTCCATGCCTGGCGAGCCCATGGGCATGCCGGGCACGGCCAGGCCCTTGAGGTCGGCGCGGTTGGCCAGCAGGCGTACCTGCTCGGCGGGTACGTGGCCTTCGACGAACTTGCCGTTGATTACCCCGGTGTGGCACGAGGCCAGGCGTGGCGCCACGCCCAGGCGCTGCTTGACCGCGCTCATGTTCGGCTCGACATGGTCGTTGACGGTGAAGCCGTTGTCGCTCAGGTGCTTGATCCATTCCTTGCAGCAACCGCAGTTGGGGTCGCGGAAGACGTCGATGGTCTCGGCGGCCTGGGCCAGGCCGGTGATGGCCAGCAGGCCGAGCGTGAGCAGGTGTTTGCGCAGCATGGTGAAGCTCCTGTGGAACAGAACACATCGGGTTGATCAGCGCGGCCTTGTGGACGCGGCGTCAAACGCTAGAAACGCAGGCGGACCCCGGCTACAAGCCGGGTCTGACCGATATCCTCGCCATCCTCCCGGGCCTGGTCGGCGCGGCTGCCGTGCAGGCGGTTGAAGCTGACGCCGACATAGGGCGCGAACGCACGGGTGATCTCGTAGCGCAGGCGCAGGCCCACTTCGCTTTCGGCCAACCCCGAGCCTTGCTCGCGCCCGGCGTCGCTGCGCCCGAAGAAGTTGGCTTCGACGGTCGGTTCGAGGATCCAGCGATTGGTCAGCAATATAGCGTAACCAGCCTCCAGGCGCAGCGCAGTCTGCTGCCGCTCGCCGGCATAGGCGGTGGCTTCCAGCTCCAGGCCGTAGAGCGGCGTACCCTGGATGCCGAAGGCTGCCCAGGCCTGGCCGCTGGCGGGCTTGAAGTCCTGGCGCACGCCGCCGACCAGTTCCCACCAGGGGCTGATGGCGTGGCCCCAGAGGGCCTGCAGCTCGGCCTTGTGGGTCTTGCCCTGTTCGCGTTCACCCTCGCTGCGCAGCCACAAGCGGTCGATATCGCCGCCAACCCAGGCGCTGGCGTTCCAGTTCAGGGCGCCGCTGTTTTCGAAGTTCTGGTACTCCAACTGGTCGACGATCACTGCCCAGTTGGTTGCCCGGTCGTGCACCTGATGCCCCGGCAGCGGCGGGAAGGCGGCGCGGCGGTCGGCGTCGGTGATCACCGGCAGGGGCGTGCGCGGTTGGCTGGGAGGTGCCGCCGCGTGGTTCATCTGGCTGTGGTCCATGGGCATGGCGCCATGGTCCATCTGGCCGTGGTCCATCGGCATGCCACCATGCTTCATGTGGTCCATGGTCGCGGCCAAAGCCCGTTCACTGGCCAGGGCCAGCAGCGCGACAGCGGTGACGATGCGGCGATTGCGGTTCTCATTCATCGACCCGTACCTCGCGGAACATGCCGGTCTCCATGTGGTAGAGCAGGTGGCAGTGGTAGGCCCAGCGGCCCAGGGCGTCGGCGGTCACACGGTAGCTACGGCGGCTGCCGGGCGGTATGTCGAGGGTGTGCTTGCGCACCAGGAAGCGGCCCTGTTCATCCTCCAGGTCGCTCCACATGCCGTGCAGGTGGATGGGGTGGGTCATCATGGTGTCGTTGACCAGAGTGATGCGTACTCGCTCACCGTATTTCAGGCGCAGCGGCTCAGCATCGCTGAACTTGATGCCGTCGAACGACCAGGCGAAGCGTTCCATGTGCCCGGTCAGGTGCAGTTCGATGTCCCGCGATGGCTCGCGGCCGTCCGGGTCGGGGTAGGGGCTGCGCAGGTCGGCGTAAGTCAGCACCCGGCGACCATTGCCGCGCAGGCCGATGCCAGGGTCGGCCAGGTTGGCGCGGGGGGCCATGGTCTGCATGTCCACCAGCGGGTTGTCGGTCTCGCTGGTGGGGTGGCTTTGCATCATGGTCATGCCGGCCATGGCCGCGTGGTCCATGCCCGCCATGCTGCCGTGGTCCATCGCTGGCATGTTCGAATGGTCCACCTCGCCCATGCCGCCATGCCCCATGTCGTCCATGCTCAGCACCGGGCGTGGATCCGGCTCGGGTACTGGAGCTTGCAATCCAGCGGCGCGGGCCAGGGTGCCACGGGCGAAGCCGGTACGGTCCATGCTCTGGGCGAACAAGGTGTAGGCGGGCAGGTCGCCCACGGTGACCAGCACGTCATAGGTTTCGGCCACGGCGATGCGCAGCTCGTCCACGGTCACCGGGGTCACCGGCAGACCATCGGCGGCGATCACCGTGAGCTTCAGGCCGGGAATGCGGAAGTCGAAATAGGTCATCGCCGAGGCGTTGATCAGGCGCAGGCGCACGGTCTCGCCGGGCTCGAACAGGCAGGTGAAGTTGCCGTCCGGTGGCTGGCCGTTGAGCAGGTAGGTATAGCCGGCGGCGCTGATGTCGGCGAGGTCGGTGGGACTCATGCGCATCTTCGCCCAGGCCCAGCGGTTGTCGAGGGTGTTGCGCCAGCCGCTTTCGGCGACATCGTCGATGAAGTCACCCACCGTGCGCTTGTGGTAGTTGAAGGCGTCGGACTGTTTCTTCAGGGTGGCCATCAGCACTTCCGGCGCCTGGTCCGACCAGTCGCTGAACAGCAGCACATGGTCGCGCTGGTAGTTATGCGGTTCAGGTTCACGGGGTTCGATGACGATGGCGCCGTACACGCCGGCCTGCTCCTGCAATCCGGAGTGGCTGTGGTACCAGTAGGTGCCGCTCTGGCGCAGGGTGAACTGGTAGAGATAGTCGCCGCCCGGTTCGATGCCGGCGAAGCTAAGGCCCGGCACGCCGTCCATGTTGGCCGGCAGGATGATGCCGTGCCAGTGGATCGAGGTGGGCTGGTCCAGGCGGTTGCGCACGCGCAGGGTCACGGTGTCGCCCTCGCGCCAGCGTAGCTGCGGGCCGGGCAGGCTGGCGTTGATGGTCTGCGCGGTGCGCGGGCGGCCGGTGATGTTGACCGGGGTCTGGCCAATGAACAGTTCGAACTGCTGGCCACTCAGGTCGTGCAGCGGCAAGCGCCCCTCTGCTGCCTGGGCCAGCGGGCGCCACAGGCCGAGGCCGGCCAGGGCAGTGGCGGCACCCAGGCCCTTGACGAAGGTGCGGCGGGTTGGAGTCGGTGGCATGGCGTGCTCTCGCTACGAAACTGCCACCATCCTCGCCGCCAGCGCCTGTCAGCCACCTGAGGTGCGGATTACAGATTTGTCAGGCAGCGGCCTCGGCGCCTTCCAGGTCGCGCATCAGCAAGCCGAACTCCAGGGACACCTGCTCGGGGATCGGCAGGTAGACCACATGGCCATCGCCCGGCGCCACCTCGATGGCCTGCTGCTGGCGGTCGCACAGGCGGTGCAGGTCGAAGTGGTAGTTGCCGCGCGGAGTCATCAGTTCCAGATGGTCGCCCACGGCGAAACGGTTCTTCACCTTCACTTCGGCCAGTCCGTCCACGCGCACCCCGGTCAGCTCGCCGACGAACTGCTGGCGCTCGGACACCGAGTTGCCGCGCTGGTAGTTCTGGTACTCGTCGTGCACGTGGCGGCGCAGGAAGCCTTCGGTGTAGCCACGCTGGGCGAGGGATTCGAGGTTGACCATCAAGCCGCGGTCGAATGGCCGCCCGGCCACTGCGTCGTCGATGGCCTGGCGGTAGGACTGCACGGCGCGGGCGCAGTAGAAGTGCGATTTGGTACGGCCTTCGATCTTCAGCGAATGCACGCCCATCTGTGCCAGGCGCTCGACGTGCTGGATGGCGCGCAGGTCCTTGGCGTTCATGATGTAGGTGCCGTGCTCGTCCTCGAATGCCGGCATTTCTTCGCCCGGGCGGTTGGACTCCTGCAACAGGAACACCTGGTCTGTGGGGGCGCCGATGCCCAGCGTGGGTTCGAATTCGCGGACGATGTCGCCGGTGGCGTTCTCGGTGGCCGGGGTCGCCTCATACTTCCAGCGGCAGGCATTGGTGCAGGAGCCCTGGTTGGCGTCGCGCTTGTTCAGGTAGCCCGACAGCAGGCAGCGCCCGGAGTAGGCCATGCACAGCGCGCCATGCACGAACACCTCCAGCTCCATCTCCGGCACTTGCTGGCGGATCTCCTCGATCTCTTCCAGCGACAGCTCTCGCGACAGGATTACCCGGGTCAGGCCCATGCCCTGCCAGAACTTCACGCTGGCCCAGTTGACCGTGTTGGCCTGCACCGAGAGGTGGATGGGCATCTGCGGGAAGTGCTGGCGCACCAGCATGATCAGCCCAGGGTCGGACATGATCAGCGCATCCGGGCCCATCTCGATCACCGGCGCCAGGTCCTTGAGGAAGGTCTTGAGCTTGGCGTTGTGCGGGGCGATGTTGACCACCACGTAGAAGCGCTTGCCCTGGGCCTGGGCTTCCTGGATGCCGAGCGCCAGGTTGGCATGGTCGAATTCGTTGTTGCGCACCCGCAGGCTATAGCGCGGCTGGCCGGCGTAGACCGCGTCGGCGCCATAGGCGAAGGCGTAGCGCATGGTCTTGAGGGTACCGGCGGGGGCGAGCAGTTCGGGCGTGGCGAGAGAGGTCATGGTGCGCACCGGGGCAAAAGGCGCGGATGCTAAGGCGGCGGCGCCGTGCAGGTATTGATCTGGGTCAACGGCACTTTTACCGATGCGCAGCGCACTAAATGGTTGAGCCCTCGAGGAATGCCGATGAACGAGACCGTATTGCAGAACAAAGCCCTGACCGTGTTGTTGGCACTGGTGACTATCGCCTTCATCTGGATCATGTTGCCGTATTCCGGCGCAATCTTCTGGGCAGTGATCCTTGGCATCCTTTTCGCACCGCTGCAACGTTATCTGCTGTTGCGGTGCGGCGGGCGGCGCAACCTGGCCACGGCGGCGGCCCTAGGCACTTGCCTGCTGGTGGCGGTGCTGCCGGTGATCATCATCAGCGCCCTGCTGGTGCAGGAAGGGACCGCGCTGTACCAGCGCATCGAGAGCGGCCAGTTGGATATCGCCGGCTATATTGAACGGGGCAAGGACATGTTGCCGGCCTATGCCCAGCATTTCCTCGACCGCATGGGCATGGGCAACCTCGATGGCCTGCGCGACAAGATCACCAAGTGGGCGACTCAGGGCAGCCAGTTCCTCGCCAGCCAGGCGTTCAGCTTCGGCCAGGGCACCTTTGAGTTCCTGGTGAGCTTCGGCATCATGCTGTACCTGCTGTTCTTCTTCCTGCGCGAGGGCGCGGAGCTGGCGCGCAAGGTGCGCCAGGCGGTGCCACTGCCCGAGCAGCAGAAACGCCGCCTGCAGCTGAAGTTCAAGCGCGTGGTGCGGGCCACGGTCAAGGGCAACCTGCTGGTGGCGATCACCCAGGGTGCGCTGGGTGGCTTGATCTTCTGGATACTGGATATCCCCAGTGCGCTGGTGTGGGCGGTGCTGATGGCCTTCCTGTCGTTGCTGCCGGCGGTGGGCGCTGGGATCGTCTGGGCGCCGGTGGCGGTGTATTTCCTGCTGGTCGGGGCGCTGTGGAAGGGGATCGTGCTGACCGCGTTCGGGGTGCTGGTGATCGGCCTGGTGGACAACCTGCTGCGACCGATCCTGGTGGGCAAGGACACGCGCATGCCGGATTACCTGGTGCTGATCTCGACCCTGGGCGGGTTGGCGGTGTTCGGGCTCAACGGGTTTGTGATCGGGCCGTTGATCGCGGCGCTGTTCATTTCCAGCTGGGCGATCTTTGCCTCGACCAAGCCGCAGGTGCAGTTGCCTTCATGAGGGCCATCGCGGGGCAAGCCCGCTCCCACGCACGATAAGTGACTTCCAGATCTCCAACCCTATGGAGACGGCGTGGGAGCGGCGGTGCGCCGATGCGACTGGCCCCGCGATTTGCGATTATCGGAAGCTGTAGGAAACCCCCGCATACACCCCGAACCCTTCCCCCGGCGTCGAGCGGGCGATGTCCTGCCCGCCATCGTTGTACCCCGGCGTCACCGTCGCCGCGTAACGCTTGTTGGTCAGGTTGCGCAGGTCCAGCCAGGTCTGCCAGTCGCGCTTGGGCGAATCCCAGCCCAGGCGCGCGCCGAGCAGTGCGTAGGCGTCGGCGTGGTAGCTGTTGGCGTAGTCCACCTGCACCTTGGAGGCCATCTGCGTGTTCACCCCGGCGTAGAAGCCGCTCGGCCAGTCATAGCGCAGTTCGGCCTGGTAGTAGTGCATGGGGATGCCGGGCAGGCGGTTGTCGTTGAACTTGTCGTCGTCGCGGTAGTGGAAGTCGCTGAAGGTGTAGGCCTGGCGCAGGCTGAGCTTGCCGGTGCCGGGTTGCTCCCAGAGGAGGCTGTCCAGGCCGGCCTCGATGCCTTGGTGCACGGTGGGGCTGGCGTTGAACTCCTTGAATGGCAGACCCTGCACGACTTCCACGTTCAGCAGCTCATGACGTACCTGGGCGTAGTACCAGGCCAGGTCCCAGCGCCCCAGTGCCGAGTCGCCGCGGGCGCCCAGTTCCAGGGTAGTGGCGGTCTGGTTCTGCATTTTCATCGGCTGGTTGTTTACCGGCGCGCTCCAGACCAGCGACCACGGGTGCGGCGGCTCCACCGAGCGGCTCAGGTTGCCGTAGACCTGCAGGTCCGGGCGGATGTCGTAGCGCAGGCCCAGGCGTGGGGCATAGTCCCAGTCATGCTGGCTGACCTTGCCGCCACTGCTTGGATAGGTGACGTCGCTTTCGCGGCGGGTGTAGATCATTGCCAGGCCCGTAGTCAGCCACAGGTTCGGGATCAGCTCCAGATCGTTGCCTGCATGCAACACAGTGTCCGAACCTTGGTAGCTGAAGTCGCGGCTGCGGGCCCCGAAATTGTCGCCGCCGGGTCGGGCGAACTGCGAGGCGCCGCTGTTGGGCAGGTGCTTGGTGGTGCGCCAGCCTAGCGTGGTCTTGCTCTCATGGCCGAACAGGGTGTCACGACGCAAGTAGTTCAGCGTGCCGCTGACATCGGTGTAGGCGACCTTCAGGCGCATCGGGCCTTCGCGCAGGTCCATCGGGTAGTCGTGATACACCAGCCCCGCCTCCAGGCGCGAATCGTCATCCAGGAAGAAGGTGGTCTTGTTGCCGACCCAAGTGCTGCCCGGTTGCGGGCGGCTGTCGTCGCGGGCCAGGTACGCTGGATTGGCCGCGCGGGGATGGTGCTTGATCTGGTCCTTGGTCAGGCGCCCGGCCAGGTCGTTCTCGGTCTCGCGGTAGCGCAGGTAGAAGCGCGTCTCCAGGTTCGGGTTGAAGCGGTAGCCGACGTTGGCGGCGATGCCCTTGGCGCTGCCGCTGCTGTGGTCCTGGTAGCCGTCGTACTCGGCATCGGTCAGGGCCACATAGTAGTCGAGGTTGCCCAGCACTTGCCCGGAGCTGATGTGCCGGCGCTGGTAGCCCCGGCTGCCGACTTCGTAGCGCACCTGCAATGGCGCGGCATCGTAGCCGGTGTGGGTCACGTAGTTGATCGCGCCGCCCAGGGCCAGCGAGCCCTGGTCGAAACCGTTGGCACCGCGCAGCACTTCGGCGCGGCTCAGCCACAACGGTTCGAACAGCTCGTAGGGCGTGCCGCCCGGGCCGGTCAGCGGCAAACCGTCGAACATCGTGTACACGCCCGAGCCGTGGGCGCCCGGCGCGCGGTTGATGCCCGAACCACGGATCGACAGTTTGATGCCGTCGTTGCCCGCCGACTGGGCGAACACCCCCGGCTGGTAGGCCAGCACGTCCTGGTTGCTGGCCACCCGGCCCTGGCCCACCTTGTCCATGTCCACCAGGTTGCTGGCGCCGGGGATTTCACGCAGGTGATCGGCGGCGGCTTCCAGTTCGGATTGTTGCCGGTCCTGGATCAGTACCTGGTCGAGTTCGACGCGATTGGCGGCCTGGGCGGTGCCGGCGACGAACAGGGCCAGCAGGGAGTAGGGGAGGGTGGGGCGCATGGGGACGGGGTTCCAGATCGGGTGCGGGAGTCTGACGCTGCAAAGGGCAGACGAAGCACAGTGCTCGATCTGTAAACGCAATCGCGGGGCAAGCCCGCTCCCACGCCGAGCAAAATGGCGTGGGAGCGGGCTTGCCCCGCGATAGGGCCGCATAAAAAAACACCCCGCCGGGGCGGGGTGTTTTTCACATCATGGTAATGATCAACCAATCAGTTGCAGTCCAGCCTGCTGCACCATCTCCAGCAGTGGCTGCGGGTACACACCCAGCACGAAGGCGAGGATGGCGATGGCCAGCAGCATCACGCCGCCGGTGCGCTGTTCCCACTTCAGCGGGGCGTCGTGACGACGCAGGTTCGGTTCGACCAGGTACAGGGTGACCATGACGCGCAGATAGTAGTACACGCCGATGGCGCTACCGATCACCAGGGCGCCGACCAGCCACCACAGGTGCGACTCGACACCGGTGGCGATGATGTAGAACTTGCCGATGAAGCCCGCGGTGAGCGGGATACCGGCCAGCGACAGCATCATCACGGTCAGTACCGCGGTCAGGTACGGACGGCGCCAGAACAGGCCGCGGTACTCGTACAGGGCGTCGGCGTCACGGCCGGCGTACGGCGAGGACATCAGGGTGATCACGCCGAAGGCGCCGAGGCTGGTGATCACGTAGGTGACCAGGTACACGCCCATGGCTTCCAGGGCCAGGCCCTTGCTGGCGACCAGGGCGATGACCAGGTAGCCGAAGTGGGCGATGGACGAGTAACCGAGCAGACGCTTGAGGTTGCTCTGGGTCAGCGCCAGCAGGTTGCCGATGATGATCGAGGCCACGGCGATGACTGCCAGCACGGTGCTCAGCACGCCGCTGCTGGCGGCAGGGGAGAGCATGAACAGGCGCACCACCGCGGCGAACACCGCGACCTTGCTTGCGGTGGCCAGGAACGCGGCCACCGGCGCCGGGGCGCCTTCGTACACGTCCGGGGTCCACAGGTGGAACGGCACCAGCGACAGCTTGAAGGCCAGGCCAACCAGCATCATGCCCAGGCCCAGCTGCGCCAGCAGGCTGGGCATGCTGGTGGCGGCCAGGGCCTTGCCCAGCTGGTCGAAGGTCAGGGCGCCGGCGTCGGCATACAGCAGCGCCATGCCGAACAGCAGGAAGGCGGAACCGGCGGCCGACAGCACCATGTACTTGATGCCGGCTTCCAGCGAGCGTTTGTTGAAGAACGCATACGCCACCAGGCCGTAGACCGGCACCGACAGCAGCTCCAGACCGATGAACAGGCCGGCCAGGTGGTTGGCGCTGACCAGCACCAGGCCACCCAGTGCCGACATCAGCAGCAGCAGGTACAGCTCTTCACGGTTGCCCGGGAAGCCTTTGGAGCCTTCGCCGAGGTAGGCGTGGGCGAGGGTCACGCAAGCCAGGGTGGCCACCAGGATGATCGCCATGTACAGGCAGGCGAACTTGTCGATGGTCACCAGCGAGGTGACCGCCAGCGGCGCGACCTTCAGCGCCGGCAGGATCGACAGCAGGGCCAGGTTCAGGCCCACGGTGGACAGCAGGAAGGTCTGCGAGTGGTTGCGCTTCCAGGCGATCGCCAGCATCACCACTACCGTGGTGAGGGTGGTGATCAGCATCGGCGCCAATGCGATGAAGTGTTGAGTGGTGAATTCCATAGCGCTCTTACCGGGCCGAAGCGAGTTGAGTGAAAGCGGAACCGAGCCACTGCTGCACACCGCTCATGGTGGCGGCAGAGGTGTCCAGGAACGGCTGCGGATACACGCCCAGCAGGATCAAGAGGCCAGCCAGGCCCAGCACCATGATCAGCTCGCGGCTGTCCATGCCGGCCAGCACGGTGTCGGCCTTGGCCGGACCGAAGTAGGCGCGGTGGATCATGATCAGCGAGTACACCGAGCCGAACACCAGGCCGGTGGTGGCGATCACGGTGATCCATGGGACGTGGGCGAAGCTGCCGATCAGGATCAGGAACTCGCCGACGAAGTTGCCGGTGCCCGGCAGGCCCAGCGATGCGGCAGCGAAGAACAGGCTGATGGCCGGCAGGTAGGCGATGCGGTGCCACAGGCCACCCATCTCGCGCATGTCACGGGTGTGCAGGCGCTCGTACAGCTGGCCGGCCAGGATGAACAGCGCGGCGGCCGACAGGCCGTGGGCCAGCATCTGGATCACCGCGCCCTGCAGGGCCTGCTGGCTGCCGGAGTAGATGCCGATCAGTACGAAGCCCATGTGCGAGACACTGGAGAAGGCTACCAGGCGCTTGATGTCGGTTTGCGCGAAGGCCAGGAAGGCACCGTAGAAGATGCCGATCAGGCCTAGGGTCATGGCGATCGGCGCGAACTCGGCCGAAGCATTCGGGAACAGCGGCAGGGCGAAGCGCAGCAGGCCGTAGGCCGCGGTCTTCAGCAGGATACCGGCCAGGTCCACGGAGCCTGCGGTCGGCGCCTGGGCGTGAGCGTCAGGCAGCCAGGAGTGGAACGGCACCACCGGCAGCTTCACCGCGAAGGCGATGAAGAAGCCCAGCATCAGGATGTACTCGACACCGGCCGGCAGCTCGGCCTTGAGCAGGTCACTGTAGTTGAAGGTGATCACGCCGGTGCTGTTGTAGTTGACCAGCACCAGGCCGAGGATCGCCACCAGCATGATCAGGCCGCTGGCCTGGGTGAAGATGAAGAACTTGGTCGCCGCGTAGATCCGGGTCTTCTTGCCGTCGGAGGAGCTGTGACCCCAGAGCGCGATGAGGAAGTACATCGGCACCAGCATCATTTCCCAGAAGAAGAAGAACAGGAACAGGTCCAGCGCCAGGAACACGCCGACCACGCCGCCGAGGATCCACATCAGGTTGAGGTGGAAGAAGCCGACGTGACGCTGGATCTCTTTCCACGAGCACAGCACCGACAGTACACCGAGCAGGCCGGTGAGCAGGATCATCAGCAGCGACAGGCCATCGAGGGCCAGGTGGATGCTGATGCCGAAGCGCTTGATCCACTCGACCTTGTATTCGAGGGCCCAGGCCGGTTCGGCGCCCGGCGCCGGGGCCAGGGTGTAGTTGCCGTTCGCCCACAGCCACAGGCCGATGCCGAGCAGCAGGGACATGGTCAGCAGCGCGATCCAGCGCGGCAGGGTGGAGCCGAAGCGCTCACCCAGCCAGCACAGGAAGCCGCCGATGAAGGGGATCAGGATCAGCCAAGGCAAAATCATGACGGGTTGGTTTCCTTTGGCAAAGTCGCAAGATTCATGGTCATACCGCGGCCACTACCACGGCACCGAGTACCAGTACGGCACCGACGGCGATCGAAGCGGTGTACCAGCGCAGCTGGCCGGTCTCGGTCTTGCTCATGGCGACGTGACCGCCGCGAGCCAGGCGAGGAATGAGGCCGATGCTACGGTCAACCGGATCCTTGCGCAGGATGTGGCTGATCAGCAGGTAAGGTTTGACGAAGAGCTTGTCGTAGATCCAGTCGAAGCCCCAGGCGGCGAACCACCAGGCCGACAGGACGCGACCGATACCGCTGTTAGCGATCGCGGTGACCAGGCGACGCTTGCCCAGGAACAGCAGGGCCGACAGCAGGATACCGGCGATGGCGATGGCGCCCGAAGCGATTTCCAGCGAGTGCTTGGCTTCGCCACCGGCGTGGCCGGCGCTTTCAGGCAGCACGCCTGCCAGTGGCGGGTGGATCCAGGCGCCGACGAAGGTCGACAGCACGATCAGCACGCCCAGCGGCAGCCAGTGGCTGATGCCGTGGCCGGCGTGGGCTTCGGTCTTGGCTTCGCCGTGGAAGGCGATGAAGATCAGGCGGAAGGTGTACAGCGAGGTCATGAACGCGCCCACGAGGCCTGCGTACAGCAGGCCGCTGTTGCCGCTGGCGAAGGCTTCCCAGAGGATCTCGTCCTTGGAGTAGAAGCCCACGGTCAGGATCGGCAGGGCGGCCAGGGCAGCGCCACCGACCACGAAGCTGGCGTAGGCCAGCGGCAGTTTCTTCCACAGGCCGCCCATCTTGAAGATGTTCTGCTCGTGGTGGCAGGCGACGATCACCGCACCGGAGGCAAGGAACAGCAGAGCCTTGAAGAAGGCGTGGGTCATCAGGTGGAAGATCGCCGCGTCCCAGGCGCCGACGCCCAGGGCCAGGAACATGTAGCCGATCTGGCTCATGGTCGAGTAGGCGAGGATACGCTTGATGTCGGTCTGGACCAGGGCGGCGAAGCCGGCCAGGACCAGGGTCACGCCACCCACGACGCCAACCAGGTGCAGCACGTCCGGCGCCAGCAGGAACAGGCCGTTGGTACGGGCGATCAGGTACACGCCTGCGGTCACCATGGTCGCGGCGTGGATCAGCGCGGAAACCGGGGTCGGGCCGGCCATCGCGTCGGCCAGCCAGGTCTGCAGTGGCAGCTGGGCCGATTTACCGACCGCGCCACCCAGCAGCATCAGGGTCGCCAGGACCATCCAGATGTCACCCGCCTGGAACTTCTGCGGCGCCAGCACCAACAGTTCCTGCACGTTCAGGGTACCCAGCTGGACGAACAGGATGAACAGGCCGATGGCCATGAACACGTCGCCGATACGGGTGACGATGAAGGCCTTGAGTGCCGCGTTACCGTTGTTGCGGTTGCTGTAGTAGAAACCGATCAACAGGTACGAGCACAGGCCCACGCCTTCCCAGCCGAAGTAGATGAACAGCAGGTTGTCGCCCAGCACCAGGAACAGCATGCTGGCGATGAACAGGTTGGTGTACGAGAAGAAGCGCGAGTAGCCGGCTTCGCCACGCATGTACCAGGAAGCGAACAGGTGGATCAGGAAGCCGACACCGGTGACCACGCCCAGCATGGTGACCGACAGG
The DNA here is from genome assembly GCF_047501685.1 of Pseudomonas sp. CAM1A. Lineage (NCBI taxonomy): Bacteria > Pseudomonadati > Pseudomonadota > Gammaproteobacteria > Pseudomonadales > Pseudomonadaceae > Pseudomonas > Pseudomonas sp. CAM1A. Next base: position 90,848 of record NZ_JBFNXP010000006.1, on the reverse strand, counting down.
CCATCCACGTACAGGGTGAAGTTCGGCGCGAAGCCGTCCACCGACATCCACTGCCACAGCAGCTGGCTGTACGCGCCGCCTTCAGGCGGGGCGACGTTGAACTGCCAGATCACGTAGGCGGCGGTGGCCGCCGACAGGCCGACCGAGCCGACGCCGACCAGCGCCGACAGGTTCTCGGACCAGCGGCCGCGCGAGAACGACAGCAGCAGGAAGCCGAGCAGGGGGAATACGAACGTCAGGAAGATAAGGTTCATCCGCGCATCTCACTGGCAGCATCGATGTCGAGAGTGTGGAAGCGGCGATACAGCTGCAGCAGGATCGCCAGGCCAATGCTGGCCTCGGCGGCTGCCAGGCTGATCACCAGAATGAACATCACCTGGCCGTCGGGCTGGACCCAACGGGCACCGGCGACGATGAACGCCAGGGCAGCGGCGTTCATCATGACTTCCAGGCTCATGAGCACGAAGAGAATGTTGCGGCGGACCATCAGGCCAACCAGACCTAAGCAGAACAGGATGCCGGCGACCGCCAGACCATGCTCGAGAGGGATAGCACCCATGATTTACTCCTTCGCCTCGTTGCGGCCCAGGTGGAAGGCGGTGACGGCTGCCGCGAGCAGCAGCATCGAGGCCAGTTCGACCACCAGCAGGTAAGGGCCGAACAGGCTGATGCCGACCTCTTTGGCGCTGACGGTGGTACCGCTGATGGCAGCGCCCGACGGGGTGACGAACAGCACGTAGAGCAGCTCCAGCAGCAGCAGCGCGGCGAGGATCACCGGCCCCGCCCAGATGCCCGGCTTGAGCCAGCCACGCTCCTGGGCAACCGAGGCCGGCCCGAGGTTGAGCATCATCACCACGAAGACGAACAGCACCATGATGGCGCCGGCGTAGGCGATCACTTCCAGGGCGCCAGCGAACGGCGCACCGAGGGAGAAGAAGATCATCGCCACGGAGATCAGCGAAATGATCAGGTACAGCAGGGCGTGCACGGGGTTGGTGCCGGTCACCACGCGCAGCGTGGAGACAACGGCGACACCGGATGCGAAGTAGAAAGCGAATTCCATCTTTCTGTCCTTATGGGAGCAAGCTCTTCACGTTGATCGGCTCGGCTTCGTTCTGTGCAGAGCCCTTCGGCTTGCCAGCGATCGCCATACCCGCAACACGGTAGAAGTTGTAGTCAGGGTTCTTGCCGGGGCCGGAGATCAGCAGATCTTCTTTCTCGTACACGAGGTCCTGACGCTTGAACTCGGCCATTTCGAAATCCGGAGTCAGCTGGATCGCGGTGGTCGGGCACGCCTCCTCGCACAGGCCGCAGAAGATGCAGCGCGAGAAGTTGATGCGGAAGAACTCGGGGTACCAACGGCCGTCCTCGGTCTCGGCCTTCTGCAGCGAGATGCAGCCGACCGGGCAGGCCACCGCGCAGAGGTTGCACGCCACGCAGCGCTCCTCGCCATCGGGGTCGCGGGTGAGGACGATGCGGCCGCGGTAGCGCGGCGGCAGGTACACGGGTTCTTCGGGGTACTGCAGGGTGTCGCGCTTGCGGAACCCGTGGGAGAACACCATTGCCAGGCTGCGCAGCTGGGTGCCGGTGCCCTTAACGATGTCGCCGATATACTTGAACATGGGTCAAATCCTCACTGGGCCGCGACGGCTGGCGTGTTGTAGAGCACGATCGCAGCGGTCACCAGCAAATTGATCAGGGTCAGCGGCAGGCAGAACTTCCAGCTGAAGTCCATCACCTGGTCATAGCGTGGGCGCGGGATCGAAGCGCGCAGCAGGATGAACAGCATGATGAAGAACGCGGTCTTCAGGGCGAACCACAGGAACGGTACTTGCGGCAGGATGCCGAACGGACCGTGCCAGCCACCGAAGAACAGGGTTACCAGCAGCGCCGAGATGAGGATGATGCCGATGTACTCACCAACAAAGAACATGCCCCATTTCATGCCGGCGTATTCGATGTGGTAGCCGTCGGCCAGTTCCTGTTCCGCTTCCGGCTGGTCGAACGGGTGACGGTGGGTCACGGCGACGCCAGCGATGAAGAAGGTGCAGAAGCCGAAGAACTGCGGAATGATGAACCACAGGTTGTTGGCCTGGTATTCAACGATGTCGCGCATGTTGAACGAACCCACCTGCACCACCACGCCCATCAGCGCCAGGCCCAGGAACACTTCGTACGACACGGTCTGCGCCGACGCCCGCAGGCTGCCGAGCAGGGCGTACTTGTTGTTCGACGACCAACCGGCGAACAGCACGGCGTACACCGACAGGCCGGCCATGGCGAAGAAGAACAGCAGGCCGATGTTCAGGTCGGCAACGCCCCAGCCCGGGCTGATCGGGATGATCGAGAAGGCGATCAGCAGCGCACTCATGGCCACCACAGGCGCCAGGGTGAAGATCATCTTGTCGACGAAGGGCGGGTTCCAGTCTTCCTTGAAGAACATCTTCAGCATGTCGGCGGCGATCTGGAACATGCCGAACGGGCCGACCCGGTTCGGGCCGTAGCGGTCCTGCCACCAGCCCAGCAGGCGGCGCTCGACGAAGCTGAGCAGCGCGCCGCAGACCACCACGGCCAGCAGCACCACGATGGCCTTGACGACCTGAATGATCACGTCGATCACTTCGGGGGTGAACCAGCTCATTGTGCTGCCTCCTGCAGGCCTTCGACGGCTGCACCGAAGATGGCGGGCGGAATGCCGGCCAGGCCTTTGGGCAACGCAACCAGGCCAGCGCCCAGTTCTTCATTGATACGCAGCGGCAGGCGCAGCGACACGCCGGCCACGTTCAGGCTCAGCAGCGCGCCGTCGTTGACGCCCAGGCGGTCAGCCTCGGACTTGGCCAGGCCGACATAGGCGGCCGGGATCCGCTGTTGCACCGGGGCGGCGCGGGAGGAGGACTCTTCGCTGCCGAACAGGTGGAAGAACGGTACCGCGGTCCAGGTGCCGCGAGCCGGGTTGAACGCGCCAGGGATGGCGCTGAACCAGCTCAGGCGGTCGCCTTGCGACTCGATCAGGCGCACGCCTGGGTCACCGGCACGCAGGTGGCCACCGACTTCGTCCTGGAACTTGTTCCAGGCCTGCGGCGAGTTCCAGCCCGGCGACCAGGCGAACGGCACTTGCTGGCGCGGTTCGGCCGAGCCCGAGTAGCCTTCCATGGAGAAGGCAAACGCGGTGTCCTTGTCTTGCGGGGTACGCGGCTCGTGCACGCTGATGTTGGCGCGCATGGCAGTACGGCCGGAGTAGCGCAGCGGTTCACGCGCCAGTTTCATGCCCTTGATGCGGAACGCGGCGCTAGGCGCTGCGTTGACGATGCCGGCCAGTTGCGGCGCGGCTTCGGCGCAGGCGCTGGTGACGTGGTCGAGCTGGGTCCAGTCCACCGGCTTGTTCAGCAGGGTGGCACGCAGGGCGTGCATCCAGCGCCAGCCTTCGTGGATCTGGATGCTGCTGTCCAGGTACTGCGGGTCGAACACCTGGAAGAAGCGCTGGGCACGGCCTTCCTGGCTGACCAGGGTGCCGTCGCCTTCGGCGAACGAGGCGGCAGGCAGCACCAGATGGGCGCGGTCGACCGTCGGGGTCTTCGAGTGGTCGGCAACGATCACCACCTTGGCCGCGGCCAGGGCTGCGTCGACCTTGGCGGCGGGAACGCGGGCGTACAGGTCGTTTTCCAGCACGACAATGGCGTCGGCCTTGCCGCTGATGACCGCGTCCAGCGCGGCATCGACGGACTCGCCACCGAGCATGGCCAGGCCGATGCTGTTGGCTTCAGGCACGACCAGGCTCAGCGAACCGTTCTTCTCGCGCAGCTTCAGGGCCTTGGCAATGTTGGCGGCGGCTTCGATCAGCGCAGGATCCGCCAGGGAAGTGCCGGCGACCACCAGTGGGCGGTTGGCGGCGACCAGGGCGTCGGCGATGCGCTGGGCCAGGGCCTTGGCCTCGTCGTCCAGGCCGGCGACGGCAGGCGCGCTCGGGTCGATGGCATGGGCCACGGCGAAACCGATGCGGGCGAGGTCCGCAGGGGCGGCGTGGACACACTCTTCGGCAACGTCATCCAGCTTGGTTTCAGCCAGCGAAGCGATAAACAGCGGGTACAGCGCGTGCTGGCCGATGTTCTTCACCGCGGCGTCCAGCCAAGGCTGCACGCGCATCGCGTCGGCCATGGCCTCGGCCTTGCCCTTGGTGGCCTGGCGCACGGCCAGGGCGACGCGGGCGGCGGTCTGGGTGAGGTCTTCGCCGAGCACGAACACGGCGTCGTGGTCTTCGATGTCGCGCAGGGTCGGCACTGGCAGCGGGCTGTTGTTCAGCACGTTCAGGGCCAGGCGTACGCGGGCCAGTTCGCCAGCTTCCATACCGGAGTAGAAGTACTCGGCACCGACCAGCTCACGCAGGCCGTAGTTGCTCTCGAGGCTGGCGCGTGGCGAGCCGATGCCGACGATGGTGCGGCCGCGCAGCAGGTCGGCGGCTTTGTCCAGGGCGGCGTCGAGGGACAGCTTGGTGCCATCGGCCAGGTGTGGCTGGCGCGGGCGATCCTTGCGGTTGACGTAGCCATAGCCGAAGCGGCCACGGTCGCACAGGAAGTACTGGTTTACCGAGCCGTTGAAGCGGTTTTCGATGCGGCGCAGTTCGCCGTAGCGCTCGCCGGGGCTGATGTTGCAACCGCTGGAGCAGCCATGGCAGATGCTCGGGGCGAACTGCATGTCCCACTTGCGGTTGTAGCGCTCGGAGTGGGTCTTGTCGGTGAACACACCGGTCGGGCAGACCTCGGTGAGGTTGCCGGAGAACTCGCTTTCCAGCACGCCGTCTTCGACGCGACCAAAGTACACGTTGTCGTGGGCGCCGTACACGCCCAGGTCGGTGCCGCCGGCGTAGTCCTTGTAGTAGCGCACGCAACGGTAGCAGGCGATGCAGCGGTTCATCTCATGGGCGATGAACGGGCCGAGGTCCTGGTTCTGGTGGGTACGCTTGGTGAAACGGTAGCGGCGCTCGTTGTGGCCGGTCATTACCGTCATGTCCTGCAGGTGGCAGTGACCGCCTTCCTCGCACACCGGGCAGTCGTGCGGGTGGTTGGTCATCAGCCACTCGACGACGCTGGCGCGGAACGCCTTGGACTCTTCGTCTTCGATGGAGATCCAGGTGCCGTCGGAGGCAGGGGTCATGCAGGACATGACGATACGACCACGGGTGTCGTTCTCGTCGGTGTACTGCTTGACCGCGCACTGCCGGCAGGCGCCGACGCTACCGAGCGCCGGGTGCCAGCAGAAATAGGGGATGTCGAGGCCGAGTGACAGACACGCCTGTAACAGGTTGTCTGCACCGTTGACTTCGAGCGCTTTGCCGTCTACGTGGATAGTGGCCATTGTTCAAAGTTCTTCGTTGGCCCGCGTGAGCGGGCGTGGCTAATGGAAATCGGTGGGCCTGCGGCTCATCGCCAATCTTTACGGCGAGCCTGCAAGGCCGGCGGGTGGCACGGACCACCCGCGTTCTATCTTTTTATGCGCCGACTACAATCGGCTTCGCCAGGTTCGGGCGCAGGGTGCCAGCGCTTTCTGGCGCCACACCGGCCTCGAACTCCGAGCGGAAGTATTTGATGGCACTGCCCAATGGCTCGACGGCACCCGGTGCGTGAGCACAGAAGGTACGGCCTGGGCCGAGGAAGTTGACCAAGCCCAACAGGGTCTCGATATCTTCGGCGCGGCCCTGGCCGTTCTCCAGTGCGCGCAGCATCTTCACGCTCCACGGCAGGCCGTCACGGCATGGGGTGCACCAGCCGCACGACTCGCGGGCGAAGAACTCTTCCATATTGCGCAGCAGCGAGACCATGTTGACGCTGTCGTCGACCGCCATGGCCAGGCCCGTACCCATACGGGTGCCGACCTTGGCGATGCCGCCGGCATACATCTGCGCGTCGAGGTGCTCGGGCAGCAGGAAGCCGGTACCGGCGCCGCCAGGCTGCCAGCACTTGAGCTTGAAGCCGTCGCGCATGCCACCGGCGTAGTCTTCGAACAGCTCGCGGGCGGTGACGCCGAACGGCAGTTCCCACAGGCCCGGGTTCTTCACCTTGCCGGAGAAGCCCATCAGCTTGGTGCCGTGGTCTTCGCTGCCTTCGCGGGCCAGCGACTTGTACCAGTCGTTGCCGTTGGCGACGATGGCCGGCACGTTGCACAGGGTCTCGACGTTGTTCACGCAGGTCGGCTTGCCCCACACGCCGACGGCGGCAGGGAAGGGCGGCTTGGAGCGCGGGTTGGCGCGACGGCCTTCGAGCGAGTTGATCAACGCGGTCTCTTCACCGCAGATGTAACGCCCGGCACCGGTGTGCACGAACAGCTCGAAGTCGAAACCGCTGCCGAGGATGTTCTTGCCCAAGAGGCCAGCGGCCTTGGCTTCGTCGATGGCGCGGTTGAGGTTCTTCGCCGCAGTGGTGTATTCGCCACGCAGGAAGATGTAGCCACGGTAGGCCTTCAGGGCGCGGGCGCTGATCAGCATGCCCTCGACCAGCAGATGGGGCTGTTGCTCCATCAGCATGCGGTCCTTCCAGGTGTTCGGCTCCATTTCATCCGCGTTGCACAGCAGGTAGCGGATGTTCATGGATTCGTCTTTGGGCATCAGGCCCCACTTCACGCCAGTGGGGAAGCCTGCGCCGCCACGGCCTTTGAGGCCGGAGTCCTTGACGCTCTGCACGATGTCGTCGGCGGACATGTCGGCCAGCGCCTTGCGCGCGGCGGCATAGCCGTTCTTCGATTCGTACTCGGCCAGCCAGACCGGCTCGCCGTCATCACGCAGGCGCCAGGTCAGCGGGTGGGTTTCGGCCGAACGCGCAATGCGGTTGGCCGGGCCGAAGGAAGTGATGGTCATACGTAACCCTCCAGCAGCTTGGAGACGCCAGCGGGCTGCACGTCGCCAAAGGTGTCGTCGTCGATCATCAGCGCCGGGGCCTTGTCGCAGTTACCCAGGCAGCACACCGGCAGCAGGGTGAAACGCCCGTCAGCGGTGGTCTGGCCGAGGCCGATGCCCAGCTCGCTCTGGATCTGGCTGACCACCGATTCATGGCCGCCGATGTAGCAGACCATGCTGTCGCACACGCGGATGATGTGGCGGCCGACCGGCTGGCGGAAGATCTGGCTGTAGAAGGTGGCCACGCCTTCGACGTCGCTGGCGGGGATGCCCAGCACTTCGCCGATGGCGTAGATGGCGCCGTCCGGCACCCAGCCGCGCTCTTTCTGGACGATCTTCAGGGCTTCGATGGACGCCGCGCGCGGGTCCTCGTAGTGGTGCATCTCGTGCTCGATGGCCGAGCGCTCGGTTTCGCTCAGGGCGAAACGGTCGGTTTGGATAAGCGTGCTGTTCATGCTTAGCGGTCCACGTCAGCCATAACGAAGTCGATACTGCCCAGGTACGCGATCAGGTCCGCGACCATGCTGCCCTTGATCACCGAAGGGATCTGCTGCAGGTGCGGGTAGCTCGGGGTACGGATCCGGGTGCGGTAGCTCATGGTGCCGCCGTCGCTCGTCAGGTAGTAACTGTTGATGCCCTTGGTCGCCTCGATCATCTGGAACGACTCGTTGGCCGGCATGACCGGGCCCCACGAGACTTGCAGGAAGTGGGTGATCAAGGTCTCGATGTGCTGCAGGGTGCGCTCTTTCGGTGGCGGCGTGGTCAGCGGGTGGTCCGCCTTGTACGGGCCTTCCGGCATGTTGCGCAGGCACTGGTCGATGATGCGGATACTCTGGCGCATCTCCTCGACACGGACCATGCAGCGATCGTAGGCATCGCCGTTGTGGGCCAGCGGCACTTCGAATTCGAAGTTCTCGTAGCCGGAGTAAGGGCGGGCTTTACGCAGGTCGAAGTCGCAACCGGTGGAACGCAGGCCGGCACCGGTAGTGCCCCATTCCAGGGCTTCCTTGGTGTTGTAGGCGGCGACGCCGATGGTCCGGCCCTTGAGGATGCTGTTCTGCAGGGCGGCCTTGGTGTACTCGTCGAGGCGCTTGGGCAGCCATTCGACGAAGTCCTTGACCAGCTTGTCCCAGCCGCGCGGCAGGTCGTGGGCAACGCCACCGATGCGGTACCAGGCCGGGTGCAGGCGGAAACCGGTGATCGCTTCGATCACGGTGTAGGCGCGCTGGCGGTCGGTGAAGGTGAAGAACACCGGGGTCATGGCGCCGACGTCCTGGATATAGGTACCCAGGAACAGCAGGTGGCTGGTGATGCGGAAGAACTCGGCGAGCATGATGCGGATCACGTCGACCTTCTGCGGCACCTGGATGCCGGCCAGCTTCTCCACCGCCAGTACGTACGGCAGGTTGTTCATCACCCCGCCGAGGTAGTCGATACGGTCGGTGTAGGGGATGAAGCTGTGCCACGACTGGCGCTCGGCCATCTTCTCGGCACCACGGTGGTGGTAGCCGATGTCCGGTACGCAGTCGACGATCTCTTCGCCGTCCAGCTGCAGAACGATACGGAAGGCACCGTGGGCCGAAGGGTGGTTGGGGCCGAGGTTGAGGAACATGTAGTCCTCGTTGGCGCCCGAACGCTTCATGCCCCAGGCTTCGGGGTTGAAACGTGCCGACTCTTCTTCAAGCTGCTGCTTGGCCAGGGTCAGGCTGTAGGGGTCGAATTCGGTGGCGCGGGCCGGGTAGTCCTTGCGCAGCGGGTGACCTTCCCAGGTCGGCGGCATCATGATGCGGCTCAGGTGCGGGTGGCCGGCAAAGTCGATGCCGAACATGTCCCACACTTCACGCTCGTACCAGTTGGCGTTGGGCCAGATACCGGTGACGGTCGGCAGGTTCAGGTCGCCTTCGCTGAGCGACACCTTGATCATCACGTCGCTGTTACGTTCGACCGACAGCAGGTGGTAGAACACGCTGAAGTCGGCGGCAGGCAGGCCGCGGCGCTGGGTGCGCAGGCGCTCGTCGACGCCGTGCAGGTCGTACAACATGCTGTACGGCTTGGCGACGTTGCGCAGGAAGGTGAGGATTTCCTTGAGCTGGGCACGCTTTACCCACAGTACCGGCATGCCGGTGCGGGTTTCCTGGGCGACGAAAGCGTCGGCGCCGAATCGGTTGTGCAGTTCGACGACCACATCCTGGTCGTCAGCCTTGTAAGGCGGAATATAAATAGCGTTGTCCGCTGTCATGGTCTCGGTCGCTTTGGGTCAGCGTTAAGAATGAAGCCAGGCCGCCGGCTCCTTCGGGAGCGGGCGGCAGGTCGCTGGATCAGACTTCGTCGGGGCTGCGCAGGTTGGTTACCGCAATGCGCTGTTCGCGACGCAGGTCCTTCTGGGCTGGCATTTCGGCACGGTAGATGCCTTGATCGCCAACCACCCAGGACAGCGGGCGTCGTTCTTGGCCGATCGACTCCTGCAGCAGCATCAAGCCTTGCAGGAACGCTTCGGGGCGCGGCGGGCAGCCAGGCACGTACACGTCCACGGGGAGGAACTTGTCGACCCCCTGAACGACCGAGTAGATGTCGTACATGCCGCCGGAGTTGGCGCACGAACCCATGGAGATGACCCACTTGGGCTCGAGCATCTGCTCGTACAGGCGCTGGATGATCGGCGCCATCTTCACGAAGCAGGTACCGGCGATGACCATGAAGTCGGCCTGACGCGGCGAGGCCCGGATGACTTCGGCGCCGAAGCGGGCGATGTCGTGGGGCGCCGTGAAGGCCGTGGTCATTTCCACGTAGCAGCAGGACAGGCCGAAGTTGTACGGCCAGAGGGAGTTCTTGCGACCCCAGTTGACCGCGCCACGCAGCACATCCTCGAGTTTCCCCATGTAGATGTTCTTGTGGACCTGGTCTTCCAGCAGTTGATCGGTGACGGTTTCCCGCTCACCGACCGGATACTGCTCGTTGGGTGCGTCCGGATCGATTCTGGTGAGATTGTATTGCATGCCAAAGCCTCATTGTTTCAGCTTCGCTTGCCGCTTGCGGCGACCTTCGGGAGCCCAATCGAGCGCCCCGACGCGCCATAGGTAGACAAGACCTGCCAACAGAATTGCTATGAAAATGAGAGCTTCGACGAATCCGGTCCAGCCGCTTTCGCGGACGGACACAGACCATGCATACAGGAAGAGGGCTTCGATATCGAAGATCACGAACAGCATCGCGACCAGATAGAATTTGGCGGACAGGCGCAGGCGGGCGCTGCCGACGGGCAGCATGCCGGATTCGAAGGGTTCGTTCTTGGCGCGACCCCAGGCCTTGCTACCGAGCAGGCTGGACAGGCCGAGCATGAAGGCACACAGGCCGACGACACCCAGGAGGAAGATGGCAAAGCCCCAGTTGTGGGCGATGAGTCCTGCCGAATCGGACATGCTAGAAATCCTTATACAGAGACCCAGCTCTGCAGTCTGAAATAAGTAGAGCGGCGACGTGGTGTCGCAGACGCAGTGACCAAATGTCGCAGCTGAATCAATCGCGCTGATTTTATGGGTAAACCCAGTGCAAGTAAAATTTCCGTTGCAAATTTATTCGTAGTTTTAAGAACAAAAATCTTTCGTAACTGGCTGAAACCCTTGAGTTTCGGGCATTGCACGCGGATTTGTTAATTATGTTTCTTACCCCGCGTAATGACTGGCTAGTTGCGTAATGATAATTAATATCATTTAACCTGGACTGCACTGTTTTAGCTGTTCTGGGCCTTGCAAAGTTCATCTGCCGATTTGCCTACTTGCAAATGCGAAAAACTCTCGTTCTAGCAGCTTCCGACGCTGCGCGTACCGCTCTGGATCAATACTTTGACGTTTGCGCTGCGGCTGACCGACGCGGCGATGAGCCATTGGCCGAGCCAGTAGAAAAGGATGATCAGGTACTCGGCAGCGGCGAACGGGCTGACGAAGCGGTCGATGCCGATCAAACTGTCAGAGAAGACGAAGGCGCAGGCACCCAGTGCGGCGACACCGCCACAGGCCAGTGCGCGCCAGAGCATGCAGCCGATCGCCAGGGCATACAGCGCCACCGGGATCAGCAGTGGGCCCAGGCCATGGCTGGCTAGCAGGCCGAACAGCGAGGCGCCCACCAGCAGTGCGAGGGTCAGTGAGGGGTAGGCTGGGCGCTGGGTCAGGCTGCAGTAACCGCGAAGGTACGCCAGGTGGGCGCAGAGGAACGCGGCCAGACCGAACACGAACAGATCACGGGGGATGGCCAGGAGGATGTCGCCGAGTACCGAGAAGGCCAGGCCGATCATGATCCAGCGACGGTAGGGCGTGGTGGGCGTGCTGGCCAGCCAGGCGATCAGGGCCAGTACCGGAATGGGTTTGACCAGCAGGCCAAGCAGGGCGTTGTCGCTGGCCAGCGCATATAAATAGAGGGCGGCGGCTGCGGTGGCGATCAGGATCAGGTGGCTTGGACGAGGCATGGGCGGTCCTTGCTGCTGGGTAGCCACAAGCATAGACCTGATCTGCGGTATTGCCTGTACCGGCGCTGTCGCGGGGCAAGCCCGCTCCCACGTTGCGGTCGTGGAACCTGCGTGGGAGCGGGCTTGCCCCGCGATGAGGGAGGCGCAGGCAATAAGTAAGGCCCGGGGCTTTCACAAGCCCCGGGCCTTTTTTTTCAACAGTTCAGCAAACTCAGTGGAACTGTTCTTCCTCGGTCGAACCGGTCAGAGCGGTCACCGACGAAGCACCACCCTGGATCACAGTGGTCATGTCGTCGAAGTAGCCGGTGCCCACTTCCTGCTGGTGCGCCACGAAGGTGTAGCCTTTGCTGGCGTCGGCGAATTCCTGCTCCTGCAGCTTCACGTAGGCGGTCATGTCGTTGCGGGCGTAGTCGTGCGCCAGGTTGAACATGCCGTGCCACATGTTGTGGATACCGGCCAGGGTGATGAACTGGTGCTTGTAGCCCATGGCCGACAGTTCGCGCTGGAACTTGGCGATGGTGGCGTCGTCCAGGTTCTTCTTCCAGTTGAAGGAAGGCGAGCAGTTGTACGACAGCAGTTGGTCCGGGTATTCCTTCTTGATCGCTTCGGCGAAGCGACGGGCTTCGTCCAGGTCCGGCTTGGCGGTTTCGCACCAGATCAGGTCGGCATACGGCGCGTAGGCCAGGCCGCGGGAGATCGCCTGGTCGAGGCCGGCGCGGACTTTGTAGAAGCCTTCACGGGTACGGTCGCCGATCACGAACGGCTGGTCGTACGGGTCGCAGTCGCTGGTCAGCAGGTCGGCGGCGTTGGCGTCGGTACGGGCCAGGATGATGGTCGGTACACCGGCAACGTCGGCGGCCAGGCGGGCAGCCACCAGCTTCTGTACGGCTTCCTGGGTCGGTACCAGTACCTTGCCACCCATGTGGCCGCATTTTTTCACCGAGGCCAGCTGGTCTTCGAAGTGCACGCCGGCGGCGCCCGCTTCGATCATGTTCTTCATCAGCTCGTAGGCGTTGAGCACGCCGCCGAAACCGGCTTCGGCGTCAGCCACGATTGGTGCGAAGTAGTCGATGTAGCCTTCGTCGCCTGGGTTCTTGCCGGCTTTCCACTGGATCTGGTCGGCGCGACGGAACGAGTTGTTGATGCGCTTGACCACGGTCGGCACCGAGTCAACCGGGTACAGCGACTGGTCGGGGTACATCGACTCGGCCGAGTTGTTGTCGGCGGCAACCTGCCAGCCGGACAGGTAGATGGCCTGGATGCCGGCCTTGACCTGCTGCACTGCCTGGCCGCCGGTCAGGGCGCCCATGCAGTTGACGAAATCTTTTTCTGGGCGGAAGGACGGGTGGGCACCTTGGGTGACCAGCTTCCACAGTTTTTCTGCGCCCTGGCGAGCCAGGGTGTGCTCCGGTTGCAGCGAGCCACGCAGGCGAACGACATCGGCGGCGGTGTAGGTACGGGTCACGCCTTTCCAGCGCGGGTTTTCGGCCCAGTCTTTCTCGAGGGCTGCAATTTGCTGTTCGCGTGTCAGTGCCATGGAAATAAACCTCGTCGCATCGATCTTGAGTGTAATTGTGCTGATGCTCGGATACGCGGGTCAGAGGGCCAGGCTGTGCTGTCCGGGGGAGTGCGGCGGCGAACGGGGAAGTGCGAAGGGGAAGGGTGGGCAGGCCAGGCGAAGGTGTGCCCTGCAGGTTGGCTCGTGGATGCCTTGCTGCGGTGCGACGCGATTGCCAGAACTGCGGTGATGCGCTTCCGTCCCTCGGGACAACTTCTTCGTTGCAGTCGCAATCCCGTCGAACCGCCTTGTGGGCCGTATGGACACGAGGTGCCTCCACGGTGGGAGAAACGCACCTCGAAGACCCTTGCCAGGGCCTCTGATTAGCGGGAGCGAGGCCATCATGCCCTTGGCGAAAAGAGCCTGTCAAACACTTTGTAGTGCTTTTTTCGGCTTACTACATATTTGGTCTAATGCGACTTGGCGGTCAGTTTCAAGGCCCTTGGTCGAGGCCTTGAATTGTCTGGGGTCAGTCGAGAAGGTCGACTTTGACCCGCAAAGTCATGTTTTCACCGCGCTGGGTGCTGTAACTGAGGCTTGACGCGCTGCGTTCGGACTGACTCTGCTGGTTGAACCCGGCCAGGGTGATCCACTCGCCGAGCTTGCCGGTGACGGTCGTGTCGGTGCTCTGCACTTTCACTACATCGGCACGTTCCTGGCTCATTCGATCATTATTGGTGCTGATTTGCAGGCGAACCGTGTCGCCGCTCAGGCGTGGCGTGACGTAGAAACCCTGGGTCACGTTGCGGTATTCGGTGTTGCTCTGGATGCGCCCGTAACCGTCGGTGGAGCTACTGGTGACGGGGATGCTCTGGCCCACCTGGATCAGCGCCGGCTGGCCGTCGCTGGCCTGCACCTGCTGCATGCCGCCTTCGCGGTTGGCGGTGCCGTAGTGGATCACGCGGGCATTGCCGCGGTTGTCCTGGAAGTTGCTGTCGTTGTTGTCGACGCTGATCAGCAGGCGTTTGGGCGCCGTGTCGAGCTGTTGCAGCAGGGCGCGCAGGTCGTCGATGCGTTCCTGGCTGGCGTTGACGATCAGCTTGTCCTCGAAGGTGCTGACGCTGCCGTCCTTGCCGAGGAAGGACTGGGCGGCGGGCAGCAGTTCGGCGCTGCTGCGGTGTTGCAGGGGAATGACCTCGGTGGCGGCCTGGGCGGTAAGGCTGGCGGCCAGCAGCAGCGAGGCGAGGAGGGGGCGTAGCGGCATGTCCATGATCTCCGCGGGTGGAATGGACATGATGGCAAATTTGTTGGCATCTTGCTGGTTGTGGATCACAGCGGCAGGCACAGGTCGGCTTTTCAGTGGTTGTAGTCAGGCAAATTCCGTAACATCGCGGCCCTCGACTTCAGGCTCACTCCTCAGGCGCTCCCACACAACGTTCTGCGCCGGGGCTGCTTACAGGACCCCCATGAAACCCGCACGCCTACGCGCCGACCTGCTCGCCGGCCTCACCACTTCGTTCGCCCTGGTACCGGAGTGCATCGCTTTCGCCCTGGTGGCCCACCTCAACCCGCTGATGGGCCTGTACGGCGCCTTCATCATCTGCACCCTGACCGCGCTGTTCGGCGGCCGCCCGGGGATGATCTCCGGCGCCGCCGGCTCGATGGCGGTGGTCATCGTCGCCCTGGTGGTGCAGCACGGCGTCCAATACCTGCTGGCCACGGTGCTGCTGGGCGGGTTGGTGATGATCCTGTTCGGCGCGCTGCGCCTGGGCAAACTGGTGCGCCTGGTGCCGTACCCGGTGATGCTCGGCTTCGTCAACGGCCTGGCCATCGTCATCGCCCTGGCCCAGCTGGAGCACTTCAAGGAAGGCGAGCACTGGCTCAGCGGCGCGCCGCTGTACCTGATGATCGGCCTGGTGGCGCTGACCATGCTGGTGGTCTACGTGCTTCCCAGGCTGACCCGCGCCGTGCCGCCAGCGTTGGTGGCGATCCTCGGCGTCGGCCTGCTGGTCTATCTGCTGGGTCTGCCAACCCGCACCCTCGGCGATATGGCGCACATCGCCGGCGGCCTGCCGACACTGGCGCTGCCGGACATCCCCTGGAACCTCGAGACCTTGAAAATCATCGCGCCCTACGCGGTGCTGATGGCCATGGTCGGCCTGCTGGAAACCCTGCTGACCCTGAACCTCACCGACGAGGTCACCGAGAGCCGCGGCTACCCGGACCGCGAGTGCGTGGCCCTGGGCGCGGCCAACATGGTCTCGGGCCTGTGCGGTGGCATGGGCGGCTGCGCGATGATCGGGCAGACCGTGATCAACCTCAGCTCCAATGGTCGTGGCCGACTGTCGGGCGTGGTGGCCGGGGTGATGATCCTGCTGTTCGTGCTGTTCCTGTCGCCGTTGATCGAGCGTATTCCGCTGGCGGCGCTGGTGGGGGTGATGTTCGTGGTGGCCCAGCAGACCTTCGCCTGGGCGTCGCTGCGGGTGCTGCACAAGGTGCCGGTGAGCGATGTGCTGGCGATCATCGCCGTGACCGTGGTCACGGTGTTCACCGACCTGGCCACGGCGGTGCTGTTCGGCATCGTCATCGCGGCCATCAATTTTGCCTGGCAGCACGCGCGCGAGCTGTATGCCGACAGTCATGAGGACGCCGAGGGGAGCAAGCATTACCAGGTGCATGGCACGCTGTTCTTCGCATCGACGACGCCGTTTCTCAACCAGTTCGATCCGGCCAACGATCCGGCCAAGGTCACGCTGGATTGCCAGCACCTGAGTTTTGTCGACTACTCGGCGATCGCGGCGCTCAAGACCCTGCGTGAGCGCTATGCCAAGGCGGGCAAGCATTTGCGGGTGGTGCACCTTTCCGAGCGCTGCAAGAAGCTGCTCAAGCGGGCAGGGGAGCAGCACTGACGCATCGCGGGGCAAGCCCGCTCCCACGTGACGTCTGGTGGGAGCGGGCTTGCCCCGCGATTTGCGTTATGCCTCCCCGCGATTCTTCTTGACGATCCCATCGGCAATGCTCGCCGGCGCCTCGGCGTAGCGGGTGAACTCCATCGAGAAGCTCGCCCGGCCCTGAGTCATCGAGCGCATCGAGGTGGCGTAGCCGAACATCTCGCCCAACGGCACCTCGGCACGGATCACCTTGCCGGCCGGGGTCTCGTCGCCATCCTGGATCATGCCCCGGCGCCGGCTCAGGTCGCCGAGGATATCGCCCTGGTACTCCTCGGGCGTCACCACCTCGACCTTCATCACCGGTTCCAGCAGCACCGCGCCACCTTTCTGCGACAGCTGCTTGGTGGCCATGGAGGCGGCAATCTTGTAGGCCATCTCGTTGGAGTCGACGTCGTGGTACGAGCCGTCGAACACCGCCGCCTTGAGGTTGATCAGCGGGTAGCCGGCGAGCACGCCGTTCTTCATCTGTTCCTCGATGCCTTTCTGGATCGCCGGGATGTACTCGCGCGGCACCACGCCGCCGACGATCTCGTTGACGAACTCCAGCCCTTCCTTGCCTTCGTCGCCCGGGGCGAAGCGGATCCAGCAATGGCCGTACTGGCCGCGCCCGCCCGATTGGCGAACAAAACGCCCTTCGATCTCGCAGGTGTTGCGGATCTTCTCGCGGTAGGCCACCTGAGGTTTGCCGATATTGGCCTCGACGTTGAACTCGCGGCGCATGCGGTCAACGATGATGTCCAGGTGCAGCTCACCCATGCCGGAGATGATGGTCTGGCCGGTTTCCTCGTCGGTCTTGACCCGGAACGACGGGTCCTCCTGGGCCAGCTTGCTCAGGGCGATGCCCATTTTCTCCTGATCGCCCTTGGTCTTGGGCTCCACCGCCACCGAGATCACCGGGTCGGGGAAATCCATGCGTTCAAGGATGATCGGCTTGTCCATGTCGCACAGGGTGTCGCCGGTGGTCACGTCCTTCATGCCGATCAACGCGGCGATATCGCCGGCGCACACGTCCTTGATCTCGGCGCGCTGGTTGGCGTGCATCTGCACCATGCGGCCGATGCGCTCCTTCTTGCCCTTGACCGAGTTGAGCACCGCATTGCCGGAGCTGAGCACGCCGGAATACACCCGGGCGAAGGTCAGGGTGCCAACGAACGGGTCGGTGGCGATCTTGAAGGCCAGGGCCGAGAACGGTTCGTTATCGTCGGCGTGGCGTTCCAGATGCTTCTCTTCGTTGTCCGGGTCGGTGCCCTTGATCGCCGGGATTTCGGACGGGGCGGGCAGGTAGTCGATCACCGCGTCGAGCATCAGCGGCACGCCCTTGTTCTTGAACGATGAGCCGAGGATGGTCGGCACGATCTCGTTGGCGATGGTGCGTTGGCGCAGGGCTGCCTTGATCTCGTCGACGGTCAGTTCTTCACCTTCGAGGAACTTCATGGTCAGTTCGTCATTGGCTTCGGCGGCGGCTTCGATCATGTGCGCGCGCCATTCGTCCGCCAGCGCCTGCAGTTCGGCGGGGATCTCTTCTTCGCGGTAACTGGTGCCGTGGTCGGCATCGTTCCAGTAGATGGCTTTCATCTTCACCAGGTCGATCTGGCCGATGAAATTTTCCTCGCTGCCGATGGCCAGCTGGATCGGCACCGGATGGTGGCCCAGGCGCTGGTCGATCTGTTTGACCACACGCAGGAAATCCGCGCCCTGACGGTCCATCTTGTTGATGTAGGCCAGGCGCGGCACATGGTACTTGTTGGCCTGGCGCCACACCGTCTCGGACTGTGGCTCGACCCCGTCGGCGCCGCTGAACACCACCACCGCGCCGTCGAGCACGCGCAGCGAGCGCTCGACCTCGATGGTGAAGTCGACGTGGCCGGGGGTGTCAATGATATTGAAACGGTACTTGTGCTCGAACTGCTTGGTCGAGCCCTGCCAGAAGGCCGTGGTGGCCGCCGAGGTGATGGTGATGCCGCGCTCCTGCTCCTGAGCCATCCAGTCCATGGTCGCGGCGCCGTCGTGCACCTCGCCCATCTTGTGGTTGACCCCGGTGTAGAACAGGATCCGCTCAGTGGTGGTGGTCTTGCCGGCATCCACGTGAGCGACAATGCCGATGTTGCGGTACAGCTCGATGGGGGTCGTGCGGGCCATGGCGGGTCACCTGCGGGGTGAGGATTCTCCCACGGTAGCAGAGCGGGAGAATCCTGCCGGGGCGACCGTCAGTCGGCGAGCACCTGCAACTGCCACTGGCCGTCGGTTTCGCGGGCCAGGCCGCTGGCCGGCAGCAGGGCCAGCAGGCGTTCGTGCAGGGCAGCGTCGGTGAAGGCCTTGAGGGTGGCCATGTCCAGTGCGCCGACGGTGATCAGTTCGGCCTTGGTGTAGGACAGCCAGGCCTTCTTCAGCACCATCAGCACGTCGCTGCCGGCGGTGCTGGCGAAGCGCCGGTGCAGGGTGCGGCCTTCCAGTTCGAAGCTGTGGCGGTGGCTGTAGGTGCTCTCGTCGCCATTGCCCTCGACGCAGCGGTGGCAGCGGCAGGGGCCGTCGCCGAAGGCGTTGCGCAGGTAGGCGTTGAAGTCCACGACGGGCTTGAGGGTCAGGCGTTTGTCGACCTCGAACAGGTCGGCGATCAGGGGTTGTTCGGCGCTCACTCGGTATCCTCGCGTGGTCTGGCGTGCATCGGCGGGCACCCTAACAGATCGGGGCATTCAGATCACCTTTTGCAGGCCTCGCGATGAGGGCGCTAGAGACAACCACGGTCGTCTGCCGTACCCTTGGCGCCACTATCCGCCCCAATACCCCGAGGTAACCCCGCTTGAGCAGCAAGTACCCCTACATCGCCACCGTAACCGTCAGCGCCGAAGACCGTGGGGGCGACACCGAGGCTTCGGAAAACAGCAACATGCGCGTGGGCCTCGAGGCGGTAACCGAAGTGCTGAAGAAGGTGCATTTCGTCGGAACGCTCGCGGCACCGGAAAAAGGCGCCACGCACATCTGCGTCACGCTGGAGAACGGCCTCACTTACTACGGCCTGATCGTCAACGGTCACGCCGAACTCGAAGGCGGCTGGATCGCCTTCGAATGCGACATGCCCACCCCCGAAGAGCTGGGCCTGTAAGCCTTACCCCAGCTCAGCCAGGCAATGCTCGAGGATATCCAGCCC
The DNA here is from genome assembly GCF_047501685.1 of Pseudomonas sp. CAM1A. NCBI lineage: Bacteria > Pseudomonadati > Pseudomonadota > Gammaproteobacteria > Pseudomonadales > Pseudomonadaceae > Pseudomonas > Pseudomonas sp. CAM1A. Next base: position 71,903 of record NZ_JBFNXP010000006.1, on the reverse strand, counting down.
TTCCTCGAGCACCTCGGCCTCGATGGTCAGCGGCGCCAGCAGGCGGATGATATGCCGCGCCTTGCCACTGGGCATCAGCAGCAACCCCTTGGCACGCGTCGCCTCCAGCACCTTGGCCAACTGCGCCGGTGCCGGGCTGCCATCGCCGTTGACGAACTCCAGCCCGCGCATGGCGCCGACACCGGTCAGGCGGCCGAGCGAACTGGACAATCCTGCAGCTTTCCAGCGTGCATGGCGTGCGACGATGGCCTGTTCCTGGCGTTCGCCCCAGGTGGCGAGGTTGTCATCGGTCATCTGCGCAAGGCTCGCCAAGGCCGCCGCACAGGCAATCGGATTGCCCGAGTAGGTACCGCCCAGGCCGCCCTTGGGCAGCGCGTTCATGATCTCCTGACGGCCGACCACCGCGCCCAGGGGCATGCCACCGGCGATGCTCTTGGCCAGCAGCAGCAGGTCCGGCTCGATACCTAATCGGGGGAAGGCGAAACGCTGCCCGGTGCGGCCAAAGCCGGACTGGATCTCGTCGATGATGATCAGTATCCCGTGACTGTCGCAGAAGCGGCGCAAGGCCTGGGCGAAGCTCGGATCAAGGGCGAGGAAACCACCTTCACCCTGCACCGGCTCGAAGATGAACGCCGCCACGTCCTCCACCGCCAGTTCCACGCTGAACAGGCGCTCCATCGCCTTGAGCGCCTGTTCGCAGCTCACCCCGGTATCCGGGCTGGGGTAGGGCAGGTGATAGACCGGGCCTGGCAGTTCCCCCACGCGTTGCTTGTATGGGGCAACCTTGCCATTGAGGTTGAGGGTGGCCAGGGTGCGGCCATGGAAGCCGCCGTCGAAGGCAACGATGGCGCGCTTGCCGGTGGCGCCGCGGGCGACCTTCAGCGCGTTTTCCGCCGCTTCCGCGCCGCTGTTGGTGAGCATGCCGGCCAACGGGTAGCTGACCGGGACAAATTCACGCAGGCGCTCCATGAGCTCCAGGTAGGGGCCGTGGGGCGCCGCGTTGAAGGCGTAGTGGGTCAGGCGCGTGGCCTGCTGCTGGATCGCTTCGACCACCGCCGGATTGCAGTGGCCCAGATTGAGCACGCCGATGCCGCCGACAAAGTCGATGTAGCGCTTGCCGGTGATATCCCAGACTTCGGCATTGCGACCATGGGAAAGCGTGATCGGGTGAACGATGGCAATGGACTGGCTGATGCTTGGCTGATTCATGTGCGCGGCGCCTGTGATTCGATGGCGTGAATATCGAAGCGTGCCGGGTTATCCGCAAACGATTTATTGGATTGCTGTCATTCCTTTGATTCATGAATTTCTGCGGGGCGCTGGCTAGCGCTGGAATCGCGCCAAAGCAAAAGGCGGCTGTCCCTTAGGGGCAGCCGCCTTTTGCTGTTTGGCTTCGAGCCGTCGACCGTCGGGATCAGTGGCGACGTTTGTGCTTGCGGTTGTTGTCGCCCATGTGGTTGCCGATGGCGCCACCGGCCGCGCCGCCCAGGCCGGCACCGATGGTCGAACCGTTGGAGCCGCCGAGCTTGCCGCCGATCAGCGAACCGCCCGCCGAGCCCAGGCCACCGCCGATGGCCGCTTCGGTACGGTTGCCCTTGCGCGCGCCCACCGCGCTGCCGGCCGCGCCACCGAGGCCGGCGCCGATGGCCGCACCGGTGCTGCCGCCGATCTGTTTGCCCACCACGTTGCCGAGGGCGCCACCCAGGCCGCCGCCGATGGCTGCGGTGCCGTCACCGGCGAAAGCGCCCTGGCAGAGCAGCAGGCCGAGGGCGAGGGAAGGCAGAGTCAGACGCATGTTATGAACCTCAGGGGAGTCATCAGGGGTAGATTGCCGCACGGTCGCGGCGAGTCAGGGTTGCAAGGACGTTTCAGCGGTAGTAGCGGTCACGGTACTGGCGGTCGTCATCGTCGCGGTCATGGCGATGGTGGTGACGGTGGCCGCGGTCACGGTCGCGCCAGCCATCGTCATCGTCGTGGTAATGGTTGCTGTAGCAGCCACCGAGCAGCAGCAGGGTGGCGACCATGGAAAGGCTTGCAAAGCGTTTCATCACGTTATAGGTCCTTGATCCGCAAGGGTTTACGCGGTACATCCTGAGACACGAGGCGGTCAATTTGGTTCTTTGTCGCGCAAGATTTTATTGCGGCGGCGATGAACGGCGGCGGTGATTCACCTGATGCCCCGGCAGTGCTAGAGTCACCTTCTTTTTTTGTCCCGAGGATGGAACATGCGAGCAATTCTGCCGATCACCGTGGCGCTGCTGCTGGCGGGCTGTGCATCGTCGACCATGGAAGCGGCGCGCAGCGGCGCACCCACCGCGCAGCTGGATTCGCACAAGACGCCGGATCTGGTGGCCCAGTGCATCCAGTTCAGTTGGCAGGAAGAGAACACCTTCGGGGTCGACGCCAGCGGCTACCTGGAGGCCCGCAAGCAAGGCGGCTTCACGGTGTACACCCGCGAGGCCGAGTCGTTCGTCGACGTCTACGCCCAGGCCGGCGGCACGCGGGTCGACTACTACGCGCAGAAGAACGACGGCATGGCCCTGCGCCGGCGCGCGGCAGCCGCCACCTGCCTGTAGGCCGCATCCGGACAGTGGCCCCGGGGTCACATCGGCAGCAGCCGGTCCTGAATCACTTCCTTCATCACCAGCGTCGAACTCAGGCGTTTCACATTGGGAATGCTGGTCAGTTGCTCGTCATACAGCTTCTGGAAGGCCGGCAGGTCCCTGGCCACCACGTGCAGCAGGTAGTCGGGGTCGCCGAACAGGCGTTGGGCCTCGACGATCTGCGGTATCTCCCCCAGCGCCGCCTCGAAGTCCGCCACCGGCTGGCGGGTCACCTCGCGCAGGGTCACGAACACCAGCGCGGCGAAGTTCAGGCCCAGAGCTGCTGGGGCCAGGCGGGCGTGATAGCCGAGGATGGCGCCTGAGTCCTCCAGCGCCTTGAGGCGCCGGTGGCAGGGCGACAGGCTCAAGCCCACACGCTCGGCCAGGTCGGTCACTGACAGGCGCCCATCTTTTTGCAGCTCGGCAAGGATCTTTCGATCGGTTCGATCCATGGGGAAGATTCTTCCAATGTTTGGCTTGTTCCGGGGAATATACGAAAGAAAATCCCTGGGCGATATCCGTAGTCTTTCTTTCACCGAAACCTGTGTGAAAGGAAGGCTCGAAATGGCCATGAGTGTACTGACGGCGTTCTGGGCCGTTTCCCTGCTGTTCGTGATCACCCCCGGCGCCGACTGGGCCTACGCCATCTCGGCCGGCATGCGCGGGCGTTGGGTCGTGCCGGCGGTGGCGGGCATGCTGTCGGGGCATCTGCTCGTCACCCTGGTGGTGGCTGCCGGGGTCGGCAGCCTGATTGCCGGTCACCCGCTGGCGCTGACCTTGCTGACCTTGGCGGGGTGCATCTACCTGCTGTGGCTGGGCGGCAACCTGCTGCTGAGCCCGGCAGTACCCGAAGCGGGCGCGGGTGGTGAACAGGACTCGGGGTCGCGCTGGGCATTCAAGGGCCTGTGCGTCAGCGGCCTCAACCCCAAGGTGTTCCTGCTGTTCCTGGCCTTGCTGCCGCAGTTCACCGACCCGCAGTCGAGCTGGCCGTTGCCGCTGCAGATCCTGCTGCTGGGGTTGGTGCACCTGGGCAGTTCGCTGGTGATCTACCTGATGGTCGGCTTTGGTGCCAAGGCTGTGTTGCGCACCCGGCCCGCCGCGGCGCAGGCAGTGGGGCGTTTGTCTGGCGCGGTGATGATCCTGATTGCCGTGGGGCTGATTGCCGGGCAATTGCGCTGAGCCTGTCAACGGCGGCGGCTTGGGCTATGCTGACGGCCCTCACGAACCGGACTCGACCCTCATGAAATACGCCGCCGCACTTCTGCTCAGCCTGCTGGCGCTCGTGGCCCACGCCGCGCAACCTGGCGAAACCCTCGCGCCCTGGACTTTGCTCGACCAGTACGACCAGCCCTACAGCCTGGGGGCCGACACCCGCATCCTGCTGGTCGCCCGCGACATGGATGGTGCCAAGCTGGTCAATGCGGCCCTGGCCGAGCAGCCCAAAGGCTACCTGGAGGCGCGGCATGCCGTGTTCGTCGCGGATATCCAGCGCATGCCGGCGCTGATCAGCAAGCTGTTCGCCATCCCGGCCATGCGCGACTATAGCTATCGGGTACTGCTCGACCGCGAAGGCCGGGTCGCCAGCCGCTATGCCGGGGACGAAGGCAAGGTGCTGTGGCTGGCGCTGGATCACGGCGTGATGGCAGCGCGCAACAGCTACGCCGATGCCGATGCCTTGAAGGCTGCGCTGGACCAGGCTGGCCGCTGAACCGGCCTGCCCGGTAGCTCAGGCGAAGGCCTGGCGCAGCAGTTGCGGCAGGACCTCGCCCGCCTTGCCGGGCAGCATGAACGCCCGCGGGTGCTCGCAGGGCACAGGCTGCGGATTGACATGCACCACCGTTGCCCCTGCCGCCAGTGCCATGCGAGGTATCGAGGCCGCCGGCTGTACAAGGCCTGAGGTGCCTACCGACAGCAGTACATCGCACTGCTGCGCGGCGGTGAATGCCTGCTCCAGCGCCGCCTCGGGCAACATCTCGCCAAACCACACCACACCGGGGCGCAGCGGCCCGGCGCAGCAAGCGCAGCGCGGTGGTTCCATACGGCAGCCGTGAGTGGCCTCCTCGGGCAGCGCCACGGGCTCATCCGCCGGGCGCGCGCAGTCCAGGCAGCGAAAGGCATCCAGCCGCCCGTGCAGATGCAGCACGGCGCGGCTGCCGGCGCGTTCGTGCAGGTCATCGACGTTCTGCGTTATCAGGGTCAGTTTCGGCACCTGCGCCGCCAGCGCGGCGATGGCCAGGTGGCCTGCGTTGGGCGTGGCCTTGGCGATCCCGGCGCGGCGCATCTGGTACCAGCCCCAGACCAGCGCCGGGTCGGCGCGAAAGCCCTCGGCGCTGGCCAGCTGCGCCGGGTCGAAGCGCGCCCACAGGCCGGTCAGCTTGTCGCGAAACGTGGCGATGCCACTTTCCGCGGACACCCCGGCTCCGGTGAACACCACCACGTGGCGGGCCTGGGCAAGCAGCGTCGGATCGAATGGCATGAGGGCTCCCAGGGTGCGGTGCAGGGCGGCCGATCACTGTGCCAGTGGGCCATGGGCCGGACAAGATCCGAGTGAACCCTCGGCGCGCGCGACAACCCAAGCCAGTACAGCCAATAGGAGAAGACTCATGGAAATCGGAACAATCTGGTTCGTTGTCGCGCTCGTCGTCATCCTTCTGGAAATCTGGGCCATCTGGCACATCATCGGTAGCGACCGGCGCGCCGAACGCAAAATGCTATGGGTGGTGTTCGTCGTCTACGCGCCGTTCCCGGGCCTGTTGTTCTGGGCCTGGCGTGGGCCGCGCGCGGTGAAGGGCAGGGCGGTGTTGCAGGAAAAATAGGCGCCGATCAAGGTGTGGCGGGCGGGGCTTGACCTCGACTTAACCTGAGGTTTGATACTCGGCCACTCTTTCCATCGATGGAGCGATACCATGACCCAGCCAGCCGCCTTTGCCCTGAGCAACCCCGAGGGCCTCTACGACCCCAGTGGCAATGCCTATTCCCACGTCGCCGAGGTACGCGCCGGCAGCCGCCTGCTGTATATCGCAGGTCAAGGCGGTGAGGACCTGCAGGGCAAGTTGTCGGCACGTTTCGACGAGCAGGCGCGTCAGGCCCTGGTGAACCTGAAGATCGCCTTGGCTTCCCGTGGGGCAACGCTGGAGCACGTGTGCAAGCTCACCCTGCTGGTGGTTGACCATTCCGAGGCACGGCTGCGCCAGTGGGTGGCCGAGGCCGAGCGTGCCTGGGGCGGCAGGATGACCCCGACCTGCACCTTGATCCCGGTGCCGCGCCTGGCGCTGGACGGCATGCTGGTGGAAGTGGACGCGGTGGCGGCCCTGCCGCAGGCGTGACAAAACCCGCATCCATCGTCGTGGCAACGAGCCGCGAGGATGGATGCGCCGCCGCCGCGCTGCAAACGCCTGAGCGCCGAGGTAGACTCGCGCTCCCGCATTCATCGAGCCTGTTCCATGACCCTCCCTGTCGAACTGCTCCAGACCGGCCCCGAGCATGCCGACCTGGTGCGCAACCTCTACCAGTTCTACGCCTACGAGTCCTCTGACTGGGAGCAGGAAGATGTCGAGGCGGATGGGCGCTTCTACCTCCACGAGCCGCACTTCAGCCGCTACTGGCAAACCCCGGGCTGGAGCGCCAGCCTGATACTGGTGGACGGTTTCATCGCCGGCTTCCTGCTTATCGAGCGCAGCGAGCTGCCCGGCATTGACGCCTGGGAGCTGGCCGACCTGTTCGTGCTCAAGAAGTATCGCCGCCAGGGCGTGGGCCTGGCGGTCGCGCGGCGCACGCTGTGGGAGGGTCAAGGCGACTGGTTGGTGCGGTGCTACGGCGAGGATGCCCCGGCCCTGGCGTTCTGTCAGGCGGTAGTGGCCGACTTGCCCCGTACGGTGCGGGAGATTGCCCTGGATGACGAGCCGTCGTTGCGCAACTTCCTGGTGACCCGGCGATTGCACTGAAAGGGCGAGCACCAGCAGGGTTTGCGCCCTCGCAGGCAGCGAAGGGATGTGGGAAAGTGGCCGATCAGCGAACGGAATGTACTGATTGGACCACAATGCTTTGTCCACCCTCTGGCTTCTCTTCTAGAATCCGCCCATGCCCGGGCGCGATGCCGGGGCAATCGCCCGAGAGCCCCATGAGTTCCAGTACACCGTTGTCCGGAGTCAACCAGCCGCTGCGCGGTATCGCCCTGGTGGTGGTGGCCACCTTCCTGTTCGCCAGCCACGACGGCTTGTCGAAATTCCTCGGCGGGATCTATCCGGTGATCATGGTGGTGTGGGTCCGTTACCTGGTGCACACCTTGCTGATGGCCGGGATCTTCCTGCCCAAGGCCGGCCTTGCGGTACTGCGCACCCGCCGGCCGCTGTTGCAGACCTTGCGTGCGCTGAGCCTGCTCAGCACCAGCCTGCTGTTCACCGCCGGGCTGCAATACCTGCCGCTCGCGGAAGCCACCTCGGTCAACTTCCTCGCCCCGGTGCTGGTCACCGCATTGTCGGTGCCGCTGCTCGGGGAGCGGGTGACCCCGGGACAATGGCTGGCGGTGGTCATGGGCTTCGTCGGCGTGCTGGTAGTGGTGCATCCGGGAGGGGCGATGTTCACCCCGGCGATCCTGTTCCCCTTCGGTTCGGCCCTGGGCTTTTGCTTCTATCAGTTGCTGACGCGCAAGCTGGCGGCCCATGACAGCCCGACCACCAGCAACTTCTACGCGGGCTTGTGCAACACGCTGATCATGACGGCGCTGGTGCCGTTCTTCTGGCAGACGCCGCAGTGGCCGCATGTCCCGCTGATGCTGGCGCTGGGCGGCTGCGGGATGACCGCGCACCTGCTGCTGACCCAGGCGTTCCGCCATGCCGCGCCGGCGTTGCTGGCGCCGTTCAGCTATTGCCAGATCGTGTTCGCCGGGTTGCTGGGGTGGGTGGTGTTCGCACAGGTGCCGGACGGCACGAGCCTGGCGGGGATCGCGATAATCTGCCTCAGCGGGCTGGGGGCTGCCTGGATGCAGCGGCGGCGTTGAAAGGCCCTTACCCCGCGCGTCCTTCGTGCTGCTTGCGGTACGCCCCCGGCTGCACTCCGACGGCCTTGGCAAAGGCCCGGGTGAATGCCGCCACCGACTGATACCCGGCCTGTGCGCCTACCTGCTCGACGGTGTTGCCGGCCTTGAGCAACTGGCAGGCATGGCGCATGCGCAGCGCCAGCAGCACCTGCCCGGGGGATTGCCCGGCCAGTTCGTTGAAGCGCTTGAAGAACGCCGAGCGTGACAACCCCGCGCAGGCCGCCATGGCCTCCAGCGTCCAGGCCTGGCCTGGTGCCTCGATCAAACGCTCCAGCAAGCCGGCGAAGGCCGGCTGGCGGGCGAGGGCGACCAGCCCGCCCAGCGCCTGGCCGTCGTGTGCCTGCTGGCGCAGCACATAGAGGAACAACAGGTGGGTCAGGCGTTCGAGCAGCGCCTGGGACGGTTGCGGGCGCCGGCACTCCTCGAGGATCAGCCCGAACAGCGCCCGCGCCGCGCTGCCGGCGGGGTCGCAGGCGCGCAGCAGGATCCAGTCCGCCAGCCCGTCGACGATCAACGACGACAGCCCCGACTGGAAGTGGAAGAAGCCGCACACAAGCCCCACGCCGTCCCCGGCTTCCAGGTCCAGCGCCTGCATGCTCCGGCGCGGCTGGGCACAGGCGTCGGCGGCATTCTCGTCGCCGGACAATCGATAGGCCAGGTCACGCAAGAGGAACACCGCATCGCCGCTCTCCAGGCGCAGCGGCTGCGCCTGGCCATCGATGTGCAGCCAGCAATGGCCCTGCACCACCAGGTGGAAACTGGCCCGGCCCAGGCCCTGTGTGCTGGCGTGCCAGCCGCCGCAGTAGCGGCCCACATGGAACAGGCTGGCATCGAGCTCCAGGCTCTCTAATAACCAATCGACAAGGGGGCTGGAAGAAATCATCTAATGCAAGGACTCTGGAGCAAGGAAAGGCGACTGATGAATATGGATGCTACTTCTTATAACCAACAGACTGTAGCGACCTACATCAAAGGAGACCACTCCATGTCCGCGCGCATTACTCTACACAGCCTGCAGACCGCCCCGGAAGCCGCCCGCCCGTTCCTCGAGAACGCACAGAAGAACTCCGGCTTCATCCCCAACCTGCTGGGCATCCTGGCCAACGCCCCGGCGGCGCTGGAAACCTACGTCACCGTCTCGGCGCTCAACGGCAAGTCCGAGCTGACCCTGGCCGAGCGCGAAGTGGTGCAGCTGATCGCCGCCACCCAGCACGGCTGCGACTTCTGCGTCGCTGGCCACACCGCCGTAGCCCTGAACAAGGCCAAGCTGCCCCAGGAAGTGGTCGATGCCCTGCGCGCCCGCGGCGAGCTGCCCGACGCCCGCTACGAGACCCTGGCGGCGTTCGCCCGCGAAGTGATCGCCACCCGCGGCAACGTCAGCGACGCCACCTACCAGGCCTTCCGTGAAGCCGGTTTCAGCGAAGGCAACGCGCTGGAAGTGATTCTCGGTATCAGCCTCGCAACCCTGTGCAACTTTGCTAATGTGTTCGCCCAGACGCCGCTCAACGACGAGCTCGGCAAATACCGTTGGCAGCCTTCGGCCTGACCGAGGCCTGATGCCGGCGTGCCCGGCGTTTCACAAGGAGTTAGGGACATGCTTGACCATGCATTTCGACAATGGCTGGATGCCAATGCCGAGGCCATCGACCAGGGCCAGTGCGATCCGCACCTGGTGCTGGCGCAGATCGCCGAGTCGCAGTTGCTGCGCATCGGCGTCGACCCGGCCCTGGGTGGCACGGGCGGCGACGTCAGCGAGGCGGTCGAGGCCATCGCCGCCATCGCCAGCCGTTCGCTGGCCGCGGCCTTCGTCTGCTGGGGCCAGCGCGCCTTCATCGAATACCTGCTGCAAAGCCCCAACCGTGAGCTGTGCAAACGGCTGCTGCCCGACCTGCTCAAGGGCGAACTCGCCGGGGCCACCGGCCTGTCCAATGCCATGAAGTTCCTCTCCGGCATCGAGGCCCTGCAGGTGCGTGGCCGCCCCGCGGCCGATGGCTGGAACCTCGAAGGCCGTCTGCATTGGGTGACCAACCTGCGCAAGCGCGGTTTCGTGGTGGCGGCGGCCATCGAGGATGACGCCGGCGGCGCACCGTTCGTGGTCGCCATTCCCTCCAATGCGCCGGGCCTGGAGCGCTCCGACGATCTGCAACTGATGGGCCTGCAGTCGAGCAACACCGCGGCGCTGGCGTTCCACCAGGTGCCCCTGGCCCGCGACTGGCTGCTGCATGACAACGCCCGCGAGTTCCTGCCCAAGGTGCGCCCGGCGTTCCTGGCGCTGCAGTGCGGTATGGCCATGGGCCTCGCCCGGCGTGCGCTGGATGAAGTGCAGGAGCATCTGCAAGGTCGTGGCTCGTTCCTCGAAGAGGCCCGCCAGGTGCTCAAGGAGCGCCTGGAGAATACCGTCGGCGAGCTCAAGCAGGGCCTGCTCGACGGGCGTTTCCAGGGGCAACCGGCCGCGTTGTTCAAGTTGCGCATCACCCTCGCCGAGTGCGCCGCCGACGCTGTGCAGATGGAGCTTCAGGCCAGCGGTGGCAAGGCCTACCTGACCGCCTATGGCGAAGGCTTCGCCCGCCGTTGGCGCGAGTCGGCGTTCGTGCCGATCGTCACCCCGAGCCTGGTGCAGCTGCGCGCCGAACTGCAACGCCAGGCGGCCAGCGCATGACCGAGGTGCTGCTCGAAGCCCGTGACATCAGCCTGGGCTACCCGCGCGACGGTGGCTGGCAGGCGGTGCTGGAGCAGTTCGACCTGGCGCTGGCGCCGGGCGAGGTGGTGACCATCCTAGGCCCCAGCGGGGTCGGCAAGTCCAGCCTGTTGCGCGTGCTGGCCGGGCTGCAGCAGCCCCGTGGCGGCAGCGTGCGGCTGCGCGGTGAGCCACTGCAGGGGCCGCACCCGCGCCTGGCGGTGGCGTTCCAGGACCCGAGCCTGCTGCCCTGGCTGAGCCTGGAGAAGAACGTCGCCTTCGGCCTCGACTTCGCCCGCCAGCCCAAGCTGGCGGCGGCCGAGCGGCGCGCACGGATCGACCACGCGATCGACGCGGTGGGCCTGGCCCACGCCCGTGGCCAGTACCCGGCGCAGTTGTCCGGCGGCATGGCCCAGCGCACCGCGCTGGCCCGCTGCCTGGCGCGCCAGCCCGAGGTGCTGTTGCTGGACGAGCCGTTCGGCGCGCTGGACGAGGTGACTCGCGCCGACATGCAGCAACTGCTGCTGCAACTGATCGCCACCCACAATACCGCTGCCGTGCTGATTACCCACGATATCGACGAAGCCTTGCTGCTGTCTGATCGCGTGCTGCTACTGGGCAACCACCCGGCGCGCACCCTCGGCCAGTGGCACATCGACCTGCCGCAGCCCCGCGCGCAGCGGGTCGAGGAACTGGGCGCGCTGCGCATCGAAATCCTCAAGACCCTTCGGCGGGCAAGCCGCACAGCCGAACCTACTCCATCCCCCTTGCCCTCGGAGGCTGTCCATGTGCATGGATGACTGCTGTTCCACCACGTCCCGCCGCGATTTTCTCAAGCTCAGCGCCATGCTCACTGCCGCCGGCGCCGTGCCGTTGCTGTCGAGCCTGCAGGCTCGCGCCGCCGCCGAGCCGGACGCGCCGGTGCGCATCGGCTACCTGCCGATCACCGACGCCACGCCACTGCTGGTGGCGCACAACAACGGCCTGTTCGAGGCCGAGGGCATCAAGGCCGAGCGCCCGGTGCTGCTGCGCAGCTGGGCGCAGGTGATCGAGGCGTTCATCTCCGGCCAGGTCAACGTCATCCACCTGCTGTCGCCGATGACCGTGTGGGCGCGCTACGGCAGCAAGGTGCCGGCCAAGGTCGTGGCCTGGAACCATGTCGGCGGCTCGGGCCTGACCGTGGCCCCGGACATCACCGACATGAAGCAGCTCGGTGGCAAGACCGTGGCCATCCCGTTCTGGTACTCGATCCACAATGTGGTGCTGCAGCAGATGCTCTCCGACAACGGCCTCAAACCGGTGTCCAAGCCCGCCACCGCGCAGCTGGCGGCCAACGAAGTCAACCTGCTGGTGCTGCCGCCGTCGGATATGCCGCCGGCCCTGGCCAGCAAGCGCATCGCCGGCTATATCGTCGCCGAGCCGTTCAACGCCCTGGCCGAGAACCTCAAGGTCGGCCGCGTGCAGCGCTTCACCGGCGATGTCTGGCGCAACCATGCCTGCTGCGTGGTGTTCATGCACGAGCACGACCTGAACAATCGCCCGGAGTGGTCGCAGAAGGTCGTCAACGCCATCGTCAAGGCCCAGCAGTGGACCCGCGAGCACCGTGCCGAGGCCGCGGCGTTGCTGTCCAAGGCCGGCCCCAACAAGTACACCCCGCACGAGCCGGCGGTGCTGACCAAGGTGCTGGCGCCTTCTGCCGAAGACCGTGCCGGCTACATCGCCAGCGGCGCGATCCAGCACCAGCAGTGGGACGAGAAGCGTATCGACTTCCAGCCTTACCCGTTCCCCAGCTACACCGAAGAACTGGTCAAGCGCCTGAAGAACACCCTGATCGTCGGCGAAAGCGATTTTCTCGCCGCCCTCGACCCGGCCCAGGCCGCTCGCGACCTGGTGGATGATCGCTTCGTACGCAACGCCATTGCCGCGGTGGGTGGGCCGGCGGCGTTCGGCATTGCCGAGAACTTCCAGCGTAGCGAGGAGTTTGCGGTCTGATGCGCAGGCATGTCGTGCATTGCGCCCTGGGCCTGGCGGGCCTGGCGGCGTTGCTGTTGCTGTGGTGGGCGGGGGTGCGCCTGTTCGGCGCCGCCGATGGCCTGTCGGCGCGCTTCGCGCCCCAGGCCACGCTGCAAAGCCTGGTCGAGCTGCTGGGGCAGGGCGAGGTCTACGGGCATATCTGGGTGAGCCTCGAGCGCATCCTCGTCGGCCTGCTGCTGGCGCTGCTGATCGGCGTGCCGCTGGGTCTGCTGGTGGGCAGCTATCGCCACCTGGAGGCGGCGACCACGCCGGCGTTCCAGTTCCTGCGCATGATCTCGCCGCTGTCGTGGATGCCGGTGGTGGTGATGCTGATGGGCGTGGGCGACCAGCCGATCTACTTCCTGCTGGCCTTTGCCGCGCTGTGGCCGATCCTGCTCAACACCGCCGCCGGGGTGCGCCAGCTCGACCCGCGCTGGCTGCAGTTGAGCCGCAGCCTCAGCGCCACGCGCTGGGAGACGTTGTGCAAGGTGATCATCCCCGGGGTGATCGGCCATGTGCTGACCGGCGTGCGCCTGGCCATCGGCATTCTGTGGATCGTGCTGGTGCCGTGCGAAATGCTCGGAGTGAGTGCCGGCCTTGGCTACTTCATCCTCGACACCCGCGACCGCCTGGCCTATTCGGAACTGATGGCGATGGTGCTGCTGATCGGCGCACTGGGGTTCATGCTCGATGCCTTGGCGCGGGCGCTGCATCGACGCTGGGTGCATGCCTGAGGAAAGAGGGCGCGGATTTGTGGGGGCGGCATAACGCAGCGCCCACAAAATCCGCATTCAATCAGGGTATCAAGCGCATCCCTGCGCCTGAGCAGGTCAGAAGCTGTACTTGGCGGTCAGCATCAGGTTGCGCGGATCGCCAAAGGTGTCGCCCCCGTAGTTCACCGAGCTGGAAATCGACGAGTAGTACTTCCTGTCGAACACGTTGTTGGCATTGAGCTGCAGGTCCAGGTGCTGGTTGACCGCGTAGCCGGCCATCAGGTCGGTCACCGCATAAGCGCCTTGCTCGAGGCGGTAGCGGCCGCCATCGGCCACGCTGAAATCGTTGTACATACGGCTCTGCCAGGTGATGCCGCCACCGACGCGCAGTTTCTCCAGCGGACCCTGGAAGCGGTAGGTGGTGAACAGCTTGAGCTGGTGCTCGGGGGTGTCGGAGGACAGCGGCTTGTTGACGTTGGCGGGGTTCTTGGCGTCCTTGATGGTGTGCACGCGGGCGTAGGTGTAGCCGGCACCGATCTGCCATTGCTCGGTCAGCGCGCCTTGCACCTCGAAGTCGATACCCTGGCTGCGCACCTCGCCGGAGGCTTCGTAGCAGGTGAACTGGCCCGCTCGGCAGACGCTCTTGTCGTCCACCTCGACCGCGCGGTTTTCCTGGTCGATGCGGAACACGGCAAGGCTGGCATTGAGCGCGCCATCGAAGTATTCACCCTTGATGCCTACCTCGTAGTTCTTGCCTTCGATCGGCCGTACCGGGGTGCCGCTGCTGTCCTGGCTGTCCTGTGGCTGGAAGATATCGGTATAGCTGGCGTAGACCGAGTGGTGTTCGTCCAGCTCGTAGATCAGGCCGGCATAGCGGGTGACGTTGCGGGTCACCTTGTAGTCGCCATCGTTGCTGCCGCGCTTGTCGTAGTCGTACCAGTCCAGGCGCCCGCCGAGGATCAGCTTGAGCGGGTCGGCCAGGCTCAGGCGGGTGGTGGTGTATACGCCCTCCTGGTTGATCAGGTAGCGACTGCTGCCGGTGTGCAGGAAGTCGGGCTTGCCGCCGTCGATGGGGTAGTCCATGTCGTAGGGGCTGTAGTTGCGCTCGGTCATGTCGTAGATGCGCTTGCTGGCGCCGACCACCAGCTCGTGGGTGCGCCCGAACGCTTCGAACGGGCCGCTGGCGAAGGTGTCCAGGCCCAGCTGGTTCTCGTCGTGGGCTGCCTGGTAGACCGTCCGGCTCAGGGGCTTGGCCAAGTCCCAGCGCGATTGGTAGGAGCCGCGGAACAGCGCGTTCTGCTCGCTGTAAGTGGCGTTGACCTGCAGCTTCCAGTCATTGGCCAGGCGCTGGCGCACCTCGGCGAACAGGGTGTTGATCTCCTGGTCCTTGACCTCCCAGTCGGTGGCCGGGTTGTAGGAACGCGGCAGGTCCAGGTGATGGCCGTCCAGGGCGGTGGGGATCGCGCCCCAGAACACGTTGGTCTTGTCCTTCTGGTGGGAAAGGCCGAGGGTGAGGGTGGTGTCTTCGCCCAGGTCGGCCTCGGTGATCGCGTAGAACAGCCCGTGGTCCTCCTGCTGGCCGTCACGGAAGCCGTTGGCATCCTGGTACGAGGCCACCACGCGGCCGCGCAGGGTGCCGCTGTCGTTGAGCGGGCTGGAGGCGTCCAGCTCGCCGCGGTAGTTGTCCCAGCTGCCGGCGGCACCGGTGAGGGTGACCTTCTGCTCCGCCAGCGGGCGCTTGCGCACCAGGTTGATCGCCGCCGAGGGCGTGCCGGAACCGGTGACCAGGCCGGTGGCGCCGCGCACCACTTCCACTCGATCGAACATCGCCAGGTTCGGCTGGGCACCGACCACCCAGCCGGTGTAGGCGCTGGGGATGCCGTCATACATGATGTTGTCGACGTCGAAGCCACGGGCCTTGTAGGTCTGCCGGCCCGGGCCATTGGACTGGTTGAGGAACAGCCCCGGCGTGTACTTGGCCACGTCGTTGATGCTGGTCATGCCCTGGTCATCCATGCGCTGGCGGGTGATCACCGTCACCGCCTGAGGCGTTTCACGCATGGTCAACGGCAGCTTGGTGGCGGTGGACATGGCACCGGTGGTGTACGACTTCGACCCCTCGGTGGTGCTGCCCAGGCTGCTGTCGTCGATGGCTGTGGCACCCAGTTCGATCACGGCGGGGGCCTGTTCGGCTGCCAGCGCGGGGGTGAGGATCGCCATGCAGATGGCCATGGCCAGCAGGTTGCGGGCGGGCACGAAGCGGTGGGTCGAGGGAAGCGATGACATGCCGAGCTTTATCCTTATTACTAGCGCTTATGAGAACGATTAGCAATAAGTATGTCGGGATTGCCCAGTCAAGAACAGGGCGTATGCATTGAAAATGATGAAATTTTCACATTTTCTATTCGAATGGATTGGTTTGCCTAGAGCCGTACCTATCGGTCAGTGCCTCCTGCGCCAATCCGTTTACCTTGTTGCCTGCCTATTTCCAGTGCCTGGCCGTCGCGTTGCTTGCCGTGCCGCGCCTGGCCCACCAGCTCGGGGATCAGGGGCCCTTCGGGCAGGTGGCGCCAGAAGCGTCCGGGTAGATGCTGGCGCAACGCGCCGGGGTTGAGCCGGGCAGGGTTGAAGGTGTGCCGGTAGTAGGCCAGCCACAGTTCGGCCCCGGGGTCGTCGGCATTGCGCGCCCATTGCCGCCAGTCTTCCGGGCACTGGCGGCGGTAGTCCAGTTGCGCGCCGTCGTAGCGGATGCCGTCACGCGGCGTGGCGATCAGCCAGCGCTGGCGGCCCAGGCGTTCGGCGAAGTGCGCACTGGCGCTGTCGAGGATGTCATGCGCGGGTTCGTGGTAGGCCACCAGGTCCAGTTGCAACTGCTCGGCCAGCGCCTCGGGCAGTGGCACGAAGCGCACGAAGGCATGCAGGTGATGAGCCTCGCGGCCGACCTGGCGGATGCGCCGTTGCAGTTCACTGCCCAGGCGGTCGCCGGCCAGCATCGCGGTGCGGTCGCCGTGGGCGACGCGCCACAGCACCTCGTACAACAGGTTCCAGCGCTGTTCGCCGCGGTAGCGCCCGGCCTGTTCCAGTTGGGCCAGCAGCGCCGCCGGCACCCGCGCGTGGAACGGGCCGGGGCCTGCGGGCAGGGGCGTGGGCACAGCCAGCAGGTCGTCCATCCAGCCCTGGCCCCAGGTCACCGTGGCCGGGTCGATGCCGTGGCCGAGCAGTTGCCGGGCCTGGTCGCGCCAGGTGGCGAAATCATCGCCGCAATCCAGCGCGATCATCCCCACAGCCCCATCTGCACGGGCGCCTGGGGTTCACGCAGGCGGGCGCGCAGCAGGCCGCTGCGCAGCTCGGCCTGGGCCGGGTGGTAGTCGCTGGTGACGATGAACGGGCGGGCTTTCTCCAGCACGCAGCGCAACTGGATCAGGTCGTCGTAGCGGATGCGCCGCTCCCGACGCAGGGCGACCAGGCGCTGCACGCTGCGCAGGCCGATACCGGGGATGCGCGCCAGCAACGCCGGCTCGGCGCGGTTGACGTCGAGCGGGAACACCTCGCGGTTGGCCAGCGCCCAGGCCAGCTTGGGGTCGATGTCCAGGGCCAGATTACCGGCCTCGGCCAACAGTTCGCCGGCCTTGTAGCCGTAGCCGCGCAGGAGGAAGTCGGCCTGGTACAGGCGGTGCTCGCGCAGCAGCGGCGGCGCGGCCAGGGGTACGCTGGAAGGGCTGTCGGGGATCGGGCTGAAGGCGGAGTAGTAGACCCGTTTGAGCCCATAGCCCTGATACAGCGATTCGGCATTGCGCAGCAAGGTGCTGTCGTCGGTGGCGTCGGCGCCGACGATCACCTGGGTGCTCTGTCCGGCGGGGGTGAAGCGCGGTGCCCGCGGCTCGCCGGCGACGGCCTGCTGGCCGTGGTGGATCACGCCCATGGCCTGGCGAATGGTGCTGGCGCGCTTTTCCGGGGCCAGGCGCTGCAGGCTGGCGTCGGTGGGCAGCTCGATGTTCACGCTCAGCCGGTCGGCCAGACGCCCGGCCTCCTCGATCAGCAGCGGGTCGGCGTCGGGGATGGTCTTGAGGTGGATGTAGCCGCGAAAGGCGTGTTCTTCGCGCAGCAGGCGCGCTACCCGGATCAGCTGCTCCATGGTGTAGTCGGCCGAGCGGATGATGCCTGAGCTGAGGAACAGGCCGCTGATGCAGTTGCGCCGGTAGAAGTCCAGGGTCAGGCGCACCACCTCCTCGGGGCTGAAGCGTGCCCGCGGCACGTTGCTCGAGCGGCGGTTGACGCAGTACTGGCAGTCGTACAGGCAGAAGTTGGTCAGCAGCACCTTGAGCAGCGACACGCAGCGGCCATCGGGGGTGTAGCTGTGGCAGATGCCCATGCCATCGGTGGCGCCGAGGCCGTCGCGGCCACGCGAGCTGCGCTTGGGCGCGCCGCTGCTGGCGCAGGATGCGTCGTACTTGGCGGCGTCGGCGAGGATGCCGAGTTTGGCGATGAGTTGCATGGGGTGGTCCGCTGAATACTGAATATTCATACAGTATTTCGGGATTAGCCTGATGGCAAGCCTTTGCCGAGGGCTTCTGATCCGCCAGGTCCCCGCGGAGCGCCGCAATGCTCGATTACAGAATTGTAATCTTCACGCCACCCCCCAGATAACCAAGGCTCCCTAAAGTCCCTCGCCAAAGCATTCCGCCGCTTGTCGACGAGGACTTCCACCGTGCCCATCCCCCGCAAGATAGCCTTGCTCTGCCTGTTGCTGGCCGGCCCTGCCGGCGCCGAGGGCCTGAGCCTGGACCAGGCGCTCGACGCCGCCTTTGCCCAGAACCCGGACTTCGCCGCCATCGGCCGCGAGATCGGTATCGCCGAAGGCGAGCGCCGCCAGGCCGGGCTGATCCCCAACCCCGAGCTGTCGTGGGAGGTCGAGGACACCCGCCGCGACACCAGTACCACCACCGTGACCCTCAGCCAGGCCCTGGAGCTGGGCGGCAAGCGCGGTGCGCGGATCGAGGTCGCCGAGGCCGGCCAGGCGGTCGCCCGCCTGGAGCTCGAGCGCCAGCGCAACAGCCTGCGCGCCGATGTGATCCAGGCTTTCCATGCCGCCTTGCGGGCGCAGACCGCGCTGGAGCTGGCGCAGCAGTCACAGGCGCTGACCGAGCGCGGGCTGCGGGTGGTGGAGGGGCGGGTGCGCGCAGGGCAGTCTTCGCCGGTGGAGGCCACCCGTGCCCAGGTGCAGTTGGCCCAGGCCGAAGCGGCGGTGCGCCGGGCGCGAACCGAACGCACGGTGGCCAATCAAGCCCTGGCGCGGCTGACCGGCAGCGCCGAGGCCGGCTTCGACCAACTTGACGCCACCTCGCTCTCACCAGGCCCGGCGCCCAAGGCCGAGCGCCTGCTGGCCTCGGTCGAGCAGACCGCCGAATGGCGCCTGGCCGCGGCGCAGATCGAGCGCGGCGACGCCAGCCTCGGTTCGGAAAAGGCCCAGCGCATCCCCAACCTGACCGTCAGCCTGGGGAGCCAGTACAGCCGCGAGGACCGTGAGCGGGTCAACGTAGTCGGGTTGTCGATGCCGCTGCCGCTGTTCGACCGCAACCAGGGCAACGTGTTGTCCGCCGCGCGCCGCGCCGACCAGGCCCGCGACCTGCGCAACGCCGTTGAACTGCGCCTGCGCAGCGATACCCGCAGCGCCCTGGCGCAGTGGGGCACGGCCATGGGCGAGGTGCAGGCCTATGACCGCACCATCCTGCCCGCCGCCCAGCAGGCAGTGGACACCGCCACCCGAGGTTTCGAGATGGGCAAGTTCGCCTTCCTCGATGTGCTCGATGCCCAGCGCACGCTGATCGAGGCGCGGGGCTTGTACCTCGAGGCGCTGGCCCAGGCCACTGATGCCCGGGCGCAGGTGGAACGCATCTACGGCGAGCTTTGAGCCTCGTCCCATCGCGGGGCAAGCCCGCTCCCACGCATTGCCCCGCGATGGGCCCAGAACTGCAACGACTTTTCCAGCAGGAGCAACAATGACCAACCCACGCAAGCTCGCCATCCTCGCCGCTGCCCTGGCCGTTATCGGCCTCGGTGGCGCGGCCTGGACCGGCACCCTCGGCAAGGCCGGCAGCGGCCAGGCCCAACATGACGACCACGGCGAAGCCGGCCACGGCCATGACGAAGAGAAGGACGACGGCCATGGCCACGGCGAGTCCGCAGGCGAGGGGCATGGCGAGGAGGAGGGCCAGCTGCACCTGACTGCCGAGCAGATCCGCGCCGCCGGCGTGCAGCTGGCCACCGCCGGTCCGCGCACCTTGGGCACCGCCATCAGCTTCCCCGGTGAAATCCGTTTCGATGAAGATCGCACCGCCCATGTGGTGCCACGGGTTCCTGGCGTGGTCGAGTCGGTGCAGGCCGAGCTGGGCCAGGCGGTCAAGCGCGGCCAGGTGCTGGCGGTGATCGCCAGCCAGCAGATCTCCGAGCTGCGTAGCGAACAGCAGGCGGCGCAACGGCGCCTGGAGCTGGCCCGGCTGACCTTCACGCGTGAAAAACAGCTGTGGCAGGAGCGCATCAGTGCCGAGCAGGACTACCTGCTGGCCCGCCAGGCGCTGCAGGAGGCCGAAATCGCCGCCGCCAACGCCGGGCAGAAGGTCGCCGCGGTGGCGCCGGCCGGCAAGGGCAACCGCTACGAGCTGCGCGCACCGTTCGACGCGGTGGTGGTGGAAAAGCACCTGACCGTGGGCGAGGTGGTGGACGAGACCAGCAATGCCTTCACCCTCTCCGACCTGAGCCGGGTCTGGGCTACCTTCGCCGTGGCCCCGCGTGACCTGGACAAGGTGGTCAGTGGCCGTGGCGTCAGCGTCAGCGCGCCGGACCTCGGCGCCCAGGTGGAGGGCAAGGTCAACTACGTCGGCAGCCTGCTCGGCGAGCAGAACCGCGCCGCCACCGTGCGCGCCACCCTGGCCAACCCCAATGGCGCCTGGCGCCCCGGGTTGTTCGTCAATATCGCGGTTACGGTCGAGCGTTTCGACGCTGCGGTGGTGGTCCCGGAAAGCGCCCTGCAGACCTGGGAGGCGCAGACCGTGGTGTTCGCCCGCACCGATGAAGGGTTCGCGGCCCGCCCGGTCAAGCCCGGCCGGCGTGATGCCGGCCAAGTGGAGATCCGTGAAGGCCTGGCCGCCGGTACCGAAGTGGCCGCCGCCGGCAGCTTCGTCCTCAAGTCCGAGCTGGGCAAAGGCTCGGCCGAACACAGCCACTGACCGGGGACGCCTTCCATGTTCGAACGCCTGATCCAATTCGCCATCGAGCAGCGCCTGGTGGTAATGCTCGCCGTGGTGCTGATGGCCGCCGTGGGCATCCACAGCTACCAGAAACTGCCCATCGACGCCGTGCCCGACATCACCAACGTGCAGGTGCAGATCAATACCGCCGCGGCCGGCTATTCGCCGCTGGAGACCGAGCAGCGCATCACCTTCGCCATTGAGACCGCCATGGCCGGGTTACCGGGCCTGAAGCAGACCCGCTCGCTGTCGCGCTCGGGCTTGTCGCAGGTGACGGTGATCTTCGATGACGGCACCGATATCTTCTTCGCCCGGCAACTGGTCAACGAGCGCCTGCAGGTGGCTCGCGAGCAGTTGCCCGAGGGCATCGAGGCGGCCATGGGGCCGATCTCCACCGGCCTTGGCGAGATCTTCCTGTGGACGGTCGAGGCCACGCAAGGCGCGCTGAAGGACGACGGCACACCCTATACCGCCACCGACCTGCGGGTGATCCAGGACTGGATCATCAAGCCGCAGCTGCGCAATGTGCCTGGCGTGGCCGAAGTCAACAGCATCGGCGGCCACGCCAAGCAGTACCTGATCGCCCCGGAGCCCAAGCGCCTGGCAGCCTACAAGCTGACCCTCAACGACCTGATCGCCGCCCTGGAGCGCAACAACGCCAACGTCGGCGCCGGCTATATCGAACGCAATGGCGAGCAATTGCTGATCCGCGCCCCGGGCCAGGTGGCTTCGGCCGAGGACATCGCCAGCATCGTCATCTCCAGCGTCGACGGCACGCCGATCCGCGTCAGCCACGTGGCCCAGGTCGGCCTGGGCCAGGAGCTGCGCTCTGGCGCCGCCACCGAGAACGGCCGGGAAGTGGTACTGGGCACGGTGTTCATGCTGATCGGCGAGAACAGCCGCACGGTGTCCCAGGCGGTGGCGGCCAAGCTCGAGGAGATCAACCGCAGCCTGCCCAAGGGCGTGGTGGCGATCACCGTCTATGACCGCACCAACCTGGTGGAAAAAGCCATCGCCACGGTGAAGAAGAACCTCATCGAGGGCGCGATCCTGGTCATCGCGGTGTTGTTCCTGTTCCTGGGCAACATCCGCGCCGCGCTGATCACCGCCATGGTCATCCCATTGTCGATGCTGTTCACCTTCACCGGCATGTTCAGCAACAAGGTCAGCGCCAACCTGATGAGCCTGGGGGCGCTGGACTTCGGCATCATCGTCGACGGCGCGGTGGTGATCGTCGAAAACGCCATTCGCCGCCTGGCCCATGCCCAGCAGCATCATGGCCGCATGCTGACCCGTTCCGAGCGCTTCCACGAAGTGTTTGCCGCCGCCCGCGAGGCGCGCCGGCCGCTGATCTACGGGCAGTTGATCATCATGGTGGTATACCTGCCGATTTTTGCCCTGACCGGGGTCGAGGGCAAGATGTTCCACCCCATGGCCTTCACTGTGGTGATGGCGTTGCTCGGGGCGATGATCCTTTCGGTGACCTTCGTCCCGGCGGCACTCGCGCTGTTCGTCACCGGCAAGGTGAAGGAAGAAGAGGGCGTGGTCATGCGCACCGCCCGCCGCCGCTATGCCCCGGTGCTGGAATGGGTGCTGGGCCGGCGCAACCTGGCCTTTGCCGGCGCCGCCACCCTGGTGCTGCTGTCCGGCGTGCTGGCCAGCCGCATGGGCAGCGAGTTCATCCCCAGCCTCAGCGAAGGCGACTTCGCCCTGCAGGCCCTGCGCGTGCCGGGCACCAGCCTGTCGCAGTCGGTGGACATGCAGCAGCGCCTGGAGAAGACCATCATCGAGCGGGTGCCGGAAGTCGAGCGAGTGTTCGCGCGCACCGGCACCGCCGAGATCGCCTCCGACCCGATGCCGCCGAACATTTCCGACGCCTACGTGATGCTCAAGCCGCGCGAGCAGTGGCCGGATCAGGATAAATCGCGTGACGCACTGATCGCCGAGGTACAGCAGGCGGCGGCCAGCGTGCCGGGTAGCAACTACGAACTGTCGCAGCCAATCCAGTTGCGCTTCAACGAGCTGATTTCCGGGGTGCGCAGCGACGTGGCGGTGAAGGTGTTCGGTGACGACATGGAAGTGCTCAACCGCACCGCCGCGCAGATCGCCGCCAGCTTGCAGCAAGTGACGGGGGCCTCCGAGGTAAAGGTCGAGCAGACGACCGGCTTGCCGGTGCTGACTATCGATATTGACCGCGACAAGGCCGCCCGCCACGGTCTGAACGTGGGCGATGTACAGGATGCCATCGCCATCGCCGTGGGGGGCCGTACCGCCGGTACCCTGTACGAAGGCGATCGCCGCTTCGACATGGTGGTACGCCTGTCCGAGGCGCTGCGTACCGATGTCGACGGGTTGTCGAGCCTGCTTATCCCGGTACCGGCCAGTGCCGCCGCGGGCGCTGCGCAGATCGGTTTCATCCCGTTGTCCCAGGTGGCCACGCTGAACCTGCAGCTGGGCCCCAACCAGGTCAGCCGCGAAGACGGCAAACGCGTGGTGGTGGTCAGTGCCAACGTGCGCGGGCGTGACCTGGGCTCGTTCGTCGAGGAGGCGTCGCAGACCTTGATCGACCAGGTGCAGATTCCACCGGGCTACTGGACCCGCTGGGGCGGCCAGTTCGAGCAGTTGCAATCGGCGGCCGAGCGCCTACGCGTAGTGGTGCCGGTGTCGTTGCTGCTGGTCATGGCCTTGTTGCTGATGATGTTCAACAACCTCAAGGACGGTCTGCTGGTGTTCACCGGGATTCCCTTCGCCCTCACCGGTGGCGTGCTGGCGCTGTGGCTGCGCGACATTCCGCTGTCGATCTCGGCGGGCGTGGGCTTTATCGCGCTTTCCGGTGTGGCGGTGCTCAATGGTCTGGTGATGATCGCCTTCATCCGCAACCTGCGCGAAGAAGGGCGCGGCCTGCGCGCCGCAGTCGAGGAGGGCGCCTTGACTCGCTTGCGACCGGTGCTGATGACCGCGCTGGTGGCATCGCTCGGCTTCATCCCGATGGCCCTGGCCACCGGCACCGGTGCCGAGGTGCAACGACCGTTGGCGACGGTGGTGATCGGCGGCATCCTGTCGTCGACGGCGCTGACCTTGCTGGTGCTGCCCGCGTTGTACCAGTGGGCGCACCGGCGCGATGAGGCCGAGACTGTGTGAGTCTCTATCAACGGGCAAGCCCGCTCCCACTACGTGAATGCCTGCGTGGGAGCGGGCTTGCCCCGCGATGCTTCAACGCCGACGCCACAGCCAGTGGTCCAGGCTCAACCTTCCAGAGCCTTTCAACAGCAGTGGCAACAACGCCACCAGGTAGATCAGCGGCAGCTTGAAGCTGCCAAACCCCTGGTCGGTGATCGCATACCCCCGCCCCAGTTCCGCCAGGCTCGACCACTGGCTTGGCCAGTGCACCGCCGCGATCGCCACCACGGTCACCACCATCAGCACCGCCGAGGCCAGCCGGGTGCCGAGGCCGAGCAGCAGGAGCAACGGGCAAAGCAGCTCGGCCCACATCGACAGTTGCCAGTTCAGGCCCGCCGGCAGCAGGTCGAACGGAAAGGGGAAACTACTTTGCAGGTCGGCGAACCAGTTGCTGCCGTTGAATTTTTCCAGACCCGATTCGAAGAATTCCCAGGCCAGGAACAGGCGCAGCGGCAGGTCGGCGCTCCAGCTGCCGGCCCGGTCGAGGACCATGAACGGGCGAGTCAAGGTGTTTGTCAGCATGGTGATCTCCTTGTGTCAGTGCGACAGGGCAGGGGCGGCCCGGCGTGAGCGCTGGGCCTTTTTGGCGATGAGCTTGAGGGTGATGGCGGCGAACATCAGGGCGAACGCCAGTGGGTACCAACCGCCCATTGGGATGCGCTTGTAGAACGACAGGCAGAACACTGCCGCCAGCACCCAGGTGCCGGTGCTGTGCAGGCCTTTCCACAGGCGTGGGCCGAGCAGGCGCATAGGTGCCTTGAACGAAGTCAGGGTCAGCAACAGGATGAACAGGTAGCCCACCGAGCCCGGGATATTTGCCACCGCGCTGCGCCCGGCCCAGAACAACTCCGGGTAGCGCTGCGCATACAGGTAGATCAGCATGCCATGGACAGTATGCGAGAAGGCGAAGGCCAGGCCCAGGTAGCGCCGTTCGCGGAGCAACTGGCGGCTGGCCTGGCCGGGTAGCAGGGTGACCAGCGTCGAGGCCAGGAAGGTCAGCAGGAACAGTGCGAAGGAACTGCGTGCCGTGGCGCGAATGGCGCTGCGCAGGCCGTCGGCCCCCAGCGGATGGGTGATGAGCACCACAGCGGTCATTAGCAGGGTCAGGGCCGCGAGGGCGTGGAACAGCTTCCAGCCAGAGGGCAGTGGTAACGCTTTCATGGGCAGGGTTCCCGGCGTACTCGGCGACGGCGGGTTGCCGTCGCGCTGTGTGGCCGGAAGTCTGTGCTGGCGGGGTATCGACAGTATGTCGAGGAGGGCGGGGTTGTGTATCGCTGTGTAGCGGCGCTCAGCGATTACTGGTCAGACGCTGCTGCGCCGTCGCGCAACCATTGATCTCCACCGCCTTTTGCAGGAAGGCCTGGCGCTGGCGCGGGTCGAGTTCGCCCAGCAGCCGGTAGATCTCGGCCTGGTAGTCACGCTGACGCCCCCACTGCAGTTGCAGGCCAGGCGGCCGGCTGCGATTGCAGGCCAGGCGGGTGGCCGGCTGCGGATAGTAGGCGGCATACAGCGTGGCCATGCTCGGGACTGCCTCCAGGGCCTCGCGGTACGCCGTGCTGGCATTGTAGGGCGTGCACCAGTGGGCGATGGCCAGCGCGGGAGGGGCGAAGCCTTGCTTGAGGCTGGCTTCGAGCAATGGGCAGGCGGCCTCGGCGATCTGGTTAGCCGGCAAATAGGTGGTGTAGTACAGCGCCAGGCGGTACTGGGCCACCGGGTGGCCGAGGGCGACGGATTTTTTCAGCAGCGCCACGGCCGTGGGCAGTGTGTGCGCCATGGCCTGGCCCTGGCGGCTGAGCTCGGGGTCGCCAATGGCGGTGCGCAGCGGGCTGGCGCTGTCGTCCTGGTTGTCGGCCTGTTCCAGCAGGGGCAATGCCTGGCGGTAGAGCAGGTCGGCATGCGGGTCGATGTTCACTTCCAGGGCCGGGGCGCCGGCGGCGGCCAGCAGCAACGGCATTGCCACGGCCAGGTTGGCGCGATGGCTGCGACCCTGACGGCGGGCCGGAAACGAAGAGACGGCAGGGATGGTCATGGCAGTTACGCGGTTGCCTCGGGCAAATCAGGAGCGACGACAGCGTATTCTATCCATCCGCGCCCCTTCGCCGAAAGCCCGGCGTACGGCCATCAGACCAGCTTGATCGGCGCGACCTTGCGCAGGGCCTGTCGTTCCTGGGCCAGCCCCAGCTTGGCGGTGATCACCTTGGCCAGCGCGTTGTTGCCCAGGTCGTTGAAGTGCAGGCGGTCGACGAACAGGTGTTCGCTGAACACCGGCGAGCTGCTGAGCATGCTGTTCATGTCATAGCACGGCACCGGCTCGGCCTGGTTCTTGATACGGCGGAAGAAAGCCATGTGCAGTTGGCTGTCGAAGGTGTCGCCGAGCAGGCGATCGAAATTCGACGGCTGGCGCTCGAGTTCGCTGAGCATGGCCTGTTCGGCGCTGGGTACGACCTCGCGGCACCAGGGCAGCAGTGGCTGGAGGATGAAGGTGAGGGTGGTGTGGCCGTCGGCCAGCAGGCGGTCCCACTGGCGCAGGGTGCGGCCGACGCAATCGGCGGCGCGGATCAGACGCTTGTCGGGGCTGGACAGCGGTTCGATGTCCGGCCAGCGCGGTTGCCGTGCTGGCGCCAGAACCTGGCCCAGGCGCTGCCAGAGCGACTCTCGGCGTGCCTCGCCGGTGGCTTGCACCCCTTCGTTGAAGCGATTGAGAAAGTCCTGATAGGCCTGTGCCCGATGCGGGTCCTGCGCGCCGGCCAGTACCTCGGCCAGGGCCTCCTGGGCCAGCGAGTTGAGGCCGCTGAGCACCACCACATGGCCGATCTGGCCGAAGCGGTGCTGGTGGGTGAGGAACATCAGCAGTTCCTGCGTGGCATTGAGCCCGCAACCGGTCAGGTTCAGCCAGATCTCACCGGTCAGCATCGACAGGTACGAGGCCACGGTGTGCTCGTCGGAGCTGGCGCCGATGCCCATGGCGGTGGAACCGCCCACCAGCAGGTTGACCCGCGCCGCGCCGCCGCGCTCGGCCACCGAGAAGCGCTTGCCGGCGCAATGGCTGTAGCGCATGCCCAGGGCGTCGGTGTTGAT
Source organism: Pseudomonas sp. CAM1A (assembly GCF_047501685.1). NCBI lineage: Bacteria > Pseudomonadati > Pseudomonadota > Gammaproteobacteria > Pseudomonadales > Pseudomonadaceae > Pseudomonas > Pseudomonas sp. CAM1A. The sequence continues at coordinate 45,354 of NZ_JBFNXP010000006.1, read as the reverse complement.
GGTGCCAGAACGGTAGCCGCGCTCATGCACGTACAGCGTGTGCGGCGCCCGGCGGCTGCCCAGTTGCAGGAAACGCTGGTAATCCTCTGCCAGGGGGTCGGGCGTGCCCATGCTGCCGGGAGTGGCGCTGTCGGTCGGTGTCATGGGCGCTCCTTGGTGTGAGGGCAGGCTCAGGCGGCCAGTTCCCTGATGTTGTAGGCCAGGCCGACAGCGGCGATCAGCAGCAGGGCGACGCCCGAGGCCAGGCTGATCAGGCGGTTGCTGCGCGGCGAGGCAATCTTGCCAATGGCGAAGATGTACAGGCTGAGCACGGCGAAATCGATGGCGATCCACAGCAGCGACAGCACCACCATGCTCTTGCCGAACGACTCGGTGATCTGGATGAACTGCGGGAAGAAAGCGATGAAGAAGATGATGTCCTTGGGGTTGGAGATGCCCACCATGAAGCCCTGCAGCAGGCCGCCACGGCCCGGTTGCACGGCGGTTGCGGCCTGGGTGTCGCCCTCGGCCGGGGCCTGCAGCGCTTCGCGCAGGGTACCCAGGGCGATGTAGCCGATGAACAGGCAGCCCAGCAGGCTCATGCCGCTGAGCCAGGCCTTGTCGATGGCCGCGCTGGTCAGGATGATCCAGGCGGCCGCGCCGATCAGCACCAGTGAGGCCCAGTTGGTGCCGACCGCGGTGAACAGGGCCTTGCGCGAGCCCGAGGCGGCGGCGGTGTTGACGATCAGGGCCACCACCGGGCCGGGCGTGGCGATCAGCAGCAGGACGGTGAGGGCATAGGTGGCGGTCAGTGCGGTATTCACGTTCAGTTCTCGGTAAGGGGTTCAGCTGTTGCGTGGGTATGGAACGGGCAGCGTGCCGGGCTTGGCGAGCCGGGCTCCTGCAACTGGTACTGCTTCCATTCGAAGTTGTCGTCCTGGCCGAAGAAGCCAAGCGTCTGGGGCATGACGCCGTCGTTGTAGTGGCGCACCCGCTCGCGAATCCGCGCGCGGATGCGCTGGCCGCTCTCGGTACCGGCGCTGGCGACCTCGTCGAAGCTCTCTCGCGGGTTGATGACGAAGGCAATGTGCGGGCCCAGGTTGCGGCTTTTCATCAGACGATGGGCGGGGAAGCTCATGTTGATGAACAGCGGCATGCCGGCGAAGCAGAATGACCAGCGTGTGTCATGCGGGTCCTGCGGGATCTCCTCGGGCCATGGCAGCGTATCGCGGGCGTGGACCTCGCGTAGCACATCCCAGGCCAGCGCCTGCTGTGCCTCGAGCGAGGAGTCGGCGGCCGTTTCGAGAAACACCAGCAACGGGTTGCCGATGCGCTGCTTGAGCGGGATCGGCGTGATGGTGGCGATGTAGTCGGCCAGGCCCCCGGCGATATCCTCGGCCAGCCGTGCGGCGCGGGCGAAAACGATATGGCAGGTGCGCGCCGTGACTGCCTTGCGCCCGAACAGGCAGGGGAAGTCAGGGTTGGCCAGGGTTTCCTTGAAGTGTTCTATGGTCTTGTGTGTCCAGTGGTGGCGGTTCTGGACATGTTCGTCGGCGAGCTCTAGCGCATCCAGGCGATAGCAGATTCCATAACCCGTAAACATGATTTCCCCAGGTAGATCCGAATGCAGCGTTAATAGAACTTTTTCGTCATATCCGTGCAGGTTGGTTATATATAATTGTTATTTACCGGCATTTTCGGAGATGGGTCCTGCGTTGTAAAACGCCTGGATCTATGACCTACTATTAGCTTCACTCATGCTCTGGAAGGCGCCATGTCGGAACGGATTCAAGCCTTGCACGCCTTGCGCGCCTTCGAAGTGGCCTCGCGCTATGGCTCTTTCACCCGCGCGGCCCAGGAACTGGCCCTTACCCAGGGCGCGGTCAGCCACCACATCAAGACCCTCGAAGCCCTGTTCGGCTGCGACCTGTTCGAGCGCCGCGGCCCAAAGCTGCGCCTGACCGAGCCTGGCCGCCTGCTGGCCCAGGAACTCAAGGTCGGCTTCAAGATCATCGAGAATGCCTGTGCGCTGTTGCGCCAGGATCGCTACGGCGTGCGGCTCAAGGCGCCGTCCACGCTCACCGTGCGCTGGCTGCTCCGGGCCCTGGACGGTTTCAAGAAGGTCGACAACAGCTGTTCGGTGCAATTGTCCAGCGTGTGGATGGACATCGATGCGGTGGACTTCTATTCCGAACCCTATGATTGCGCCATCCTGCTGGGCAACGGGCGTTTCGCGGCCGATGTGGAGAGCCTCAAGCTGTTCGATGAATGGCTGATCCCGGTGTGCCACCCGAGTTACCTCGAGCAGGCGCGGCCGGAACTGTCGGTGCTCTCCAGTTGCGAATTCCTCCACCCCTCGCCGGACCGTCGCGACTGGCGACGCTGGCTGGCGCGCATGGACGCGTTGGACATCAGCATCGACCAGGGCCAGGTGTTCGACACTCTCGATCAGGGTATTTCAGCCGCTCAGCAAGGGCTGGGCATCTCGGTGGTCGACCTGGTGCTGGCCAGCGCCGATCTCGCCGCCGGCAACCTGGCCACGCCGTTCCCCCACGCCGTGGCCACCGGCGACGGCTATTACATGACCTGGCTCAAGTCCAGCCCCAAGGCCCACCAGATGCACAAGTTGCGCGACTACCTGGTGGCGCAGGTGCCGCCGCTGTCGCACAAGGACATCAGCTACCTGTACGGCTGAGGTCGGTGGCCGGCAGCACCCGCTCGAGCATGAAGTCGATGAACACCCGCAACTTGGGCGGCATCTGCCGCCCCGAGGGCCACAGCAGGTAGAAGCTGCCGCGCCGCTCCATGAAGGGGTCGAGCACGCTGACCAGGCTGCCGGCCGCCAGCTCCCGGCGCACGCTGAAGTCCGGCAGGCAGGTGATGCCACGGTGGTTGAGGGCGAAGCAGATGCGCGTCTCGACGTGGTTGCAGACCATCGAGATGGGAATGGTGTAGTCCTGTTCGGGGTGTTCCCGGCGCAGCGGCCAGGTTTCCAGCTTGCCGCTGCTGGGGAAGCGATAGTGCAGGCAGCTGTGTCCGGCCAGTTCTCGGGGGTGCTGCGGCGTGCCGCGTTCGCACAGGTATTCGGGGGACGCCACCAGGCGATGCTGGAAGTGCCCGAGGAACTTGGCGTTGAGCCGTGAATCCAGCGGCTGGCCGCCGCGCATCACCACGTCGAAACCCTCGCCGACGATATCCACCATGCGGTCGCTGAAGTCCAGGTCCAGTTCGATCTCCGGGTAGCGCGCCATGAACTCGGCCAGCGCCGGCATCACCAGCCCGGTCACCTGCGGCAGGCTCACCCGCAGGCGCCCGCGCGGCGCCCCGCTGGCCTGGGACAGTGCCTGCTCGGTGGCCTCGATCTCGGCCAGGATGCGCCGGCTGCGTTCGAGAAACAGCGTACCCTCGGCGGTCAGGGTGATGCTGCGCGTGCTGCGGTGGAACAGGCGCACCCCCAGCCGCTCCTCCAGCCGAGCCACGCGCTTGCCCACGGCTGACGCGCTGATCCCCAGCGATTGGCCGGCGGCGACGAAGCTGCGGGCTTCGGCGACCCGGATGAAGACCATGAAGCCACTGAGGCTGTCCATGCTGCGCTCCGATTGCGGACATTGATGTCCTTGCTGAGCGGAATTGTACCCGGCTTTTTCCGCAATAACCCGGCGGCGCAAGATGCCTGCCTGTTCGACAATCCGGAGACCATCATGCATTCACCTTCCCCGGCGGCCTGCGCCGACGCATCCGCCGCCAGCGCCACGCGCCTGCCCCTGAGCGGCTTGCTGGCGCTGGCCCTGACCGGCTTCATCGCCATCCTCAGCGAGACTTTGCCAGCCGGCCTCCTCGACCAGATCGCCGACGGCATGCAGATCAGCCAGGCCATGGCCGGACAATGGGTCACGGCCTATGCCTTGGGTTCGTTGCTCACGGCCATCCCGCTGGTGACGCTGACCCAAGGCTGGTGGCGCCGTCGGGCATTGCTGCTGGCCATTGGCGGCTTCATCGTGTTCAACGGGCTGACCGCGTTGTCCTCGGACAACATGCTCACCTTGCTCCTGCGTTTTTGCACCGGTGCCGCCGCCGGCCTGGCCTGGGGCCTGATCGCCGGCCATGCGCGGCGCATGGTGGCACCGGCCCAGCAGGGCAAGGCCATGGCGGTGGCGATGCTGGGGCAGCCCATTGCCTTGTCGCTGGGGCTGCCCATCGGTACCTGGCTGGGGGCATTGATGGGGTGGCGGGCAACCTTCGTGATGGTGACCCTGGCTGCATTGCTGTTGGTCGCCTGGGTGCTGCGGGCGGTGCCGGACTTTCCCGGACAGGCCGCCGGCAAGCGCCCCGCAGCACTGGCGGTGCTGCGCACCCCGGGCGTGGCACGGGTTTTGTTGGTGATTCTGGCGTGGATCCTCGGGCATAACATTCTCTACACCTACATCGTGCCGTTGCTGGCCGCAGTGGGCATGGCCGACGCGGTCGGCCAGGTGCTGATGACCTTCGGCCTGGCTTCGCTGGCCGGCATCGCCCTGATCGGCCTGGGAGTCGATCGGCATCTGCGTGGGCTGGTGCTGTTGTGCCTGGCCGGCTTCGCCCTGGCGACCCTGGCCCTGGGACAGGTGCAAGGCGCACCCTGGCTGGTGCACGTCAGCGTGGCGCTGTGGGGGCTGACCTACGGCGGCGCGCCGACGCTGCTGCAAACGGCCTGCGCCGATGCGGCGGGCGAAGGCGGCGATGTGGCGCAGTCGATGCTGGTGACGGTATGGAACAGCGCCATCGCCCTGGGTGGCATCATCGGCGGGCTGTTGCTGGTGGGCGCCGGGGTCGGGGCGTTTGGCGTGGTGGTGCTGACACTGGTGGGGTTGGCATGGTTGCTGGTGCTGGGCGGGCGCCGAGCCGGGTTCGCCGCCGGCGCCCGTTAGCCCGACGTCCGTATCCGCTAAGCAGCATTTCTGACGACAGGACAGTTACAATTAGCGGGTGCGAACAACGCAGCGATCCGAGGTTTCCCCGCAGTGCAATTGCAACAAGGCTTCGTCCTGACCCGCCACTGGCATGACACGCCCGAAGGCACCTGCGTGGAGTTCTGGCTGGCCACCGACCAGGGGCCCCGGCGCGTGCGCCTGGCCCCGCAGCCCTCGGTGGCTTTCCTGCCCGCCGCCCAGGCTGAACACGCGCGCTTGCTGCTGGCCGATGAGCAAGGCGTCGAACTCAAGCCGCTGCAACTGCGTGACTTCGACTTGCGCCCGGTCATGGGCCTGTACTGCCGCCAGCACCGCCAGCTGATCGCCTTGGAAAAGCGCCTGCGCGGCGCTGGCATCGAGGTGTTCGAAGCCGATATCCGCCCGCCGGATCGCTACCTGATGGAGCGCTTCATCACCGCGCCGGTGCGTTTCGATGGCCGCGCCGACGATCAGGGCACCTTGCTCGATGCCCAGCTCAAGCCCGACTCCAGCTATCGCCCGGCCTTGCGCCTGGTGTCGCTGGATATCGAGACGAGCGAGCGTGGCGAGCTGTACAGCATCGCCCTGGAAGGCTGCGGCCAGCGTCAGGTCTATATGCTGGGCCCGGCCAACGGCGAGGCCGCAGAGGTGGATTTCGACCTGCAATACTGCAGCGACCGCGCTGAACTGATCACCTGCCTCAACCAGTGGCTGGCCCGCCACGACCCCGATGCGATCATCGGCTGGAACCTGGTGCAGTTCGACCTGCGCCTGCTGCACGAGCATGCCCAGCGCCTGAATGTGCCGCTGTGCCTGGGCCGCGACGGCGCGCCGCTGCACCTGCGCGAGCATGGCAGCCGCAGCCATTTCTTCGCCGAGGCGCCTGGCCGGTTGTTGATCGACGGTATCGAGGCCCTGCGCTCGGCGACCTGGAACTTTTCCTCGTTCAGCCTGGAAAGCGTCGCGCAACAGTTGCTGGGCGAGGGCAAGGCCATCGACACACCGTACCAGCGCATGGACGAGATCAACCGTCGCTTTGCCGAGGACAAGCCGGCCCTGGCCCGCTACAACCTCAAGGATTGCGAACTGGTCACGCGGATCTTCGCCCATACCCGCCTGCTGGAGTTCCTGCTCGAACGCTCCTCGGTCACCGGCCTTGCCGTGGACCGCAGCGGCGGTTCGGTGGCCGCGTTCTGCCACCTGTACATCCCGCACATGCACCGCCTGGGCTATGTCGCGCCCAATCTGGGCAGTGTCGAGGGTGAGGCCAGCCCAGGCGGCTTCGTCATGGACTCGCGGCCCGGGCTGTACGACTCGGTGCTGGTGCTCGATTACAAAAGCCTGTACCCCTCGATCATCCGCACCTTCCTCATCGACCCGGTGGGGCTGATCGAAGGCCTGCACCAGCCGGACGACACGTACTCGGTGGAGGGCTTTCGCGGCGGGCGTTTCTCGCGCAGCCAGCATTGCCTGCCGGCCATTGTCGAGCGGGTCTGGCAGGGCCGCGAGGCGGCCAAGCGTGCAGGCAATGCGCCGCTTTCACAGGCACTGAAGATCATCATGAACGCCTTCTACGGTGTGCTCGGTTCCAGTGGTTGCCGCTTCTTCGACCCGCGCCTGGCCTCGTCGATCACCCTGCGCGGGCACCAGATCATGCGCCAGACACGGGCGCTGGTCGAAGCGCGGGGCTATGACGTGATCTATGGCGACACTGACTCGACGTTCGTCTGGCTCAAGGAGGCCCATGGCGAAGGGGATGCAGCGCGCATCGGGCGTGAACTGGTGGCCGAAGTCAACCAGTGGTGGCGTGGCCACCTGTTACAGACCATGGGCTTGGAGAGCGCCCTTGAACTGCAGTTCGAAACCCATTATCGGCGTTTCCTGATGCCCACCATCCGTGGCACCGATGAGGGCAGCAAGAAGCGCTATGCCGGCCTGGTGGAGCGCGCCGATGGCCGCGACGACATGGTCTTCAAGGGGTTGGAGTCGGTACGCACCGACTGGTCACCGCTGGCTCGGCAGTTCCAGCAGGAGCTCTATGGGCGGATCTTCCGCGGCCAGCCGTACCGTGACTATGTGCGTCAGTATGTGCAACGCACCCTGGCCGGTGAACAGGACGCGCTGCTGGTGTACCGCAAGCGCCTGCGCCGGCCACTGGCCGACTACCTGCGCAATGTGCCACCGCATGTGCGCGCCGCGCGCCTGGCGGACGACTACAACAGCCGCCTCGGGCGGCCCAGGCAGTATCAGCGTGGCGGCTGGATCAGCTACCTGATCACCACGGCCGGGCCCGAGCCACTGGAGAACCTGCAGGCGCCGATCGACTACGAGCATTACTTGAGCCGCCAACTGCAACCCGTGGCGGATGCCATTTTGCCGTTCGTGGGTGACGATTTCAGTGCCTTGATCAACCGGCAACTGCCGCTTTTTTGAGCGGGTGGTAATCACCTAGCGCAAAGGGCGGCCGCCGAACGACTAGCTTCGCGCCTCAATCATTGAGGAGCGTGAAATGGACAACACTCTCGATCAGCAGCGCGGGGCCGTGGACACGCTCGCACTGGAGCAGGCCTATCAGGACGGTTTGATCGCCGAGCGCTTACCGGACTGGATCGGCAAGCTGAAGGTGGTCAAACCAACGGACCAGGACATCCCAGCCAGCGGTCTTTACGAGTCACAACACACGGCGCTGCACGAAGCATTCAAGACCAGCCTGTGCTGTCGCCAGCGCTTGAGTGCCGATCTTACCCCGATACAGGGCATCGACCTGTTTGCCAGGCCCTTGCTGCAACGAGCAATGCGCGAAGCGTTCGGAACCAGTGCACTTATCGATCAGTTGTTTTTTCGCGTCTATTACTTTGCGGTGTCACCCAAACCTGCAGGGGCTGCCGGACGCCAGCCACAGATGGTAAAAAGCTATTACGACATCCCCCTGCTCGAAGCGGCGCTGTACAACTTTTCCGAGGCCGAGACCGTTTCGAGCGGTCAGCCGCGCGACAACGCAGTTGTCGATCTCAAGGGCGAAAAGCTCCGGCGCCCAACCGCCGTCGAGTTTGCCGGGCTGTGTCGAACGCTGGATCTGGGCACGCGCTACCAGCAGCATCTGGATAGCATCCTCAAGGCGCCAGCCAAGGATACCGCCAGCGGCCATGGCGTCAGTGCAACCTTGAAGGACCGTTACCGCAGCGAGATGTTGATCGCTGCGTGCAAGGCCAAAGCCGAAGGTGTGTTGAATGCCGGCGAACTGGCGCTGGTCATCGAGTTGTACCAGAAGGGCACGTCAGGCACGTTGGGTGAAGCCCCGGTGATTGCCAGGCAGATGCAAGCGTTTGGGTGCGACCTGCAACAGATCGTGGTACTCGACGTGATCCACGAAGGCTGGTTGTTCAACTTCAGCCGGCGGGTGCTGGTCTACATTCCAGGCGACCCGCATGGCCCCTGGAGTGTGGGCGTCGATCTTGAGGCGTTCACCCGCAGGATACTGGGCAGGCGCCTGCGCAAGAAGCCCTACCAGCAGTTCTTCAGCCGTTTCGTGCGTCGTCGTGACAGCCATCGGTTCTTCGCCAAGGTGGCGGCGAAACTGGAGGGTGTCGCCGACTTCGCCACCCGAGAGATGGACCAGCATATGGCGGCTTATGCGCTGCCGCTGTTCGATGAGCTGGCCCAGGCCCATATCAAGCAGATCAAGGACGATGCCGAGGTGATCGCCGTGCCCGCACGGAAGATCGATCGGCAGCTTCAGCGCGAATATCGTCAGCAGTTGGAGGCCGAGGGTTGGACGTTCCTGAGCCTGGCCGCGTTTTTCGTACCGGCCTTGGGCGCCCTGTTGCTGGCAGTCATGGTCTGGGATCTGCTCGATGAGCTGTTCCATGCAGTTGAGGACTGGCGTGACGGCGATACCAGCGCCGCTTTGGATCATGTGCTGAGTATCGCCAAGACGGTGGCTGTTATCGGTGCGACCGCCGCAGTGGCCGGTGGCGTGAGCCGAGCCTGGAATGCGCTGGACAAGCTGGTGCCTGCGCGTCTGGAAAAGGGCGGTGACAAACTCTGGAACGGCGATGTGACGCCGTTTCGCGGTGCCGCGCCGCCAGCGTTTGCCAGCCTCGACGAGCAAGGTGTGTATCGGCTCGGTGAGCGTAGTTGGGTGAGCATGGAGGGGCATTACTTCGAGGTACGTCAGCGCGCGAGCGACGAGCAGTGGCAACTGCTGCCGCGCCAGGGGCATGGGCCAGTGCTGCGTAGCAACGGGGCCGGGGCCTGGCGGGTATGGAGCGAGCAACCGGCTGAGTGGGAGGACCCCTATTGCATGTTTCGCCGCCTCGAGGGTCCGTTTCGTCAGCTGGACGATGCCCAGATCGATCAAGCGATGAGTATCCATGGCCTGAATACCGACCACCTGCGGGCTTTGCATGTTTACGGCAAGGCACCAGAGCCCGAGTTGGCTGACACTGTGAGTCGTTTGTTGATCGAGCGGCGCATTCGGGATCTGGTCAGCGCTTTGCGCACGGCGCAGGGGACTGACTACCATGGACTGCTGGGCAAGGTCAAGGCGTTGCCGGGTGCGGCAGGCAAGACAGGGCAGGCCTTGGCCGACGAAGTCTGGGCGCAGCGACGGGCCGTGCTGCGGCAACTGTACGATGAGACGCAGGTCACCGACGACGCGTCGGTCCTGGCAATACGCAAGGTATTTCCACGCTTGCATCGCTTTGCCGCCAAGCAGTTGCTGGGCACGGCCACCCAGGCCGATCGCGATTACCTGGCACGGACACATCGCTTGCCGTTCCAGCTGGTGCAGGCCGCAAGGGTCAGTATGTTGCGCATCCGGATTGCCCGTGCCTGCGAGGCATTGTTCTTCGATACACCACAGGACCTCGACCTGGCCAGGGTCGCCCTGGCCATGCTGGAGGAGATCGGCGGCTGGGGGAAAAGGCCGCACTGGCGGCTGTTCGATGGCGATGCCCTCAGGCCGCTGTTGACGACCGGGGGCGATGGGCGCAGCTTCAGGCTGGTTCACCGGGATGGACAGTTTATGCTGGAGGATGCCCTGGGGGTTGGCTTGACGGGGCCGGGGGAGTTGTTCGGTGTGCTGGTCGAGGCCCTGGAACCTGAGGATATTGACGCGTTGGGGCTCGTCGAGCCCTATGCGCCCAGCTTGCGTGCGATGCTGGCGCGGCAGGCCTCGGCGCAGAGAAGACTGATTGCCCGACTGCTGGGTATGGGGGAGAGAGGCACGGGTTTGATCACGCCACACCGGCTCGATGATGGCCGGATCGGTTACCCCCTGGGCGGTAATAGTATGAGTAGTTTGCCCAGGTCGACTACCCGGCCGCGTTCGCTGGTTGCCCGGTTGCGCGATCTCTATCCGGTGTTCAGCGATGCACAGGTTCAGGATTGGCTGCTCAGGATGCATCTGGCAGGGCGCCCGGTCAGTGAGGAGCTGGCTGTGCTCGAGCAACAGGCGCAGCTGCTGGGGGACAGCTTGAAACAGTGGGAGCAGGGTGGGCTTCTGGCCGGTGATCGACAGGCGCGGGGCCGTTTCAGGTCGGCGATGTTGGCGTGCTGGCGAGAAGTTGTCCCGGTTCATATCGACCCCGCGGGTCAGCAGTTGGATATCACTTGGACCTTCACCGGAGAGCCGCTGCGTTCGCTGCCGCCCTTGCCGGCACAGGTCAGTTTTCCGCATGTGCAAAGCCTCGCCTTGCGCGCATTGAAACTCAAGGCGTTGCCCGACGAGTTCCTGCGGGCTTTCCCTTGTTTACGCGCGCTGGAAGTGACAGGTAGCAAATTGCAGCGTTTGCCTTTCGCCCTGGCGTTGAAAACCACGCTGCGGGTTCTGGATCTCTCTGATAATCGAATCACCCTGGATTCCGCTCAGGCGGCAACGCTCAGCACTTGTCGGTCGCTGGTTTATCTGAACCTTTCGGGCAATCCACTGGGCGGCTCACTTTCAGTGCTGACCATGACCCAGTTGAGCGAACTGCACGTGCGCCGTGCACAGCTTGAAGCTGTACCTTTTGGTGTATTACAGATCCCTCAATTGTATTTGCTCGACTTGACCGACAACGCCATCGGGCGGTTGCCCGAAGGTTTTTTGCAATCTGAGCTATGGCGCGAAGGGTGTGTGGACTTGACCGGCAACCCGATAGCTGAACGGCAGAGCATCAGTTGGCAGGAAGAGTGGGAAACGCCCTACGATAGCCAGGTACCTCATCATCTGCGCTGGTTGGACCGCATGGATGGTGAACTGCGTGACAGCATGGCAACTGCCTGGTCGGGTGTGGATATCATGGATGGATCGGCCAACTTCATCCAATTGCTGGCGGCGCTGACGCGCTCGGCCGACTTCAAGGGGATTGGCACCTTCAACTACTTGTCAGCCCGCGTGCTTGACCTGATGGAAAGCATGATGGACGACGCCGAACTCGCCAGAGAGCTGCTCGACAACGCGGTAGTGGAAAACTGCGCGGACAACGCGACCGCAGTACTCAGCGACCTGGAAGTGCGCAAGTTGTTGTGGCAGACCGTGCACCATACGCCCAAGGCTGAACGTGGAGCATCCCTGGTCAGGCTGGCGAGGCGTTTGTGGCGGCTCGAACAGGTCAAGTACCACGCCTGGCAGGATGCCTCGCGCACCGAGCAGGGCCGGCGGGAATCGCTGGAAGTGGCGCTGGCCTATTGCTTGGGGCTGCGCGACGCGCTGGATCTGCCTATTGGTGTGCGCACCATGCGCTTTGCCGGTGTCGTCCAGGTATTGCCTGAAGACGTCGCCAGGACCCGGCAACTGGTCCTCAGCGCTGAGACGGCGGACACCCTCGCGGTGTGGATGCTTGAACGGGAGTTCTGGCAGACGTATGTCGCCGACACCTGCAAGAGCCGCCTGCAGCTCCCTGCGTCCTATCACGTCAGGCTGGATGTGTTGCAGGCGGAGTCTGCGTCGGCCGCACAATTTGCTGCCTTGCAGGAGGAAGCCGAGCAGTGGGCGTACCAGAGAAAGTTCGATCTGACGGTCGAAGCGCTGAACCAGTGGCCCTAGGGGCGCGATCCCAGCGCGGTCATCTGGACTATGCTCATTGCGTAAACGGCGTTGCAGCGGGGCTGGTAATGGCCAGTAACCTTTTGCTCACAGCGGTGGCTGGCCAGCTGGTTTAGGCTCCCACGCCGGATCTTTCTCCCTGATCCGTAGTCTTTTGGTTTAACGAGAACACAAGGAGATACGCATGCTCGTCCGGTCACTGACCCTCGCCACTTTGCTCGCCGTCGCCGGCCCTCTGTACGCCGCCGACAGCGACGCGCCCCTGGCCAAGGAACTGGGCAAGGCCAGGCCACTGGTGGTCATTGCCCCGAGTTCCGCCGACCCGACCCTGCGCGGCCTGGAAGAGGCGCTGAAAGACTCCGCCACCCAGGCCGGGTTCAAGGAGCGTGGCCTGGTGCTGTACAGCGTCGCCAACATGATGGGCAAGCGCGAGGACAAGAATCTCGAGCAGCAGACCACCATGGCGTTGATCCGCGAACTCAAGCTGGGGGCGAGCAAGGGCACCAAGGTGATCCTGGTGGGCAAGGACGGCGAGCGCCATGTGCTCAAGGACGACGACAAAGGCGAAAAACTCGACCCCAAAGTGATTTTCAAGGCAGTAGATGAGCTGCCGGCCAGCGAGCAGGCGGTGACCGCGCCAGAGCCCGTGGCAGCGGCGCCAGCCGAGCCCAAGGCCAAGGACAGCAAGGTCAAGCCGAGCAAGCCCGGCAAACCCGCCGCGCCGCCCAAGCCGCTGGAGGACTGAAACCTCTGTCACGGCCTCCTGCGCCAGCAGGGGGCCTTTCGTGTATCACTGTGTATCTGCGCATCACCCCGACCCACTGCCATACAAAACATCGCCCTGTCCGATACATCGGCGACACACCGCTGCGGCTCAATGGCTCCACTTTCCAACCACAGTGGAGCGACACCATGAAAACGACCCGTCAAACCCTCGGCCTGCTCGGCGCCACCCTGCTCGGCGGCATGGTCCTGGGCAACAGCGCCTTCGCGGTAGAACCGTTGGCCCAGGGCTACCAGCTGGCCGCTGCCAAGACCCCTGGCGAAGGCAAGTGTGGCGAGGGCAAGTGCGGTGCCAGCGGCAAGGCCACGCAAAGCGAAGGCAAATGCGGCGAGGGCAAGTGTGGTGCCAGCGCCAAGGCCGGTGCCGAGGGCAAATGCGGTGAGGGCAAGTGCGGCGACGCCTCGTTCGCCCGCACCGACAGCAACCATGATGGCAAGGTCTCCCGCGAGGAGTTCCTGGCGGTGGCCAAGGACCGCGCGGCCGACTTCGACAAGATCGACCGCAACCACGATGGCTTCATTTCCGAGCAGGAGGCCCACGATCACCTGGCGGCGATCTACAAGGCCAACGGCAAGGCGATGCCCGACGGGCTGTTCAGCCACCTGACCGGCGAGTCCTGAAGCCTGTCGCGGGGCCAGCCTGCTCCCACCGGCATTTGCCTTGTGGGGGCGGGCTGGTCCCGCGATGCCGATCCCTGCCATACGGACCCTTCCGATCATGACCCAACATATCTTGCACACCGGTCTTGGCCTGCGCCGCGGCCTGCTGCCCGACCTGCTGACCCTGGAGGCGGGTGCGGTGGACTTCCTCGAATGCGCCCCGGAGAACTGGATCGGTGTCGGCGGCGCCTTCGGCCAGGGCCTGGCGCGCCTGGCAGAACGCTTCGCCATCGCCTGCCACGGCCTGTCGTTGTCACTGGGCGGCCCCGCGCCGCTGGATCTCGGCTTCCTCCAGCGCACCCGGCAGTTCCTCGATCACCATCAGGTGCGGATGTACAGCGAGCACCTGAGCTATTGCAGCGACGACGGTCATCTCTATGACTTGATGCCGATTCCGTTCACCGAAGAGGCCGTCCACCATGTATCGGCACGTATTCGCCAGGCCCAGGACGTGCTTGACCGGCGTATCGCCGTGGAGAACATCAGCTATTACGCCGCACCGTACCAGGCGATGGCCGAGCTGGATTTCGTCCGCGCCGTGCTCGACGAGGCCGACTGCGACCTGCTGCTGGACGTCAACAACGTCTTCGTCAACGCCTGCAACCACCGTTACGACGCCCGGGCCTTCCTCGCCGGCCTTCCCCGCGAGCGGGTGGTGGGCATGCACGTGGCCGGTCACTACGACGAGGCACCGGACCTGAAGGTCGACACCCATGGTGCGCCGGTCAAGGAGGATGTCTGGGCCTTGTTCGCCGACGCCTGCCAGCGCTTCGGCGCGCAACCCACCGTGCTCGAGCGCGACTTCAACTACCCGCCGCTGGCCGAGTTGCTGGCCGAGACGGCGCGCATTCGCGACGTGCAACGTGCCCATGGAGCGTAAGAGCATGACCGAAACCCTGCGCCACCAGCAGTTCACCCTGGCCCGCCACCTGCGCGACCCGGTCGGCAACCCGCCGCCGCCCGGTATCGAGGCGCGGCGCCTGAAGGTCTACCGCGAATTGTTCTACGGTGCCATCGAAGGGCTGTTGGCCGGCAGTTTTCCGGTGATGCGCCAGACCCTTGGCGATGAGCGCTGGCATGCGCGGGTGCGTGACTTCTACGCCCATTACCGTAGCCAGACGCCGCTGTTCACCGAAGTAGCCGAAGCCTTCATCGACTACCTGCAGGGCGTCGCGCCGGACGCCCCCTGGCAGCTGGAGCTGGCGCACTACGAATGGATCGAGGCGCAGTTGTACCTGAGCGATGCCGAGGATCCGCCCCACGACCCGGACGGCGACCTGCTGGCCGGCGAGCCGCTGCTGTCGTGCGTGGCCCGGGTGCTGGCCTATCGTTGGCCGGTGGAGCACATCGGCCCCGAGTATCAGCCCGACGAGGCGCCGGAGCAGCCCACCTTGTTGCTGGTGTACCGCGACGCCGACCTGCAGGTGCGCTTCGCCCGGTTGGCGCCTTTGGCCTGGCAACTGCTGGCGGGCTTGCCCGGCACCGGGAGCGAGCGCTTGCGGGCGCTGGGGGAGCAGCACCTGCGGCAGGGGCTGCAGATGCTGCAACAGTTGCGTGAGCAGGGCATCATCGTCGGTACTCGAGACGCCCTGTAGGTGCGCGCAGATGTAACGTCAGGCCACCGGGATCAACGGATCGGCCGCCGCCAGCGCTGCCGCGCGATCCGCGGCCGGCGGATAGATCCATACCGAATTGATCTGCTGCTTGAGCTGCTTGGCCTCGGCCTTGTCCGTCGGCGGCGAGACGGTGCGCTCCCAGCCTTCGGTATACACCGCGCCCCAGGCGCCGAGGTCCAGGCAGGTGACGTACTTGGGCTGGCTGTAGGTCATCGGCGCCACGCCGATCAGCTCGGCGGCGGCGTTGTTGCCGGCGTAGCGGCCCAGCGGGATGGCGTGCTGGCAGGACATCACGGCAAAGTTGCCGACTTCGTCGCAGGCCGCATAGGCCACATCGCCTGCGGCATACACATCCGGGTTGCCGATGACCTTGAGCTGGCCGTCCACGTGCAGGCGGCCCTGGCGGTCGCGTTCGCCGCTGATCTGCTCGGTCAGCGGGTTGGCCTTGAAGCCGACCGTCCACACAACGGTGTTGGCGGCGATGCGTTCACCGTTGTCCAGCAGCACGCCGCCGCCATCCACCGAGGCCACCGTGGCGCCGCAGACCCACTCGATCCCCAGCGCCGCCGAGGCCTGTTCGATGGCCGGGCGGATGCCGTCGCCCAGGGCGGCGCCGATCTTCGCGCCGCGGTCGATCACGACGATGCGCGGCTTGACCTTGTCGCCAAGGATCGCCCGCAGCCGGCTGGGCAGCTCGGTGGCGGTCTCGATCCCGGTGAAACCGCCACCGGCCACCACCACGGTATTACGCGCGGGGCTGTCGGGGCGGGCGGCCAGGGACTTGAGGTGTTCTTCCAGGCGGGTGGCCGAGTCGATCTTGTCCACATCGAAGGCGTGCTGGTCGAAGCCTTCCAGCGCCGGGCGGTTGAGCAGGCTGCCGCAGGCCATGATCAGGCGGTCGTAACCCAGCTTGGCCTCGATGCCACCCGCTTGCCGGTAGGCCACCTGCTGGTTGGCCTGGTCGATGTGGTAGGCCGTGCCTTTGACGAAGCGCACGTTGACCGCGTCGAATACCGCCTGCAAGGGCGCGGCCATGGTGTGTACGTCGGGTTCGTAGAAGCGTGGGCGGATGTGCAGCTCCGCCTGGGGTGCGAGCACGGTGATCAGCACGTCGTCGCGTTTGTGCAGGTCGAGCAGGCGGGCGGCGCCGAGGGCGCTCCACAGCCCGGCGAAGCCTGCGCCGATGATCAGGATCTGTTTCATGAGGGGCTCCTGGATGCCGCGATTGTCGATGTTGTCGCTGCGGCAGTGGAAAAAGGGTACGCCTTGTGGGTGAGCCTGGATTGTGGCCCGACAGGCGTGTGCAGATGCTAAGCGCGCCCTTGGTCTGCCCCTAGGCCAAAGAACCCTGGATTTCGGCCAGCGGCACGCTGCGGGCGAAGCGTGCCCGATAGTCCCGCGGGGTCACCGCCAGGTGGCGCTGGAACGCCAGGCGCATGCGCTCCTCGCTGCCGAACCCGCACTGGCGGGCGACCTGCTCGATATGCTGGTCGGCGTTTTCCAGCAAGCGGCGCGCCGCCTCCAGGCGGAACACCTCGATGGCCTTGGCCGGGGTGCGCCCGGTCTTGTGCTTGTACACCCGGGTGAAATTGCGCAGGCTCATGCGCGCCTGCTCGGCCAGCCGCTCGACCGTCAGCCGCGGGTCGCCCAGGTGCTCGCTGAGCCATAGGTGCAGGGTTTCGAAGGTGTCGCTGTCCTCGCCCTGGGCCTTGAGCAGTTCGCTGAATTGCGCCTGGCCGCCGGGGCGCTTGAGAAATACCACCAATTCGCGAGCCACCTGCATCGCCACCTCGCGGCCACAGTCAGCTTCGACCAGGGCCAGCGCCAGGTCGATGCCGGCGCTGACTCCGGCCGAAGTCCACACCTGATCCTGCTGCACGAAGATCGACTCGGCATCCACCTCGATGGCCGGGAAGCGTCGGTGCAGGGCATCGCACATCGCCCAGTGGGTGGCGGCGCGGCGGCCATCGAGCAGGCCGGCGGCGGCCAGCAAGAAGGTGCCGCTGCACACCGAAGCGGTGCGTCGGGCGCGTTGGGCAGCCTGGGCCAGCCAGGCGACCAGCTCGGTGTGATCGGGGAGGGTGCGGACGATTTCCGGCGCGCCGGGTACGACCAGTGTATCGAAGGGCTCGTGCAGCCAGGGGGCCAGTGGCTCGGTGGCGACGGCCAGGCCCTCGGCGGTGGCCACCAGGCCCCCCTCGAGGCTGGCGGTGACCACCCGGTAGCCGGCTAGGCCACGCGCGGCGCGGGCCTTGGTCGCGGCCCAGAACACTGTCTGCGCGCCGGTGAGGTCGAGCAGGCCCATCTGCGGGTAGGCGAGGAACAGCAGGGTGCGCGGCTGGTCAAGCGCGTGCACGGGTGCTGTGGGAATCTGCGGGATGTCGGTCATGGCACGCTGCTTGTAACGGAGGCGTAGAGCTAAGTCGAGCATCTGACGCGGCGCCGATCAAGCACCGCGCGACAGGCGCAGGCGTCGAGGCTATGCACGAACAGCGTGGGAGCGGGCTTGACCCGCGAACACCGGCTGAGCCGGTGCCATGCATCGCATCGCGGGGCAAGCCCGCTCCCACGCAGCCCCAGTTAGATCAATGATCTACGTTCTTGAGCCTGAGTGCGCAACGCCTGCCTCAGAAGCTGTAGTCCACCGTGGCGAAATACGAGCGCGGCGCGCCCAGCAGCCACTGTTCGCCGCTGTAGCTCGACTGGGCATACGCGCGATCGAACAGGTTGTTCACCTGCAGGCCCAGGCGCACGTCGGGCAGCACCTGCCAGCCGATGTTGGCATCGACCACGGTGTAGCCCGGCACGCGCTGGTCATTGGCGGCGCTGGAATAGCGGGCGTCTACGTAGCGCAGGCCGATACCGGTGTCGACGCTTTGCCCGAAGCCTTTGCTCAGCCACAGGTTGGCGGTCCGACGTGGGACGTCCTGCGGGTGGTTGCCAGACCGGTCGTAGGAAACGCCTCGGCTGAGTTGAGTGAAATCATCGTACTTGGCGCGCACCAAGGCTGCATTGCCCGACAGCTGCCATTGGTTGCCCAGAGCCAGCTCCAGGCTTGCCTCCAGGCCGTCGGAGGTCTGTTGGCCTGCCTGCTGGCTGCGCTTGGAGACCACGTCGTACACCGGCAGCTTCTTCTTGACGATGTGGTAGGCCGCCACCGTCCATTCACCGCGTCCGTCCCAGAACCGTTGCTTGAGGCCGAACTCGGTCTGCTTGGCTTCGGTCAGTTCAAGGCGTTGCTCCGGGCGCAAGGTCAGCAGGTCACCGACACCATCCTCGCTGGTGGAGTATTGGCCGTACACGGACAGGTCGTCAGTCAGCGCGTACACCAGGCCGGCGCGCCAGTTGCCGCCACGCAGGCTCTGGTCTTCGCGAGTGTCCTTCACCAGGTCGTTGCGGTCGATGTGGTTCTGGTCGCGGCGTATGCCCGTGACCAGCGACAGGCGTTCGGTAAGTTGCGTGCGGTTTTCGGCGAACAGCGAGAAGGTGCTGGTTTTCGACAGCGTCTGCGGGCGCGTCGGATCGGCACTGTGGAACCCGCCGGGGGCCGGCCGCCAAGGGTCGAGCGGGTCGGTGTAGCCATCTTCGTAGGGCGAGTTGCTGTCGATGTTGAAGCGGATCTTGTTGTACTCGGCGCCCACCACGGTCTTGCTGGCCAGGCCGAACAGCGAGTGATCGAAGGTGAAGCTCTGGCGGTCGCCGATCTGCTCCTGGTTGTGCTTGATCTCCAGGAAACTGCCGCGTTGGATCACACCGGCATCCCAGGCGTATTCCTCGGCATTGCGCCAGTGGCGACGGCTCTTGATGTAGTACAGCTGGTTGCTGGCGCTGATGCTGTCGCTGATGTTCCAGTCGCTGGTCAGCCGTGTCCACTCATCGTGGTAGCGCTGCTGGTCATTGCTGACGTTGTAGTTCTTGTTGCGCACGCTGCTGCGCAGATGGCCGTCGATCAGCGGCGTGCCGTAGTAGTTGGCAGGTTGCGCGTCGCCACGTTCGTGGGACAGGGTGAAGCTCAGGTCGTCACTGGCATCGAAGCGCAGCGCGCCGGAGAACGCCAGGCTGCGCGAATCGGTGCGGTCGACCCAGCCGTTGCCTGCCTGTTGGTTCAGGGTGGCGCGGTAGCTCAGGCGCTCGCTCAGGCTGCCGCCGCTGTCCAGCCCCAGTTGCTGGCGGTCCCAGGAGCCATAGCCCAGGCGCAGGTGATTGCGGATATCACCGCTGAAGGGCTTTTTCGGAATCACGTTGACCGTTGCCCCGGTGGCGCCTTCGCCATACAGCACCGAGGCAGGCCCACGGATCACATCGATACGCTCGACCATCCAGGGGTCGACCGGGTAGGTGAGGGTGCCGGCGCCGGCGTACAGGCGCGCCCCGTCGAACAGGGTCATCACCGAACTCTGGCCGGTGAAACCGCGCGCCGACAAGCCGGTACCGCCATCGCCAGGGGTACCGATGAAGGTGATGCCCGGCGAGCGGGTCACGGCATCCTGCACCGTGGTGTTGTTGCGTTGCTGGATCTGCGCGGCGGTGATGCTGCTGGTGCTCGCCGGGGTTTCCAGGGCACTGAGGTTCAGGCGCGAACCGGCCTGGGTGGGGGTGGCCAGGTCGACGGCCTGCGGGTCGCGGCTATCGGTGATCGCCGTGGACGGCAGGGTGAGCGCAGGGCTGGGCTGCTCGTCGGCCAGCGCCGGCAGGGACACGGCCAGGCAGGCCGCCAGGGTGTGAAGCTTGTTGATACGGGACATGTCGTTCCACTGCTGCAGGAAAGAATGGATCCCGGTGGAAAACACGCAACGGCGAAGCGCGCGCAGGCGCGCACGCGAATACCGGCCTGCGCCCGCCCACCGCGGGTTGCCAAGTGAAGCCTCAGGCCGGTCTCCGGGCTTGCGAGGGGCATGAAACCTTCACCTTCCCATGCGTGTGCACAGTGGTCTGTCGAAGGGTTCGCTCGCTTACCGTTGCGGGGGCAGCGCCGGACTTGTCGTGGTAGCGACTCACCGGCTTCCCGTTTCACCTTGCGCGCGGCGGCGCAGGGCACCTGAAACTGGCGCGCATCTGACCACCGAACGGGCAGGGAGTCAATCGTCTGGATGGGCGGGCTGATTGTGGCTGAATCGCGGTTCAGAGCGGTTGCCGTCAGGCAGGTAATGTCTGCGGGCAGGCCCCGTGCATTGGCGCAGGCCGCGCAGGGCGCTACCATCGGCAGCCAGCCTCCTTATCCAACACCAACAAGCCAAGGACGCGTATGACCGAGCAAGCCCTGTCCCTGCAACAACTCGCCGCCCCCGAAGGCATCTGCTACGGCTGCGGCTGTTCCCACCCCAGCGGCCTGCATGTGCAGAGCCACTGGGACGCCGACGGCGTCCACCTGTGGTGCCGGCATACCCCCGATCCGACCTTCACCGGCTGGCCCGGCCTGGTCTACGGTGGTTTGCTGGCCATGCTGGTCGACTGCCATTCCAACTGGACTGCCATGGCCTGCCACTACCGTGCCGAAGGCCGCGAACCTGGCAGCCTGCCGCGCATCGACTGCGTCACCGGCCAGCTTGGCTTGACCTACCTCAAGCCCACGCCCATGGGCGTCGAGCTGCTGCTCAAGGCCCGGGTCGAGGGTGAGCTGGGGCGCAAGACACGGGTGATCTGCGAAGTCTGGGCCGGGGATGTACTGACCGTCACCGCCGATTCGGTGTTCGTGCGGGTCGATACCGAAAAGCTCAAGCGGCTGGCCCATGGCGACGCCTGAACCTTGCGTCGGCAGGGAGTGGCTGGCATTGTCGAATGTGACCCGGCTGCCCGACAGGATGTTGCCATGCCCTACCAGATTCGCCCGGCCCGTGACGAAGACTGCGTGGCCCTGAGCCTCGTCGGCCAAGCGACCTTCGCCCTGGCCAGCCCGCCCGATAGCGCGGTCAGCGCCCAGCAGCACTACATCGCCCAGCATCTCCAGCCTGAACATTTCCGGGCGCACCTGGAGCACGCGCACAAGCGGTTGCTGGTGGTCGAACGGGATGGCCAGGTGCTGGGCTACAGCATGCTCGATCTGGCGCCCGGCGAGCTGGGTATTGCCGAAGCCGATCAACTGGCGGAAATCTCCCGCTGCTATGTACTGCCTTGCGTTCATGGCACGGGCGCCGGCCAACTATTGCTCTCCATGACCCTCGCCCAGGTTGATGGCCAGGCGCGGCTTACCGTCAATGAACTGAACGCCCGAGCGATCCGTTTCTATCAGCGCAACGGCTTTCGCAAGGTGGGAGAGGCGATCTTCCCTTGCGGTGACGAGCGACACCGTGACTGGGTGATGATCAGGGTACCTGCGGGCTGCTAGAAGGCTTGCCTTGGCCATCGGGCGAGGAAAGGAACGCCACGTTTCAGGGGATCGCTGACAGGCCCTACATCAAATGCAGACGGACCTCATGCAGACTGTGGACCAGTCCTCTTCTGCTGTGTGCGTGCTGGAAATAGTCTTACGCCGCTTTCGCGACAGTCTGACATCTGAGCTCTCGTTTTCCTTGTGCAGTACCAGCACTGACCCGCTGCCGTGGTCATTGACGATGAGCAACAGCTATTTCCCGCAGGATCCCGTGCCAAGTTCTACCCGGCACAGGATCGCGAGCACAGCCCAGGAGCTTTCCATGCATGTCCGTTTCAACCGCAAGACCTTGCCGCTGGTCGGCCTGCTCATGATGGTGGGCGGTTGTACCACCGTGGTGGTGCCCACCGAACAGATCGAACTTACCCGTAGCGCCATCAACCGTGCCGTGGCCGCTGATGCAACCCAGTACGCTCCAGTGGAAATGCGCGCCGCCCAGGACAAGCTGGGCGCCCTGGATCGCGCTTTGGGCGAGAAGCGATTCGGCCAGGTCCGGCTCCTGGCCCAGCAGGCCGAGGCCGATGCCCGCCTGGCCGAAACCAAGGCGCGGGCGCAAAAGACCCAGGAGCAACTGAAGATCGAAGAGCAAGGGATCGAAGTGCTCAAGCAGGAAATGCTCGGCGAGCCTGATGCCGCCCCCACCCAGCCTGGCCAATGACAAGGAGCCGAACATGAACAGACCTACCCTGCTGCCAGCGCTGTCGGTGCTTGCCCTGATGCTTGCCGGTTGCGCCGCCACCCCTGAAAATCCGCACCTGCTGGAGGCTCGCGAAGCCTTTTCGGCGTTGCAGGCCAAGCCACAGGCGCACCGCCTGGCCGCCCTGCAAACCCAAGAAGCGCAAGCCGCGCTGGCCAAGGCAGAGGCGGCTTCGCTGACCAATCGCAAATCGCCTGAGGTCGAGCAGCTCGCCTACCTGGCCAACCGCGAGATCGAGACGGCCGAGCAGACCATCGTGTTGCGCCAGGCCGAGGCCGGCATGCGGGGCATCGAGGCCCGACGCGCCGAAGCGCGCCTTCAGGTGCGTACCGCCCAGCTCAATGCGCTGAAAGCGCTCAACGGCCAGCAGACCGAACGCGGCACCGTCGTGACCTTCGGCGATGTGCTGTTCGATACCGGCCGTGCCGAGCTGCGTGGGCGCAGCCAGGGCGATATCCAGCAGCTGGCGCGGTTCCTGCGAGACAATCCCGAGCGCAAGGTGCTGGTCGAGGGCTTCACCGATGCCACCGGCGGCGACGCCTTCAACCAGCGCCTGTCCGAGAACCGCGCCGCGGCGGTGGCCCATGCCCTGCGCCAGCAGGGGATAGATCCGGCGCGCATCGTCAGCGTCGGATATGGCAAGGAGTATCCGGTGGCCAGCAACCGCGACGCCCAGTCGCGTCAGCTCAACCGGCGGGTCGAGGTGGTCGTCTCGCGGGGGGCGGATGCCGTGAAGTCGCGTTGATCGTGTGGGCGACCCGCATGCGCGGGTCGCCTTTTCATTTGCAGCGCCTGGGCAGGGCTGGCATTGTCGGGGTGATCCGGATGCCCGACAACCTCAACGCTGCAAGGCACACCCATGACTGAACTTTCCGCGTTTCCCATCACCGGCAAATGGCCGGCGCGACACCCCGAGCGTCTGCAACTGTATTCGCTGGCCACGCCCAACGGGGTCAAGGTCTCGATCATGCTGGAGGAGATCGGCCTGGCCTACGAGGTGCACAAGGTCAGCTTCGAAAGCGAAGACCAGTTGAGCCCCGAGTTCATCTCCCTGAGCGCCAACAACAAGATCCCGGCGATCCTCGACCCCAATGGGCCGGGGGGCCAGCCTTTGCCATTGTTCGAGTCGGGGGCGATCCTGCAGTACCTGGCCGAGAAGAGCGGCCAGTTGCTGAGCCAGGACCCGGCCCAGCGCTACCAGACTCTGCAGTGGCTGATGTTCCAGATGGGCGGCATCGGGCCGATGTTCGGCCAGGTGGGCTTCTTCCATTTCTTCGCGGGCAAGGAGTACGAGGACAAGCGTCCGCGGGACCGCTACGTCAATGAGTCCAAGCGCTTGCTGGCGGTGCTCGATCGCCATTTGCAGGGTCGTGAGTGGATGGTAGATGCGTACAGCATCGCCGATATCGCCATCTTCCCCTGGGTGCGTAACCTGGTGGAGCGCTACAACGCGCGGGAGCTGGTGGAGTTCGACAAGTTCAAGGAAGTGCAGCGGGTGCTGGCGCAGTTCCTCGAGCGCCCGGCCGTACAGCGCGGCCTGAAAATTCCCGTTTGATCGCTCCTTACCTCTGTAGGAGCGGCTTTAGCCGCGATGCAGGCAACGCGGAGCCTGGCACCCGATTTGCGGGTGATCGCGGCTGAAGCCGCTCCTACAGGATCAGAAGAGCTGGTTGAGCAGCCAGTACAGACACCCCGCCAGCAACATCGCCGCCGGCAGGGTCAACACCCAGGCCATCAGCAGGTTGACCAGCGTCTTGCGTTGAATGCCCGAACCATTGGCCACCATGGTCCCGGCCACGCCCGAGCTCAGCACGTGGGTGGTCGACACTGGCAGGCCGAACATGTCCGCCGCGCCGATGGTGCACATCGCCACCACCTCGGCCGAAGCGCCCTGGGCATAGCTCAGGTGAGTCTTGCCGATCTTCTCGCCCACCGTCACCACGATGCGCCGCCAGCCGACCATGGTGCCCAGGCCCAGGGCGATGGCCACCGCCACCTTGACCCACAGCGGGATATAGCGAGTGGCGTCGTCCAGCTGGCGCTTGAACAGCTGCACATGGCGGGCGGTGTCGGCGTCGTAGTGGGCCAGCTGGTGCTTGTCGATCTGGCGGATGGCTTCGCTGGCCAGGTACATGTCGTTGCGCACGTTGGCCATGGCCTCGGCCGGCACGCGCTTGAGCGAGCCGTAGCCTTTGACTTCCTCACCGATCATGCCGGTCAGCGCGGCCAGCGCCGGCAGCAGCTCGGGGTTGGCTTCAGGGGTGGCGACGAACGCGGTCAGCACCTGGCGTGGATCGGCCGGGGCGGGCGTGGGGGCGGTCCGTACCAGAGCCTGGCGGGTGACTTCGGCGACTGCCGAGAACTGCAGCGCCTGCTCGTTGGGCATGGTCTTGTTCAGCGCATAGGCCATCGGCAGCGTACCGACCAGGATCAGCATGATCAGGCCCATGCCTTTCTGACCATCGTTGGAGCCATGGGCGAACGACACACCGGTGCAGGTGAGGATCAGCACGCTGCGGATCCACCAGGGCGGTGGCGTCTGGCCTTGCGGTGCCTGGTACAGCTCGCGGCGCTTGACCAGTGCGCGCAGGGCGAGCAGCAGCAGGGCGGCGCAGGCAAAACCGATCAGGGGCGAGAACAGCAGGGCATAGCCGACCTTGCTGGCCTGGGCCCAGTCCACGCCGCTGGTGCCGTCACGTCCGTGCATCAGCGCGTTGGCCACGCCCACGCCGATGATCGAGCCGATCAGCGTGTGCGAGGACGACGCCGGCAGGCCCAGCCACCAGGTGCCGAGGTTCCAGATGATTGCTGCCAGCAGCAGGGCGAAGACCATGGCGAAGCCGGTCGACGAACCGACCTGCAGGATCAGTTCCACCGGCAGCAAGGCGATGATGCCGAAGGCCACCGCGCCGCTGGAGAGCAGCACCCCGAGGAAATTGCACAAACCCGACCAGACCACCGCCACCGACGCCGGCAACGAATGGGTATAGATCACCGTGGCCACGGCGTTGGCGGTGTCGTGGAAGCCATTGACGAACTCGAAGCCCAGAGCGATCAACAGGGCCAGGCCCAGCAGCAGGAAGGGGGTGACGGTGGTGACCACGGTGCCGCTGGCGCTGACATCCTGCTTGAGGCTCCAGAAGGTGTAGGCCAGGCCGGCGAATAGCAGGCCGAAGAACAGGGTGAGGGTGGCGCGTCCGGGGCGGTGGGACAGGTGGGGGCGGGAGTCGAGCTTGGGCAGCGCGTCCTGGCTGGCCAGCAAGGGAGTTGTCATGATGGCTCCGGGGTGTTTCGACGGAGAAGGGAAGGTTTCCTATCCTAGAAACAATCTGTTACTGCCACGTGACCTCGGTCAACGGAACCTCTAGTCTAGAAGGCACTTCGCAATTGCCAAGCGAGTTGCCGATGATTTGTTGCAAGCGCGTGTACGATCCGATTGCGGCCAGCGATGGCCAGCGGGTGCTGGTCGATCGCCTGTGGCCTCGCAACAAGCGCAAGGAAGACCTGCATGGCCAGTGGCTGCGCGAAGTGGCACCGTCCGACGCACTGCGCAAGGCGTTGCATGCCGGCGAGATCGACTTTGCCGGATTCACCCAGTGCTACCAGCAGGAACTGGCCGCCCATCCCGAACACTGGTACCCGCTGCTGGACCTGGCTGGCAAAGGCAACCTGACTTTGCTGTACGCCGGCAAGGATACCGAGCACAACAATGCCCAGGTCCTGGCCCGGTGGCTGGAGGATGAGCTGGAGCGCCGTGGCCCGGCCAGTTCACCGGTGTGCTATGCCCCTTGAACTGATCCCCGCCAGTGATGACTACCTGACGTTTGCCCGCGACCTCACCCGTCGCGCCATGCTGCCGTACTACCGCGAGTTCGACCTGCTGTGGATCGAGGAAGCCTTCGACGAGGCCTGGGGCTGGCGCGAACAGTGGCTGGTGGTCGAGGACGAGCAGGTGCTTGGGTTTTGCAGCCTCAGCCAGGATCGCCAGGCGTTGTTCATTCGCGAGTTGCACCTGCTGCCCGAGTATCGTGGCCGCGGCGTTGGCGGCTGGGTGCTGGAGGAACTGGCCGGCTGGGCGGCGCAACGCCGGCTGCCATGGCTGCGACTGATGGTGTTCGGCAGCAACCCGGCGCGGCGCCTGTACCAGCGCCGGGGCTTCGTCGAAGTGGGTATGGATGAGTGTTTCGTACGGATGCAGCGCCCGGTCGCCTGAGCACATGTATCGGGCTGCGTGGGAGCGGGCTTGCCCCGCGATGCGGCCTGCGCGGAGCATGGCACCGGCGTTGCCGGTGTTCGCGGGGCAAGCCCGCTCCCACGCATTTCCCACAGGATTCAGGTAAACCGAAAATGGCTGGCACTATTGCAGGCGTACCCTTACCACTTGCCCCTGGACCAGCGTCGCCTCCAGCACCTGCCCCTGCAGCGCCAGCAGGTCACCGGCCAGCAGGTTCTGCAACAGTGCCTTGCCGTCGAAGCTATTGTGCCCCAGCTCGACCTCCCGCACACCCTCGACCCGCACCACCGCCTTGCCCACCTGTCCCAGGCGATTGCCGCTGAGCAGCAGCGGGCCCGGCAGGGGCGTGGCATTGCGCAGGCTGATTGCATACTCCGGGGTGTTGCCGATGCGATTGCCGACCAGGGCCAGGGCCGCCACCTCGCTGGCGTCCACCGCGCTGCCCTGGCTGCTGGCCAGCAGGTTGTCGTCGATCAGCAGCGGCGCCTCGGGCGTGGGCGCGAGGTTGCGCAGCTGGATGCCATGGCCACGGCTGTCGCCGATGCGGTTGCCGGCCAGCAGCACGGCGCCGCGCTGGTCGCTGATTTCGATGGCGGCCTTGGCGGCGCCGAGGATCAGGTTGCTCTCGACCAGTGCCCGGGTCTGGCCGCGCAGGCGCACGCCGCTGTTGTTGTCGATGCCCTGCACCTGGTTGTCGTGCAGGTGCAACTGGCTGTCGCGGGCGTCGATGGCGTATTGCTGCGAGCCTGCGAAGCGGCTGCCGGCGATGGTCGCCTGGCTGTGTTGCAGCTCCACCGCGCTGGACAGTTCGCTGAACTGGCTGGCCTCGATCAGCAGCGTGGCGGGGCGCGTACCGGCGGGTTGCTGGGTGCTCAGCGCGGTACTCAGGCCCCGGGACAGGTTGGCGTTGTAGCCCAGGCGCTTGAGCGTCGAGCCG
Source organism: Pseudomonas sp. CAM1A (assembly GCF_047501685.1). Classification (NCBI taxonomy): domain Bacteria; kingdom Pseudomonadati; phylum Pseudomonadota; class Gammaproteobacteria; order Pseudomonadales; family Pseudomonadaceae; genus Pseudomonas; species Pseudomonas sp. CAM1A. Next base: position 18,120 of record NZ_JBFNXP010000006.1, on the reverse strand, counting down.
ATCACCTCGGTATGGCTGCCGGCCCAGGCCACCACGAAGGGGCGCCAGGCGCGATCGGTGTTGCCCGGTTTGTCGCCGGCCACGCTCTCCAATGTCGAACGTTCCAGGCCCAACCAGCCCTGGTTGATCAGCGCGGTGCCGGAAAAACTGTACAGGTAGAGATGGGCGCCCTCGAGCACCAGCCCGGCATCGGCGCCGATCATCAGCGGGTAGCTGAGCAGGTAGCCATCCTTGTAGCGCTTGAGGACCCGTGGGTCGTGCAGCGCATCGTGCAGCTGCGCCAGGGTGATGCTGCCACCGCGCAGTACCACGGCCTGCGGGTGATGCGCCTGGTAGCCGGCGATGGCGCGGAACAGGCCATTGTTGACGAACGGCTCGAACGGCCAGCTGCCGGCCTGGGACGAGAACATCGGTTGCAGGCTGACGCTGGCACGGCCCGCCGGTGGCGGGCGGCGCGTCTGCTCGAAGGCCACCGCCTGGCGGGCCTGGCGGCGCAGTTGCTCCAGCTGTTGCTGGTGCTGCGCCTGGGGCAGGGTGTCCATCACCGGCGCGGCCTGGGCGGTCGTCGCCAGCAGCAGGGCGGCCAGGCAGGTGAGGGAGAAGCGGCTGAACGGTGCCATGGGAGCGTCCTTGATCAAGGCAGGTTGGGGTAGGCCGGCTTGAGCGGGCCGCCGATCTGGCTGTAGTTGTCCACCTCGCCGTCTTCGCTGTCGTACAGCTGGCGGGCGAGGGCATGCCCGGGGCGGCGGGCCAGGAACGGGATCAGCCAGGCTAGCTTGTACGGCGCGACGTCGGCCTGGCGCTGACCCTTGAGCTGCGGCAGGGTGTCCGGGGCGAGTACGCTGCGGGCGGCGAAGGTGGCCAACTGGTCGAGGGTGCGCTGGTCGTCGTCGCTCCAGGCCAGACCATTGGCGCGCGCCGATTCGCTCAGCAGCACCAGCGGCACCAGGGCGTACTGGCTGTAGTTGGCAGCCAGCCTGCTGCGCGCCACCTCCAGCGGCAGGTAGGCCTGGTCGCCGCTGCGCACGGCCTGGGTCAGGCCCCGGCGCAGGTTGCCGTCGGCCCAGCGGATGAAATCGTCGCGGCCCACCAGCATGCCGGCGGCGGCCACCGCCCAGGCGGCCCAGTAGTCGTGGTTGTTGAAGTAGACCGTGGTGGACTGGCGGCGCGGGTCGTACTCGCGGATCACCTGTTCGCCGAGCTGGGTGAACCAGCGTCGTTGCACAGGGCTGAGCGGTGCCTTGCCGTCGGCCGCCGCCTGGGTCAGTAGCACCGCGCCGGCCATGGCCGCCAGTGCCCATTTGCGTGCCGCCATGCCGGTGTTGCTGGCGTGCGGGTCGAGCAGGGCTCCGGCTTGCGCCCAATGCTCCAGCCACTGGTCCTGGCAGGCCAGGGCCATGTTGGCCTCCTGGGGCTTCTTCGCCTTCTGGAAGCGCTTGCCGGCCTGGATCACGCCTGCGATGAACTGTTTGACCTGCCGGGCTATGCGCTCGCTGTCGGCGTCGGGCGCGGCGCGCAAGGTCGACTTGCTGGCATCGCGCTGATCGTACTTGCTCTGCAGGTGCAGGCTGCCGGTATAGGGGGGTGGCGGTTGCTTGCTGCAGGTCAGGCTGCGGTAGTCGGCGATCATGGCCGACTGCGCGGTGGCGCGGGCGGGCCAGAGGGTTTGCGCAGCATGGCTGGGGAGGGGCAGCAGGGCGATTGCAAGCAGCAGGGGCAACCCTGGGGCCGCTTTGCGGCCCATCGCCGGCAAGCCGGCTCCCACAAGTGCCGCGCATTCCTCTGTGGGAGCCGGCTTGCCGGCGATGGGCTGCGCAGCAGCCCCTATTATCGATTTCACAGGCACAGGCGCGTCTCCACATCGGTGGCGGCGGTGCCGGCCTTGGTCGGTTCGAGGAACACCGAGAGCAGGTTGGCACCGGCGAACTCGGGCGCCCGGCTCAGTTCCAGGTAGTACTGGCCGCCACCAACCGCCGCCTCGCGACGGAACCACACCTTGTCGCGGGCGCCGTTGTCGTAATAGACGATGATGTAGAAGTCCTTGACGTTCCTGTCGCTCAGGCGGATATCGAGAAAGCCCTTGGACACGGCCTGCCGGGCACTGCCGGCATTGCTCAGCAGTTCGATGCGCTCACCGGCCCGCAGTGCCGGACGCTGCAGCTTCGTGCCCAATATCTCCCGGGAAGCCTTGCAGCCGCCGTGTATCGCCGGCACCAACTGGCGATACATCAACGGCGAGTCCAGGCGGTAGTTGGCCGGCAGTTCCCAGACGATCAGCTTGGGCGGCGCCTCGGGCTTGTAGTCGGCGGACAGCAGGTATTCCAGCAGCGAGCCGTCCTCACCCACGCCGGGCAGGGCGTAGTTGAGGACATCCGCCTCCAGGTACTGTTTCAGGTAGCCGTCGAAGTTGAACTGCTTGCTCTCGTCCTCGCGGGCCGCGGCGTTGCTGTCGCCGACCAGGATCACCTCGGGGTCGGGCGCCTCGTCGAACAGGGCGTCGCTGCTGTCGGCCACCGGCACGGTCTGGTAGCCGCGCACGTACTGGAACCCGTAGTTGTTGCCGCAGATGTAGCTCAGGGCCAGGTTCAGCGTACCGTCCTTGGGCACCATCACGCCGGGCTCGGTGCTGTAGCGCTTCCTGGTCAGGCCTTCGTAGAACGGCTGGCGGCGGATCTCCTCGGCCATGAGCCTGGCCGTTGCCTCGGCGCCGGTCGGGGTCCAGTGGTGGTCGCGGCGGAAGAAGTACTCGCCCTGGGGCGGCTGGCGCACCAGCTGCATCATCGGCGCCACCACCGCGCCGCCCTGGCGCAGTTGCCCCAGGTAGCTGTCGAGGTTGCGGCTGGCACGCTCGAAGTCGAACCCGTACAACTGGTCGGCGTAGAGCTTGTCGCGGTGCATCAGGCCGCGGGTCGGCTGGATCGCCATGGCCACCTGGATGCCCTGGCGGTGGAACGCGTCCATCAGCCGGGCGAACTCCGGGCGCATGGGCGCGGGAATGCCGAAGTCGTTGGTCAGGTCGACCATCGAGCGGAACAGCCAGCGCTCCTTGCCGGGAACGATCTGGCGCATCAGCTTCATGCGCCCTTCGGCATAGCGCTGCGGTTCGGCCAGGGCCGGGCAGACCATGCACTGCAGGTTCTCGCAACCGGGCCGGGCGGGCTCGGCGGCCAGGCCGGGCAGGGCCGTCAGCGCCAGGGTGGCCGCCAGGCCAAGGGGGAGGAAGGTGTTCATGGGCCAGTCATCCTTGCGGCGGTGTGTCACTCGGTCGGGTCGATGCTGTTGGCCAGGCTCAGACTGCGATTGCCTGGCAGCAGCACATAGCTGTACGAGCGGCCCTTCTTGAGGAACAGTTCGTCGAAGCTGGCCACTTCCTGGCCGCCGACATAGGCGGCGAAGTCGATCTTGATCTCGTTGACCATGCGTGCGCCGGTCTGGCCGCTGGCCAGGGCCTTGACCACCTCGTGCTTGCCGTCGGCGGTGCGCAGCGTGGCCTGGGCCGGGGTCAGGTTGTAGAAGGCCACCTGGGCCTTCTTCGGCTCATTGACGTACTGGTCGGCGATCACTTGTAGCTGCTTGCCGTCGTACACCACGGTGCTGGCGGCGTTGGCCGCCAGGGTCGGTTCGATGGCCTTGGCGCCGATGCCGATCCTGTGCACGCCGGCCGGCACGAAGCGGTAGCCGCTGAGCTGGCCCGGGGCGACCTTCTGCGGGTTGAGCTTGCCGCTGAGGGCCACCTCGACGTTGCCGTCGGACAGGTTGAGCACGCGCACGAACGCCGAGTTGGCCGGGGCCACGGCGTCGTACAGGTCGGCATTGCCTTCGGCGGCCAGGGCGGCGTGGCTGGCGCTGGCCAGGGCCAGGGCGGTGAGCAGGGGCAAAAGCTTCATCAGGTTCTCCTAGGGACGTCAGAAATGCCCGGGCTGGGCGCTGCGGGTCAGCGCCCCGGGACGGTGGGCCAACAGGGTGCGCAGGGGGAATTCCCAGACCACGGTGTCGATCTGCGGGTTGTGCAACTGGTCGCCGGCGAGGAACTGGTCCATCGCTTCGAACGGCCCGCGGGCCTCCACGGCGATGGACAGCAGGTCGCGGTTGAGCGCCTCCTTGAGGAACCCGACAAAGTTCCAGTCGTCGATCTTGCTGTAGCTGGTACCCACCAGCAGCAGGCTTTGCGTCTGCTCGGCGAACAGCGCGCCACTGTCCTGTTCGGCCTGGAGGGTCTCGTACAGCTCGATCGGGTTGGCACCGAACTGCGGCGCCAGGCGGGCATGGTCGAACTGCAGGTAGTTCATCAGGTCGCCCTTGACCGTCTTGTCGCCGGCCTTGCGCGACACGTACACCTGATCGCCAAGCAACTGCGGGCGCTGGCGTGCCAGCTCGTAGGCCGACAGGCGCGCACCGTCCGGGCTCCAGTGGGTGTCGGACTTGAGGAACAGCCGTGGGCCGGCCAGGTTGCGCAGGTAGGCTTCGCGCAACGGCACCACATCCAGCCGGCGTAGCTGCAGGTCGGCGACGAAGCGGTCGTAAAGGCTGTGCACCCGCGGGTCAAAGGCGCGCTCGGCGTGGCTGGCATAGATATCCAGCTTCATCGGCAGCGGCAGCAGCACCAGGTGCTTGCCGTGCGCGGCCAGCTGCCCTTGGACCTTGACGATCTGCTCCAGCTGGCTTGCCAGGCTGGCGTCCAGATCGTTGGGCACGCGGTATTCCTGGTTGGTGTAGAGCCAGCCGTCCTTGCCCAGCACCACGCCCTTGGTGCCCTCGCCGAACAGCTGGAACTGGGCGTCGGCCCACAGTCGCTGCGAAGGCTCGCGCAGGAACAGGCGCTTGTCGTAGACCTGTTCGAACTTGCGCAACAGCTTGCCGTCGACGAACAGGTTCCAGCTGTCGCTCTGGGCGCGGGCGAAGCTCAGCACTGGCGGCAGCGAGTAGACGAACATCGCCGCCAACGCCAGGGCGAAGATCACACCGTTGGCCTTGCTGGCCGTCTTCATCACGGGGTACACGGCACTCTCCTAGAACTGGAAATACAGGAACGGCGAGAACGAACTGGCCGCCAGGCTGCTCAGCGCCAGCAGGAAGCCCGCCCACAGCAGCAGGCTGTGCAGCACGCCCACGTGACGCATGAAGTAGCCTTCCTTGTTGCCGGCGTAGAAACGCACGTTGTTGATCCCGGCCAGGATCAGCCAGGTGACTGCCACCAGGGCGAAGGCCATGGCCATCTTCGAGGCGCCGAGCACGTACAGCTCCAGCGAACCGAAGCCGTTGAAGCCCAGCAGCGCTCGGTAGATGTCGAGGCTGTGGCGCAGGTCCATGGTGAAGAACAGCGGCATGCTCAGGATGATCAGCAGCGCGGTGCGCAGGTTGCGGCCCAGGCGGTACGGCGTGCTGACCTTGGTGGCCAGGCCGAACTTGCGCTCCAGCACCATGCCGATGCCGAAGAACAGCCCCCAGCAGATGAAGGCGAAGCTCGCCCCGTGCCACAGGCCCGACAGCAGCATGGTCCACACCAGCGCCGGCAGGGCGCCGGCCACGCGCTTGCGCACCAGAGGCATGTACACGTAGTCGCGCAGGAAATGCGCCAGGGTCATGTGCCAGCGCGACCAGAACTCGGTGATGCTCTGCGACACATAGGGCTGGTTGAAGTTTTCCGGGAAGCGGAACCCCATCATCAGCGCAAGCCCCAGGGCCATGTGGCTGTAGCCGGCGAAGTCGAAGTACAGCTGCAGGGTCGAGACCACCAGGCCGAACCAGGCGTCGCTGAACTGCAGGGTGCCTTCGCCGACGAACAGCACGTTGATCGGCGCCAGGCGGTCGGCAATCAGCACCTTCATGATGAAACCGAGCATGAAGCGGCACACCCCCAGCGAGAACAGCTCCAGCGAGTGGCTGCGCTGGCGCAGCTGCGGGGCGAGCTGGCTGTAGCGCAGGATCGGCCCCGCCACCAGGTGCGGGAACAGCGCGACGAAGGCGGCGAAGTCGATGAAGCTGCGGGTGGGCGTGGCATCCTTGCGGTAGATGTCGACGATGTAGCTCAGGGCATGGAACACATAGAACGAGATGCCCAGCGGCAGGAAGATGTTCTCCAGGGTCCAGGTGTTGATGCCCAGCGGCACCAGCAGCAGCGCCAGCACCTCGGCGCCGAAGTTGGCGTACTTGAAGTAGCCGAGCGTGGCCAGGTTGCCGGTTACGCCGAGCCACAGCAGGCGCAGGGCGCGGCGCTTGTCGCCGGCGTCCAGGCGCGCCTTGATGAACAGGCCGAAGCCGTAGTTCCAGGCGGTGATGGCGACGAACAACAACAAGAAGTCCGGGCGCCACCAGGCGTAGAACACGTAGCTGGCGGCAACGATCACCAGCGAGCGCCACTGTGGCCGGGCCAGGTAGTAGATGGCCAGGAACAGCGGCAGGTAGAGGAACAGGAATACATTGGAGGCGAAGATCATGCGGGCCGGTCCTTAGTAGCTGATCACCACGCCGACACTCAGCTGGTAGTCGTCACCGGTCTCCAGCGCGCTGCCTGCGTTGAGGTAGCTGGCGCTGACCAGGGTGTTGACGTCCAGGTGCTTGCCGTCGAGGGCTACCGGGAACATCTTCCAGTAGTAGTTGAGGTCGATCATCTGGCCGACGTTGTCGCCCTTGCCGTGCAAACCGACGTTCAGTTCGCTCTGGCGCCGGGCGCGGGCATCGGCGGCCATGCGGATCGGCAGGGCGCCGGCCTCGTCGCGCAGATTGAGCTGGGTCACCCGCAGGTCCAGGGCGCTGCGCGCGGTGGGGCGGGTTTCCACGGCGAAGCCGTAGTAGCTCAGGTTGCGCAGGTCGAGGGCGACGAACGCACTGGTCAGGCGCGTGCTGTAGGAACCCTGGCGGGTGATGCGATCGGACTGGATCGGGTTGAGCCGGAAGCCGTCGTTGTCGTCGTCCGGCTTGTCGGTCAGGCCGCCGCGCAAGGCCACGCGCGGTGTCCAGGGCAGCGTCTCGAAACGCTTGCCGACCTCGCCCAGCGCCGCCCAGCCGCGGCTGGTGTTGCCGGTGCTGGTGACACCGTTGCCGGCGGTGTTGTCCATCGTGCCGTCCAGCGCCGCCAGCTCCAGGTGGTAGTCGCTGGCCAGGGGCAGGTTGTCGCCCTTGAAGAACAGTCCGTAGCGCCAGCCTTTGAAGTCGTAGCGATCGTCGACGTCGTGGTCGCTGCGGTCGTTCTCCTGCATCAGGCGCACCCCGATCTGGTTGTTCGGGTTCCAGCGATAGGCGTACTGGCCCATCAGGTACAGGGTGCGCGCTTCGCTCGCGGCCAGCGAATTGACGTCGGTGTTGTAGTTGTGGAACTTCTGCCCGAGCGCGACGAAAGCGTCGGAGAAGGTGTCCTGGTAGTCGAAGCGCACCGACTCCAGGCTGTCGTCCCACCAGATGCCGTAGTCGTCGGCGAAACGTTGGCGGCCGAACGACAGCGAGAAACGCGGGTCGTCGCCGATCAGGTTGCGCTTGACGTAAAGCTCGCGCAGTTCGGCGTACCAGCCCTCGGCTTGTTCGCGCGCGTTGTTGTTGGTCGATTCGTTGGCCAGGTTGCTCGACTGGCTGGAGTCGTAGTTCAGCCACAGGCGGCCATAGACCATCCACCTGGCCCAGCGTTTTTCCGGCGAGTACCAAGCGAACGACGGCTCGTAGCGCAGGCTGTAGAAACTCTCGCGGTCGCGGCCGACCTGGGAGTCCTGCGGCCCGTAGCCAGTCTGCAGGGTGAGCTTGTTGAAGAACTCCGAAGTGATCACCGGTTCGCTGCCGTCAACGGCCGTCACGCGGACCGGCGCGGTGCTGTCGGCCTCGGGGCCGGTGACTTCCTCGGCCGCCAGCGCCGTGAGTGGCGCCAGGGCGAGCAGGGCGCCGAGCAGGGGTGGGTGCGCTTTCACAGGGTGGCCTCCTTCAACAGATCGTTGCGCGCGGCCAGGGCACGCTCGATGTCATCCTTGGGCAAGGTCTTGTCCAGCCGCTTGATCAGGCCACGGGCACGGGTCTCGCCCAGGTCGAGGGCGATGCGGGCGTAGGTGTAGGCCTTGACCGGGTCGTGGCAGATGGCCCGGCCGCGCAGGTGCACGGTGGCCATGCGGTACCAGGCCGCGGTCGAGCCCTGCTCGGCCTGACGCTGCCAGATGGCCAGGGCGCGTTCCTGGTCGGGCTGGTCGAGGCCGCCCTTGCTGTACAGGTCGCCCAGCAGCAACTGCGCGTCGGGGTAATGGGCGGCGGTCAGCTCGTCGATCAGCGCCTGGGACTTTTGCGGATCCAGGGTCAGCCAGTTGTTGACCATGTAGAACGCCGCATCCAGCGCCTTGCCCCGGGTCGGGTCCTTGGCCCGCACCTGGGCGATCAGCGCCTGGGTCTGCTCGGCGTTGTGCTCGGTGGGGTTGGAGATCATGAAGTTGGCCTTGGACACCTGCGCCGGCAGGTAGCCACGGGCGACGGCGTTGTCCAGCCAGCGCAGGGCCTCGGCGATGCCGTCGGCGCGCAGCTGGTCGTTGGCCTTGTCGCGGGCCAGTTGCTCGGGCGTCGGCTCGACCTTTGGGCCCATGGCGCTGCTCAGGCGCTGCTCGCGCTCGGCGTCCAGCTCGGCGCGGGTGGTGCCGTGGATGCTGTCCAGCAGCGCGCCGATGCGCTGCACGACCTCCACCGGCAGACTGGCCATCTCCGGCTCCAGGCTGCGGGCGAAGGCGAGGAAGGCCGGGTCCTGGCGCTCGCCGAGGAAGCGGTAGTAGCGCTCGATGCCGCGTGGGTCGATGCGCGCCGCCTGTTGGTACCAGCGCTCGGCCTCGGCGCGGTTACCCTGGCGTTCGGCGACCACGGCGCGGTACAGCTCGGGGCGACAGTTGAGCAGGCAGCTCTGTTCGTACAGCGCCAGCAGTTCGGCGGCGCGCTCGCCGGGGAACAGCTGCGGATAGACCAGAAACACCTCAAGGCTGGTGCTGGTGCTGCGCGGATCACGGTCGTTGGGGTAGCGGCCCAGGGCCTGGCGTACCCACGCCTCCTGACTGCGCTGCAGGCGCGGGGTGCGGTCGAGCAGGCGCGCCAGCGAGGCCAGCGCCGGGATCTGGCCGTGGCCGTCGGCGAAGGCCTGCTGGTACAGGCTCACGATTTCCTGGCGGCTGGCACTGTCGCTGTTGGCCAGCACGTCACCGAGCAGCTGCTTGGAGGCCAGGTCGCCACGCACGGCGAGTGCGCGCAGATCGCTCGTGACGTCGGCGCTTGGGTCCTTGTACAGCGCGTAGCGGATCTGCTCCAGGCTCTGCCCGGCCCAGCCGCTGCCGGCCCAGACCAGGCCGAGGCCTGCCAGCAGCAGGCGCGGGGCGTTCTTGGCGTTCATGACCGGCCCTCAGTTGCTGCCGAACGGCAGACCTAGGTACAGGTCGACCGCCACGGCCTTCTGGTAGGCCGCTGCCGGCAGCGGGCTGTCCGGCTGGATGGTCAGCGCCAGGTTGTGGTTCAGCTCGTCGGAGCGGGCGTCCACCACCTTGCCGCTGAAGTGCTGGTCGAGGCCGAACACCTGCATGTCCACCGAGCGCACGCGGCTGACATCGGCGAGCTTGTCGAACGGCACGTTGGCGCGCACGAACATGGCCTCGCCCTTGGGCAGCAGGTGCATCATCGGCGCGGCCTTGTAACCATAGCCGTCCAGCGGTTGCGACGGGTACCAGACCTGGCAGTCGCACGGGCTGTTGATCACCGTCTCGACGCTGGCGCGGCCCAGTAATGCTTGCAGGTCGCCCGGGACAAGGTCGGCCAGGGCCTTCATGTCCGCAGGGCTGGTGAAGCTGGTGGCCAGCTGGGTGGAGATGTTCGCCAGCGGCTGGCCGGCCTGCACCTCGGTGGCACCGGCCGGCAGCAGGTACTTCACGTAGCCGTTGTCCGGCATGCTGATGACCTGGGCATTGCTCGCCACTGTGGCCTGCACCGCCGGGATGCGGAAGAACAGCAGGTAGCCCTTGTAGCCGACGAAGCCCAGTGCTGCCAGGCCTGCGGCGGTGTACAGCGCGGTGCCGGCCAGCGCCTTGAGGCGCTCGCCCGGGGTGCGTGCGCTGGCCTGCTGCTGCTTGCGTGCCTTGATGTAGTTCTCGCGCTGCATCACATTGAACAGGCCGTTGATATCGGCGACCTCACCCGACAGGTAGGCGCTGATCAGGTAGCGCAGGATGTCGCGCTTCTGCGCGTCGAGGTCGACGAACTGCGCGCCGACCTCCTTGCCGCGCTGGGAGACGATGCGCACCTTGCCGTCGATCGACAGGTCGACCTGGTTCAGGCGCAGCTGGATCGAGGCGTCGTACAGCGCGCCGATGGTCAACGGCGCTTCGTGCAGCAGGCCGATGCCGCCCAGCGAGATGTCGGCCAGGTCCGCCTCGAACGGCTCGCGCCCGGCGCCGGTCAGGCGTACCCGGGCGTGCATGCGGGTGCGCACGTACTGACGCTCGTCAATGGCTTCGTGGACGATACTGGCCGGGGCCGCGGGGGTATTGGAGGTACTCATGTGCAGGCGCCTTTCCTTAACGTTGCGAGAGTTCTAGAAGCACAGTGATGACCCCGAAGAAGATGGCGATCGAGGAGCACAGCATCGCCTTCGAGGACCAGCGGTTGAGGCTGGCGTCGAAGTCGACGCTGCCGGTGGCGAGGGTGGTCTTCTGCCGCGTCCAGCGTTGCTGGTCCATGTGGAACATCGCGTAGACCTTCATCAGCGAGCCAACGATCTGGTTGTAATAGAGAACGAAGGGGTACATCGGGCTGACCGGGTGCCCGGCGAAGACGAACAGCACCGTCACCATGCTGCGCGAGACCAGCACCCAGAACAGGTACACCAGCAGGTACTGGATACCGAACACCAGGCCGGCCACCACCGAGCCGGTCAGGCCCATCAGGCAGGTCCACATCGACACCCGCTGATCGAGCAGCACGTACAGGGTGAACAGCCCCAGGCGCGCGCGGCCGAGCAGGGCGGTGGCACGGAAGTTCTGCCGCAGCGAATTGCCGTACCAGCGGAACATCAGTTGGCGGGTGGCGACCCAGAAGCTGTCGCTGGGCGGGTGCTCGACGGTCAGGGTGTGACTGTCGGGCACGTAGAAGGTGTCCCAGCCGGCGCGCATCAGGCTCAGCCAGCTGGACTTGTCGTCGCCGGTGAGGAACTGGAAGCGGCCCAGGCGCCAGTGCTCGAGAAAATCCGCCTCGACGTCGCGGATGAAGTCCGGGTCGGTCATTACCCCGGCGCGAAAGAACGACAGCCGCCCGGTCAGGGTCAGCACCCGATGCGACAGGGCCATCGAGCACATGTTGATGTGCCGCTGAACGAAACGCATCGAGTGCCACTGGCGCATCCAGCGGCTGCCCTCGACCTCGCAGAACTCGTTGGTGGTCAGGCCGCCGACGTCGGGCAGCACGGCGAACAGCTTGACCGCCCGCTCGACGCAGCCGGGCAGCATCATGGTGTCGCCGTCGACCACGCCGACCACCGCATCGTCCAGCGGCATTTGCCGCGACAGCGCGCGGAAGGCGTGGGCCAGGCCGTCACGCTTGCCGGTACCGCGGGCGCGGACGATCACCAGGCGGATGTCGTCGCGGCCCTGCACCTCGTCGCGCATGATGTCCTTGATGAACTGCTCGTCGCCCTTCTCGACGATCGAGACGATCACCGTGCACGGCACCTTCAGGCGCTGTACCTCCTGGAACACCGACTGGTAGACCTTGAAGGTGGTGTGGGTGGGGATGCGGAAGCTGGTCACCACCATGAACATGTGCGATGGCAATGCCGCGTCGCCCAGGCGCTCGACCTGGCGGCGCAGGCGTGGGAAGCGCCAATGCAGGAAGTACATGCCGCGCAGGTAATGAACGATGGCGTTGCCGTAGCGCCACATGCCCAGGGTGCCGATGATGAAGATAAACTGGTGGTGGCTCGGGTCCAGGTACTGCGGCGCGACCATCTGCGCGGCCAGGGCGATGAGCCCGGCGAGCATTGCCCAGGCGCAGAAACCGGCTGCAGCGCGCATAGGCCCCGGGGCCGCGAAAGGCCGCTGTTGCTGTCGTTCCATGGCGTTGAAGCTCCTTGGGTCGGGGCCCGCCGTGACGGCGGGCGGCGGCGTGCCTTACCAGCAGATGCCGTGGCGTTGGGTGTCGCTGCTGCCGGCCATGAAACCGACCAGGTCGATCACCTGCTTGCCGTTGCCGACGTCCAGGGCCTGGACGAAGCGCTCGTCGTTGTTGCCCAGCACGATCACCTCGGCCTCGTCGATCACCTGCTGCAGGTCGCTGCGCAGCAGGGCGCTGACGTGGGGGATCTGCTGTTCGATGTACTGGCGGTTGGCGCCGAACTGACGGGCGTGGTCGACGTTGGCGTCGAAGATGCGCAGGTCGTAGCCTTTGCCGATCAGTTGCTCGGCCAACGTCACCAGTGGGCTCTCGCGCAGGTCGTCGCTGTTGGCCTTGAATGCCAGCCCGAGCAGGGCGATGCGGCGCTTGCCGGCCCGGGTCACCAGGTCGAAGGCGTTGCGCACCTGGTTGCGGTTGCTGTCCATGATCGAGGCCAGCAACGGGTGCGACACGTCGAGCTGGCTGGCGCGGTAGGTGAGGGCGCGCACGTCCTTGGGCAGGCACGAACCGCCGAAGGCGAAGCCAGGGCGCAGGTAGTAGCGCGACAGGTTGAGCTTGTAGTCCTGGCAGACCACGTCCATCACTTCACGGCCATCGACCCCCGAGGCCTTGGCGATGTTGCCGATCTCGTTGGCGAAGCTGACCTTGGTGGCGTGCCAGACGTTGCAGGTGTACTTGATCAGCTCGGCGACCTCGATCGACTTGCGGATCACCGGCGCGTCCAGGCCTTGGTACAGCGAGGCGAGCAGGTCGCCCGAACGGCTGTCGAGTTCGCCGATCACGGTCATGGCCGGGAAGTCGTAGTCCTGGATCGCCGTGCTCTCGCGCAGGAACTCCGGGTTGACCGCCACGCCGAAGTCGCGCCCGGCCTGCTTGCCCGAGGCCTGCTCGAGCAGTGGAATGACCACGTTCTTCACCGTGCCCGGCAGTACCGTGCTGCGCACCACCACGGTGTGGCGGCTGGCCTTGTCGCGCAGGGCTGCGCCGATCTCCCGGCACACTGCCTCCATGTACACCAGGTCGAGGTCGCCATTGGCCTTGCTCGGCGTGCCGACGCACAGCAGCGACAGTTCGGTGGCGAGGATCGCCGCCTGCACATCGGTGGTGCCGCGCAGGCGGCCCTGGCGCACGCCGTCGAGCAGCAGTTGCTCCAGGCCCGGCTCGACGATGGGCGAGCGACCCTGGTTGATCATGTCGATTTTCGCCTGGGCGACGTCCACCCCCAGCACCTGGTGTCCGCGTGCCGACAGGCAGCCGGCGCAAACCGCTCCCACATAGCCAAGTCCGAAGATACTGATGTTCATAGATCCCTCTCCCCAGGCGCGGCGCAAGGCCGGCCGAGATACTCAGTTCAAGAAGTTATGCAAATGCCAGACGCGCAGGATCAAGCCGCGCTAGATAGGTAGCGGTGCAGGCTGTTTCGTGGTGGTCTTTTTACATCCTAAGGAGTTTTCTGATAGTGCGGCAAGGGTTGTTGATTAGTTTGTTTGGAATTTTCTTAAGGTTTGAATCGTTAGTTAAAAAACCCTTTTAAAACAATAGGATAAAGTTTAATTTAAGTTGGGCGTCAAAAAAATGATCATCTAATGAGTGTCGATATAATGGCGTCAAAACGATGGTTTTCGTGACTTTTGCAGCGTCTTTTTCTGCGCGGTTTCTGCTGGCTGTTTAATGTCAGTCACGTATTTTTCGAGTTGTCCACCATCGTCGGCAAACCCCTTGCGCGGGCGGTGCAAGTCCTGCAGACGGCAGTGCTGAACCCACTGTGATGGCGTGTCTTCTGTCCCCCTGATCCAGCGCGTGGCGCAATGATGGCTTGCAACGATTGGATCCAATTGGCATAGTGCCGGACGATTGTGCAGACATTCACTCGGGTGCGGGATGCACCCGTCTTCCATTCATGCAAAGGAGGCAAGCAGATGAACGGATTTGGTCCGCGACTCAGAGAAGAGCGCGAACGCCTGGGGCTGACCCAGCGCATTTTTGGCGATATCGGCGGTGTCGAGCCCAACGCCCAGGGCAAATACGAGAGCGGCGAACGCACGCCGCGCATGGACTACCTCGCGGCGGTCGCAAGCCGCGGCGTGGATGCGCTGTATGTGCTCAGCGGCGTGCATACCCCTGCGCCCCTGGACAGCCTGACCTCGGATGAGAACCGCCTGCTAGGCGCCTTTCGCCGGCTGCCGTCGGCCGACCAGGCTGCGGTGTGGCACCTGCTCAACCGCCTCGCGGGTGAAGAAGGTGGCCATGAAGGGCTGCGCATGCGCCGGCCTGACCGGCAGGCATATTTCCATGACGCTTTGCGCTAGGTTCGTTGTGAAAAATTTTGTTAAGGTGGCGGGATCCAATCGCCCCACTGACGAGGTGTCTGCTTGATTAGGGTCCTGGTGGTCGACGATCACGATCTGGTGCGTACCGGCATCACACGCATGCTGGCCGACATCGACGGGCTGCAGGTGGTGGGGGAGGCAGACTCTGGCGAGTCCGCCCTCAAACTGGCTCGCGAGCTCAAGCCGGACGTGGTCCTGATGGACGTGAAGATGCCAGGGATCGGTGGCCTGGAGGCTACGCGCAAACTGCTGCGCAGCCACCCGGACACCAAGGTGGTCGCGGTGACTGTGTGCGAGGAAGACCCGTTTCCTACCCGCCTGTTGCAGGCGGGTGCCGCGGGCTACCTGACCAAGGGCGCCGGGCTCGACGAGATGGTCCAGGCCATCCGCCTGGCCTTCGCCGGCCAGCGCTACATCAGCCCGCAGATCGCCCAGCAGCTGGCGCTCAAGTCGTTCCAGCCCCAAGGGTCGCCGTTCGATGCGCTGTCCGAGCGGGAAATCCAGATTGCGCTGATGATCGTCGGCTGCCAGAAGGTGCAGATCATCTCTGACAAGTTGTGTCTGTCGCCCAAGACCGTCAATACTTACCGTTATCGAATCTTCGAAAAACTCTCGGTCACCAGCGACGTCGAACTGACCTTGCTGGCTGTCCGTCACGGTATGGTCGACGCAAGTCTTTAAGCACACCTCATGTCACAACCTTTTGATGCAAGTGCGTTCCTGGCGACCTGCAGCGGTCGCCCGGGTGTTTACCGGATGTTCGACGGCGAGGCCCGCCTGCTGTACGTGGGCAAGGCCAAGAACCTCAAGAAACGCCTGGCCAGCTATTTTCGCAAGACCGGTCTTGCGCCGAAGACGGCTGCCCTGGTGGGGCGTATCGCCCAGGTCGAGACCACCATCACCGCCAACGAAACCGAGGCGCTGCTGCTCGAGCAGACGCTGATCAAGGAATGGCGGCCGCCCTACAACATCCTGCTGCGCGACGATAAGTCCTACCCATACGTGTTCCTGTCCGACGGGGAATTCCCACGCCTGGGTATCCATCGCGGCGCGAAGAAGGCCAAGGGCCGCTATTTCGGCCCGTACCCCAGCGCAGGAGCCATCCGCGAAAGCCTGAGCCTGCTGCAAAAGGCGTTTTCGGTGCGCCAGTGCGAGGACAGCTACTACGCCAACCGCACCCGCCCGTGCCTGCAGTACCAGATCAAGCGCTGCAAGGGGCCGTGCGTGGGGCTGGTGGCGCCCGAGGAATACGCCGAGGACGTGCGTCACTCGGTGATGTTCCTCGAGGGCCGCAGCCAGCAGTTGGGCAACGAGCTCAACGCCGAGATGGAAAAGGCCGCCATGGCCCTGAACTTCGAGAAGGCCGCCGAGCTGCGCGACCAGATCGCCCTGTTGCGCCGCGTCCAGGACCAGCAGTACATGGAAGGCGGCTCCGGCGATGTCGACGTGGTGGCGGCTTTCGTCAACCCGGGCGGCGCCTGCGTGCACCTGATCAGCGTGCGTGGCGGCCGGGTGCTGGGCAGCAAGAACTTCTTCCCCCAGGTGGGCATCGAGGAGGAGGTGGCCGAGGTCATGGCCGCGTTCCTTTCCCAGTACTACCTCGGCAACGCTGAACGCGAGCTGCCGGGCGAGCTGATCGTCAACGTGGTGCATGACGACTTCGCCGCCATCACCGAGGCGCTGCAGACCCTGCGCGGCCGCGAGCTGAGTATCAGCCACCGGGTGCGCGGTACCCGGGCGCGTTGGCAGCAACTGGCGGTGACCAACGCCGAGCAGGCCCTCAACGCCCGCCTGGCCAACCGCCAGCACATGGCCGCCCGTTTCGAGGCGCTGGCCCAGGTACTGGGCCTGGACGAAGTGCCGCAGCGCCTGGAGTGCTACGACATCAGCCACTCCAGCGGTGAGGCCACCGTGGCCAGTTGCGTGGTGTTCGGCCCCGAAGGCCCGCTCAAATCCGACTACCGCCGCTTCAACATCGAAGGCGTGACTGCCGGCGACGACTACGCCGCCATGCACCAGGCGCTGATGCGCCGTTACGGGCGGATCAAGGACGGCGAGGGCAAGCTGCCCGACGTGCTGCTGGTGGACGGCGGCAAGGGCCAGCTGAACATGGCCCGCGAGGTGATGCAGGAGCTCGGCCTGACCGATCTCACCCTGCTCGGCGTGGCCAAGGGCGTGACCCGCAAGGCCGGTTTCGAGACCCTCTACCTTAACGACGTGGCCCATGAGTTCACCCTCAAGGGCGACTCGCCGGCCCTGCACCTGATCCAGCAGATCCGCGACGAAGCCCACCGCTTCGCCATCACCGGCCACCGTGCCCGGCGCGGCAAGGCCCGGCGCACCTCGAGCCTGGAGGACGTCGCCGGGGTCGGGCCGAAGCGTCGCCGCGACCTGCTGAAACATTTCGGCGGCCTGCAGGAGCTCAACCGCGCCAGTGTCGACGAGATCGCCAAAGCCCCCGGCATCAGTAAAAAGCTTGCCGAGTCGATTTATGCCAGCCTGCATAGCGAGTAGAATGCCGGGTTCAACTCGCAGCCAGTCGTACCGATGAATATTCCAAACCTGCTCACCGTTCTACGCGTCCTGCTCATCCCGATCTTCATCCTGCTGTTCTATGTGCCCTATCACTGGAGCTACATGGCTGCCAGCACGGTGTTCGCCATCGCCGCCGCCACCGACTGGCTCGACGGCTACCTGGCGCGTCGGCTGCAGCAGAGCACCCCGTTCGGCGCCTTCCTCGACCCGGTGGCCGACAAACTGATGGTCGCCGTGGCCCTGGTGCTGCTGGTGCAGGTGCACGCCAACTTCTGGCTGACGCTGCCGGCAGCGGTGATCATCGGCCGCGAGATCGTGGTCTCGGCGCTGCGCGAGTGGATGGCCGAACTCGGCGCCCGCGCCCATGTGGCGGTGTCGAACCTGGGCAAGTGGAAGACCGCCGCGCAGATGCTGGCGCTGGTGATCCTGCTGGCCAACCCGCCGCTGCTGACCTTCTGGGTGGTGCTGGGCTACGGCTTGTTGCTGGTGGCGGCGGGGCTGACCCTGTTGTCGATGGTGCACTACCTGGTGGCCGCCTGGCCGCACCTGCGCGAAGGTTCGGAGCAGAAGTAAAAGTTTTTTTGAATCAAGGGGTTGACGCCGTTCTGGAATTCGCTAGAATGGCACCCATCACGACGCGGGAATAGCTCAGTTGGTAGAGCACGACCTTGCCAAGGTCGGGGTCGCGAGTTCGAGTCTCGTTTCCCGCTCCAAATTCGATCCGCAGTGCGTCGCTGGGATCACAAAGAAGAGGCCGAAAGGCCTCTTTTTTTGTGCCCGGGATTTGGTGGTTGCAGGTGTATTCCTGTGTTTGGGCCGGCCACAGTGGGGGGGTGCTTGTGGCCGTGCTCGCTGTCAGCCTCTTTCGTCAGGTGCATGACGGCTCTTGCCCCAAGGTAGCAGTAACCCGTCAGTCGAGAAGCCACCCCGAATCGCCCTCGACAAGCGTGCCGCCATGACTGGTGCGATCGCCCTGGCGTGCAACGCACTTGCCATCGATTAGAAAGTGCGTAGCCCCTGTCTCGATCAGCGCCCCACAGCTGATACGGTCCCCGACTCGGGCAACGGGTTTGCCATTGAACTGATAGGTTTCACTGCCGGTTTCCACCACACCCGCGCCATGCAGCGGGCACTCGTGCAGGTGGCCTAC
>NZ_JBFNXP010000049.1:0-704 GCF_047501685.1 Pseudomonas sp. CAM1A | reverse complement strand
AGCAGCAAATCGTTACCTGAACCACCGGTAATGACGTTGGCACTGGCGTTGCCATAGCCGGTGAAGGCGGCGGCGCCGAGGTAGGTCAAGGCCTCGACCTCGTTACCCAGGCGGTAGGTGGTCAGGGTGGTGCGCACCTCGTCATAACCGCCACCGGCCAGCTCCGATACACCGGCATTGCCGTACAGATAATACACATCATCACCCGCGCCACCCTGGAAGGTGCTGGTGCCATAGCTGGTGAAGGTGTCATTGAACGCCGAGCCGAGCACGGCGGAAATGCCGGTGAATACATCGCCCTGGGCATCACCACCCACGCCCGTGCCACGCCCCGCGGTATCGACGTTGATGGTGATCGCCGCGGCAGAACCGGAGTAATCCAGGGTATCGAGCCCGCCGCCACCCTCGAAGGTGTGCGCGACGGCATCGCTGACGAAGCGGTCGGCCGCAGCCGAGCCACGGAACACTTCGATGCCTTCGAAGGTGTCACCGGCAGCGATACCGGTGTGCTCGCCGGTCTTGAAGTTCAGGGTGATGCCGGTATTGGTGTCGGCATAGGAAACGGTATCGACACCGGCCCCACCGACGAAGCGGTCACCGCCCGCGCCGCCGAGCAGCAAATCGTTACCTGAACCACCGGTAATGACGTTGGCACTGGCGTTGCCATAGCCGGTGAAGGCGGCGGCGCCGAGGTAGGTCAAGGC
>NZ_JBFNXP010000048.1:0-927 GCF_047501685.1 Pseudomonas sp. CAM1A | reverse complement strand
TATCTGGGGCAGCCGGAGCTGACCGCTGAGCGCTTCCTGCCGGATCCGTTCAACGGCGGCACCATGTACCGCAGTGGCGACCTGGTGAGCTGGCAGGCCGACGGTACCTTGCGTTACCTGGGGCGTGCCGACCAGCAGATCAAGCTGCGGGGGTTCCGTATCGAGCTGGGCGAAATCGAGGGGCGTCTGGGCGAATGCCCAGGCGTTCGCGATACCGCCGTGATCGTGCGTGAGGACGCGCCGGGGGACAAACGCCTGGTGGCGTACTTCACCGGTGACGTGGCGGCGATCAGCGAACTGCACGAGCGCCTGCAAGGCGTGCTGCCGGACTACATGCTGCCGTCGGCTTATGTACGTCTGGACACGCTGCCCCTGACCGCCAACGGCAAGCTCGACCGCCGCGCCTTGCCGCAGCCGGGCAGCGAGGCCGTGGTCAGCCGCGCCTTCGAAGCGCCGCAGGGCGAGGTGGAAACCGCGCTGGCCGCGATCTGGGCCGAGGTTCTCAAGATCGAGCAGGTCGGTCGCCATGACCACTTCTTCGAGCTGGGTGGCCATTCGCTGCTGGCCGTAAGCCTGATCGAGCGCATGCGCAAGGCCGGGCTGGATGCCGACGTGCGCGTGCTGTTCGCCGAGCCGACCCTGGCCGCGCTGGCGGCTGCGGTGGGCTCTGGGCGAGAGGTAGCCGTACCCGAGAACCGTGTGCCGCAAGACGCGGTGCAGATCACGCCGGACATGCTCAGCCTGATTGATCTCGACCAGGCCAGCATCGACCGTATCGTCGCCAGCGTGCCAGGCGGCGCCGGCAACGTGCAGGAGATCTACCCGCTGGCGCCATTGCAGGAAGGCATCCTCTATCACCACCTGAGTGCCGAGCAGGGCGACCCCTATCTGCTGCAGACCCGCCTGGCCTTCGACAGCCTGGAGCGG
>NZ_JBFNXP010000047.1:0-938 GCF_047501685.1 Pseudomonas sp. CAM1A | reverse complement strand
AGCAAGTAGCCGCGCAGCTCGGCCTGCACCGCCTGCATGGCGATATGGTCGAGCACGATATGGTGGAACTGCAGCACTGCCTCGACTCGCTGACTGCTCGGTTCGGTACGGTGCAGCAGGCGGATCAGCGGCGCCTGGCCAAGGTCCAGGCGCGCCAGGTGGGCGTCGTCGAGCGGCGCCAGTTGCAGCGGCGCCTGGCGCCAGACCACCTGTACCGGCTGCGGCAGGCCGTCCCAGAGCACCGCAGTGCGCAGGATGTCATGCCGGGCGATGACCTGTTCCAGGGCCTGGGCGAACACCCGCAGGCGCGCCGGGCTGTCGAAGCGCAGTCGCGCCCGCAGGGCATAGGGGTCGGCGTCCACGGCGCTGAGGTGCAGGTAGAGGATGCCCTCCTGCAGCGGCGCCAGGGGGTAGATGTCCTGGACATTGGCCGCGCCGCCCGGCACTGCGGCGACGATGCGCTCGATGGCAGCCGGATCCAGGTCCACCAACGGCAGCATGTCCGGGGTGATCTGGGTGCAGCCCGCCGGGATGCAGTTGGCCGGAACCGCCACCGCGCCGCCCTGGCCCAGGGTGGCCGCCAGCGCGGCCACGCTCGGTTGGCCGAACAAGGTGCGCACATCCACTTGCAGGCCAGCCTGGCGCAGGCGCGCGGTCAGGGTCACGGCCAGCAGCGAGTGGCCGCCCAGCTCGAAGAAGTTGTCGTGCCGCCCTACCCGCTCCACACCCAGCAGTTGCGACCAGATCTCGGCCAGCAACACCTCCGTCTCGCCTTCGGGCGCCTCGTATTGGCGCGCCGGCAGGTCCGGCTGCGGCAGCGCCTTGCGGTCCAGCTTGCCGTTGGGGGTCAGCGGCAAGGCGTCGAGCGCCATGAACAGCGCCGGCACCATGTACTCGGGCAGTTGCCCCAGCAGCGCCTCGCGCAGGGCCTCGGCGGG
>NZ_JBFNXP010000046.1:0-1202 GCF_047501685.1 Pseudomonas sp. CAM1A | reverse complement strand
TGCTGGGCGTAGGACAAGGCCAGCGGCTGGTTGCGGTCCACGACGCTGAACGCTGGTGCCTGGCTCGCCGCGCCTTGGCCGGCGGCCTGGGCGAAGGCCTGTAGGTCGGCGGACTCGAACAGGCTGCGCAGCGACACTTCCACGTTCAGGCGCTGGCGGATCCGCGAGGTCACCTGGGTGGCCAGCAGCGAGTGGCCGCCGAGTTCGAAGAAGTTGTCGTGCAGACCGACTTGCTCGACTTTCAGCACCTCGGCCCAGATCGCCGCCAGTTGCTGTTCCAGCGCCGTGCGCGGGGCCACGTAGCCCTGTTGCAACTGGCTGGCATCCGGCTTGGGCAGGGCCTTGCGGTCCAGCTTGCCGTTGGCGGTCAAGGGCCACTGTTCCAGGATCAGGAAGTGCGTTGGGACCATGTAGTCCGGCAGGTTGGCTTTCAGGTGCTGTTTCAGCGTGTCGCGCAGGGTTGCGTGATCGGCGTTGGCGTTCTGGGCGATCAAGTAGGCAGCCAGTTGTTTGCCCCCAGCCCCGTCGATATCCAGTACCAGCACTTCACGCACCGCCGCATGTTCTTGCAGGCGCGCTTCGATCTCGCCCAGTTCGATACGGAAACCGCGGATCTTCACCTGGTGGTCGATACGGCCCACGTACTCGATCACGCCCTGTTCGCGGTAACGCGCCAAGTCGCCGGTACGGTACAGGCGTCCGCCCTCGCTGGAGAACGGGTCCGGCACGAAACGTTCGGCAGTCAGCGAGGCACGGTTGTGGTAACCCCGCGCCAGGCCGGCATGGCCAACATGCAGTTCACCCGTGCAGCCCTTGGCCACCGGATTGAAGTCGGCATCCAACACGTACATCGACAGGTCCGGAATCGCCGCACCGATCGGGCTGCCTGCCTGCTGCGTATCGGCAAAGCGGATCGGCCGGTAGGTCACGTGCACCGTGGTCTCGGTGATGCCGTACATGTTGATCAGGTTGTCGCAGTCCTCGCCGAAGCGCTCGAACCACGGTTGCAACGCGGCCACATCCAGGGCTTCACCGCCGAAGATCACGTAGCGCAGCGATAGATCCAAGGCACTGTCACAGGCCACGCGCATCAGCGGCTTGAACGCCGATGGAGTCTGGTTGAGCACGGTCACGCCCTGCTCCACCAGCAGCTGATGGAAGTCTTCCGGCGAACGGGTCACTTCACGCGGCACGATCACCAG
>NZ_JBFNXP010000045.1:0-1261 GCF_047501685.1 Pseudomonas sp. CAM1A | reverse complement strand
TGTACGGATCACCCACATGGGTTACACAAAAGTTCACTCACATAGGTGACAACACCTTAAGTGTTACATAACCATCAGTGGCATCCCGCACATCGACCCTGCCAAGGATGATGGGACCGAAAATAACATCCCAGACGCCATCCCCAACCTGCTCCAGTCCAATGGTCTGGTGCTTGAGCACATAACCTACGTAGATCCTCAAGCCCCGGCGATTGATGATGCCGGAGCTATCAGCCGGCAAGCTCTCGATATGACTGGGATAGGTCATTTCGGGGAGCTTTTCAGGGAATGGGCGTGGGGATGGCTGGTAGCAAGACGCCGGTGTTTTCTGCTTCAGCGCTTCATGCAAGCGCTCGTGATTGTAGTGCTGCCGAAAGCGATCAAAGTGCCGTTGTTGAGCCTCCCAGGCCACTGCGGGCGGCGATGGGAGCGTGCTTTTGAGCGTTCGATGCATGCGCTCGTGGCGGCCATTTTGTTCAGGCCGACCAGGCGCAATGCGCTCGGGAATGATGCCTAGACGCAGCCACCAGATCGACAGCTGAGAAAGTCCCGCACGCCCCTTACTGGCAAACGGCACACCGTTATCGGTACGAATCCGCTCAGGCAAGCCATTCTCTCGGAACACTTGGGTGAAAACGGCCTGGGTTTCCAGCAGGTTGGTATTGGGCATGCTGTGACAGGCGAGCAGGAAACGACTGGCGTGATCCATGATCGTCAGCGGATAGCACCAGACGCCTGCACCTGTCAGAAATTGACCTTTGTAGTCCGCACTGAACAGCTGGTTAGGCGACTCGGCCTTCTCCAGTGGCTTGGGATAGACCGCTACACGCTGACGTAAGCGGCGTGGTTTGACCAACTCGGCTTTCTTGAGGATGTTGTAGATCGCTGTCTTCGAGGGCGGAGCCTGATCAGGGAAACGCTCCTGCAGCGCAGCTTGGATCTTTTTCGGACCCGGTTCCGTTTCGCCTCGACTGCGTAGTTCGATGATGGCTTCGCGAACTGCAGCGGGTACGACCCAATCCTGGTTCAACCGGCGGCGGCTGCGTTCTTCCAGCCCCGAAGGCCCCTCTTTCTCATATCGCTCGACCCATTTGTAGCCAGTCTTTCGGCTGATCTCATAGGCCTGGCACAGGGCGCTGAAGCTGGGCGGCCCCTGCAGGTAATCCGCGATGAAAAGCATTTTAAGGTCCATAGGTTTCAGCTCTCGCCAAGGCATGGTCAGATCCTCGAAAACCGACCCTGCCAGTTAAAGACTGTTACC
>NZ_JBFNXP010000044.1:0-1404 GCF_047501685.1 Pseudomonas sp. CAM1A | reverse complement strand
CCCGCCGAGGCCCTGCGCGAGGCGCTGCTGGGGCAACTGCCCGAGTACATGGTGCCGGCGCTGTTCATGGCGCTCGACGCCTTGCCGCTGACCCCCAACGGCAAGCTGGACCGCAAGGCGCTGCCGCAGCCGGACCTGCCGGCGCGCCAGTACGAGGCGCCCGAAGGCGACACCGAACAGCTGCTGGCACGCATCTGGAGCGAGCTGCTGGGCGTGGAGCAAGTAGGGCGGCACGACAACTTCTTCGAACTGGGCGGCCACTCGCTGCTGGCCGTGACCTTGACCGCGCGCCTGCGCCAGGCGGGCCTGGCGGCGGATGTGCGGGTGCTGTTCGGCCAGCCGACCCTGGCGGCGCTGGCGGCGGCGGTGGGGGGCGAGGCGACGCTGGAGGTACCGGCCAACCGGATCCCGGCGGGCTGCACGCGCATCACCACCGACATGCTGCCGCTGGCGCGCCTGGAGCAGGCCGCGCTCGACAGCCTGGTGCAGAGGATTCCCGGCGGCGCGGCCAATATCCAGGACCTGTACGCCCTGGCGCCGTTGCAGCAGGGCATTCTCTATCACCACCTGGCCAGCGCCGAGGTCGATCCTTATGTGCTGCAACTGGGCTTCGCCTTCGCCGGCCAGGCCGAGCTGGAGGCATTCGTCGCGGCGCTGAACCAGGTTATCGCCCGCCATGACATCCTGCGCACCAGCGTGCACTGGCAGGGGCTCGACGAAGCGGTGCAGGTGGTCTGGCGTGAAGCGCGCCTGGATATCCAGCCGGCACTGGACAACGTGCGCCTGGACCTGGGCCGCGCTCCGCTGATGCACCTGAGCAGCCATGTGGAACAGGGGCGCCTGCAGGCGACCCTGCTGCTGCACCATATCCTCCTCGACCACGCCGCCATGGAGTTGTTGGTGGCCGAGGTCGGTGATGCGCTGCTGGGGCGCCCGCCCGAGGGCGACAGCGTGCCGTACCGCAACTATGTGGCCCAGGCACGCCTGCGCGCCAATCCACAGGCCGACGAGGCGCTGTTCCGCGATCTGCTCGGGGATATCAATGAGCCGACCGAAGTGTTCGGGCTGCGCGAGGCGGTGGGCGACGGCAGCCACGTGCTCGACCATCGCACACGCCTGGACGAGCCGTTGGCCCTGCGCCTGCGTCAGCAGGCCCGGTCGCTGGGGATCAGCGTCGCCAGCCTGGTGCACCAGGCCTGGGGCCAGGTGCTGGCACAGCTGTCCGGCCGCGAGGAGGTGGTGTTCGGCACCGTGCTGCTCGGTCGCCTGCAGGGCGGCGAAGGCGCCGAGCGGGCGCTGGGCATGTTCATCAACACCCTGCCGCTGCGGGTCAGCGTGGGAGCGATGGACGTAGTCGACGGCGTGCGCCTGACTCACCAACGCCTGGCGCGCCTGCTGGCCCAC
>NZ_JBFNXP010000043.1:0-1605 GCF_047501685.1 Pseudomonas sp. CAM1A | reverse complement strand
GGCTTGGCCAGCACCAGGCGCAGCCCGCTGCACAGCGGCCAGAACAGCTCCCACACCGAGGCGTCGAAGCTCACCGGGGTCTTGTGCAGCACCGCGCCCTCGCTCGGGAACAGCCCGGCGCTCCAGTGCACCAGGTTGACCACGTTGCGGTGCTCGACCATCACCCCCTTGGGCAGGCCGGTGGAACCGGAGGTGTAGATCACATAGGCCAGGTGCTGCGAGGTCAGGCCAGGCACCTGCGGATTGCTGTCCGGCAGGTCGCCCCAAGTCGGCTGATCGAGGTCGACCTGCGTCAGGGCTAGATCCCCCATCAGTGCCCGGGTGGCAGCCTGTACCAGGACCGCCCGTGGCTGGCTATCGACCAGCATGTGGCGCAGCCGTTCAGCCGGGTAGTCCGGGTCCAGTGGCACATAGGCGCCACCAGCCTTGAGGATGGCCAGCAGGCCGACCACCAGCGAATGGCCGCGCTCGACGCAGATCGCCACCCGGTCGTCGGGCTGCACGCCCAGCGCGATCAAGTGATGGGCCAGGCGGTTGGCCTCGGCGTTGAGCTGCCCATAGCTGAGTTCACCTTGCTCGGCGCTGAGCGCAACAGATTCAGGCGCACGCAGGACTTGAGCCTCAAACAGCTCCTGGAGCGTCAGGGTCAGGTCGTGGGGCTGCGCCGTACGGTTGAAATCGTGTACCAGTTGGTCGCGTTCCTCGACCGAGAGCACCGGCAAGCGCTTCAGCGGCTGCTGCGGATACTGTTCGAGTGCCAGCAGCAGGCCGTCCAGCACCTGCAGCATCTGCGCGCAGATCCGCTGCGCGCCCACCTGGGCCGACACCTGCACGCCCAGGCGCAGGCCATCGCCGAAATCATCGACGTTCAGGTTCAACGGGTAGTTGCTGCGCCCTTCGTTGCCCAGGATCTCGATGCCCTCCCAGGCCTGGGACTGCGGCGCGATACGGGTGCTCTGCCGGTAGTTGAGCATGGCGCTGAACAGCGGCAGCGGTGCGGCCACCTGGCTGCAGCGCTGGGCCAGGGCCAGCGAGGCGTGCTCGTGGACCAGCAGCGCCGAGAGCTCGCGGTGGGTCGCCAGCACACCCTCGCGCACGCCCAGCCCGTCCAGGTCGATCCGCAGCGGCAGGGTATTGATGAACATGCCCAGTGCCCGCTCGCTGCCCTCGCCGCCCTGCAGGCGGCCCAGCAGCACAGTACCGAACACCACGCGATCCTTGCCGCAGGCAGCCGTCAGCAGGCGCGCCCAGGCCAGGTGCACCAGGCTCGCGGTGCTCACCCCCAGTTGGCGGGCCTGGTCACGCAGGCGGCCATAGCGCAGCCCGTCGAACGCCACCTCGGCCTCATCGAGAGGCAGGCCTCCGCCCTGCACCTCGCGCAGGCCGAACGGCAGGCTCGGCTCGTCGATATCGCCCAGGCGGGCACGGAAGAACGCTTCGTGCTCGGCCTCGCTGGCACCCAGGCGCGCCTGTGCCACGTAGTTGCGGTACGGCACCGAGGCCGGCAACGGCTCGGTCAGGCCCAGCAAGTAGCCGCGCAGCTCGGCCTGCACCGCCTGCATGGCGATATGGTCGAGCACGATATGGTGGAACTGCAGCACTGCC
>NZ_JBFNXP010000042.1:0-1723 GCF_047501685.1 Pseudomonas sp. CAM1A | reverse complement strand
TGCAGGGCGGCGAAGGCGCCGAGCGGGCGCTGGGCATGTTCATCAACACCCTGCCGCTGCGGGTCAGCGTGGGAGCGATGGACGTAGTCGACGGCGTGCGCCTGACTCACCAACGCCTGGCGCGCCTGCTGGCCCACGAGCAGGCGTCCCTGGCCCTGGCCCAGCGCTGCAGTGGCGTGCCGGCCTCCCAGGCGCTGTTCACCAGCCTGCTCAACTACCGCCACAGTGCGGCCACCGGCGCCGAGCGGGCACAGGCCTGGCAGGGTATCGAACTGCTGGCCGCCCATGAGCGCAGCAACTACCCACTGGTGGTCAGCGTCGACGATCTGGGCGACGGTTTCGCCCTGACCGTGCAGGCCGTGCCGCAGGTGGACGGGCCACTGGTCTGTCAACTGTTGCAGACGGCTCTGGCGCGGCTGGCCGATACGCTGGCGGACACGCCGACGACACCGTTGAATGGTATCAACGCCTTGCCGGACGCCGAACGCGAGCGCGTGTTGCTGCAGTTCAACGCCACCCATCGCGACTATCCCCGCGAGCCGGTGCATGCCCTGTTCGAGGCGCAGGCCAAGGCCAGCCCGGATGCGCTGGCGGTGGCCGATGGCACGCGGCGCTGGAGCTACCAGGCACTAGACCGGCAGGCCAGCCGGCTGGCCGGGTATCTGCTGGAGCAGGGTGTACAGGCCGGCGACCGCGTGGCCTTGTTGCTGCCACGCTCGTTCGATCTGCTGGCGGCCCAGCTGGCCGTGAGCAAATGCGCGGCAGTGTACGTGCCGCTGGACGGCAATGCCCCGGCCGAACGTCAAGCGTTCATGGTGGCCGACAGTCAGGCGCGGATGGTACTGACCCACAGCGAGCAGCCTCAAGTGGCAGGCGCACGCCGGGTCGAACTCGACCGGCTCGACCTGAGCGACTATGCCGATGAGCCGCTAGACCTGCCGGTGGATGCCGGCAGCGCGGCGTACATCATGTACACCTCCGGTTCCACCGGCACGCCAAAGGGCGTGCAGGTGCCGCACCGCGCCATCGTGCGGTTGGTGCTCAACAACGGCTTTGCCGACTTCAATAGCCAGGACCGCGTGGCCTTCGCCTCCAACCCGGCGTTCGACGCCAGCACCCTGGAGGTCTGGGCGCCGCTGCTCAACGGCGGTGCGGTTGTGGTGATCGACCAGGACACGGTCCTGTCGCGCCAGGGCCTGCGTGAAGTGCTGCTGGAGCAAGGCGTCAGCGTGCTGTGGCTGACCGCCGGCCTGTTCCACCAGTTCGCCGATGACCTGCTGCCGGCGTTCCGTGGCCTGCGTTACCTGATGGTCGGTGGCGATGTGCTGGACCCGACGGTGATCGCCCGGGTATTGCGCGATGGCGCGCCGCAGCACCTGCTCAATGGCTACGGCCCGACCGAAGCCACCACCTTCAGCACCACCCACGCGATCAGCGAGGTGGGCGAGGGCAGCATCCCGATTGGCAAACCGATCGGCAACAGCCGCTGCTACGTGCTCGATGCTCGTCAGCAACTGCTGCCGGTAGGGGCGGTGGGCGAGTTGTACATCGCCGGTGACGGTGTGGCCCTGGGCTATCTGGGGCAGCCGGAGCTGACCGCTGAGCGCTTCCTGCCGGATCCGTTCAACGGCGGCACCATGTACCGCAGTGGCGACCTGGTGAGCTGGCAGGCCGACGGTACCTTGCGTTACCTGGGGCGTGCCGACCAGCAGATCAAGCTGCG
>NZ_JBFNXP010000041.1:0-1726 GCF_047501685.1 Pseudomonas sp. CAM1A | reverse complement strand
CGCAGCTTGATCTGCTGGTCGGCACGCCCCAGGTAACGCAAGGTACCGTCGGCCTGCCAGCTCACCAGGTCGCCACTGCGGTACATGGTGCCGCCGTTGAACGGATCCGGCAGGAAGCGCTCAGCGGTCAGCTCCGGCTGCCCCAGATACCCCAGGGCCACACCGTCACCGGCGATGTACAACTCGCCCACCGCTCCTGCCGGCAGCAGTTGCTGACGAGCATCGAGCACGTAGCAGCGGCTGTTGCCGATCGGTTTGCCAATCGGGATGCTGCCCTCGCCCACCTCGGTAATCTCGTGGGTGGTGCTAAAGGTGGTGGCCTCGGTCGGGCCGTAGCCATTGAGCAGGTGTTGCGGCGCACCATCGCGCAGCACCCGGGCGATCACCGTCGGGTCCAGCACATCGCCACCGACCATCAGGTAACGAAGGCCCCGGAACGCCGGCAGCAGGTCGTCGGCGAACTGGTGGAACAGCCCGGCGGTCAGCCACAGCACGCTGACGCCTTGCTCCAGCAGCACTTCGCGCAGGCCCTGACGCGACAGGACCGTGTCCTGGTCGATCACCACCACCGCACCGCCGTTGAGCAGCGGCGCCCAGACCTCCAGGGTGCTGGCGTCGAACGCCGGGTTGGAGGCGAAGGCCACCCGATCCAAGTGGTTGAAGTCGGCGAAACCATTGTTGATCACCAGGCGCACGATGGCCCGGTGCGGCACCTGCACGCCCTTCGGTGTACCGGTGGAACCGGAGGTGTACATGACATACGCCGCGCTACCGGCGTCCACCGCCAGGCCCAACGGCGCATCCGTGTAGCCGCTCAGGTCAATGCAATCGAGTTCGACCCGGCGAGCCCCCGAAACCAGCGGTTGGTCACTGTGAGTCAGCACCAGCACCGCCTGACTGTCGTCCACCATGAACGCCTGACGCTCGACCGGGGCGTTACCGTCCAGCGGCACGAACACCCCCGCGCACTTGCACACCGCCAGCTGGGCCGTCAGCAGGTCGACCGACCGAGGCAGCAACAGGGCTACCCGGTCACTCGCCCGCACACCCTGTTCGAACAGGTAACAAGCCAAGCGATTGGCCTGGGCCTCGAGCTGGGCGAAGGTCCATTGATGCTTGCCATGGACCACCGCCAGCGCATCCGGCGAGTTCGCGGCCTGGGCCTCGAACAACCGGTGCACGGCCAAGTCACACGGATAGTCACGCGCCGTGGCGTTGAACAGCCGCGCCACACGCTCGCGTTCGGCGTCCGGCAAGGCGTTGATACCATTCAACGGTGCCGTCGGCGTGTCCGCCAGCGTATCGGCCAGCCGCGCCAGGGCCGTCTGCAACAGTTGACAGACCAGTGGCCCGTCCACCTGCGGCACGGCCTGCACGGTCAGGGCGAAACCGTCGCCCAGATCATCGACGCTGACCACCAGTGGGTAGTTGCTGCGCTCATGGGCGACCAGCAGTTCGATGCCCTGCCAGGCCTGTGCCCGCTCGGCGCCGGTGGCCGCGCTGTGGCGGTAGTTGAGCAGGCTGGTGAACAGCGCCTGGGAGGCCGGCACGCCACTGCAGCGCTGGGCCAGGGCCAAGGACGCCTGCTCGTGGGCCAGCAGGCGCGCCAGGCGTTGGTGAGTCAGGCGCACGCCGTCGACTACGTCCATCGCTCCCACGCTGACCCGCAGCGGCAGGGTGTTGATGAACATGCCCAGCGCCCGCTCGGCGCCTTCGCCGCCCTGCA
>NZ_JBFNXP010000040.1:0-1946 GCF_047501685.1 Pseudomonas sp. CAM1A | reverse complement strand
ATTGCTCATCCAGTACATAGACGCGAGTGTTGGCGGTCGGCTTGCCGATATGCAGCGCGCCGCCCGGTTGCAGTTGCCCCGACGTCGCCACCACGGTGGTCTCGGTCGGGCCGTAGTTGTTGACCAGCGCAAAGCCCGGATCGCGGTCGAACTGGCGCAGGCGATCACCGCCGACCAGCAGCGTGCGCAAGGTCGGGTGCTGGCGTTCGCGGCGCAGCGCCTGTTCGGCGACCGGCGTCGGCAGGAAGCTGACCTGCAGCGGCTGCTCCAGCCACCAGTCGAGCAGCTCATCGACATGTTCACCGCCGATGGACGCTGGCGGCAGGTGCAGCACTGCCCCGGCGCACAACGCCGGCCAGGCTTCCCAGGCCATGGCGTCGAAGCCGAAACCGGCGACGCTGGAAGTGTGGCTGCCCGCGCCCAGCTCGAAGCCCTGGCAATGCCAATGAATCAGGTTGGCCAGGGTGCGGTGCTCGACCATCACCCCTTTGGGCTGGCCGGTGGAACCGGAGGTGTAGATCACATAGGCCAGCTGATCCGCGTCGAGGCCGGTGACGACGGGGTTGATATCGGCTTCACAGACCCAGTCATCGCCATCCAGGGCAACCTTGGCCACCTCGCCCACCAGCGACACAGTGCTCGACTCGACCAGCGCCAGTGCTGGTGCACTGTCACTGAGCAAATAGGCAATGCGCTCCGCCGGATAGCCCGGATCGACCGGCACATACGCCGCGCCGGCCTTGAGCACGGCCAGCATCGCCACCAGCCGTTGCGGGCCTCTCTCCAGACACAGCGCGACGCGGTCGCCCAGCACCACGCCACGTTTGATCAGGCAATGGGCCAGGCGATTGGCGCGCTGGTTCAGCTCGCCATAGCACAGCGCTTCCTCGCCCTGCACAACGGCCAATGCTTCGGGCGCCTGGGCCTCGACCAGCGCATGCACGGTCTGACCTTGTGGGTAGTCCATGGCCGTGGCATTGAAGCCTTCGAGCACTTGGCCTTGCGCTGCGCTATCGAGGATCGACAGCATGTCGACTTGCGCCGCGCCACCCTGCTCCAGCGCCTGGATCAGCTGGCTCACGACGGAGGTCATCCAACCTGCGACCCGTTCGGCACCGATCCCCATCTGGGCCAGCACACACAGGCTGAAGCCTTCGCCGTGGTCGTCCACGCTCAGGGTCAACGGGTAGTTGCTGCGCTCTTCACCGCCCAGCTGATGCATGCCCTGGAAGCTGTCGCTATCTGCCGCGGCCACATCAACCGGGCTATGACGGTAGTTGAGCAAGGCGCTGAACAGTGGCGCCGAAGCCGGCACACCGCTGCAACGCTGGGCCAGGGCCAGCGACGCATGCTCGTGACCGAGCAGCGCCGACAGCCGTTGGTGGGTGGCCTGCACCGCAGCGCGGGCGCCCTTGGCGGTGTCGATGCGCAGCGGCAAGGTGTTGATGAACACCCCCAGCGCCCGGTCGGCGCCCTCGCCGCCTTGCAGGCGGCCCATCAGCACGGTGCCGAACACCACGTCGTGACGACCCGCCAGCACGCCGACCACCCGCGCCCAGGCCAGGTGCATCAGGCTCGCGGCGCTGACACCCTGTGCCCGCGCCTGTTCGCGCACCCGGCGTGACAAGGCCGGCTCCAGCGGCAGGCGCGCCTCCTCGATATCGCGCCCATCGCCCTGCACATCGGCCAGGGCCATGGGCAGCGTCGGCTCGTCGACATCCCCGAGCATGTCGCGGAAGAACGCCTCGTGCCCCGCCTCGGCGGCGCCCAGGCGTACCTGGGCCACGTAGGTGCGGTACGGCACGGGGGCGCTCAACAGGTGCTGGCGACCGGACAGGATCGCCTGCAGCTCATGGACGATCACCTCCATCGCCGTGTGGTCCAGGGCCAGGTGATGGAAGTGCAGGACGGCGACCACGCGCTGCCCGACCGGGCTGCCCGACCGG
>NZ_JBFNXP010000005.1:0-261043 GCF_047501685.1 Pseudomonas sp. CAM1A | reverse complement strand
AACCACCTGATCCCATCCCGAACTCAGCAGTGAAACGATGCATCGCCGATGGTAGTGTGGGGTTTCCCCATGTGAGAGTAGGTCATCGTCAAGATTCATTTCGCAAAACCCCTATCTGCGCGAGCAGGTAGGGGTTTTGTCTTTTCCGTGTTCCAAAACCAGCACCGCCCCTACTGTTGAAACACACAACGTGGGATCGGGCTTGTCGGAACGCCGCACCGCCCGGATGAGGCCAGCCCAGGCAACATCACCGCCTGATCCGGCCTAATCGCGGGGCAAGCCCGCTCCCACGGTATTCTGTTCCTACAGGGGATCTGTTTGCTGACGATCATGCAAATATCCTTTGCTCGTCGGCTACCTCACACCACCACCTCACAGGTGCGACAATATTGCCGTCACAATTACGTGACTTCCCCGCACCTACCCTGCGTCAAGGCTTAGGTTCGGGGCAAACCTGGCACCCGGACCGAGCGATGCCAGCGTACCGTGCTGCGCATTTCTGGACTTTCACCGTCCTATTACTTGAGGTTAGAAGCAAGATGGCCAAGGCCGCCGATGTCGTTGTGCAATGCCTGGAAAACGAAGGTGTCGAGTATGTGTTCGGCATTCCCGGTGAGGAAAACCTCGACCTGCTCGAGTCCCTGCGCAAGTCGAAGATCAAGCTGGTACTGACCCGCCACGAGCAATCCGCGGGCTTCATGGCCGCTACCTACGGCCGCCTGACCGGCAAGACCGGCGTCAGCCTGTCGACCCTCGGCCCCGGTGCCACCAACCTGGTGACCGCCAGCGCCTACGCGTATCTCGGCGGCATGCCGATGATGATGATCACCGGCCAGAAGCCGATCAAGAAGTCCAAGCAGGGCCGTTTCCAGATCATCGACGTGTGCGGCATGATGGACCCCATCACCAAGTACACCCACCAGTTCGCTTCGGCCGACAACATCCCTGCGCGCATGCGTGAAGCCTTCCGCCTGGCCGAGGAAGAGAAGCCGGGCGCCGTGCACCTGGAGCTGCCGGAGGACATCGCCGCCGAGCAGACCGACGCACTGCCGATCCCGCGCAGCCTGCACCGTCGCCCCTTGGCCGAGCACGTGGCCATCGAAGCTGCCGTCGAGAAGCTGAAGAACGCCCGTAACCCGATCCTGGTGATCGGCGCCGGCGCCAACCGCAAGATGACCGCCAAGGTCCTCAAGCAACTGATCGACAAGACCGGCATTCCGTTCATCACCACCCAGATGGGTAAAGGTGTGGTCGACGAGCGTCACCCGCGTTTCCTGGGCAACGCCGCGCTGTCCTCGGGTGACTTCGTTCACCGTGCTGTCGAAGCGGCCGACCTGATCGTCAACATCGGCCACGACGTGATCGAGAAGCCACCGTTCTTCATGGTCCGTGGCGGTACCGAAGTGATCCACGTGAGCTTCCGCTCGGCCGAGGTGGATGCTGTCTACTTCCCGCAGGTGGAAGTGATCGGCGACATCGCCAACGCCGTGTGGCAGATCAGCGAAGCGCTGACCGACACCAGCCACTGGGACTTCACCCGCCTGATGGCCATCCGCGAAGCCAACGAAGCACAGATCGCCGAAGGCGCTGACGACAACCGCTTCCCGGTCTACCCGCAGCGCATGGTTGCCGACATCCGTCGCGCCCTGCCGTCCGAAGGCATCGTCGCCCTGGACAACGGCATCTACAAGATCTGGTTCGCCCGCAACTACAAGGCGCACAAACCCAACACCGTGCTGCTGGACAACGCCCTGGCGACCATGGGCGCCGGCCTGCCATCGGCCATGGCCTCGCACTTGGTCTACCCGGACCGCCCGGTGATCTCGGTCTGCGGCGACGGCGGCTTTATGATGAACAGCCAGGAGCTGGAAACGGCAGTTCGCTTAGGGATGCACATCACCGTGGTGATCCTGCGTGACGACGGCTACGGCATGATCCGCTGGAAGCAGGCCAACATGGGCTTCACCGATTTCGGCCTGGACTACGGCAACCCGGACTTCGTCAAGTACGCCGAAGCCTACGGTGCCAATGGCCACCGCGTGGAGAGCGCCGAAGGCTTCCTGCCGCTGCTCGAGCACTGCATCAAGACCCCGGGCGTGCACGTGATCGACTGCCCGGTCGACTACAGCGAGAACGACCGCATCCTCAACAGCGAGCTGCGTGAGCGCGCGCTGGCGGTCTAAACCGTAGCACCCTCATCGCGGGGCAAGCCCGCTCCCACGTTGTGCAAGAACAACGTGGGAGCGGGCTTGCCCCGCGATCGTTTTATTGGCGCGGTGAATGCCTGCGCCGCTTTTCCCATGTGTTAGGGTGCACCCATATTTTGTTTCCTCAGGACACCCACCCATGCTCCCCGCGCTCAGCGAAAAAGAACTCGACCGCCTCGAAGACCTGCTGATCACCTACGGCAACGATTATTCGGTACTCAACCTCGCCGAGCTCAACGGTTTCTTCACTGCGCTGGCCAGCTCCCCCAACAAGGTCAACCCTGAGCAATGGCTGCCTTCTGTCGCCGGTGGCAAGGTGCCTAAGTTCAAGAAGCCTGCCCATGAAGAAGCGTATACCGCGCTGATGTTGCGTTACGCCAGTCAGGTGGCGGAAGAGCTGGCCGATGACCTCGAGCACTTCGAACCACTGTTCGAGGAGAGCGAAGGCGAGGAGGGGCCAGCGATCATTCTCGAGGAATGGTGCTTCGGCTACATGCGCGGCACGCAAGTGGCCGAGTGGAGCGAGCTGCCGCCAGAACAGGACCGTCTGCTCAAGGCCATTTCCCTGCACGGGCTGGAAGACAACTTCGAGCTGCTCGATTCGATGAGCTTCGATGAGCACCAGGCCTGTGTGCCACTGGTGGTCGAGGCGGCGCGGGGGTTGTATCTGTACCAGAAACAGCACCGTCATTGAGATCGTAAGCGCGGGCGTGTGGGAGCGGCGATGCGGCGACCCGACTTGCCCCGCGATTGTGATTATTCCACCTGCCGAAATACTGGATTGCTCCCAGCACTGATTCTGCTGTCGGACGATCCAGTGCAGCATGTCCTCCAGCAGCGTCACTCCCGGCGCTGACCTGGAGCCCCGCACATGCCAAGCCCGATCAAGCTCTACAACTTCCCCAAGTCCGGCCACGCCCACCGTATCGAGCTGATGCTGTCGCTGCTCGAACTGCCTACCGAGCTGGTCTTCGTCGACCTGGCCAAGGGCGAGCACAAGCAGCCTGAATTCCTGGCCATCAATCCCTTCGGCCAGGTGCCGGTGATCGATGACAACGGCATCGTCATCGCCGACTCCAACGCCATTCTCGTTTATCTGGCCAAGGCCTATGGCGGCGAGCGCTGGTTGCCCACGGATCCGGTCGGTGCCGCCCGTGTGCAGCGCTGGTTGTCGGTCGCGGCGGGTCCTCTGGCCTTCGGCCCTGCAGCGGCACGCCTGGTGACGGTATTCGGTGCCTCGTTCAACACCGACGAAGTGATTGGCCGCGCCCATACCCTGCTCAAGGTGATCGACGCCGAATTGGCCAAGGGCCCGTTCCTGGTTGGTGACCAGGCGACCATCGCTGATATCGCCAACTACTCGTACATCGCCCACGCGCCGGAAGGCAACGTGTCGCTGGAGCCGTACCCCAACGTCCGCGCCTGGATGGCCCGTGTCGAAGCGCTGCCGGGCTTCGTGCCGATGCCACGCACGGTCATCGGTTTGCAGACCACGCTCTGAACCCAGAGGAATGCCGCCATGCGATCGCCCTGGCATGCAGGTGAAAAACGGCTGCAGGAGCAAGTCGGTGTTGCAGAGCGCATGGAGGTGTTCGGCCAGAAGGTCATCCGCGACTTCATGCCCGACCAGCATCGCGCGTTCTACCAGCAGTTGCCGTTCCTGGTGGCCGGTGCCGTGGATTCTGCTGGCACCCCTTGGGCGACGCTGCTCGAAGGCGTGGAAGGCTTCGTCAGCTCGCCCGATCCCCGGCAACTGCTGATCGGCACTGAGCCTGCCGCTGATGACCCGGCCACGCCGGGCCTGGTGGATGGCGGTGCCATCGGCTTGCTGGGGATCGAACTGCATACCCGGCGGCGCAACCGGCTCAATGGCCTGATCCGCAGGGCCGGCACCGGGCAGCTGGAGGTGGTGGTCGAGCAGTCGTTCGGCAACTGCCCCCAGTACATCCAGCTGCGCGAATACACTCGCGTCGACGAGCCGCCGCAGGGGCGTCGGGACTCATCGGTACTCGATGCCGCGTCCCGCGCCATGATCGAAAGCGCCGACACTTTCTTTGTCGCCAGTTACGTCGAGCAGGAAAACGGCCAACGTGCCGTGGACGTGTCCCACCGCGGCGGCCGGCCCGGTTTCGTCAGGGTCGAAGGCAACCGCCTGACCATCCCCGACTATGCCGGCAACCTGCATTTCAACACCCTCGGCAACCTGCTGGTCAACCCGGTTGCCGGCCTGTTGTTCGTCGACTTCACCACGGGGGATGTGCTGCAGGTTTCAGGGCGAACCGAGGTGATTCTCGACAGCCCGCTGATCAGCGCGTTCGAGGGGGCCGAGCGGATCTGGACCCTGGACATCGAGCAGTTGGTGGTTCGCCCGGCCGCCATATCGTTGCGCTGGGCCTTCCAGGAGTACGCCCCCACCAGCCTGATGACCGGCACTTGGAGTGAAGCCGAACAGCGCCTGCAACAGCGTGAGCGCCAGCGCCAATGGCTGACCTGGCGCGTGCTGCGTATCGAGCAGGAAAGCCGCGATATCCGTTCGTTCTACCTGCAACCCGAGGAGGGTACGGCGGTGACCTTCGCGCCCGGCCAGCATATTCCCGTGCGCCTGCAGGTTGATGGAGAGGCACCGCTGATCCGCACCTACAGTCTGTCCAGCGCACCGTCCGATGGTCACCTGCGCATCAGCGTCAAGGCGCAAGGGCCTGCCTCAAACTATCTGCACCAGCAATTGAAGGTGGGCGATCCTTTGCAGGTACGCCTGCCCATGGGCAGTTTCACCCTGGATCACACCAGCGACCGGCCCCTAGTGCTGGTCGGTGCGGGTGTTGGTATCACCCCGCTGATCGCCATGCTGCGCGAGCAACTGGCCTTGGGACTGGGGCGGCGTATCTACCTGTTCCACGGTGGCCGTACGCTGGGCGACCTGCCATTCCAGCACGAGCTTGCCGAGCTCCAGCAACACGCCGGTGGCCTGCTGAGCATTCACCGCGCCCTGAGCCTGCCCGAACCCCAAGCCGTGCTGGGCCGCGACTACGCCTTCGCCAGCCGGCTGGGCATCGAGCAGCTCAAGGCCACGCTGCCACTGGACGATTACGACTTCTACCTTTGCGGCCCGGCCAGCTTCACTCAGGATCTCTACGAGGGGCTGCGCACGGTGCATGTACCCGACGCCCGCGTCCATGCCGAAGCTTTCGGCCCCTCGACACTGCGCCGCCATACCGATGACAACCAGCCCACGCTGCAGCAACCGCCGCCCGCCAGGGAACCTGTGCCGGTGTACTTCGCCAGCTCAGCCAAGGAAGCGCGCTGGGCGCCCGGCGGTGGCACACTGCTGGAACTGGCGGAGAGCCGCGGCCTGTCGCCGGACTTCAGTTGCCGTGGTGGTTCCTGCGGCACCTGCAAGACCAAGCTGGTCAGCGGCCAGGTCCACTACCCGAACCCGCCCGCCGAACTGCCCGAAGCCGGTAGCGTGCTGATTTGCTGCGCGATTCCGGCCCAGGCCGAGGACGGCGCGCAAGCCGTGGTGCTGGAGCTCTAGCGTGCGCACAGGGATAATCGCCCCACGACAACGCGTGGGGCGCGGCATGGACCAGATCCACCTGATGAAAGTGTTCGTGGCTGTTGGCGAGCTGGAAAGCTTCGCCGCCGCCGCCCGTCGCCTGGCCATCTCGCCAGCGGCGGTGACTCGCGCTGTCAGCGCCCTGGAGGAGCAGCTCGGGGTCAAGCTGTTGCTGCGCACCACCCGCAGCGTGCGCCTGACCGAGGCCGGCGGGCGCTATCTGGAAGACACCCGGCATATCCTCGCCAGCATTATCGAAGCCAACGAAGCCGCCGCCGGCATCAATGCCGCGCCCAAGGGTGACCTGGCGGTGACCGCGCCGATCCTGTTCGGCAAGAAGTTCGTCATGCCCTGCATCGTGCGCTACCTGCAGCAATACCCCGAGGTGGACGTCTCGGCGTTCTTCCTCGACCGCGTGGTGAACCTGGTGGAAGAGGGCATGGACGTGGCCGTACGCATTGGCCAGTTGCCCGACTCGGGCCTCAAGGCGTTGCGGGTGGGCAAGATGCGCCGGTTGCTGTGCGCCTCGCCCGAATACCTGGAGCGCCATGGCACGCCGCGCCATCCTTCGGAGTTGCAGAAGCACGAAGTCATCGCCGCCGGGACCCTGTCACCGCGCACGGACTGGCGTTTCGGCGCCATCGACGACCCGACACTGATCCGCATGAAGCCACGCCTGACCGTGACCAGCAACGACGCCGCCATCGCCGCGGCCAGTGCCGGGCTGGGGATCGCCCGGCTGCTGTCGTACCAGGTGGCCGACGAAGTGGCGACGGGGCGGTTGCGGGTGATCCTGGCCGAGTACGAGGAGGCGCCGTGGCCGATCCATATCCTGCATCGCGAGAGCAAGTACGGCTCGACCAAGGTGCGTACCTTCATCGACATGCTGGCCGAGCATCTGCGCAGCCATGCGCACCTGAGCTGATCGAGCGGCCTATCGGCTCAGCTCAGGCAAGGCACCTGCGCCTGCCGAGCACAAGCCGCCAGTACCTTCAGACCGCCCACCACCTCCGGCGTAATCACCCGCCCAAGGCATACCCGCAACCCCGTGCCACAGTGCCCATCGGCAAAGAACATCCCGCTGTCGCCCACTTTGCATCCGCGCTCGGCGGCAAGCCCTCGCAACACCGCCATGTCTGTCCCTTCCGGCAATTCGAGCCAGTGAATGAATCCTCCATCAGGCGCCACATACCGCGTCCCCGGTGGAAACGCCGAGCGCACCAGCGTCTCCATCACCTCGGCCTGCGCCGCCAGCCGCCCACGCAGCTTCGCGCAATGCGCCTCCATGTACCCGCGCGCGATGAACTCGTCCAGCACCCGCTGGGCCAGGCTCGACACCGCCAGGTTGCGCGAAAACAGCTGGGCCAGGATCGCGTCCCGATAGCGCCCGGCCACGCACCAGCCCACCCGGTAGCCCGGCGCCACGGTCTTGGAGAACGACGAGCAGTAGATCGTCTGCCCGGTCGCGTCGTAGTGCTTGATCGCCTTCGGGCGCTGCGCTTCGTTCACCAGGTCGAAGAAGATGTCGTCCTCGATGATCGGCACATCCGCTGCCTGCGCCAGGCGCGAAAGCTCGGCCCGGGCCGCGTCGGGCATGATGAAGCCGCGTGGGTTCTGCAGCGTTGGGTTGAGGAAGACTACATCGACTTTCTTGCGTTTCAGCGCCCATGCCAGGTGCTCCAGGTCCATGCCGCTGTCGGCGTGGGTGCGGATGGGCAGGGCGCGCATCCCCAGGCGTTCGATGGTCTGCAGGATGCCGTAGTAGGTGGGGGTCTCGATGGCCACCGTGGCGCCCGGCCGGGCCACGGCCTCCAGGGCCAGCTCCAGGGCCACGGTGTCGCCCGAGGTCACCAGGATTTCATCCGGGCCGCAGGCCACGCCGCGCTGCAGCATCAGCCCGGCGATACGTCGGCGCAGCGAGGCCAGGCCAGGCGGGGCGATCAAGCCGGCCAGCGGCTGATCGGCCTTGCTGGCCAGGGTCGTCAGGCATTTGTTCAGCAGCACCTGGGGCGTGAGTTCGTCATGCAGCACCGCCGAGCTCAACGACAGCCCACCGTTGCTGGCGGCCTCGGCAAGCATGGCGACCACCGCGTGGTTGACGTTGACGCTGACACTGGCGAGGTCAAAGCCCTGCACCTGGGCCGCGCCCTTGGCGACGAAATAGCCCACCCGGGGCGTGGCCTGCACATAGGCATTGGCTTCCAGCTCCGCCAGGGCCCGCTGCACCGTGGCCAGGCTGCTGTCGAACAGCCGCGCCAGCTCGCGCACCGAGGGCAGTTGCGTGCCGGTGGGCCATTCGCCGCTGTCGATCTGGCGCAGCAGCCAGGTGTTGACGGTGTGCCAGCGTTTGTCGGGCTTGGGGTTGCGGTCCATGGCGGCCTTGTGTCGTGTCAGGCGGGGGCTCCGGAAAGGTAGAGCAAAACCACGCCGGTTGCAGCCACGATGACGATGTTCAGCAGCACCAGGGCAAAGCCGAAGCGGATCAGCCCGTGCTCTTCCTCGCGGTTGGCCCCGGCCAGCCCGATGATCAGCGACAGGATCGACAGCGAGCCCAGCGCGCCATGCCCGGCGGCGCTGTTGACCATCGCCGCCAGCCACGGGCCGTGGACCGTGGACAGCGCCGCGATGGAGGGCATCACCAACGTGTTGCCGCCGACATTGGAGCCGGTGACATAACCGGCCAACCCCGCCAGCAGCGATACCGTCGATGCCAGCGACACCCCGGACAGCGCCTGCAACGCCCGCTGCGCCTCGACCAGGAAGCCGGCCTTGACCATCACCTGCGACAGCAGCAGGAACAGGAAGATCGTCGCCACCGGGAACCGCGCCCGCGTGACCAGCGCCTGCCATGGGAAGCCCGTGCCCTGGCGGCCGACCATCATCAGCACCACCAGCAGCAAGGCCAGCCCCGGCGAAGCCAGCGGCTTCCACGACACATTGGCGCCGTGCACAACCCACAGCCCGTCCCAACCCGACAACAGGAACAACGCCCGCGATGCGATGATCACCGCCAGCAGGGCCAAGTACGGCCACGCCGCCTGCGGCCAGCGCACCAGCGCCCCGCGCCGCGCCCAGGAGATACCCAGGCCGACCGCGGCCACTGCAAGCCCGGCCAGCACACCCGAGGCTTCCGGCCCGATCCAGCGGTTGACCGCATACAGCACTGTGCTGAACAGCAGCGAGATCAATCCCAGCCCGAGCCATGCCCGTACATTGCGAACACCCGCCAGGCCCAACGCCACGGCGGCCAGGCAGAGGAACACCGGAGCACTGACCAGCGCTGAATGGCTACCCAGCTCCTGCGCCGGCACATGCGCCAGCAACGCGCCGATCACTGTCGCCAGCCCGAGCGTGCCCCAAGGCATCACCACCATGCCGGCCAGCGCCATCTTCATGCCGACTTGGCGCGAGAACAGCCCCATCAGCAGCGGCACCGTGGCGATCAGCGACACCCCGAACCCGGTCATCGCCTCCAGCAGCGGCGCCAGGCCCAGCACGATGAAGATCACCTGCATCGGCGGCGTCCAGCCCAGCTCGCGCACCCAGGCGCCGATCGCCTGCGGCGCGCCGGCGCGTTCGACCAGGATGACGAAGGCCAGCCCCGGGACGATCACGCAGGCGGTACTGAGGAACAGGATCAGTGTGTCTTGCAGGATCGCGCCGGACACCGCCGTCGACAGCGGCTGCGCGGCGCCCAGGCCCCACAGCAGCAGGACACCCGCCACGCCGGCCAGCGCGGCCTGTACGGGCGGGCGGCGCAGGAGCAGGATCAGCGCGATCACCAGGCCTATGGGGGACATTTGCAGCAGCAGGGCAGCCATGATGCGGGTTCCTTTAGCCATCCGGGGGAGTGTGGAAGGGATGGTGGAACGAAGGACTAGGCAGCGACAGATACAGGGGGTGGGGGTTTTTCAATACAGCCCCGGAGCTTGTGGCGTTGGGGCCACCTGTTTGCACCTCCTCTCAAGCCAATGCCTGGATTTCTGGGCACTGACTGCGATATTGGCCGTTAATGCCTGCAATCCGAGGCGTTATCTGGCCAAACCTGCCAGCACCTTCCCCAGTTTCACCACCGCCTCCCTCATCTCGGCGGGCGTCAGTGCCGCAAACCCCATCAGCAAGCCGGCATCGTTCCTCGGCATCGCGTACAAGCTGCCCAGCCCCAACAGATCGATTCCCGCTCCGCGTGCCGCCCTGACCACGGCGTCTTCCGCCAAGTCCTGTACGAAGTGGCAGGGCATCTGCAGCCCGCCCACCGGCACTTGCGGGCGCAGGAACGCCCCCAGGTGCCGCTGCACCAGGTCCGCCAGCACGTCGCGTCGCTCGGCATAGAGGCTGCGCATGGCCCGCACATGGGCGTTGAAGTACCCGTCCTCCATGAACCGGGCCAGGGTCAGCTGGGCGATGGACGCGTTGTGGCCATCCTGCAGCGTTCGCGCGGCGGTCATTGGCGCGACGAGCTGGGGTGGCAGCAGCAGGTAGCCGATGCGCAGCCCGGCGCCCAGCGACTTGGTGAAGGTGCCGATGTACAGCGTGCGCGCGTGCGAATCCAGGCCCTGCACGCAGGCGGTGGGGCGGCCGGCGTAGTGGAACTCGCTGTCGTAGTCGTCCTCGATGATCCACGCCCGCTGCTGGCGCGCCCATTCGATGGCCAGCAGGCGCCGGTCCAGCGACAGGGTGGCGCCGGTCGGGTATTGGTGCGAGGGCGTGAGGAACAGCGCCCGGGCATCCGGCGCTAGCTGGGCCATGCCGTCCACCTGCAGGCCGTGCGCGTCCACCGGCACCGGCACGCCTTGCAGCCCGGCGGCGCTGATGGCCTTGCGGGTGCCTTGGTACAGCGGGTCCTCGACCAGCACCCGGTCGCCTGCGTCCATGAGTACCTGGGCGCACAGGCCCAGGGCCTGCTGCGAGCTGGTGAGGATCAGGATACGGTCGGCGGATGCCTGGGCCCCGCGCTCAAGGTTGAGGTAGTCGGCGATTGCATTGCGCAAGGGGGCCATGCCCTGCGGCTCGCTGTGTTCCAGCGCCCGCGTGCCATATTCTTTGTACACCTGCCGCTCCAGCTTCTCCCAGGCGGCCAGGGGGAAGTGCCGGGTTTCCGCCACGCCCGGGGCGAAGGGGCGGGGCGACTGGAAGTTGTGGACGCCACCGCTGTGCAATAGCGCTTCACCTCGGCGGCTCAACTGCACCGGGGCTTCGCTGTGTGCCGGCCGCTGGCGCTTGCGCGACGGCAGGCACCGGGCCCGTTGCGACACAAAGCTGCCACTGCCCACGCGCCGCTCGATAAAGCCCTCGGCGTGCAACTGGCTATAGGCCGACTCCACGGTATCCCGCGAGACGCCCAGCGAACTGGCCAGCGACCGCGATGCCGGCAGCGGCTTGCCGACCGACAGGGCACCCTCAAGGATCAACTGGCGGATGGCCCGCTGGATGCGCACGTGCCGCGCCAGTGCGCCATGGGCGGGATCGGTTAGCCAGGCTTTTACCGATTCCAGCTGGGCGGTTTTGAACATTGGCCTGGGTCCTTGGCGGGTGGATTTGACAGATGCCTGCCAATCCAGGGGCCGGATCGCGCCCCTAAAATGGTCTGGTTACTACCGAATAATTGGCAGGTAAAAACCAGCCATTTATCCGCTATAAATCCCAGGTCCGCAAGCAATCACCAAGGAAGGCAAGCGCTACGGACAGGCCGGCCCCCTCACTCATTCAGCTGTGTTGTCCAAAGGGGTTTGAACAATGACCACCACCCAACTGCCCGTTTTCGTACGCGAAGTGAAGCAAGCCGACCAGCAGCCATGGTCCGCCTACTGGGCGCAATACCAGGCCTTCTACCAAGTGGACCTGGGCCCAGCCATCACCGAGCGCACCTGGGCGCGCTTCTTCGACCCGGCCGAGCCCATGCACTGCGCCGTGGCTACCGACGGCGAGCAAATCTTCGGCTTCGTTCACTACGTGTTCCACCGCTCGACTTGGGGGCGCAATGATTTCTGTTACCTGGAAGACCTGTACGTGTGCCCGAATGCGCGGGGGAGGATGATCGGCAAGCGGCTGATCGAGTTCGTTCAGCACCAGGCCCGGCAGCAGCGGTGTGACCGGTTGTACTGGCATACCCAGCAGGCCAACAAGACTGCGCAGCGGTTGTATGACTGGATTGCCGACAAGCCGGGGGTGATCGAGTACCGGATGCCGCTGGATGTTGCTCACTAAGTCCTTAGTGAGCTGATGAGGGCGTGGGAGCGGGCTGGCCCCGCGAAGGATGGCACCGGCTTCGCGGTTTAAGTTGCCGCCGCTCCCACGGTTCATTCATCAGAAATTGTCCTCGGACATTTTCTGATCCGAATAGGAAAAGGACCGCGATACCAAAATTAAATCCATTTTTGTGTGTGTTAAGTGATATTTAGCTGGATAAAAGCAAAAATCTAGGAATTAGCACCTAAGCACTCTACTCCCATGCGTTGTTCAACGTGGCCTTCAACAACCGCGACGACCACCCCAAGAACTTCGCCTACCTGATGTCGCGCACGGGGCAGTGGACGCTGGCGCCGGCCTACGATGTGACCTTCTGCGAAGGCCCTGGGGGCTATCA
Source organism: Pseudomonas sp. CAM1A (assembly GCF_047501685.1). Taxonomy (NCBI): domain Bacteria; kingdom Pseudomonadati; phylum Pseudomonadota; class Gammaproteobacteria; order Pseudomonadales; family Pseudomonadaceae; genus Pseudomonas; species Pseudomonas sp. CAM1A. Next base: position 248,694 of record NZ_JBFNXP010000005.1, on the reverse strand, counting down.
CCAGATGGATGTGATGGGCGAGGCCCTGGCGATCGATCGCACGGCGATGCTGGCGCTGGCCCATGAGGCGGAAATCCCCCCAGCCAAGACGGGGGCGCTTATCGAGCGTTTTTGTACAGTGGCCAGCCAGTTCACTACGTTGGCCGAGCAGCACTACCCGCGCATGATCAGCCCGGATACATTGCGCATGATGCAGGGCCGGATCGACGAGAACATTGCCCTGCTGCGCTGATCGATGCAGACCCTTTCAAGGACGAAAAACAATGAAAACAATGCTCGGCTTGTTGTTTCTTATCTGTCTGAACTTACCTGCCTTCGCGGGCGATATTCCCATCGGTTTCCAGGCCTCCAAGCTCTCGGACGGGCAAAAGGATCGCCCGCTGGAGCTGGTGGTCTGGTACCCGAGTACAACCACTGCCACGCCACAATTGATCGCGGATACACCGGTGTTTGTCGGCGATCTCGCCGTTCGTGATGCGCCACCGGCCCCAGGTGCGCATCCATTGGTGGTGCTTTCCCACGGTTTTCGCGGTAACTGGGGCAACCAGTCATGGCTGGCCACCGCGCTGGTGCAACGGGGTTACATAGTGGCGGCGGTCAACCACCCGGGCACGACCACCCGTGATCGCGACCCTGAAGCCGCTGCCCAGTTGTGGCAGCGCCCCATGGACCTGCAGCGGGCCATTGATGCGGTGCAGGCTCAGCCGGATCGGTTTGGGGCGGTGGCGAAGCAACAGATTGCAGTGGTGGGGCATTCACTGGGTGGTTGGACTGCCCTGGAAATCGCCGGGTCGCGGTTCGATCCCGAGCGGTTTTCCCAGGACTGCAAGGCCCATCCGCAGTTGGCCAGTTGTGGCGTCTACAAACTGGCCAACCCTGACGCGGCAGCGCAAGCCCGGCTGGGCGGCGACCTGAGCGACAAACGAGTCACCGCCATCGTGACCCTGGACCTGGGCCTGTCACGCGGCATGACGACTGAAAGCCTGGCGGCGTTGCCGGTGCCTACACTGGTGATCGCGGCCGGCGCACCTTCTGAAGACCTCCCGGCACAGTTGGAGTCCGCCGACCTGGCCAAGCGCTTGCCCCCGGCGACCAGCCGCTATGTCGAGATCAAGGACGCCAGCCACTTCAGCTTCCTGTCGATGTGCAAACCTGGCGCGCTGGCGTTGCTTGAAGAAGACGCGCCAGGTGATGGCGTCATTTGCCGGGATGGTGAGAATGCTCGGCCGCGGGCGTTGATCCAGCAGCAGGTTGTTTCGTTGATTGCCGAGTTTCTGGGGCAGTCATTTCGTAGCTGACGAGTGATGATCAAAGTGGCGGCGGATCTAGTGTCCTGTCTCGGAAACAAGCTGTTCACTTTTGGCGGTGTCTTGGCCGAACACCCAAGGCACTCGCCAAAAGAGAACGTATTTCCGAGACCGGACACTAGGCCAGAAGCCTGACGGCTCCTATAGCAGCCATCGCCACTTTGAGCTCCGGCTCCGCCAGATGCTCACGATAATGCGCTTCAAGATCGGTCCTCCAGTCGGCCACTTCTTCAATGACCGCAACAGCCTGGGCCTGTGACAGGCCATAGTGTTCAACTTGGCTCAGGAGGTTTCTGCGGGAGATTTCGTGCCCATGGATGCCGATACCCATGGCCAGTCGCGCGGGCATTTCTCCATCCGTGGTCGGCACCACGTCGTACATCGGCGAAAGCCTCCAGCAACCGTCCTTGAAAATCACCGCTGAGTTCTTTGGATGGTCATCGTCATTGCCGACAAGAATGTTGAAACAGATACGCTTGAATAGCGCTTGGAGGTCTGCCTCCGGCACACGCCGACGGCGCATTTCGTCCACCAGATAGCCGTAGTGCCAATTCTTCCAGTCCTCTCGCTCGTGCCATCCGCTGTCGAGCAGCGTCAGTCCACTCAGCATCGGGACACGGATGAACCTGCCATCGCTGGTTGGCACACGGTCAAACCTGTCGACCAGCAATGTATTGACCTGGCCGCGATGCAGCCGCACGCCTGCAGTATCCAAACCTTTGCTCGCAGCGAATGACATGCATGCATACTCGAGCGCCGGAATATCGTAGAGGTCATGGCGGTCGCGGGGTTTGGCCAGGATCAACCGGCCGTTATCGACCAAGGTGCACTTGGGGCGGGCGCCACCTAATGACGAGCGTTGTTGCAGTGTTGCCTTGGTCGCCCTGTTCGTTCCAGATGGGAAGCCACCCTGTACCCCGTCTGCGAACTGAATGAACGCCTCAAGCTGGGTCAGCGTACCCAGCCCCGCTTGGCCGATGCCCTGTGGTGCAGTTTTGTCGCTGCCGACCATCAGGCAACCGGCGCGATCATGGTTGGGTGATTTCTGAAGGTAGCCGATAGCTTCCAGTTCGCCGCCATGCTCTCGAATGGCAAGGCGTTCGCCCCAACCGTCCGGGGCTGCATCCCTTATGAAACCGGGCAGTCCGCCGTTCTTGGTAATGTTCGTGTAGGGTTCGGCGCGTAGCGGGTAACGAAATGGATCAGGTACCCAGCCTCCTGCCTTGTAGTAGCTGGGGTTATAGACGAATTCGCCAATGCGGTTCTCGACGGTGAGGCGCCCTAGCGTGACAACCTCCTTCGAGTCCGGTTGCTGCATGTAGATGTACAGGGAAACCATCAGAAATCTTCCTCCAAAAGTTGCTTCAGGCGTACACGGTGCTCCGAGGAATAGGGCGTGGGGGAGGGCACCGATAGGTCCTTGAAGACGTCATCCAGCAAGCCGAGATGCCATAGCGCGATCAGGTAGCTGCGTATCTCCACGCTTGGCGTACCCGCTTCGATCTTGCCCAAGGTCGTAATGGACAGCCCTGATTGCGCTGCGAGGTCTTTTTGACGGATTCTTTGCTCCAGGCGTCTGGCTTTGATCAAAAGCCCCATTTTTACTAACCTTTCGGCACACATCAGGGGCAAAATTGACATTTTAAGACCTTCTATAAGCATACTTATGGCTGATAAAAGCGACTATAGCACCTCTTATAAATGTTCGTAGGATGGGTCTTGGCTGATGGTCGGACCGATCCTACAGGTAAAATCGTGATCGGATTGCGGGCGAACTGATCCTATATTTTGTGTGTTAACTGGCGCAGTTGGACTGTACGACTGGCATCGCTTGCTACACGCGCGATGCCAAGCCCCAGCACATCCAGATAAGGCCAGGGCAGGATTGAACAGGGCTGCAGGGCAGCCCTTCTAGTGGAGCGCAAGGTTCAATCGCCAACCCCATGCAACCGCAGCGCCCGCTGCGCACATTCCTTCCAGCTCAACTTGCGCCGCTCGGCCACCACCACGGGCTTCTCCGCCGCCATCACCACCGGCATATCCCGCATCCGTACCCAAGGCTCACTCTGCCAATACAACAGACTCGCCGTATGCCCACCTGGCCAGCACATCCTGCCCAAGCGCGGCAGGTCTTCCAGTGCCGAGTCCTGTCCATCGCGCAGCACCGCCACCACCTCATGGGTGAGCCATTGGCGCAGGTGGCGGTTTTCCGGAATGTGATGATGGGCCAGCAGGGTATAGGCACCGGACTCGCTGACCATGGTGGTCCCGCTGTATTGGCCGTAGCGCAGCAGCTGCACGGTGCGATGCTGGTCCGGGTCGAGCTTGCGGATGCAGTGTTCGTCGAAGAAGCGCCCGGTCATCCGGCCGAGTTCGTGGGCGCAGAACCAGGCTTGGGATTCGAGCCAGAGGGTGTGGAGGGGGCGGTTGTGGCGGGTGAAGAGGGTGGGGGTGTGGTGGTTGTCCATGGCTGGCCTTCCAAAATCAGGAGAGCCGTTTCTAACGGGAACGGGTTTCCGCTGCGTGAGCGTTTCTTAGGCGCGTCCAAAAAATAATTAATGGGAACTAGTTAGTCAATATTAAATGGTTAGATTTTGTTTGGCTTTATTTTTTTTCTCACTAGAACCGTAGGGTCAACGGGGATTGCGGTTAGGGCTACTGTGTAGTTGAGACCGTTTAAGGTCCTTATCGCATTTTTTAATGTGACTTTAGAAAAGAATGGGAGTTCGTCAGGGATCTTCTTCGTTGTTGCTATTGCGTATACAATTTTGTATTGGCTGGGGTCAGGGCGGTCTGATGGGTTTTTTAGCTGGATTGAAGTGGGGAGTTTTGAATTTAGTTTCTGTCTGAAGTCAGGATCAATTACAAAGGCCTCTGCGGAGACACAGCCTTGGGAAAATAAATGACTTAAGGTGCTAGAGCTGCGGTAGTATTTGACGTGGATGATGTCTGTGCCATCTTTAACTAGGTCGCAAAACTCCATTTTGTCGTATGGTCCACCTAGCTTTACGTTTTTCTTGTCAAGTAGGCTGTATGTGGAGTCGACTTTTTCTAAATGTTGGTTATATTCGTCTTCTCTATCGTGGCTGTATGTAGGGAGTGTGTGGTTGTAGGTTTTTAAGTTTGAAAGTTGGTTGTTGATGCGTTCGACAAAGTTTGTGTTGATTTTATACCATGTAGAGTTTCTAAGTACGTATTTGTCGCCGCTATAATCAAGCTCTGCATAAAGGCATCTGTATGCAGACCAAGACTTTATGGATTGGTATTCGCTATTGTTGATGTGGATGTGAGTTTGCTTAAGGTTTTCAATTGTAGCCTGTTGTTTCTTGCTTGAAAGATGAGATATCAAGTCGTCGATGCTCAGAACAATGTGTCGCTCGGTGCGGCCATAAAGGTCGAATGAATAGCCCACGTGATTTTCCCAGTCAACTATCTCTGGTTCCCCGAGCCATAGATCAGATAGGTTGTTTTGGGATAGTTTTCCTTCCAGCTCTAGATCAAGAATTTCAATGTGCTCAACATCTCTTACTTTTCCGATGTTATCTACCCATTCAAAAGCATCTGGAAGTTTTTGCTGGTACTTTGCCGCAGCTGCATCCAAGATCTCACAAAGAGAGTCAAGGCTTGTGCTGGTTATAACGGTTAAAGCGTCGCGTCCGGTGACATGGCTGCCAAATTCTTTAACTGTAGATACACCTGTGACTGCATAAAGCATCTCAATTTCTGAGTTCATGTGGAGATCGAAAATGTCGACTTCCTTGGTGCTTTGGGTTCGATAATTTAACGGATTGTGATCATAGCTTGCCTTGTCTAGACTTCTTAGTTTAGAGGGGGCGACTGAGTTTAGTGTGACTTTTAATCCAAAGTCTCTTTCTATGTGGTCTTCATTTATAAGGTGGTGTCCAGTGCCGAAAGATAGAATAAATTTTAGATTGCTCGTGCATGTTACAAATACTGCGCCAACAGAACTGGAGTTGCCAAAAGCATCAGGTTTAACTTCGGTTCTCTCGGTGAAAAGTCGGGTCCATGGAGGAGAGTGCTCGGGCTGCAGCTTTTTGATATATAGCTTAGAGCTTTCAAGGCCTTTCGCCTCTAGATGAATTGGTGATTGAGAATTCTCAAGGTTTAAACATATATTGTCGCTAGTGTTTTTGTTTTTAACTAAGTATATCGAGAGCTTTTCTTTTCGCTCCTTGAGCTTTTTCTTCATTCGTTCATCCTCCATGCAAGGCAGCTACTTAATGGTAGCAGATTGGCATCGTTTTGCATGAGTGAATGAATTTTGATTTTTGTATTTTATTTGGCTTAAAAGTAAAAAGGCCGCCTTTCGGCAGCCTTTTTATTTGGTGTGATTTGGCTAGTTAATCCCAGCTCAACGCCCCACCAGTCTGATACTCAATCACCCGAGTCTCAAAGAAGTTTTTCTCCTTCTTGAGGTCCATGATCTCGCTCATCCAAGGGAACGGGTTGGTAGTCCCCGGATACTCTTCCTTCAGACCAATCTGGGTCAGTCGACGGTTGGCAATGAACTTGAGGTAATCCTCCATCATCGCCGCATTCATGCCCAGCACGCCGCGTGGCATGGTGTCACGGGCGTATTCGATCTCCAGCTGAGTACCCTGCAGAATCATCTGGGTAGCCTCTTCCTTCATCGCGGCATCCCACAGGTGTGGGTTCTCGATCTTGATCTGGTTGATCACGTCGATGCCGAAGTTCAGGTGCATGGACTCGTCGCGCAGGATGTACTGGAACTGCTCGGCGACGCCGGTCATCTTGTTGCGGCGGCCCATGGACAGGATCTGGGTGAAGCCGCAGTAGAAGAAGATGCCTTCCAGTACGCAGTAGTAGGCGATCAGGTTGCGCAGCAGCTCTTTGTCGGTTTCGACGGTGCCGGTGTTGAACTCCGGGTCCGAGATGGCGCGGGTGTACTTCAGGCCCCAGGCGGCCTTCTTAGCGACCGACGGGATCTCGTGGTACATGTTGAAGATCTCGCCTTCATCCATGCCCAGCGACTCGATGCAGTACTGGTAGGCGTGGGTGTGGATCGCCTCTTCGAAGGCCTGGCGCAGGATGTACTGGCGGCACTCCGGGTTGGTGATCAGGCGGTACACGGCCAGGGCCAGGTTGTTGGCAACCAGGGAGTCGGCGGTGGAGAAGAAGCCGAGGTTGCGCATCACGATACGGCGCTCGTCTTCGGTCAGGCCGTCCATGCTCTTCCACAGGGCGATGTCGGCGGTCATGTTGACCTCTTGCGGCATCCAGTGGTTGGCGCAGCCGTCGAGGTACTTCTGCCAGGCCCAGTCGTACTTGAACGGGACCAGCTGGTTGAGGTCGGCGCGGCAGTTGATCATGCGCTTTTCATCAACGGCGACGCGGGCCGAAGAGCCTTCCAGCTCGGCCAGGCCTTCGGCGATGTCCAGGGCGTCCAGGGCAGCCTTGGCGCGCTTGACGGCGTCGGAGTCGGCGGCGGTGGCGGCGCGGGCTTCCAGGGCGGCGGCACCGCCGGCGCTGTCGAGCTTGTCGAGGGTGGTGGCGGCTGCGGCCTGCGCGGGGGTGTTGCCTTTGGCGGCTACTTCGCCGTCTTCTTTGTCGAATTCGTCCCAGCTCAGCATGGTCCTGGCTCCTGCTAGAGGGTTGCGCGGGGCAACCGGTTGGATTTTGAAGTGATGCCTGTACGGCGCGACGCCAATGGGCGTTACGGCAGGCAGTGAGAGCGGGCTCTCGTCACGTTTGAAGGTGTTCGGGTCGGCGCCTGGCCTGCACTCGGGCGAGGGGGCAGGGCACCTGGAAGCTGTACGGCAACGATAAAACCTGCGGTGTGGCCCTGGGGGCTTGCTTCACGCAGTCGATCATTGGCTCATCCCTTTTTGGGGCCGCGAAGTATACCGGAATTCACTTTGGATCGGGGCGGCGCAGGGTGCGCAGGGCGGTAAATTTTCGACCTGCATTACGTGCTTCCGTTCACTGGATACCGGTGGTTCGTCACGGGGTTAGAGTCTAGCCCTAAATGGGATTAGATCCTATATGTAGTGGGATTTTTTTTATCTGGCGCTACATATGGTGTTTTGATCTTGGTCAGGGCCTAGGGGTTGTATTGCCTGTAAGGGCCCCATCGCGGGGCAAGCCCGCTCCCACGTGCCGTTCCCACGCACCGCTCCCGAGGGGGATTCGGGGCGCAAAAAAATGCCGCCTCAGCCACCCGTGAGGGCGATTGAGGCGGCATGTTCAGCTCAGCGCTGCGAAGGCCTTATTGGCAGGCTTCGCAATCCGGCTCGTCGATGGCGCAGGCCTTCGGTACCGGGGCTGGGCCCGCGGCCTGGACCGGGGCGCTGTCGCCGCCGCTCGACACGGCGTTGAGCTTGCCGGTGTTGATGGTCGACTTCTCGGTGCTGGTCGCGGCCAGGGCACGGAGGTAGTAGGTGGTCTTCAGACCACGGTACCAGGCCATGCGGTAGGTCACGTCGAGCTTCTTGCCCGAGGCGCCGGCGATGTACAGGTTCAGCGACTGGGCCTGGTCGATCCACTTCTGGCGACGCGAGGCGGCATCGACGATCCACTTGGTCTCGACTTCGAACGCGGTGGCGTACAGGTCTTTGAGCTCTTGCGGGATACGCTCGATCTGCTGCACGGAACCATCGTAGTACTTCAGGTCGTTGATCATTACCGAGTCCCACAGGCCACGGGCCTTCAGGTCGCGGACCAGGTACGGGTTGATCACGGTGAACTCGCCCGACAGGTTCGATTTCACGTACAGGTTCTGGTAGGTCGGCTCGATCGACTGCGACACGCCGGTGATGTTGGCGATGGTCGCGGTTGGCGCGATGGCCATGATGTTCGAGTTACGAATACCTTTTTGCACGCGCTCGCGCACCGGTGCCCAGTCCAGGCTCTCGGTCAGGTCGACGTCGATGTACTTCTGGCCACGGGCCTCGATCAGGATCTGCTGGCTGTCCAGCGGCAGGATGCCCTTGGACCACAGCGAACCCTGGAAGGTCTCGTAGGCACCGCGCTCGTCGGCCAGGTCGCAGGAAGCCTGGATCGCGAAGTAGCTGACCGCTTCCATCGACTTGTCGGCGAACTCGACGGCAGCGTCGGAGCCGTACGGGATGTGCTGCAGGTACAGCGCGTCCTGGAAGCCCATGATGCCCAGGCCGACCGGGCGGTGCTTGAAGTTCGAGTTACGCGCTTGCGGCACCGAGTAGTAGTTGATGTCGATCACGTTGTCGAGCATGCGCACGGCAGTGTTCACGGTGCGTTGCAGCTTGGCGGTGTCCAGCTTGCCATCGACAATGTGGTTCGGCAGGTTGATCGAGCCCAGGTTGCAGACCGCGATCTCGTCCTTGTTGGTGTTCAGGGTGATCTCGGTGCACAGGTTCGAACTGTGGACCACGCCCACGTGCTGCTGCGGGCTGCGCAGGTTGCACGGGTCCTTGAAGGTCAGCCATGGGTGGCCGGTCTCGAACAGCATCGACAGCATCTTGCGCCACAGGTCTTTGGCCTGGATGGTCTTGAACACCTTGATCTTGTTGTACTCGGTCAGGGCTTCGTAGTACTCGTAGCGCTCTTCGAAGGCCTTGCCGGTCAGGTCGTGCAGATCAGGCACTTCCGATGGCGAGAACAGGGTCCACTTGCCGTCATCGAAGACGCGCTTCATGAACAGGTCAGGGATCCAGTTGGCGGTGTTCATGTCGTGGGTACGACGACGGTCATCACCGGTGTTCTTGCGCAGCTCGATGAACTCTTCGATATCGAGGTGCCAGGTTTCCAGGTAGGCACACACGGCGCCCTTGCGCTTGCCACCCTGATTCACGGCCACGGCGGTGTCGTTGACCACTTTCAGGAACGGCACAACGCCTTGCGATTTGCCGTTGGTGCCCTTGATGTACGAGCCCAGGGCGCGCACCGGGGTCCAGTCGTTGCCCAGGCCACCGGCGAATTTCGACAGCATGGCGTTGTCGTGGATCGCGTGGTAGATGCCCGACAGGTCGTCCGGCACGGTGGTCAGGTAGCAGCTCGACAGCTGCGGACGCAGGGTACCGGCGTTGAACAGGGTCGGGGTCGAGGCCATGTAGTCGAACGACGACAACAGGTTGTAGAACTCGATCGCACGGGCTTCTTTGTCTTTCTCTTCCAGCGCCAGGCCCATGGCCACACGCATGAAGAACACCTGCGGCAGCTCGAAGCGCACGCCATCCTTGTGGATGAAGTAGCGGTCGTACAGGGTCTGCAGGCCCAGGTAGGTGAACTGCTGGTCGCGCTCGTGGTTGATTGCCTTGCCCATGCGCTCTAGGTCGTAGCCTTTCAGCGCTGGGTCGAGCAGTTCGAACTCGACGCCTTTCTCGACATAGGCCGGCAGGGCCTTGGCGTACAGGTCGGCCATCTCGTGGTGGGTGGCGCTGTCGGCGACGTTCAGGAAGCCCAGGCCTTCGGCACGCAGGGTGTCCATCAGCAGGCGGGCGGTGACGAACGAGTAGTTCGGCTCACGCTCGACCAGGGTACGGGCGGTCATCACCAGGGCGGTGTTGACGTCCTTCAGGGCGACGCCATCGTACAGGTTCTTCAGGGTTTCGCGCTGGATCAGCTCGCCATCGACTTCGGCCAGGCCTTCGCAGGCTTCGCTGATGATGGTGTTCAGGCGCGCCATGTCCAGCGGCGCCAGGCTGCCGTCGGCCAAGGTGATGCGGATGCTTGGGTGCGGCTCGACCACGCTGTCGGCGTTGGAGCGGGTAGCACGCTCCTTGGCACGCTGGTCGCGGTAGATCACGTAGTCGCGGGCGACTTTCTGCTCGCCGGCGCGCATCAGGGCCAGTTCGACCTGGTCCTGGATTTCTTCGATGTGGATGGTGCCACCCGATGGCATGCGACGCTTGAACGTGGCGGTGACCTGCTCGGTCAGGCGCGCGACGGTGTCGTGGATGCGCGACGAGGCGGCGGCGGTGCCGCCTTCAACTGCGAGGAACGCCTTGGTGATGGCAACGGTGATCTTGTCGTCGGTGTAGGGGACGACAGTGCCGTTGCGCTTGATCACGCGCAGTTGGCCAGGCGCGGTGGCGGCCAGATCCTGGTTCGAATCGGCGGCCTGCGGCGCTTTGCCCTGCGGGTTCTCGCGAGTTGTGTCGGTTTGCATGGGTGGGTGTCTCCACAGTTTCTAGTTTGTTCAGGCGCCGTTGTCGGGCGCCACCGTTCCGTCCACTTGCTCGATGGCCCGGGCGGGGATGCGCGTGAAGCACACGCATCCGCCCGCTCGGGCTTACCGACTTCGGGACAGACTCAGGAATTAGGGGCAGTAACCTGCCGCTCCCTGGCCGAAGTCAAAGGTTCTGGGCGTACCCAAAATCTGTTGCTGATGAGTGCGGGCCTTGCCTGCAACACTCATACCCGAACAAGGCCATCTGCGGCTTGCCTCGGTCGCCCTCCGCAGGAGCGGTTTGGCTGTTGAAATCACCTTAAGTTCAGCCAGAAAATTCGCTTGAATTTGCCTGTTGACTTGTGTTTGTGATTTTGCGCAAAACCCAATATCTAGTGGTTCGCTGCGATAGGGATACAAGATAATGCGGTCCAGGGGGCTTTGCAAGGTCGGCGCCTGTGGATAACTTGTGGGTACTTTGTGAGTCATCCGTGGGTATTCGCTGTAGGCCTTGTCCCAAGAGGTTTGCACTATTTTTTGCCTGTGCTACGCCGCCGCGAAGATTTTTTAGGGCGCGCACCCTATCACAAAAAACGGTTCAGTCGAGGGCTGTTTGCGGTGGTTGGCAGGGGTGGGGGCGGGACGTAGTATCCGGGGCTGATGTTGCGCTTTGGTGAAGGCGGATTTGCGCTGGAATCAAAGGGTTGTGCTGGCCTTATCGCGGGGCAAGCCCGCTCCCACGCATGGCCTCGTATGGCAACGTGGGAGCGGGCTTGCCCCGCGATAAGGCCGGCACGGACAACACAAGGCCAGACAATAACCAGAAGAAGGGGAGGCCATGGACCAGCCAATCAACCGCATCCTGATCGTCGAGGACGACCAGCGCCTGGCCGAGCTCACTGCCGAATACCTCCAGGCCAACGGCTTCGAAGTGGCGGTGGAGGGCGATGGCGGCCGCGCCGTGCGGCGCATCATCGACAGCCAGCCGGACCTGGTAATCCTCGACCTGATGCTGCCCGGCGAGGATGGCCTGAGCATCTGCCGCCGCGTGCGCGGCCAGTACGCAGGCCCCATCCTCATGCTTACCGCCCGCAGCGACGAGCTCGACCAGATCCAGGGCCTGGACCTGGGCGCCGACGACTACGTATGCAAACCGGTGCGTCCGCGCGTGCTGCTGGCGCGTATCAATGCCCTGCTGCGCCGCAGCGACGCCCCGGAGCGCCGCCAGGACCTGACCTTCGGCCCCCTGCATATAGACAGCCGCCAGCGCGAGGCACGCCTGCACGGCCAGTTGGTCGACCTGACCGGCGCCGAATTCGACCTGCTCTGGCTGCTGGCCAGCAACGCCGGGCGCGTGCTGTCCCGCGAGGAGATCTTCACCTCGCTGCGCGGCGTCGGCTACGACGGCCAGGACCGCTCCATCGATGTGCGCATCTCCAAGATCCGCCCCAAGATCGGCGACGACCCGATCACCCCGCGGCTGATCAAGACCCTGCGCAGCAAAGGCTACCTGTTCGTCGGCGAGGCGCCATGAACTCGATCTTTCTGCGCATCTATGGCGGCATGCTCGCGGTACTGGTGCTGGTGGCCGTGCTCGGCGTGCTGAGCTTGCACCTACTCAACGAGATCCGCGCCGGCCAGCACCGCGAGCGCCTGGCCCAGGGCACCTTCAGCCTGATGGCCGACAACCTGGCGCAGCAGAACGCGGTGGAGCGCACCCGTTCGCTGGTGATCTGGGAGCGGCTGCTCGGCGTGCCGCTGGACCTGCAGCCGCAGTCGGCCTTTACCCTCGATGGCGCGCAGCGGGCGCGCCTGTACCGCGACCTGGTGGTGGTGGAGAAGACCGGGCCGCATGCCGCCCGGGTGCTGCGCCGGGTCGGCCACGAGGACCTGCTGCTGGTGGCCGAGGTCAAGCAGATCAGCGAGCAGTTGGCCCGCGCCACCCTTTATCTATTGGCCGACGAGCTGGTGCGCTACCCGGTGACCGAGCAGCAGGCGCGCCTGGCGCAGCTGCGGCAGAGCAAGGGCTTCGGTTTCGACATCGCCTTGCAGCGCATCGAGCGCGCCGCCCTGGACGACGACCAGCGCCGCCGGGTGGAGGAGGGCGACACGGTGATGGCCCTCGGCAGGGACGGCGATTCGATCCGCGTGTTCTCGGGGCTGTCCGGTTCACCCTGGGTGCTGGAGATCGGCCCGCTGTATCAGCTCAACCCCTATCCGCCGCAATTGCTGATCCTGATCGCCTTTCTCGGCCTGTGCCTGATCGGTCTGGTGGTCTACCTGCTGGTGCGCCAGCTGGAGCGCCGGGTGTCGGGCCTGGAGGTGGCCGCCACGCGCATCGCCCAGGGCAGCCTCGACACCCGGGTGCCGGCCGGCGATGCCGACTCGGTGGGGCGCCTGGCCGAGGCCTTCAACGGCATGGCCGAGCACCTGCAGCGTTCATTGACCATGCAGCGCGAGCTGGTGCGGGCGGTGTCCCACGAGCTGCGCACCCCGGTGGCGCGGCTGCGCTTCGGCCTGGAGATGATCGAGAGCGCCAGCACCGACGCGGCCCGGGCCAAGCACCTGGCCGGCATGGACGGCGATATCCAGGATCTGGACAAACTGGTCGACGAGATGCTGACCTACGCCCGCCTGGAGCAGGGCGCGCCGGCCCTGCATTTCCAGGTGGTGGACCTGGACGAGTTGCTGGCGCGGGTGATCGAGGAGCTGGCGCCGCTGCGCGCCGAGGTGCGGGTGGTGCGCGGCGAATGCCACGGGCTCGACGGTGGCGACGCCCGGGTCGAGGCCGAGCCGCGCTACCTGCATCGGGCCCTGCAGAACCTGGTGCGCAATGCCATGCGCCATGCCGAATCCGAAGTGCGTGTGAGCTATCACCTGGGGCAGCAACGTTGCCGCATCGATGTGGAGGACGACGGCCCCGGGATTCCCGAGGGTGTGTGGCATCGCATCTTCACCCCCTTCACCCGCCTCGACGACAGCCGCACCCGGGCCTCGGGCGGGCATGGTCTGGGGCTGTCGATCGTGCGGCGGATCATCTACTGGCACGGCGGCCGCGCCCTGGTCGGGCACAGCGAGCAGCTGGGCGGGGCGTGTTTCAGCCTGAGCTGGCCGCGGGAGCAGCCACGCGATTAAACGCAGATCAAGCTGAGCAGGTGGCCGTCCTGCAGGCAGAACTGGCCATCGAGTTCGACGCCGTGGTGCCACTCGGCCGACAGGTCGGCGAGCAGGCGCAGGCGGGCGTGGCCGTCGGCAGACCATTCCAGCAGTTCGGCGTGCTCGAAATAGAAGCGCTTTTTCGTCAGCGGGTAGAGGGTCTTGAACAGGCTTTCCTTGAGCGAGAAGGTCAGGGTCACGGCCAGCGCCTGCTGGCTACGGTCCAGGCGCTCGAGTTCGGCGGGGGTGAGGATTTCCCCGGCCAGGCGCTCGGCGCGCTCTTCGCTGAGCAGGGTTTCCTGGTCCAGGCCCAGGCCACGGCATTGGCCGTCGGCCGCGACAACAGCGGCGGCCCAGCCTTGGCCGTGGGTGATCGAGCCACGGATATCTGCGGGCCAGATCGGCGAGCGGTCTTGGTGGGCAGCGGGCGCATAGTCGCGGCCATCCAGGCGGTGCAGGGCCTCGCGGGCGCAGACTCGGCCAGCCAGGTACTCGGCCTGGCGCTTGGCCACCGAGCGTTGCAGGCTGGCGGTCTGCTCGATGCCGGCGCGCTGGAAATCGTCCGGCGCGAGATTGGCCGGGTCGAAGGCGCAGCTGACCAGCACCGCGCCGGGGACCGGGCGCGGTAGGGGCCAATGGTGCTGGAGCGGGGCGCAGCAGGTGGGGAGTCTGTTCATGGCGGGTATTGTGCCAGCCTGGTGGCTGGTGGTGGAGCACAGATTTTGGGGCTGCTGCGCAGCCCTTTCGCCGGCGAGCCGGCTCCCACAGGGGCGTTGCCATCTTTTGTGGGAGCCGGCTTGCCGGCGAAAGGGCCGCAAAGCGGCCCCGGCGATCATCAGTCGAACGCGTCCTTCAAGAACGCCTGCATATCCTTCCACGAGCTTTCATCCGCCGCCTTGTCATAGCCGATATCCGGCCCGCCATGCTCGCCATGGCTCAACCGGTCGGCATCCGGGTTGGTGAAGCCATGCTTGGCCCCCGGGATCCCGACGAACTTGTAGTCGGCCTTGGCCGCATCCATCTCCGCCTTGAACGCCGCCACCTGCGCCGGGGTGACCATGCTGTCGGCCTCGCCGTGCTCCACCAGGATCTTGGCCCGGATTACGCCGGGCTTGGCCGGCGTCTGGGTCACCAGCGCGCCATGGAAACTGACTACGCCATCAAGCTTCACGCCTCGGCGCGCGGCATCGAGCACTACCTTGCCGCCAAAGCAGTAACCCACGGCCGCCAGTTGATGTTTGTTGGTGTTGGGCTGCAGCTTCAGCAGATTCAGCCCGGCGTCGAAGCGCTTGGCAGCGGCTTTCGGGTCCTTCATCGCCGCCGCCATGAACGCCTGGGCGTCGGCGGGGTGCTCGGTGTTCTTGCCGTCGCCGTACATGTCGATGGCCAGGGCGTTATAGCCCAGCGCCGCGAGGTCGCGGGCGCGGCGCTTGGCGTAGTCGTTCAGCCCCCACCATTCATGCACCACCACCACGCCCGGGCGCTTGCCCTCGACGGCGTCGTCGTAGGCGTAGTAGCCGACCAGGCGCTTGCCGTCGGCATCCTGGTAGGGGATCTCGCGGGTCTGCACCGCCGCCTGGGCGAGGGTGGCGCCGCACAGCAGGGCCAATGCAAGCAGGGTACGCATGGTCGAGCTCCTTGTTCGGTTCGTTCAGCCGACGTTCAGGCCGGGTTCAGCGGGGGTTCAGGGCGCCCCCCCTACTCTAGTCCCCAGACAGAAACAACGCATCCAACCCGGAGTACCTGAATCATGAAAACGCTCAATACCCTGATCGCCGCCATGGCGGTTTGCGCCGCCGGCCTCACCACTGTTGCCCAGGCCGATGACAACTTCGCCAGCCTGACCTACGGCCAGACCAGCGACAAAGTCCGCAAGTCCGGCCTGTTGCAACGCAACACCGACGGCCTGAACGCCGACGGCATCATCGGCAAGGACAGCACCTGGGGCGTGCGCCTGGGCAAGATCAACGACCAGGGCCGCTACTACATGACCTACGACAACGTCTCGGGCGACCACAGCGGCGTCAAGCTGCGCCAGGAAAACCTGCTCGGCAGCTACGACCTGTTCCTGCCGGTGGGCTATACCACCAAGCTGTTCGGTGGCGGCACCCTGGGCATGACCAAGCTGACCCAGGACTCGCCGGGCGCCAGCCGCGACACCGACTATGGCTATGCCGTGGGCCTGCAGGCCGGCGTGATCCAGGAAATCACCGACAAGGCCTCGGTAGAGATGGGCTACCGTTACCTGCGCAGCAACGCCGCCACCGAGATCGGCGCCCATGGCGGGCCGAAGGACGGCACCCTGCGCCTGACCAGCAGCGCGCAGACCTACCTGGCGGCCACCTACAAGTTCTGAGGTCGCTGTTATCCTGTACCGGCCTCATCGCGCAGAGTGCATGACCCGTGGGAGCGGGCTTGCCCCGCGATGAGGCCGGTACAGGCATTGCAAATTGAAAGGAGATCCACATGAAATTGCTGGTGGTCGAGGACGAGGCGCTGCTGCGTCATCACCTGTTCACCCGCCTGGGCGAAGGCGGCCATGTGGTGCAGGCGGTGGCCAACGCCGAGGAAGCCTTGTACCAGGCCGAGCAGTACAACCACGACCTGGCGGTGATCGACCTGGGCCTGCCGGGCATGAGCGGGCTGGACCTGATCCGCCAGCTGCGCAACCTCGGCCAGACCTTCCCGATCCTGATCCTCACCGCCCGGGGCAACTGGCAGGACAAGGTCGAGGGCCTGGCTGCCGGCGCCGACGACTACGTGGTCAAACCGTTCCAGTTCGAAGAGCTGGAGGCGCGCCTGAACGCCTTGCTGCGCCGCTCCAGCGGCTTCACCCAGTCGACCATCGCCGCCGGCCCGCTGGTGCTCGACCTCAACCGCAAGCAGGCGATCCTGGACGAGCAACCGCTGGCGCTGACCGCCTACGAATACCGCATCCTCGAATACCTCATGCGTCATCACCAGCAGGTGGTGGCCAAGGACCGGCTGATGGAGCAGCTGTACCCGGACGACGAGGAGCGCGACCCGAACGTCATCGAGGTACTGGTCGGCCGCCTGCGCCGCAAGCTCGAGGGCGACAATGGCTTCAAGCCGATCGACACCGTGCGTGGCCTGGGCTACCTGTTCACCGAGCGCTGCCGATGATCCGTTCGCTGCGGGTGCGCCTGATGCTGGCGGCGGCGTTGCTGGCGCTGCTGTTCATGCTGGCGCTGCTGCCGGCGTTGCAGAAGGCTTTCAGCCTGGCCTTGCAGGAGTCCATCGAGCAGCGCCTGGCCTCGGACGTGACCACGCTGATTTCCGCTGCGCGCATCGAGCATGGCCAGTTGCAGATGCCGGCGCTGCTGCCGGACGAGCGTTTCAACCTGCCGTATACAGGCTTGCTCGGCTATATCTTCGACCGCCAGGGCACGCTGGTGTGGCAGTCGCGGGCCACGCGCAACCGCAACATCAACTACCACCCGCGCTATGACGGGCGCGGCAATGAGTTCGCCCGCATCCACCAGGACGACGGCGACGAGTTCTTCGTCTACGACGTCGAGGTCAAGTTGCTCGGCGGCAAGAGCGCGGCGTTCAGCATCGTCGCCCTGCAACCGGTGCGCGAATACCAGGACACCCTCAATGGCCTGCGCGAGAAACTCTACTTCGGCTTCGGCGCGGCGCTGCTGGCGCTGATGGTGCTGCTCTGGGCCGGCCTGACCTGGGGCCTGCGCTCGCTGCGCCGGCTCAGTTCCGAGCTGGACGACGTGGAGAGCGGCGCCAGGGATGGATTGAGTCGCGAGCACCCACGCGAGCTGCTGCGCCTGACCGGCTCGCTCAACCGCCTGCTGCGCAGCGAGCGCGAGCAGCGCCAGCGCTACCGCGACTCGCTCGACGACCTGGCCCATAGCCTGAAGACCCCGCTGGCGGTGCTGCAGGGCGTGGGCGAGAGCATGGAGCAGGGCGACCGCGAGCAGGCGCGGGTGCTGCAAAGCCAGATCGAGCGCATGAGCCAGCAGATCGACTACCAATTGCAACGAGCCAGCCTGCGCAAGAGCGGCCTGGTCAAGCACCAGGTCGAGCTCAAGCCATTGCTCGACAGCCTGTGCAGCACCTTGGCCAAGGTCTATCGCGACAAACGCGTCGAGGTCGGCTTCGATCTCCCGGCTGATGCGCGGGTGCCGATGGAGCAGGGCGCCTTGCTTGAACTGCTCGGCAACCTGCTGGAGAACGCCTACCGGTTGTGCCTGGGGCAGGTGCGGGTCAGCCTGCGCGAGGCACCGGGGCAGCTGGAGTTGTGGATCGAGGACGATGGCCCGGGGGTGCCGCCCGACCAGCGTGAGCGCATTCTCGAACGCGGCGAGCGGCTGGACCGCCAGCATCCCGGGCAGGGGATCGGCCTGGCGGTGGTGAAGGACATCATCGATAGCTATGACGCCGAATTGAGCCTTGGCGACTCCGAATTGGGTGGGGCTGCGTTCCGTATCGCTTTCCGACTCGATTGATTATGCCTTTCCAGTGCAGCGGGCGGTGCGTGGGAGCGGGCTTGCCCCGCGATACCGGCGAAGCCGGTGCCATCCCGTGCCGGCCCCATCGCGGGGCAAGCCCGCTCCCACGCACCGCCCACTGAGTACCACTGAGGCGGATTCCCGCCAACCCGCCCTGTACGATTTCCGCCATCGGGCGGAAATCCGCCATTTCCTACGTGATCATTCGCCCCGTCCCGGGGCATTCACACCCTGTAATCATTGGCTGTGCACCTCGAGCGGGCACTTTGGCATCGCCCTTGCTATTCACCTGGCAGAGGCCTGCCCAGGCACTCGAACACAACGACAAATCCCTCCGGGTACAGGAGGGTTCGCGATTCAGGTGCCCCGACATCCTGGGAAGGATGCGCCGGCCCACTTGAGGAAAAACTAGCCATGACGACTCGTCAGCCGCTGTACAAATCGCTGTATGTCCAGGTGATCGTCGCGATCACCATCGGTATCCTGCTCGGCCACTACTACCCGGAAACCGGCGTAGCCCTCAAACCCTTGGGTGACGGCTTCGTCAAGCTGATCAAGATGGTCATCGCGCCGATCATCTTCTGCACCGTGGTCAGCGGCATCGCCGGCATGCAAAGCATGAAGTCGGTCGGCAAGACTGGCGGTTACGCGCTGCTGTACTTCGAGGTCGTCTCCACCATCGCCCTGATCATCGGCCTGGTCGTGGTCAACGTGGTCCAGCCGGGCGCCGGCATGCACGTCGACGTCAGCACCCTGAACGCCAGCAGCGTGGCCGCTTACGCCGCCGCCGGCGCGCAGCAGACCACCGTGGGCTTCCTGCTCAACGTGATCCCCAACACCGTGGTTGGCGCATTCGCCAACGGCGATATCCTGCAAGTGCTGATGTTCTCGGTACTGTTCGGCTTCGCCCTGCACCGCCTGGGCAGCTACGGCAAGCCGGTGCTGGACCTGATCGACCGCTTCGCCCATGTGATGTTCAACATCATCAACATGATCATGAAGCTGGCCCCAATCGGCGCCTTCGGCGCCATGGCCTTCACCATCGGCCAGTACGGCGTGGGTTCGCTGGTGCAGCTGGGCTACCTGATGGCCTGCTTCTACATCACCTGCATCCTGTTCGTCCTGGTGGTGCTGGGCGGTATCTGCCGCGCCCACGGCTTCAGCGTGATCAAGCTGATCCGCTACATCCGTGAAGAGCTGCTGATCGTGCTGGGCACCTCGTCCTCCGAGTCGGCCCTGCCGCGCATGCTGGCCAAGATGGAGCGCCTGGGCGCGAAGAAATCGGTGGTTGGCCTGGTGATCCCGACCGGCTACTCGTTCAACCTGGACGGTACCTCGATCTACCTGACCATGGCCGCGGTGTTCATCGCCCAGGCCACCGACACCACCATGGACATCACTCACCAGATCACCCTGCTGCTGGTGCTGCTGGTGGCGTCCAAAGGTGCCGCTGGCGTGACCGGTTCGGGCTTCATCGTCCTGGCCGCCACCCTGTCGGCCGTCGGCCACCTGCCGGTTGCCGGCCTGGCGCTGATCCTGGGTATCGACCGCTTCATGTCCGAAGCCCGCGCCCTGACCAACCTGATCGGCAACGCCGTGGCCACCGTGGTCGTGGCCAAGTGGGTCAAGGAGCTGGACACCGACACCCTGCAGGCGGAACTGGCGTCCGGCGGCTCGCCGCTGATCGACACCCGTCCGACCGACGACCTGGGCGTGGCCGAAGGCCCGGCGCGTTGATCGAACGCCTGTAGTGCAAGGAAAGCCCATCTTCGGATGGGCTTTTTTGTTGGCATGTCCTACATGCCAATGGGCACTTCATACCCTGTGCATATAAATAAGTACCTGATGCTGACATTCGGCGGTCGTTAGATTTGACCTTGCTGCGAGGCTGCCGCGAACCACACAGCCGCTTCGCAGCACGTTCATTTCATGCAGTACAGGGAGCTCAGGTAATGATCAAAGCCAGTGATGCAAAAGCCAAATCCGAGATGTTGCTGGAAGGCGGCAACGGTAGTGACCGCCTGGTTGGCGGACTCAAGGACGATGTGATCAGAGGTCACGCTGGGCACGATGTGCTGGAAGGCGGTCAAGGGGATGACATCCTGCTCGGCGGCAAGGGGAGTGATGTGCTGGATGGAGGCAAGGGCGCCGATTACCTGTGCGGTGGCGATAACGCCGATGTGCTGATCGGCGATAGCGGTAACGATGTGCTGGTAGGGGGCAAGGGTGATGACCTGCTCGAGGGCGGGCAGGGCGCCGATGTACTGAGCGGTGGCCGAGGTGCCGACCTGTTCGTGTTTTCCAGGTTGGCCGACATGGGTATCGGCAGGCAGCGGGACATTGTCAGCGACTTCAATGGTGTCGTGGGTGATCGCATCGATCTGCGTGGATTGGCGAAGTCCTGCGGACTTGCCGGTTTCACCTTTATTGGCGATGCGGCCTTTACCGAAAAAGGCCAGCTGCGGTTCGAGAATGAACTGCTGTCAGGCAATGTTCGAGGCAGTCTCCACCCTGATTTCGAGATCCAGCTGGTTGGCGTGACACACTTCAAGGCTGAGTATTTGCTCCGCTGACATCTAGTGTCCTGTCGAGTTTGCCGTGGTGCCTACTCGACCCGGGTCTCACCGCTGTACACCAATATCTCCCGACACCGTCGGCACAGGTACCGCCGCCCCTGGCGCACCAGCTTGTGGCGCTGGGCGGTGAACGGAAAATCGCTTTCCGGGCAAGGGCAACGGTAGATGTAGCGTGTCGCCACGCGCCGCTGCACTTCGTAGTTGTGGCAGCGGTTCGGCGGCAGCTCGTACACCCCGCGCATGATCAGCTGCCATTCCTCGCCATGGGCCTGGATGCGCTCGCCGAACAGCTGGTGGGCCACCAGGTGCGCTACCTCGTGGGCCACGGTCTGGCGCAGGAAGTCCTCGGCGTTCTCGCGGTACAGCTGCAGGTTGAAGCGCAGCAGGTTCTCGTGCAGGTGAGCGACGCCGGCTTTCTGTCCGCGCAGCTTGAAGCTGACTTGCGGGCGCGGGAAGGGGCGTTTGAAGAAGGTTTCGGCTTGCTGGTAACAGGTTTCGACGCGTTGTCTGAGCAGCTCGGGCATGGCGGGGTAGTTCTCCTGACCTGGCATTATGCCGCAGGCAAAGGCCGGCTGCCGAGCCGCCGGTCAGGCACACGAAACGAAGCCGCCTTGCGGCGGCCTCGGTGATGCCCCAGTGTTGGTTGGATCTGGTTGGTATGCGTTCAGTTGGTGTAGACGGGCCCCACGCCCAGTCCCCAGATGATCACGGTCGCGGCCATGATCGCCACCAGAACCACGAGGCCCACCGCCAGCACGGAGCTGGAGAACAGGAAGCCTTCATCCGACGGTATGTTCATGAACGTCGGCAAGCCGACATACAGCAGGTACACGGTGTAGCAGATCGCCGCCGTGCCGATCAGCATGCCCAGCCACAGGTGCGGGTACAGCGCCGCGAGGCCGCCGATGAACAGCGGGGTGGCGGTGTAGGTGGCAAAGGCGATGCACTGCGCCATGCTCGGGTTGGCGTCGTAGGTGCGTGCCATCCAGTGGATGAAGGCGCCCATCACCGCCACGCCGGCGAGCATCGCCAGGTACGACATGATGCTCATCCACAAGGCGCTTTCCATGGTCAGCATCACCGCTGGCCGCTCGCCGATCACCCAGCCGACCTGGGTGGTGCCGATAAACGCCGACACGGCGGGAATCGCCGCCAGGATCAGCGTGTGCGTCAGGTACATGTGGCTGATGCTTTCGTCCTCGCCACGGATCTCCCGCCACTCCTGGTCGGGGTGGGTGAACAAGCCAACAACGTGATGAATCATACGGGTCACTCCTATCGTCGTTGCCAAACGCCCCCCGGATGGAGCGCCTATGGCCCGAGGCCAGGACACCAGGTGCTGCGCCAATGTGGCCTTATGTCGCAGTATAGGAAGCGGATCCCGGCACAAAACCGGCTTTTTAGAGCAAATTGCGCTGTCAGGCGCGATGCTGATTCCCTTGAAGTCTTTATCGGATTCACCTACTGCGCCGCCCGGTTTGTGCGTAAAATAGCCGGCTTTTGTCACACCTCGCGGATCCAAGCGCTATGGGCACCCTCTCGGTCAACCAGAACAAACTGCAAAAACGCCTGCGTCGTCTCGCCGGCGAAGCCATCACCGACTTCAACATGATCGAGGATGGCGACAAGGTCATGGTCTGCCTGTCCGGCGGCAAGGACAGCTACACCATGCTCGACGTTCTGTTGCACCTGCAGAAGGTGGCACCGATCAAGTTCGAGATCGTGGCGGTGAACATGGACCAGAAGCAGCCGGGCTTCCCCGAGCACGTGCTGCCGGCCTACCTCAAGGAACTGGGTGTCGAGTACCACATCGTCGAGAAGGACACCTACTCGGTGGTCAAGGAGCTGGTGCCCGAGGGCAAGACCACCTGCTCGCTGTGCTCGCGCCTGCGTCGCGGCACCCTGTACACCTTCGCCGACGAGATCGGCGCGACCAAGATGGCCCTGGGGCACCACCGCGACGACATCGTCGAGACCTTCTTCCTCAACATGTTCTTCAACGGCGCGCTCAAGGGCATGCCGCCGAAGCTGCGCGCCGACGACGGCCGCAACGTGGTGATCCGCCCGCTGGCCTACTGCAGCGAGAAGGACATCCAGGCCTATTCGGACATGAAGGAATTCCCGATCATCCCGTGCAACCTGTGCGGCTCGCAGGAAAACCTGCAGCGCCAGGTGGTCAAGGACATGCTGGTGGAGTGGGAGCGCAAGCACCCGGGCCGTACCGAGAGCATCTTCCGCGCCCTGCAGAACGTCGCGCCGTCGCAGCTGGCCGACCGCAACCTGTTCGACTTCACCAGCCTGAAGATCGACGAGAGCGCCACTCCGCGCTTCCTCGACGTGCTGAACATCTGACCTTATGCGCGACTACCAGTGGTTGCATGAATACTGCCTGAACCGCTTCGGTTCGGCGCAGGCGCTGGAAGCCTTCCTGCCGCAGCCGCGCACCCCCGCGCAGCTGCGCGACATCACTGACGACCGCTACCTGTCGACCCTGGCCCTGCGCGTGTTCCGTGCCGGGCTCAAGCACAGCCTGGTGGATGCCAAGTGGCCGGCGTTCGAGCAGGTGTTCTTTGGCTTCGACCCGGAAAAAGTGGTGCTGATGGGCGCCGAGCACCTGGAGCGGCTGATGCAGGACGAGCGCATCATCCGTCACCTGGGCAAGCTCAAGAGCGTGCCGCGCAATGCGCAGATGATCCTCGACGTGGCCAAGGAGAAGGGCAGTTTCGGCGCGTTCATCGCCGACTGGCCCGCGACCGATATCGTCGGGCTGTGGAAGTACCTGGCCAAGCATGGCAACCAGCTGGGCGGGTTGTCGGCGCCGCGTTTCCTGCGCATGGTCGGCAAGGATACCTTCATCCCCACCGACGACATGGCTGCGGCATTGATCGCCCAGAAGATCATCGACAAGCCGCCGACCAGCCTGCGTGACCTGGCACTGGTGCAGCAGGCGTTCAATCAGTGGCATGAAGAGAGCGGCCGGCCGCTGTGCCAGCTGTCGGTGATGCTGGCGCATACCGTCAACTACTGAGATCAGCGGTAATGCAATCGCGGGGCAAGCCCGCTCCCACGCCCTTTCCCAATTGCGGGAATGGGCGTGGGAGCGGGCTTGCCCCGCGATGGCGTTTAGCTTCCTTCGCCCGCCAGGCGCCGCTCCTGCTGGAACCTCCAGCGCACGAACAGCAAACCGCTGACGAACAGCCCCAGGCTCACCAGCACCTCGACCCAGCCGAACACCGCCCGCGCGGGGTCGAACGCCGCCAGCACGCCCTTGATGAAGTAGATATTGACCACGAAGCAGGTCCAGGCATGCGCCCGGGCGCTGCCCATCAGCATGCCTGGCAGCAACAGCAGCAGCGGGATCAGCTCGATGGCCAGGATCACCTCGACCCGCGCCCCGTGCAGGTTGGCGAACCACAGGTTGTTCACCACCAGCAGGGCGATCAGGCCAAAGAAGCAGGCCAGGCTCAGGGCGCGGGTCAGCCGTACGCGTGGGGCGAGCCACTCCAGCGGCGGCAGCACCTTGGGTTTTCTAGCCACGCTGGCCACCAAGGGCTTTGGCGGTGTTGGCCAGGCGTTGGCCGAGGGCCCGGCACAGGGTGATCTCGTGCTGGTCCAGTTCGCGCTTGCCGTCAGCGCCGGCATGGTGGCTGGCGCCGTACGGGGTGCCGCCGCCGCGGGTATCGAGCAGCGCCGACTCGCTGTAGGGCAGGCCGGTGACCAGCATGCCGTGGTGCATCAGCGGCAGCAGCATCGACAGCAGGGTGGTTTCCTGGCCGCCGTGCAGGCTGGCGGTGGAAGTGAACACCGCCGCCGGCTTGCCGACCAGCTCGCCGCCCAGCCACAGGCTGCTGGTGCCGTCGAGGAAGTATTTGAGCGGCGCGGCCATGTTGCCGAAGCGGGTCGGGCTGCCCATGGCCAGGCCCGCGCAGTGGCGCAGGTCGTCGAGGGTGGCGTACAGCGCGCCGCTGGCCGGGATGTCCGGGGCCACGGCTTCGCACTCGGTGGAGATCGCCGGCACGGTGCGCAGGCGCGCCTCCAGGCCGGCCATTTCGACGCCGCGGGCAATGTGCCGGGCCATCTCGCTGGTCGAGCCGTGGCGGCTGTAGTACAGCACCAGGATGTAGGGTTCGCTCACGGCAGGATCTCCAGGACCTTCTCGGGTGGGCGACCGATCACGGCCTTGTTGCCTGCGACCAGGATCGGGCGTTCGATCAGCTTGGGATGCTCGACCATCGCCTTGATCAGCTGAGCGTCGCTCAGGGCCGGGTTGGCCAGGTCCAGGGCTTTGTATTCGTCTTCGCCGGTGCGCAGCAGCTGGCGTGCGCCGATGCCCAGCTTGGCAAGCAGCTGTTCAAGGGTGGCGGCGTCCGGCGGGGTCTCGAGGTAGCGCACGATGGTCGGCGCCAGGCCGCGTGCCTCGAGCAGTTCCAGGGCGCCGCGGGATTTCGAGCAGCGCGGGTTATGATAGAGGGTCAGATCGGTCATGACGGGTCGCATCCAGCGGGGTGTGGCGGCTATTCTAACCGCAGCGACCGACTTCAATGCTTGAAAACTTCGAGAAGGATTGACCCATGGCAAGGCGTTTGGCAGCTGCACTGGCCATCACCGCGAGCCTGCTGCTCGGCGGCTGCGGTGCGGACTACGGCGTGGACCAGCACGGCAATACGGTGAAGGCGCAGCAGATCGAGGGGCACTGGCTGGTGCTCAACTACTGGGCCGAATGGTGCGGCCCATGCCGTACCGAAATCCCCGAGCTCAATGCGGCGGCGAAGCAGTGGGATGCCCAGGGCATCAAGGTGCTGGGGGTGAACTTCGACGGCTTGCAGGGCGCCGACCTCAAGGCCGCCGCCGACACCCTAGGCATCGGTTTCACCGTGCTGGCGCAAGATCCGGCCGAGCGCTACGAGCTGCCGCGCAGCGAGGCATTGCCGGTGACCTACATCATCGATGACAAGGGTAAGGTGCGTGAGCAGTTGATGGGTGAGCAGACGCTCGAAGGGCTGCAGGCGAAGATCAAGGCGCTCAAGGGCGGCGCCTGAGTTCCAGCATCGCGGGGCAAGCCCGCTCCCACGTGGGAGCAGGCTTGCCCCGCGATGGTTTCAGCCTTCCTCAGGCCAGAACCGCAGCGGCTTGCCCTCGGCCGGCCAGAAGCGGATCTGCTCGATCGGCGACACGTCCCAGCGCTGCACCGTCTCCAGCGCCTGCAGGAAGCGTTTCTCCTGGTCCATCAGTGCTGGCGCGCACAGCTTGCGGGTCTTGCCGACCTTGCCGAAGCTTAAGTGCTCGCCGTCCAGCGTATAGGGCGCGAACCAGTGGTTGCAGCCGGCATTGCCATAGGCACGACCATCGCTGGCCAGGGTCAGGGTCAGGTGGCTGTAGTCGATCAGCGGGCGTTCACCGATCCACTCCAGCAGGTAGCTTTGCTCCTGCTGCAGCTTCGAAGGTTGCGACGCGCAGCCCATCAGGCCGGTGGCGATCAGCACGCCGGTCAGCAGCTGTTTCACTCAGGTGCGCTCCTGGCACTGCGGGCACAGGTGCTTGTCGCCCTGGCTGGCCCAGCCCAGCTCCTGGACACGGGCGGTGGCTGCCGGGGCGTGGCCCTTCTTGCCGAGCTTGGCTTCGGCGGCGAACTCGAAGTCCAGCACCGCGTCGCAGCCGTCGCACTTGACCTGCCACTCGTGGATTTCCAGTTCGTTGAATACGGGGCCCTGGGCCACGGCCACCCACTGCCCGGTGGGGTTGATCAGGTGGCGCACGCTGTCCACGGTCAGGCGCATGGACAGGGTTTTGCTGCCTTTGAGCGAAACCAGCAGTGCGTCGCCTTTCTGGATCGAGCCGCCGTTGCCGGTGACCTGATAGCGGCCCGGTACCAGCGCGCGGCACTCGATCAGGGTGTGTTGCGGGTTGAAAAGGGTGTAGCGGAAATCGTGTTCGACCATGGGTCCTCCAGAAATGCCGCGTATCCTAGCATCATCCCGTGACCAGATTCTGCGGATTGCCTGCCGCCCAGCGGGAGATGTTGTCCAGGGTGGTGGCTGCGATGGCATCCAGGGCCTCGCGGGTAAGGAACGCCTGGTGGGCGGTGACGATCACATTGGGGAAGGTCAGCAGGCGTGCCAGTACGTCGTCCTGCAACGGCAGGTCGGAACGGTCCTCGAAGAACAGCTGCGCCTCCTCTTCATACACATCCAGCCCCAGGTAGCCGAGCTGGCCGCTCTTGAGCGCGTCGATCAGTGCCGGGGTGTCGACCAGCGCGCCGCGACCGGTGTTGATCAGCATGGCGCCGGGCTGCAACTGGGCCAGGCTCTGGGCGTTGATCAGGTGGCGGGTGTGCTCGGTCAGCGGGCAATGCAGGCTGATGATGCGTGCCTCGCGCAGCAGCTCGGGCAGCTCCAGGTAGCGGGCGCCGAGGGCGACCAGCTCAGGGTTGGGATAGGGGTCGTAGGCCAGCAGCTGGCAGCCGAAGCCGGCCATGATGCGGGCGAAGGCCGCGCCGATCTGGCCAGTACCGACCACGCCAACGGTCTTGCCGTGCAGGTCGAAGCCGGTCAGCCCGTGCAGGGTGAAGTCGCCTTCGCGGGTGCGGTTATAGGCCCGGTGCAGGCGGCGGTTGAGGGCCAGGATCAGGGCCACGGCATGTTCGGCGACGGCGTGGGGCGAGTAGGCCGGGACGCGCACCACGCTGAGCCCGAGGCGCTGCGCGGCAGCCAGGTCGACATGGTTGTAGCCGGCCGAGCGCAGGGCGATCAGGCGTGTGCCGCCGGCGGCCAGGCGCTGCAGTACCTGCGCGTCGAGTTCGTCGTTGATGAAGGCACAGACCACTTCGAAGCCCTGGGCGAGGGCGGCGGTGTCCAGGGTCAGGCGGGCGGACTGGTAGTGCAGCTCCAGGGCGTCCGCGCTGGCGGCGCGGGTGAAGCTTTCCTGGTCGTAGTGCTGGCTGCTGAACAACAGGGCGCGCATGGCGGCTTCCTTCTGTGAGTCGGCAACAGTCTAGGCCGTCAGGGAGATCGGGTATTGATCTGTGACGGCCCTGTCGCGGGGCAGGTCGCATCGGCGCAACGCCGCTCCCACAAGTCTTGAAGTGCCTGTGGGGATTCAGGCGCTTTCGCGTGCCTGCTCGGCCAGTCGGCTGATGGCCTGGTCCAGTTCGTCCAGGGCCTGCAACGCTTGGGGGCTGTCCTGCTTGAGCAATGTCTCGCTGCGCTGGCAGGCTGCCCGCAACTGTGGCACGCCGCAATAACGCGAGGCGCCGTTGAGGCGGTGCACCCGCTCGATCATGGCATTGCGGTCGGCAGCGTCGCGGGCGGCCTGGATGGCCTCGCGGTCGGACTCCAGCGAGGCCAGGAGCATGGCCAGCATATCCGCCGCCAGGTCCGGCTTGCCGGCGGCCAGGCGCAGCCCTTCCTCCGGGTCGAGCACCTTCAGCTCGCTGCTGTCGGGCAGGCGCTCACTGGGGCGTTCCTGTGGCGGTGAACCCAGGCTCAGACCGGTCCACTTCATCACCACCTGGGCCAGCTGGCGCTCGCTGATCGGTTTGGTCAGGTAGTCGTCCATGCCGCTGTGCAACAGGGCGCGCTTTTCGTTGGCCATGGCGTGGGCGGTGAGGGCCACGATGGGCAGGGGCGGACCGCTCTGGCTGGCCTCCCACTGGCGGATCTGCTCGGTGCAGGCACGGCCATCCATGCCGGGCATCTGCACATCCATCAGCACCAGGTCGAAGGGTTCGTCCTGCACGGCCTGCATCGCCGCATAGCCATTGTTCACCGCCAGTACCTCGGCGCCCATCCCTTCGAGCAGGGTCTGTACCAGCAGCAGGTTGGCCGGGTTGTCGTCGACGCAGAGCAGCTTGGGCATGCGCTGGCCGCCGTTGCTGCGCTGCTCGCACACCGGTCGGCGCGGCTGCACCAGCTCCAGCAGCAGGCGACGCAGCTTGCGCGTGCAGGTGGGTTTGGCCAGCAACTGGCCGTGGGCGTTGGGTAGGTAAGGGTGGTAGAGCGGCTGCTCAGTGGTGGGGCACAGCACCACGCACTGGCAACCGAGGCGCTCGAGCTGTTGGTGGTATTGCCCCAGTTGTTCCGGCGCCAGGCTGCCGAGGTTGACCCCGAGCACGGCGAACTCGAACGGCTGACCGGCCTGGCTTGCCGCCTGCACGCCTTGCAGCAGCTGGTCGCAGGAGGCGAACACGCTGACCGCCAGGCCGCAGTCCTCGAGCTGGTGCTCCAACGCCTGACGGGCCAGGTCGTGCCCGTCGACGATGGCCACGCTACGGCCGACCAGGGCCTGGGCGGGTTGCTCCTCGGTGTCGTCGTGGGCCTTGGGCAGGTTGAGGCTGATCCAGAACTGCGAGCCTTCGCCCGGCGTGCTGTCGACGCCGATCTCGCCACCCATCTGTTCGATCAGGCGCTTGGAGATCACCAGGCCCAGGCCGGTACCGCCGGGCTGGCGCGACAGCGAGTTGTCGGCCTGGCTGAAGGCCTGGAACAGGGTGCGCACATCCTGCGGCGACAGGCCGATGCCGGTGTCCTGCACGCTGATGCGCAGTTGCACGCTGTCTTCCTGCTCGTCCTCGAGCATGGCGCGCACGACGATGGTGCCTTCGCGGGTGAACTTGATGGCGTTGCTCACCAGGTTGGTGAGGATCTGCTTGAGCCGCAACGGGTCGCCGACCAGTGACAGCGGCGTGTCGCGGTAGACCAGGCTGAGCAGCTCCAGCTGCTTGGCGTGGGCGGCCGGGGCAAGGATGGTCAGGGTGTCCTGGATCAGGTCGCGCAGGTTGAGCGGGATGCTGTCGAGCACCAGCTTGCCGGCCTCGATCTTGGAGAAGTCGAGGATCTCGTTGATGATCCCCAGCAGATTGTCGGCGGACTTCTCGATGGTGCCGAGGTAGTCGAGCTGGCGCGGGCTGAGCTCGCTCTTCTGCAGCAGGTGGGTGAAGCCGAGGATGCCGTTGAGCGGAGTGCGGATCTCGTGGCTCATGTTGGCGAGGAACTCGGACTTGATGCGGCTGGCCTCCAGGGCCTCCTTGCGCGCCATGTCCAGCTCGATGTTCTGGATCTCGATGGTTTCCAGGTTCTGGCGCACGTCCTCGGTGGCCTGGTCGATGCTGTGCTGCAGCTCTTCGTGGGCGCTGTGCAGGGTCTCGGCCATGCGGTTGATGCCGGCGGCCAGTTCGTCGAGCTCGTGGCTGCCCATGGCTGGCAGGCGTTCGTCGAGGTGGCCGTCCTTGAGCTGGTTGACCGCGTGCTTGATGCGGTTGATCGGGTCGTTGATGGTGCGGCTCATGCGCAGGGCGAGCAGCGCGGTCAGGCTCAGGCAGGCGAGGATCAGCAGCAGGCTGGTGAACAGGTTGCGGTAGCCGCGCAA
This sequence comes from Pseudomonas sp. CAM1A, assembly GCF_047501685.1. Lineage (NCBI taxonomy): Bacteria > Pseudomonadati > Pseudomonadota > Gammaproteobacteria > Pseudomonadales > Pseudomonadaceae > Pseudomonas > Pseudomonas sp. CAM1A. The sequence goes on along the minus strand of NZ_JBFNXP010000005.1, from coordinate 218,681 downwards.
CAACGTGCCGTCGTGGGACAGCTCGATCTCCACCCAGCCAAGCAGACGCTCGGCCTCGGCGGGTACGGCATCGGTGGCCAGGTCGCGGTGGTGGCCGAACACCGGCATCAGGTAACGGGTGGCATCGTTGCCCGTGCGTTGCAGCAACTGTGTGCCGGTGCCGCCGCTGGGCGGCTGGTTGAGCATGCTGGGGCCGGCGTGGGCCAGGCGCGTGCGGTCGGCGGCGAGGAACGCCACGGCGCGCACGTCGACCTGCTCAAGGGCCTGGGCCGCGATGCGCTCCAGTTGCGCCGGGGACTGGCGGGCCAGGGCCGGCGCCGCCAGGGGCGCCAACTGCTCGGCGATCATCTTGCCGCGTTGCAGCAGCTGCGTGCGCAGGTCGCTCTGTTGCAACCAGGTGAAGTAACTGCCCAGCACCAGAGCCATCAGGCTGGCGGGGAGCAAGGCCAGCAGCAGGACGCGGCTGCGGATTCCCAAACGGTCGAGCACACCTGTCTCCTGTCATGTGCCTTGAAAAGCGCTGTTCGCGCATCAGCGGGAACGTTACTCCGCACCGCAGGCATTTGTAAGGCTTTTGTTTGCCAAGTGAGGCTGGCTGTTCGATGGCGCGTCAGTCGGGCGACGGTTGCCTTGCCGGGAGCGCTTGCCCAATAATCACGCAACTGAGAATCGATGGCAGTTGCCAATGCATCCTGAAGCTATTCACGCCACCAACATCCTGGCCATCGAGGACGACCCCGTGCTCGGTGCCTATCTGCACGAAGAGCTGCGCCGTGGCGGCTTCCAGGTGACCTGGTGCCGCAGTGGCCTGGAGGGGCTCGAGGCGGCGGGACGACAAGTCTTCGACCTGGTCCTGCTGGACATCCTGCTGCCCGGCCTCAATGGCCTGGACGCTTTGGCCAGCCTGCGCCGACGCAGCGCCACGCCGGTCATCCTGATGTCCGCGCTGGGGGCCGAGGCTGACCGTATCAGCGGCTTCGAACGCGGCGCGGACGATTACCTGCCAAAGCCTTTCAGTTTCGCCGAGCTGCGGGTGCGCATCGAGGCGATCCTGCGCCGGGTGGCCTTCGAGCGCCGGGCGCAGGCACCGCGCGAGGTGGCGGCGGGGCAGTTGCGCTTCGATGAGCAGACGGCCGATGTCTGCCTCGCCGGCCAGTGGGCCGGGCTGACGCCCAGCGAGTACCGCCTGCTCGACACCCTGCATCGCAGCCAGGACGAGGTGCTGAGCAAGCCGTTCCTTTACCAGCAGGTGTTGCAGCGGGGCTACTCGCGGCATGACCGCAGCCTGGACATGCACGTCAGCCAGATCCGCCGCAAGCTCAAGGCCATCGGCTATCACGAGCGGCAGGTCCGCACCGTCTGGGGCAAGGGCTATGTGTTCGGCGTGGGCGAGGCCGACTGAACCGTGCTCGATCGCCATTCGCTGTTCTGGAAACTGACCGTCCTGCTGGTGGGCTTCTGCCTGCTGATGATCGGCCTCAGCTACAGCTGGGGTCGCCATATGGAGACTCAGGACGCCTTCCTTTCCGAACCTGCGCGTCAAGTGCTGCGGGGTTACGCGGCCGAGGCGGAGCAGGCCTGGCGCAGCGGCGGCGCTGAGGGTGTCGACGCCTGGCTGGCCGAGATGCGTGGGCGCGAGCAAGGCTGGGTGGGGGTGCTCGATGGCGACCTGCAGCCGTTGGGCAGCGCCGACCTCACCGCCGGGCAGGCCCAGCGTCTGACCCGCCTGCGCGGCGTCGACTGGCCGATGAGCCGGCGCAGTATCGGCCAGCCCTGGTTGCGCCTGCCGTTCCCCGGCGCGCCGGAGCAGGGCATGCTGGTGATCGAGCTGCCGGAGCGCTTCAACCCGGGCCAGTACCGGTTGTTCTGGCGCATCGTCACCAACGGCATCATTCCCGGGCTATTTACCCTGCTGCTGTGCGTCGGCCTGTATCGCATGCTGATCGTGCCGCTCAATCAATTGCGTGAACAGGCCAACGCCTGGCGCGCCGATCAGCTGGCGGCGCGCCTTGATTCGCGCACCACGCGGCGCAAGGACGAGCTGGGCGAACTGGCCAGGGCCTTCGACCAGATGGCCGAGCGCCTGCAGGGCACCGTGGTCTTGCAGCAGCAGTTGCTGCGCGACCTGTCCCACGAGATGCGCACGCCGCTCAGCCGCCTGCGCGTGGCCTGCGACGGCGAGACCGACCTGCAGCGCCTGCGCGAACGCCTGCACCGCGAGGTGGACGGCATGCAGCAGCTGGTCGAGGACACTTTGCAACTGGCCTGGCAGGACGCCGAGCGCGCCCCGGTGAACCTGGAGCCGATCCAGGTGCCGGCGCTGTGGGACCTGCTCAGCGAAAATGCCTGTTACGAAAGCGGCTGGGCACCTGGGCGGTTGCACTGTGCGTTGCCGGCGGACTGCTGGGTGCGGGGCAGCCTCAACGACCTCGCCCAGGCGCTGGAGAACATACTGCGCAACGCCATCCGTCACTCGCCCGAAGCGGGTGTGGTGCGCCTGGGCGGCTGGCGTGAAGGCGGGTATTGGCGTATTGACCTGGAGGACGACGGCGGTGGCGTGGCCGAGGAAGACCTCGAGCGGATCTTCGCGCCGTTTTCCCGGTTGGATGGGGCGCGGCCCGGGGACGCTGGCTTCGGCTTGGGCTTGAGCATTGCCCGCAATGCGATCCGCCGCCAGGGCGGGCTGGTGTGGGCGGTCAATGGCGAGCGTGGCCTGCGCCTGTGCATGCGCCTGCCTGCGCATGAAGCGGGGCCGTCGGTTGGTCCAGCGCGGGCAAGCCCGCTGCCAGGGAACAACTGCTTATAGCTACCCGCTATAACCACCGACAATTGCGTGATATGGCCGCGCCGGGTTTGCCGGTATGATAGGCGCCCCTGCCGTCCGGATTGCGAAAACGCCCATGACCCTGCAGTACCCAACCATCGCCGACTGCGTCGGCCATACGCCGCTGGTTCGCCTGCAGCGCATCGCCGGGACCACCAGCAATACCTTGCTGCTCAAGCTCGAAGGCAACAATCCGGCAGGTTCGGTCAAGGACCGTCCGGCGTTGTCGATGATCACCCGTGCCGAACTGCGTGGCCTGATCAAGCCCGGCGACACCCTCATCGAAGCCACCTCCGGCAATACCGGCATCGCCCTGGCCATGGCCGCGGCGATCAAGGGCTACAAGATGATCCTGATCATGCCGGACAACTCCACCGCCGAGCGCAAGGCAGCCATGACCGCCTATGGCGCCGAGCTGATCCTGGTGACCAAGGAAGAGGGCATGGAAGGGGCCCGCGATCTCGCGGAAAAACTGCAGGCCGAAGGCCGCGGCATGGTGCTTGACCAGTTCGCCAACGGTGACAACCCGATCGCGCACTACAACAGCACGGGCCCGGAGATCTGGCAGCAGACCCAGGGCACGATCACCCACTTCGTCAGCTCCATGGGCACGACCGGCACCATCATGGGCTGTTCGCAGTACCTCAAGGAGCAGAACCCGGCGGTACAGATCATTGGCCTGCAGCCGATGGAAGGCTCGGCCATTCCGGGCATTCGCCGTTGGCCCCACGAGTACCTGCCGAAGATCTTCGACGCCACCCGGGTCGACCGCGTGGTCGACATGTCCCAGCAGGAAGCCGAGGAAACCACCCGTCGCCTGGCACGCGAAGAGGGCATTTTCTGTGGCGTATCCTCCGGCGGTGCGGTGGCGGCGATGCTGCGCCTGTCCCGTGAAGTCGAGAACGCGGTGATGGTCGCCATCATCTGCGACCGCGGCGACCGTTACCTTTCCACCGGCCTGTTCGATCCGACCTGATGTCCAGAAAGAAAAGCAACTCCGGCCTGCGTTTCCAGCCGGCCGGCGGCAATCGTGCCGCACAAGTGCCGGTAGGCAAGAAGCAGCGCCTGCTGATCGAGCGCGTGGCCGGTGACGGCCGTGGCATCGCCTTCAGCGAGGGCCGCACCTGGTTCGTCAGTGGCGCGCTGGGCGGCGAGGACGTCGAGGTGCGGGTGCTTGCCGCGCGCGGCAAGGTGGTCGAAGCGCGCCTGGAGCGGGTATTCCAGGCCGGCGCCGAGCGCCGCGAAGCGCCCTGCCGACACTACGCCCGCTGTGGCGGCTGCAACCTCCAGCACCTGCCCCATGACGGCCAGCTGGCACTCAAGCAGCGCCTGCTCGCCGAGCAGCTGCAGCGGGTGGCCGGCGTGCAGCCCGAAGAGTGGGCTGTTCCCTTGTGCGGACCGGAATTCGGCTACCGCCGCCGGGCGCGGGTAGCGGTACGCTGGGACACCAAGGTGCGTCAGCTGGAGGTCGGTTTCCGCGCCGAGGCCAGCCAGGACATCGTTGCCATCGACGACTGCGCGGTGCTGGTACAGCCCTTGCAGGCGATCATGCGCCACCTGCCGACCGTGTTGCGCAGCTTGAGCAAGCCGCAGGCGCTGGGGCATGTGGAGCTGTTCAGCGGTACCGCCGAGGCAGTGTTGGTGCGGCATGTGGCGCCATTGCCAAGTGAAGACCTGGCGCGGCTCGAGGCATTCTGCCGCGAAGCCGGCGCTCAGTTGTGGCTGCAGGGCGAGGGCGAGCCGGCACCCGTGGAGGCCACGGCGCAACTGGGCTTTGCCCTGGAGCCCTGGGGCCTGGAGCTGGCCTGGCGACCGGGCGATTTCGTCCAGGTCAATGCCCAGGTCAATACCTTGATGATCCAGCAGGCGTTGGCCTGGCTGGCACCCCAGGCGCACGAACGGATCCTGGACCTGTTCTGTGGCCTGGGCAACTTTGCCTTGCCCCTGGCGCGCCAGGCGCGCGAGGTGGTGGCGGTGGAGGGCGTGCAGGCCATGGTCAGCCGTGCCGAGGCCAACGCCGACGCCAACAATGTGCATAACGCACGGTTTTTTCAGGCCGATTTATCGCAGCCTTTGGCGGGCGCCGGATGGGCTGCCGAGGGCTTTTCTGCGGTACTCTTGGATCCACCGCGCGACGGGGCTTTCGAGGTGGTGCAGGGCATCGCCCGGCTGGGTGCGAAACGGCTGGTCTACGTATCGTGCAACCCGGCCACGCTGGCGCGTGACGCGCAAGTGCTGGTCGGGCAGGGGTACCGGTTAAAAAGGGCCGGGATTCTCGACATGTTTCCTCAGACGGCGCATGTCGAGGCCATGGCGTTATTCGAAGCGGGCTAGCCGGGCTGGCCCTCTTGGTGCGGCCTTCAGGGAGTGAGGGGCGCACAGGTGATAGCCAGTGCACCCGCGTGGTGCGCTGTATGGAAAGGTAAAGCAAAGATGGTACAGGTGAGAGTGCACCAGCCGGTCAACAACGACGGCAGTATCAATCTCGAGGCATGGCTCGATCATGTGGTGAGCGTCGATTCGCAACTCGATCGCCCGGGGTTGAAAGAGGCCTGCGAGTTTGCCCATGAGGTCGAGAAGAAAGGCAACCCGGCCAAGCATTCCTGGGCCGATGGCACGTCCAGTTTCCAGGCGGGGCTCGAGATCGCCGAAATCCTCGCCGACCTCAAGCTCGACCAGGACTCCCTGGTGGCGGCGGTCATCTATCGTTCGGTGCGCGAAGGCAAGGTGACCTTGGCCGAGGTCGGCCAGCGCTTCGGGCCGGTGGTGTCCAAGCTGATCGACGGCGTGCTGCGCATGGCGGCCATCAGTGCCAGCCTCAGCCCGCGCCAGTCGCTGGTGCTCGGCTCCCAGGCGCAGGTCGAGAACCTGCGCAAGATGCTCGTGGCGATGGTCGACGACGTGCGCGTGGCGCTGATCAAGCTGGCCGAACGCACCTGCGCCATCCGGGCGGTGAAGTCCGCCGATGACGAGAAACGCCTGCGCGTGGCCCGCGAGGTGTTCGACATCTATGCGCCGCTGGCGCACCGCCTGGGTATCGGCCATATCAAGTGGGAACTCGAGGACCTGTCGTTCCGCTACCTCGAGCCCGACCAGTACAAGCAGATCGCCAAGTTGCTGCACGAGCGCCGGCTGGACCGCGAGCGTTTCATCAGCGATGTGATGAACCAGTTGCAGAACGAGCTGCTGGCCACCGGCGTCAACGCCGATATCAGTGGCCGGGCGAAACACATCTATTCGATCTGGCGCAAGATGCAGCGCAAGGGCCTGGAGTTCAGCCAGATCTACGACGTGCGCGCGGTGCGCGTGCTGGTGCCGGAAGTGCGTGACTGCTATACCGCGCTGGGCATCGTGCACACCCTGTGGCGGCACATTCCGAAAGAGTTCGACGATTACATCGCTAACCCCAAGGAAAACGGCTACCGCTCCCTGCACACCGCAGTGATCGGCCCCGAAGGCAAGGTGCTCGAGGTGCAGATCCGCACCCATGGCATGCACGAGGAAGCCGAGCTCGGCGTCTGCGCCCACTGGCGCTACAAGGGTACCGACGTCAAGCCCAGCTCGAACCACTACGAAGAGAAGATCTCCTGGTTGCGCCAGGTGCTGGAGTGGCACGAGGAACTGGGCGATATCGGCGGCCTGGCCGAACAGCTGCGCGTCGATATCGAGCCGGACCGCGTCTACGTGTTCACCCCCGACGGCCACGCCATCGACCTGCCCAAGGGCTCGACGCCGCTGGACTTCGCCTACCGGGTGCACACCGAGATCGGCCACAACTGCCGGGGCGCCAAGATCAACGGGCGCATCGTGCCGCTGAACTACAGCCTGCAGACCGGCGAGCAGGTGGAGATCATCACCAGCAAGCACGGCAGCCCGAGCCGCGACTGGCTGAACTCCAACCTGGGCTACGTGACCACCTCGCGGGCCCGGGCCAAGATCGTCCATTGGTTCAAGTTGCAGGCCCGCGACCAGAACGTCGCCGCCGGCAAGACCCTGCTCGAACGCGAGCTGTCGCGTCTGGGCCTGCCGCAGGTGGACTTCGAGCGCCTGGCCGAGAAGGCCAACGTCAAGACCGCCGAGGACATGTTCGCCGCCCTTGGCGCTGGCGACCTGCGCCTGGCGCATATGGTCAACGCCGCCCAGCAGTTGCTCGAACCCGAGCGCCTGGAGCCGGTCGAGCTGATCCCGCGCCAGGCGCGGGGCATCCGTGCGGGCAAACGCAACGACATCCAGATCCAGGGTGTCGGCAACCTGCTAACGCAGATGGCCGGCTGCTGCCAGCCGCTGCCGGGAGATGCCATCGTCGGCTACATCACCCAGGGTCGTGGCGTGAGCATTCACCGCCAGGACTGCGCCTCGGTGCTGCAGTTGGCGGGCAAGGAGCCGGAGCGCATGATCCAGGTCAGCTGGGGGCCGATCCCGGTGCAGACCTACCCGGTCGACATCATCATCCGTGCCTACGACCGCCCGGGTTTGCTGCGCGATGTGTCGCAGGTGCTGCTCAACGAGAAGATCAACGTGCTGGCGGTCAACACCCGCTCGAACAAGGAAGACAACACCGCCTTGATGTCGCTGACCATCGAGATCCCTGGCCTGGACGCCTTGGGGCGCTTGCTCGGCAGGATCTCGCAGTTGCCCAACATCATCGAGACGCGGCGTAATCGTACCCCTTGATACCGCCATCGCGGGGCAAGTCGCATCGGCGCACCGCCGCTCCCACGCTGTTGTACCGTGGGAGCGGCGGTGCGCCGATGCGACTTGCCCCGTGATGGGGCCGGTAAGGACAACCCATGACCTACACCCTTGAAGACCTGCTGCACCTGATGGCCCGCCTGCGCGACCCGCAGTACGGTTGCCCCTGGGACCTCAAGCAGGACTACGCCAGCATCGTCCCGCACACGATCGAAGAGGCCTACGAAGTGGCCGACACCATCGAGCGCGGCGACTTCGAGCACCTGCAGGGCGAGTTGGGCGACCTGCTGTTCCAGGTGGTCTACTACAGCCAGCTGGCCCGTGAAGAAGGGCGCTTCGAATTCGACGGCGTGGTCGATGCGATCACCCGCAAGCTGATCCGCCGCCACCCCCATGTATTCCCCACCGGCGAGCTCTATGCGCCGCTGGACACTCCCATGCTGGACGAGGCCCAGGTCAAGTCGCGCTGGGAAGAGATCAAGGCCGAGGAGCGCGCCGAGAAGAGCGAGCCTGAACAGCTTTCGCTGCTCGACGATGTGCCGGCGGCCTTGCCTGCGCTGTCACGGGCGGCCAAGCTACAGAAGCGCGCCGCCACGGTCGGCTTCGACTGGCCAGACGCGTTGCCGGTGCTGGACAAGGTCCGTGAAGAGCTCGACGAAGTGCTGCAGGCCATGGCCGACGGCGACAGCGACGCCCTGGAGGACGAACTGGGCGACCTGCTGTTCGCCACCGTCAACCTGGCCCGGCACCTCAAGCACGACCCGGAAAACGCCTTGCGCCGCGCCAATCGCAAGTTCGAGCGGCGCTTCCGATTCATCGAACAGGCATTGCGCGAGCAGGGCCTGAACATCCAAGATCGTACCCTCGACGAGCTGGACGCCCTGTGGGGCGAGGCCAAGCGTCAAGAAAAGAACCTGCCCAGCTGCGGCTGAGCTGATGCATAAGTGAGTGAACTTCAATGAGCCTTTCCCTTCGCGACCAATTGCTCAAAGCCGGTCTGGTCAACCAGAAACAGGTTTCTCAGACCAACAAGGCCGAGAAAAAACAGAAACGCCTGGAGCATAAAGGCCAGGTCGAGGTGGACGACAGCCAGCAGCGCCTGGTCAAGGAAGCCCAGGCCGAGAAGGCCCGAAAAGACCAGGAGCTGAACCGCCAGGTCCAGGAAAAGGCCGAGCAGAAGGCCCGTGCCGCGCAGATCAAGCAATTGATCGAGGCGACCCGTCTGCCCAAGCTGACTACCGAGGACTACTACAACTTCGTCGATGACAAGAAGGTCAAGCGCATCGCCGTCAACGCGCTGATGCGCAGCAAGCTGAGCAACGGCGCGCTGGCAGTCGTCGCCCATGGCGGTGGCTACGAAGTGATTCCACGCGAGGCGGCGGTGAAGATCCAGGAGCGCGACCCCAATCGTATCCTGCTGCTCAACACCCATGTCGAGGAGGCGGACGAGGACGACCCGTACGCAGCCTACAAGATCCCTGACGATCTGATGTGGTAAGCACGAAAAACCCCGCCTAGGCGGGGTTATTCATTTGAAGAGGGTGTTATTGCGACGGTCGCTGGTTCTCGAGGTGTTCCAGCTCCATGCGGTACTGCTGGGCCTGGTGCTCCTCATGGAACATGCCGACCAGCTGGCCCTGTTGATGCACATCCCAGATCCGCACACCAGCGGCCAGGCCTTCGTGGGACATTTTCGATTCGTCGCGTTCGGTTACTTGGACTGTCATCGTTAAACTCCACTGCTTCAGTTGGCTGCGACAGCATGTCGCACACCCCCTTTATAGAGTTTGTTAGCAGGCTAAGTAAATAAAACAGCGATGAAACAAGTTTCATGATGGGCCCCATCGCGTGGCCCAAAAAGAAGCCCCGCACAGGGCGGGGCTTCGGGTATTGCAGGCAGCGCTATCAGTTGCCTTTGACTGCCTTGCCGTCCACCGTGCCATCCTGCAGCACGATCACGTATTCCTTGCCATCGGTCTCGACCTGGCGCAGTTGCACCAGCAGGTAGTCCCAGTCCTTGGCGAACCACAGCTCGGTGATGCGCTTGCTCTGGCTCGGGTCGCGCACGCGCTCGACCTTGATCGCGTCGACCTGGCCGGTCTTGGTGGCCACTTTCTCGGTGCCCAGCACGCGGAAGTCGTAGGTGTCGATCTCGTCACCGTCGACCACCTGGTAGGTCATGCTCTTCTTGCCGGCCGCCACGTCATGCTGCAGGGCCAGCTGGTAGGACGACTTGTCCAGTACGCCACGGTTGAGTGGCAGGTTGATGGCGTCGCCACGGTCGCTGCCGGTGATTTTCTTGCCAGTCCAGTCGAAGTTCAGGTCGACCTTCTTCGCCTTGCCCAGGCCGCCACGTTCGAAGTGATACTGCTGCGGCAGCAGGGTGTCGTTCTCGAACTTGAGGGTGCTTTGCTCGGTCAGGCTGGCGATCATCATCGAGGCCTTGAAGTTCAGGCTCCAGGTACCGTTGGTGTTCTTTTCCAGGCTGCGCGCGGCGGTGCCGCTCATGGGCAGCTGTTTCCAGTCGGCGGTGTAGCTGGCCGCGAAAGGCTTCAGATCAGCTGCCTGGAGGGGCAGGGCGAGCACGGCGAGAGCCAAGAGCAGGGCGCGACGCATAAATTCTCCTAGGATCGAATCAAGTGACCGCTGGCCGCCAGCGGCTGGCCATCCAGTAATGCACCGTGCTCGCCCAGACGCAAGCGTCCTTCGGCGAACCAGCGCACCGCCAGCGGGTAGATCTGGTGTTCCTGCAGGTGCACGCGCTGGGCAAGCGTCTGCGCGCTGTCATCCGCCGCCACCGGCACCACAGCCTGTACGACCAGAGGCCCGCCATCGAGTTCCTCGGTGACGAAGTGCACGCTGCAGCCGTGCTCGGCATCACCGGCTTCCAGCGCACGCTGGTGGGTGTGCAGCCCTTTATACTTGGGCAACAGTGACGGATGGATGTTGAGCAGGCGGCCTTGATAGTGGCGCACGAAGCCGCCACTCAAGATGCGCATGAAACCCGCCAGCACCACCAGGTCGGGCGCGAAGCCGTCGATCAGCGCCATCAGCGCCGCATCGAAGGCCTCGCGCCCGTCGAAGCCGGTGTGCGCGAGCACTGCGGTGTCGATGCCGGCTGCCTTGGCGCGTTCCAGGCCGTAGGCATCAGCGCGGTTCGAGATCACCGCGCGGATGCGTGCCGGGCTGTCACTGGCGCTGTTGCTGTCGATCAGCGCTTGCAGGTTGCTGCCGGAGCCCGACAGCAGTACCACGACGTTGCAGGTCTTGCCCGGCATCAGTGTGCCTTGAGGTTCTGCAGCTCGACCTGAGCGGCGCCTTCGGCGGCCTCGGCGATCTGGCCGATGACCCACGGCTGCTCGCCTTCGGCGCGCAGCACGTTCAAGGCGTTGTCGACCTGGTCCTGAGCGACGCAGATGACCATGCCCACGCCGCAGTTCAGCACGCGGTGCATTTCATGTTCGTCGACGTTGCCTTTTTCCTGCAGGAAGTCGAACAACACCGGGCGCTGCCAGCTGGCCACGTCGACCACGGCCTGGGCACCTTTTGGCAGCACGCGCGGGATGTTGTCCAGCAGACCGCCGCCGGTGATGTGGGCCATGGCCTTGACCGCGCCGGTCTGTTTGATCAGCTGCAGCAGCGGCTTGACGTAGATGCGGGTCGGCGCCATCAGCAGGTCGGCCAGCGGCTTGCCGTCGAGCTGGGTGTTGTCGATGTCGGTGCCGGAGACTTCGAGGATCTTGCGGATCAGCGAATAGCCGTTGGAGTGCGGGCCGGAGGACGGCAGGGCGATCAGGGCGTCGCCGGTGACCACTTTCGAGCCGTCGATGATCTCGGCCTTTTCCACCACACCGACGCAGAAACCGGCCAGGTCGTAGTCTTCGCCTTCGTACATGCCTGGCATCTCGGCGGTTTCACCACCGACCAGCGAGCAGCCGGCCAGTTCGCAACCGGCGCCGATGCCGGTGACCACGGTGGCGGCCACGTCGACGTTGAGCTTGCCGGTGGCGTAGTAGTCGAGGAAGAACAGCGGCTCGGCGCCGCACACCACCAGGTCGTTGACGCACATGGCGACCAGGTCCTGGCCGATGCTGTCGTGCTTGTTCAGGTTCAGCGCCAGGCGCAGCTTGGTGCCGACGCCGTCGGTGCCGGAGACCAGCACCGGCTGCTTGTAGCCGGCCGGGATCTCGCAGAGGGCGCCGAAGCCGCCCAGGCCACCCATGACTTCAGGGCGTGCGGTGCGCTTGGCGACGCCCTTGATGCGTTCGACCAGTGCTTCGCCGGCGTCGATGTCTACACCGGCGTCTTTGTAGCTCAGGGAGGGTTGCTTGCTCATTGATCCAGGCCTTTAGGAGGGAGGGATTCAGAAAAACGACCGGGACGGCCAAGGCCACTTTCAGAAACGGCGGCTGCCTGTACGTCACTGGTCTGCGAAGGCGCGCGATTTTATCAGGGTTGCCCCAAGGCGGCCATCCTCAGGCCGACGGGCAGGCGGGAAATCTGGGCAAAAAACGCTGTTTCACCCTGTGCGACTGGTTGCCGCGTCGGCGCCTGTATAAGGTATAGGCATGGCGACGTGCGCAAAGGTGCGGCACGGCGGAGCATTTTCCGGCCAGGCGCGGTCACAGCCCACAGGCAAGGGCGCGTCGCCCCAAGGTCATCTGGACAGGAATCCTCAATGCGTCTTCTCAATTTCCTTGTTGGCGCCTGCCTCGTTGTGGCCGGCACCCTCGCACAGGCCGAAACCGTCTCGGGCCTGTATCAGGTTCGCGAGCCCGTCGAAGGGCAGGGCAGCGAGGCCCGCGCCCAGGCGACCAGCAAGGCGCTCGATACCCTGGTGTTGCGCCTGACCGGCGACCCCAAGGCCGCGCAGAACCCGGCACTGGCCGCGCTGCGCAAGGACCCGCAACAGATCATCAACCAGGTCGGCACCGAGGCAGGCCCACCGGAATCGGTGCTGGTCGAGTTCGATCCCGGCAGCACCGAGCGCGCCCTGCGCCAGGCCGGGCTGGCCTTGTGGGGCAGCAACCGGCCGTCGGTCCTGGGCTGGTGGCTGAACGACAGTGTCGAGGGCAGCAGCCTGGTCGGCGACGGCCAGAGCGCCGCCGAGCCATTGCGTCGGGCCGCCCAGCATCGCGGCCTGCCACTGCGCCTGCCATTGGCCGATCTGCAGGAGCAGTTGGTGGCCAATGCCAAGCTGCTCGAGGGTAACGACCCCGCGCCGCTGCGCGAGGCGTCCGAGCGCTATGGCGCCGATGCCTTGCTGGCAGTGCACGCCCATGAGGCCGATGGCAAGTGGCAGGGCAAGTGGCAGTTGTGGCTGGGCGACCAGCGCGAACAGGGCAACGCCGAGGGCAGCGACCAGGTGGCCCTGGCCGATGCGGTGCTGCTGGCGGTGAGCAACCGCCTGGCGCCGCGTTATGTCACGCGGCCCGGCGCCAGCAGCGACCTGCAGGTACAGGTGCAGGGCATGAACCTGCAGCGGTATGCCGAGCTGAGCCGGGTACTGGAACCTTATGGCGCCCGCTTGCAGATGGCAGAAGGCGGTACCTTGACCTATCGGGTCAGCGGCAATCGCGAGCAACTGCGCGCCCAGCTGGGCTTGGCCAAGCTGCAGGAGCTGCCTGCCGAGCCCGCCGCCGCAACGCCTGCGCCGAGCGCGCAGGGCGATACCGGCACGCCGCCGCCCACCACTGCCGCAACGCCGTTCGACGGCCTGCGCTTTCGCTGGTAAGGAGTGGCGCGAATGACTGACATGCGTCGTTGGATCTGGCTGGGCGTGGCCTTGGTGATCGCCGTGCTGCTGTACTTCCTGCACAACATCCTCTCACCGTTCCTGGTGGGCATCCTGCTGGCCTACCTGGCCGACCCGCTGGTCGATCGCCTGGAGCGGCTCGGGCTGTCACGCACCTGGGGCGTGGTGGTGGTATTCAGCCTGTTCACGTTGATCTTCCTGGCCCTGCTGCTGGTGCTGGTGCCGATGCTGGCCAAGCAGCTGCTGCGCCTGTACGAGCTGGCGCCGCAGATGCTCGACTGGCTGCAGCACGTGGCATTGCCCTGGGTGCAGAGCCGCCTGGGCCTGGCCGACGGGTTCTGGAAGTTCGACAAGATCAAGTCCGCGATCGGCGAGCACATGGGCCAGACCACCGACATCGTCGGTGTGCTGCTGTCCCAGGCCACCGCCTCGAGCCTGGCGCTGATCGGCTGGCTGGCCAACCTGGTGCTGATCCCGGTGGTGGGCTTCTACCTGCTACGCGATTGGGACTTGATGATGGCCAAGCTGCGCAGCCTGCTGCCGCGCCAGCGCGAGCCGCAGGTGGTGGGGCTGGCCGGCGAATGCCACGAGGTGCTGGGAGCGTTCGTGCGCGGGCAACTGCTGGTGATGCTGGCATTGGGCGTCATCTATTCCAGCGGCCTGATGCTGGTGGGCCTGGAGCTGGGCCTGCTGATCGGCATGCTGGCGGGGCTGGCGGCGATCGTGCCGTACATGGGCTTCATCATTGGTATCGGTGCGGCGCTGGTGGCCGGGTTGTTCCAGTTTGGCGGCGAGTTCTATCCGATGCTCGGCATCGTCGCGGTGTTCATGGTCGGCCAGGCGCTGGAGGGCATGGTGCTGACGCCGCTGCTGGTGGGCGACCGCATCGGCCTGCATCCGGTGGCGGTGATCTTCGCGATCCTGGCGGGGGGCGAGCTGTTCGGCTTTACCGGTGTGCTGCTGGCGCTGCCGGTGGCGGCGGTGATCATGGTGCTGTTGCGCCATGTTCACGACCTGTACAAGGAGTCGGACATGTACGCCGGGGAGGTCGACCCGGATCTATGAGCGATCGCGGGGCAAGCCCGCTCCCACGCTTGCGCGTGTCAAAGACTCGGGGGGCGTGGGGGCGGGCTTGCCCCGCGATGCTGTGAAATAGTGCAACTGCTTGATTTTGCTAACGCTATTCCCCTCGCCGATTGTGCCGTCCGCGCTGCGGGTATAGACTTTGCACACTGTTCATCAAAGGCCCCCTGTGGTCCCCGCGACCGCCCGCGAGCATGAAACCGATCCAGTTGCCCCTGGGTGTGCGTCTGCGCGACGACGCCACCTTCATCAACTACTACCCCGGCGCCAATGCCGCGGCACTGGGCTATGTCGAGCGGCTCTGCGAAGCCGACGCCGGCTGGACCGAGAGCCTCATCTACCTGTGGGGCAAGCAGGGCGTGGGCCGTACCCACCTGTTGCAGGCCGCCACCCAGCGCTTCCAGCAACTGGGCGAGCCCGCCGTCTACCTACCTCTGGCGCAGTTGCTCGAGCGTGGTGTCGAACTGCTCGACCATCTCGAACAATACGAGCTGGTATGCATCGATGATCTGCACGTGATCGCGGGCAAGGCCGACTGGGAAGAGGCGATGTTTCACTTGTTCAACCGCCTGCGCGACAGTGGCCGGCGCCTGCTGCTGGCAGCCTCCAGCTCGCCGCGGGAGTTGCCGATCAAACTGGCCGACCTCAAGTCGCGGCTGACCCTGGCGCTGATCTTCCAGATGCGCGGGATGTCCGACGAAGACAAACTGCGCGCGCTGCAACTGCGTGCCTCACGCCGCGGCCTGCACCTGACCGACGAAGTCGGCCACTTCATCCTCACCCGTGGCACGCGCAGCATGAGCGCGCTGTTCGACCTGCTCGAGCGTCTCGACCAGGCTTCCTTGCAGGCCCAGCGCAAGCTGACTATCCCATTCCTCAAGGAAACCCTCGGCTGGTAGCGCTGAAAACACGGTGCCAGAGCGCCAAATCGGAAAAGTCACATGTTTTTCGATAAAATTTGCAAATGAGTCCGATAGAGGGCATAGTTTCCCCCTTCTAAAGGACTACAGACACGGTCGTGCCCATGCTGAAGCGCTTCGCACCCCTCGTGCCACTTGCACTTGTTACCCTTCTTTATGGCTGTGCCTCCACCGGCCCGGTCGCGCCTTCACAGGATCAACGCATGGCCACCGAGCAATCGGTCAAGGCCAAGTCTTCCGCCTCTTCCGTATTCACCGAGGAAGAGCTGGCCAGCGAAGATGACCTCGAGGCCTTCTCCAGCAACAGCAAGCCGTACCAGTTGCCTGTGTTGGCCGACAGCATTCTCGAACGCGGCATGGCGCTGATCGGTACCCGCTACCGCTTCGGTGGTACCTCCGAGAAGTCCGGCTTCGACTGCAGCGGTTTCATTGGCTACCTGTTCCGCGAAGAGGCCGGCATGAACCTGCCGCGTTCCACCCGCGAGATGATCAACGTCGACGCCCCCAAGGTTGCCCGCAACAAGCTCAAGCCAGGCGACCTGCTGTTCTTCAGCACCAATGGTCGCGGCCGCGTCAGCCACGCCGGTATCTACCTGGGCGACAACCAGTTCATCCACTCCAGCAGCCGCCGCAGCGGCGGGGTGCGCATCGACAGCCTGGGCGATCGCTACTGGAGCAAGACCTTCATCGAGGCAAAGCGCGCGCTCGCCATGGCACCGACCACGATCTCGCGCAATTGAATTGATATCAAAATGCTGTAACCTCGCACGGCGGCGTAGCTGAAAAGCTCGCCGCCGTGCGCGTTTACAGAAAGCGTCTAATCTAAATTCTCAACTCTTTTGGCTTCGGCTGCGGCCGGACGGTCTTCGACAGGACGTTACCATCATGGCGATGTTGGCGCGCTTCGCACTCCTTTCTCTCGCGGCACTGCTCGCAGCCTGTTCGAACCGTGCCCCGGCGCCTGCTCCGGCGACCACCCCCCCGGTATCGTTCAGCCAGCAGCCAGCCTCTTCGCCTGCCGCGGACGATGTGCTGTTCCGCGCCATCGGCCTGGTGGGTACGCCCTATCGCTGGGGCGGCAATACCCCGGACTCCGGCTTCGACTGCAGCGGACTGATCGGCTATGTCTATCGTGACGCCGCCGGCATCAGCCTGCCGCGCACCACCCGCGACATGATCGTAATGCGCGCGCCGAACGTGGACATCAACGCCCTGCAGTCGGGCGACCTGGTGTTCTTCGCCACCGGCGGCGGCTCGCAGGTCAGCCATGCCGGGATCTACGTGGGCGAGGGCCGCTTCGTGCATGCGCCATCCACCGGCGGCACCGTGCGGCTGGACTACCTGTCCAGCAACTACTGGTCCCGCGCCTACCTGCAGGCCAAGCGCGTGCTGGCGCCGGGACACTTGGCGCACAACCCGTGATCAGGCGGGCGCTCCCCTTGATCGGAGCTGCCCGCACTATCCTTCTACCGCTCCTCCCTGCTTTGCGCCGATCAGGATGTCCGTCCCATAACGACATCCTCGGAGCGGTTCATGAACACCATCAAGGAACGGGTCGAGCGCAGCCTCGATACACTCGACGCAGGGCGGCCGCTGGCGGCCCTGGTGGACCAGATCGTCCGCGAATATCCAGACCCCTACGTATTGGCGAATCGGGAGGCGGCTCGCCTTCTGGTCAAGCACACCGGCAAGGCGATGGACCCGCGCTTTGTCTGGTGGCATCAGTTCGAGAGCGGCAGCAGTAGCCCGCTTACCTTCAACGGCTGGAAGCATTCGCAGGCACCGGTCAAGTCGATGCAGCTGGCCGAGTTGGTGATCGAGCGCTTCGATGTGCAGTTCCAGGATGCTCCCGATCAATTGGATCAGATCGGTGGCTTCTACAGGCAAGGGGCCCGTGTCGGCCAGTTCGATGAGCGTAATGAGATTCGCATGCTGGGGGGCGAGGTACAGAAGGACCTGTGGGCGCTAAATTTCGCCGAGCTCTATCGGGCTGCGATCAACCGCTTCTGGTCCACCCATGGTCAGCATTTCCGGGTCATGGCCAAGGTCAATCTGCTGGGGCAGGCCGGCAAGGCCCTGAACAGTGGCTTGATCACCCACCTTGACTGGCAGCGCCTGCGCGCGGTGGCAGCAGATGGCCTGACGACGGGCGTCCTGCCGACCCTGGCATTGTTGCGGCAGGACGCGACCCACCCGCCGTTGACTGTCAGCCGCTATGCCTTTGGCGAAGCCGACCGCGGTAGCTTGTACCGGCTGACAGCGGCGGATGGGCGGGTCGTCCTGTATATGCCATGGTCACATGAGGCCGTGCGTGGGTTCGGCTCCGAACTGGCCATGGCGCGCTGGCTGCGTCAGCATCTGCAATCCGCCGAGGCGCTGCAGGCATTTGTCGAAGGGGCGCACGCCAATCCGCGAGATGCCACCGGCAGGCGGCTGATCAAGGTTCATCTGCAAGGCATTGCCGACAGTCGTTCCGATGAGATGGCCGTCGTGGCGCTCTCGCTGTTCAAGCGTGAGCCGGGCAAGGCGTTGTTCGAGGTATTGGTCGACCAGGTCTCGATCGAGATGCGCCAGACTGCCGAAGTCATCCAGAGCAATGCCGCCCTGCGCAAGGCGATGTGGCGGGGTTACCTGTCGGCTTTTCTCAAGGTATTCGGTGGCCTTGCGCCATTGGGGTGGCCCATGAGTCTGACGCTGCTGGGGGTTGGCGTTGGCAAAGTGGGGCTGGATGTGGACGCCGCGGTTCATGCCGTTGACGAGCAGGTACGTAAGAATGCGCTGCGTGATGCCATGCTCGACAGCTTGTACACGGCGTTGAACATGGCGGATATCGGCTTCACCTCAAGCTTCGGCTCACTGGCTTACGAAGCGCCGCCCCATGAGTTCAGGGCGTCGCTTGGGCAATGGCACAGGGTGCGTAGTGCCACCTTGCCTGTTGAAGGGCTGGAGGCCAACGCGCTGGTGGCCGGCAGGCTGGCGCAAAGTGGCCGTTTGCGTGGTGTGCGCCTGGGCAATGATGGTAGTTGCTGGATTACCCTCAATGGCTTGAACTATCGGGTGCGCTACAGCCATGAACTCTGCGTCTGGCTGATTGTGCCGCAGGAGAACCCGTTTGCTTTTACTGCGTTGCATCCGGTACGGCTGAGTGACCAGGGTGAGTGGGAGCTGCTGGAGCCGCCACGCTTGCTCGGTGGTGCGCCTGCGGTTGCAGCCGAGCTGCCGAGCCTTCGTTCGCAGCTTTGGGATACCTATTGCCGGGAAGATCTTTGGGAGAGCGCCAAGCTTTCGACCAAGGCCATTGTGCGGCAGAAGAACGTATGGGTTGGCGCGGGCGTTGTCGAGCTTGCGCCTGGCCAGGTGTACGACCTGGATGCTCGTGGTCTGCCTTGTGTGCTGCACGAGGGCAAGCCGGTGTATTCCTATCGTCAGGGAAGGCAGTTCTCCAACGTATTGATCGAGGATTACACCCATGAGGCATCAAAGGCCAACGATGTGTTCCGCTATGGCACCTATGCGCATCCGGACATGGACGACTACATCACCCGTCTTGTCGACACCTTGAAGGCGTCGCCCAAGAACAATGCCGTCACGCTGTATCGCGGTGGTAACGCCGCACGGGGTACGGGCGGCGAAGGCTATCGCAGTGGCCGCTTGCGAGTGGGCGATATCCTGGTCAATACCGACCTGAGTTCTTTCACCGAGAACCCCTACAAAGCCGGCGAGTTCGCATCGACCGACAGTGGCGCAGAGGGCGATGGCATGATTCGCACATTCGATGACAGCTCGGTGATCTTCGAGGTGCCGGCGCAGCGGTATCAAGGCGGCACACCGATCAGCCCATTCTCGGTTTTTCCGATGGAAGCTGAAACCCTGTTCTTGCCGGGGCATTACTTCCGGATAGAGGGGTTGCAGCAGGTGTATGGGGAGGGCTATCGCTTCATTCATGTACAGCTGGCCCAGGTGGCTGAGCCTGGCACGGCGGTCGTGTATGACCTGCGGACCGGCCAACCTTTCAACCTGGAGGCCTACCGCGGGCGCTTCAGGAGCCAGGCGGTGGTGGACCGGTTCTTCCCGCCGGCATTGACCGGCGCTGAAGCGTAGCCACGCAGTGTGGTGCGCCCTCAGGCCTGCTTGAGCAGCAGCGCCACGCCGGGGAAATACTGCCCCAGTTCGTTGTGCAGCTTGCGATAGGCATAGGGAAAGTACCAGGCGATCGCGCAGGCGGTGTGTTTCTGCAGGTCGTCGACCAGGTCCTGCAGTTCCTCGGGGCTGGCGTGCTGACCGGCCTTCCACGGGGTGACGAACAGCGCCCCGGCTTTGAGCTGGCTGGCGTAGGCGATCGCCTTGGCCTGGCTGGCGGCTTCCTGCAGGGTCGGCGCCAGGTCGAGGCGGGCGATACGCGGCCAGCGCTGACGGGTATGCAGGTGGATCGACTCCTCTGCGCTGCTGATGGCCAGGTCGCCACGGGCCTCGCGCTCGCCTTCGTCGCGCTGTTTTTTACTGGTGTACTGCTCCAGCGCAACCAGCTCAGCCTGCCAGGCCGCAGCCGCGAGCATCCCGGTGTTGGCTGCGGCGCCGTGCCAGTAGGGCGCTTCGTTGTCACCTTGAAACTGGTTGAAGCGGTCGATGCAGTCGACCCAGCGTTCCAGGGCGGGACGCAGGAACTCCAGGCTCGGGTTGTTGATGATCAGGCCTTGCATGCTGCGCTCCTTGTCATTGTGATCGAGGTCAGTCAGATAGTGGCTATGTGATATCACTGCTTTGAGTGTGGCACAAGCTGGCGGATCGGCCATTGATCCAGGCCAGATCGGCCCTCGTTCGATTGACGCTCCCGGTGCAACCCTCTAACCTTCGCGGCGTGTTTCAGGTGCCCGGCGAACCGCGGTTCGGCAGGGTGAAACTGGGAAGCCGGTGGGCGCCAGCAGGCGCGAGTCCGGCGCTGCCCCCGCAACGGTAGGTGAGTCGAAGACGGCGCAGGGCCACTGGGTACAGGTATCCGGGAAGGCGCGTCGTCCGGGGATGTCCCGCTCACGAGCCCGGAGACCGGCCTGTCACTGCCAACGGCATCACGGAGGGTGATGCGCGGTGCGATGTGGCCGTTGCCACGCCTCCTGCGCGCTCCTCGTCTGCCTGCCTTTTATCTGTCGCCGCCGCGACAGTCTGCGGAGACCCCTGATGAGCGAATCCACCGAACGCGACGAACGTCACCTGGCGCGCATGCTGCGCAAGAAGGCGATCATCGATGAGCGCATCGCCAATTCCCCCAACGAATGCGGCCTGCTGCTGGTACTGACTGGCAATGGCAAGGGCAAGAGCAGTTCGGCCTTCGGTATGCTCGCCCGCGCCCTGGGCCATGGCATGCAATGCGGCGTGGTGCAGTTCATCAAGGGCCGCAACAGCACCGGCGAAGAGCTGTTCTTCCGTCGTTTCCCCGAGCAGGTGCGCTATCACGTGATGGGCGAGGGCTTCACCTGGGAGACCCAGGACCGTCAGCGCGACATCGCCGCCGCCGAGGCCGCGTGGGCGGTATCACGCCAGTTGCTGCAGGATCCGTCGATCCAGTTCGTCGTGCTCGATGAGCTGAACATCGCGCTCAAGCACGGCTACCTGGACCTCGACCAGGTGCTCTCGGACATCCAGGCTCGTCCGCCGATGCAGCATGTGATCGTCACCGGGCGAGCGGCAAAACCGGAAATGATCGAACTGGCCGACACCGTCACCGAGATGGGCATGCTCAAGCACGCCTTCCAGGCCGGTATCCGCGCGCAGAAGGGCGTCGAATTGTGAGTGATTCGCGCCAGTGTCCCGCCGTGCTGATCGCGGCCCCGGCCTCGGGCCAGGGCAAGACCACGGTCACCGCCGCCCTGGCCCGCCTGCACCGCAACCGTGGGCGCAAGGTGCGGGTGTTCAAGTGCGGGCCTGACTTTCTCGACCCGATGATCCTCGAACGCGCCAGCGGCGCGCCGGTCTACCAGCTTGACCTGTGGATGATCGGTGCCGAAGAGAGTCGTCGCCTGTTGTGGGAGGCGGCGGGCGAGGCCGACCTGATCCTGATCGAAGGGGTGATGGGGCTGTTCGACGGCACGCCGTCGAGCGCCGATCTGGCCCGCCATTTCGGCGTGCCGGTGCTGGCGGTGATCGATGGCACGGCCATGGCCCAGACCTTCGGCGCCCTGGCCCTGGGCCTGGCGCGTTATCAGCCCGACCTGCCGTTCGCCGGGGTGCTGGCCAACCGGGTTGGCAGCCTGCGCCACGCACAGTTGCTCGAAGGCAGCCTCACCGAAGGCCTGCGCTGGTATGGCGGGTTGTCCCGCGAGCGTGGCATCGAGCTGCCCAGCCGTCACCTCGGCCTGGTCCAGGCCAGTGAACTGAACGACCTGGATGCGCGCCTGGATGCCGCGGCCGAAGCGCTGGCTGCCAGCTGCGATGCCGCATTGCCGCCACTGGTCAGTTTTGCACGGCCCGAGCCGGTGAGCGTGACCACGCCGCTGGCCGGCGTGCGCATCGGCGTGGCCCGCGATGAAGCCTTCGCCTTTACCTATGGGGCCAACCTGGATCTGCTGCGCAGCCTCGGCGCGCAGCTCGAATTCTTCTCGCCGTTGCATGATCGGGAACTGCCTGATGTAGACAGCCTGTACCTGCCAGGCGGCTACCCGGAGCTGCACCATCAGGCCCTGGCCGCCAACGCGCCGATGCTGGAGGCGATCCGCGCCCATCATGGCGCCGGCAAGCCGCTGCTGGCCGAGTGCGGCGGCATGCTCTACCTGCTCGACGCACTGACCGATGTGGCCGGTGTGCGTGCGCCGCTGGCAGGCCTGCTGCCGGGCGAGGCGACCATGCAGAAACGCCTGGCAGCCCTGGCCCTGCAGGTCGTCGAGTTGCCCGAAGGTACCCTGCGCGGCCACACCTATCACCATTCGCTGACCAGCACCGAGCTGGAACCGATTGCCCGGGGCCTGAGCCCCAACGGTGGACGCGGCAACGAGGCGGTCTATCGCCTGGGGCGGCTGACCGCTTCCTACGTGCACTTCTATTTCCCCTCCAACCCCGACGCGGCGGCGGCGCTGTTGCGACCATGAGCGAACACGCGTACAGCGCCGTCGAGCGCGCGGCGATCTACCGGGCCATCGGCGAACGTCGCGACATGCGCCATTTCGCCGGCGGCGAGGTGGCCCCCGAATTGCTGGGGCGTCTGCTCGCCGCCGCTCACCAGGCGCCCAGCGTGGGCCTGATGCAGCCCTGGCGCTTCATTCGAATCAGCCAACGTGATTTGCGCGAACGTATCCAGGCTTTGGTGGAGGAGGAGCGGGTGCGCACCGCCGAAGCCCTGGGCGAGCGTTCCGATGAGTTCATGAAGCTCAAGGTCGAAGGCATCAACGACTGCGCCGAGGTGCTGGTGGCTGCGTTGATGGACAAGCGCGAGGCGCATGTCTTCGGCCGCCGCACCCTGCCGGAGATGGACCTGGCTTCGCTGGCCTGCGCCATCCAGAACCTGTGGCTGGCGGCGCGGGCCGAAGGGCTGGGCATGGGCTGGGTGTCGCTGTTCGAGCCGCAGGCTCTGGCCGAGCTGCTGGGCATGCCCGCAGGCGCCAAGCCCATGGCGGTGCTGTGCCTGGGGCCGGTGACCGAGTTCTATCCGGCGCCGATGCTGGTATTGGAGGACTGGGCCGAGCAACGGCCCTTAAGCGAAATGCTGTACGAAAACCATTGGGGAGAGCGCCCATGAGCGTGGCCTTGCTGACCGTGGCCGGCGTGGCCCTGGATGCGCTGCTGGGCGAGCCGCGCCGGCGTCATCCGCTGGTGGGCTTCGGCAACTTCGCCTCGCGCCTGGAGCAACGCTTCAACGCCGGTGGCCGGGGCTGGCGCAGCCACGGTGTCACGGCCTGGTTCCTGGCGGTGGTGCCGCTGACCTTGCTGGCGTTGATCCTTTCCTGGTTGCCCGCTATCGGCTGGCTGGTGGACGTGCTGGCGCTGTACTGCGCGCTGGGTCTGCGCAGCCTGGGCGAACATGTGCTGCCGGTGGCCCAGGCACTGCGCCAGGGCGACCTGGAGGAAGCGCGGCGGCGCGTCGGTTACCTGGTTAGCCGCGAAACCCGCGAGCTGGACGAGCCTGCTGTGGCCCGGGCGGCCACCGAGTCGGTGCTGGAGAACGGCAGCGACGCGGTATTCGCTGCGCTGTTCTGGTTCGTCGTGGCCGGAGCGCCGGGGGTGGTGCTGTACCGCCTGAGCAATACCCTGGATGCCATGTGGGGCTATCGCAACGAACGTTTCGAGCGCTTCGGCTGGTGCGCGGCGCGCATCGACGATGGGCTGAACTATATTCCCGCCAGACTGGTGGCGCTGACCTATGCGCTGCTGGGCAAAACCCGCTTGGCCCTGGCCTGCTGGCGCAAACAGGCGCCACTGTGGGACAGCCCCAACGCGGGCCCGGTGATGGCGGCGGGGGCCGGAGCCCTCGGGGTAGAGCTGGGCGGCCCGGCGGTGTATCACGGCGAGCTGCACGAGCGGCCGCGCCTGGGCGAAGGGCCGATGGCCGACGCCGACGCCATCGACCGTGGCTGGAGCCTGGTGCAGCGCGGCGTGTGGCTGTGGGTGCTATTGATCTGCGTGGGAGCTTACCTCAATGCTTGAGCACGGTGGCCGCCTGCTGCGGGCTGTGAAACAGTACGCCATCGCTCGGGAGCAGTGGCTCGACCTGTCCAGTGGCATCGCGCCGTGGTCCTACCGGATACCGCCGATTCCCCTGGAAGCCTGGGCCCGGTTGCCGGAGACCGAGGACGGCCTGGAGGCGGCGGCGCGGCAATACTATGGCGCGCCGCCGCTGCTGGCGGTGGCCGGTTCCCAGGCGGCGATCCAGGCCTTGCCATACTTGCGCCCCAGCGGCCGGGTCGGGGTCCTGTCGCCGTGCTATGCCGAGCATCCCCATGCCTGGGCGCGCGCGGGGCACACCCTGGTCGAACTGGACGAGGCCGAGGTCGAGGACCAGCTCGACAGTCTCGACGTTCTGGTGCTGGTCAACCCCAACAACCCCACCGGCCGCCGGGTAACCCGCGAGCGCCTGCTGGCCTGGCATGCGCGTCTGGCCGAGCGTGGTGGCTGGTTGCTGGTGGACGAAGCCTTCATGGACAACACGCCCGAACACAGCGTGGTCGCGCAGGCCGGGCAACCGGGTTTGATCGTGTTGCGCTCGTTCGGCAAGTTCTTCGGCCTGGCCGGTGTGCGGCTGGGCTTTGTCGTCGCCCAGGCCGATGTGCTGCGGCGCTTGGCCGAGGCGCTCGGGCCGTGGACCGTCAGCGGCCCGACCCGGGTGTTGGGGCAGGCCTGTTTCACCGACGAAGCGGCGCACCTGGTGCAAATTGCCCGTTGCGCCCAGGCCAGCCAGCGCCTGGTTGCGGTGCTTGATGGCGCTGGTCTGCCACCCAGCGGCGGCTGCGACCTGTTCCAGTACGTGCGTGATGAACGTGCCGCGCATCTGCATGACTATCTCGCCCGCCGCGGCATCCTGGTGCGGCTGTTCGAGCAGCCGCCCGCGCTGCGATTCGGCCTGCCGGCCACGGCGGCGGACGAACAACGCCTGGCCCAGGCCCTGGCGGACTACCACAAGGAATCGGCATGACCACCCTCATGGTGCAAGGCACCACCTCCGATGCCGGCAAGAGCACGCTGGTCACCGCCCTGTGCCGCTGGCTGCTGCGCCAGGGCATCGCAGTGGTGCCGTTCAAGCCACAGAACATGGCGCTCAACAGCGCCGTGACCGCCGACGGCGGCGAGATCGGTCGCGCCCAGGCGGTGCAGGCCCAGGCCTGCCGGCTGGCGCCACACACCGACATGAACCCGGTGCTGCTCAAGCCCAACAGCGACACCGGCGCCCAGGTGATCGTCCATGGCCGCGCGGTCACCAGTATGAACGCCGTGGCCTATCACGACTACAAGACCATCGCCATGCAGGCGGTGTTGGCTTCCCACGAGCGCCTGAGCGAAGCCTATCCGGTGGTGATGGTCGAAGGTGCTGGCTCCCCGGCGGAGATCAACCTGCGGGCCGGCGACATCGCCAACATGGGCTTCGCCGAAGCCGTCGACTGCCCGGTGATCCTGGTGGCCGATATCAACCGGGGCGGCGTGTTCGCCCACCTGGTCGGCACCCTGGAGCTGCTGTCGGCGAGCGAGCAGGCGCGGATCAAGGGCTTCGTCATCAACCGTTTCCGTGGCGACATCGCTCTGCTGCAACCTGGCCTGGACTGGCTGGAGCAACGCACCGGCAAGCCGGTGCTGGGCGTGCTGCCCTACGTCACCGACCTGCACCTGGAGGCCGAGGATGGTATCGATACGCGCCAGGGCGCAAAGAGTGAGCGCCTGTTGAAGGTAATCGTCCCGGTGTTGCCGCGTATCAGCAACCACACCGACTTCGACCCGTTGCGCCTGCATCCGCAGGTGGACCTGCAGTTCATCGGCCCGGGCCAGCCGATCCCGCCTGGCGACCTGATCATCCTGCCCGGCTCCAAGAGCGTGCGTGGCGACCTGGCGCAATTGCGCGAGCGCGGCTGGGACACGGCCATCGCCCGGCACCTGCGCTACGGCGGCAAGCTCATCGGTATCTGCGGCGGCCTGCAGATGCTCGGCGAGCAGGTGCATGATCCGCTGGGCCTGGAGGGGCCGGCCGGCTCCAGTGATGGCCTGGGCCTGCTGGCGTACAGCACCGTGCTGGAATCCGAGAAGCAGTTGCGTAACGTGGCGGGCACGCTCGATCTCGAGCAGGCCCCGGTGGCGGGGTATGAGATCCATGCCGGCGTCACCAGCGGCCCGGCGCTGGAGCGGCCAGCGGTGCAACTGGCCGACGGCCGTGCCGATGGCGCCATCAGCGCCGACGGCCAGATCCTCGCCACCTACCTGCATGGCCTGTTCGAGGGTAGCCAGTCGTGCGCCGCGCTGCTGCGCTGGGCCGGGCTGGCCGATGTGCAGGCCATCGACTACGAGGCCCTGCGCGAGCGCGATATCGAGCGCCTGGCCGATCTGGTCGAGCAGCACCTGGACACCGCGCGCCTGCGCGAACTGTGTGGAGTCGCCTGAAATGCACAGTCTGATCCTCGGCGGCGCCCGTTCGGGCAAGAGCCGCCTGGCCGAGCAACTGGCCGAGGCCAGCGGCCTGCCGGTGACCTACATCGCCACCAGCCAGCCGCTGGATGGCGAGATGAATGAACGCGTACGGCTGCACCGCGAGCGCCGTCCGGCCCACTGGGGGTTGGTGGAAGAACCAGTGGCGCTGGCTGATGTGCTGCGCGCCGAAGCCGCCGAAGGGCGCTGTCTGCTGGTGGACTGCCTGACGCTGTGGCTGACCAACCTGCTGATGCTCGAGGATGACCAGCGCCTGGCGCAGGAGCGCGACGCGCTGCTCGCTAGCCTGGCGCAACTGCCGGGCACGATCATCCTGGTCAGCAACGAAACCGGCCTGGGCGTGGTGCCCATGGGCGAACTGACCCGCCGTTACGTCGATCTCGCAGGCACGTTGCACCAAGCCGTGGCCGAGCGCTGCCAACGCGTGGTGCTGACCGTCGCCGGCCTCCCTCTCATGCTCAAAGGACCAGCCTTATGACCCCGATGTGGTGGCGTGACGCCTGCCAACCCCTCGACAGCGCCGCCATGGACCAGGCCCGCGCACGTCAGCAACAGCTGACCAAACCGACCGGCTCCCTCGGCCAGCTCGAAGGCCTGGCGGTACGCCTGGCCGGCCTGCAAGGGCGCGAGCGTCCCAGCCTGGAGCGAGTCGCCATCACGATCTTCGCCGGCGACCATGGCGTGGTGGAGGAGGGCATCTCCGCCTATCCGCAAGCGGTTACCGGGCAGATGCTGCGCAACTTCGTCGGCGGTGGCGCGGCGATCAGCGTGCTGGCGCGCGAGCTGGGCGCCGAACTGCAGGTGGTTGACCTGGGCACCATCGACGCGGACCTGCAACTGCCTGGTGTGCACCACCTGCGCCTGGGGGCTGGTACCGCCAACTTCGCCCGCCAGCCGGCGATGACCGACGCGCAGCTGGCGGCGGCGTTGCAGGCCGGCCGCGACAGTGCCTTGCGCGCGCTCGACAACGGCGCCCAGTTGTTCATCGGCGGTGAAATGGGCATTGGCAACACCACTGCCGCGGCCGCGCTGGCCAGCACCTTGCTGGGTTGCCCGGCGCGTGAGCTGAGCGGCCCGGGCACCGGCCTGGACAGCGCCGGCGTGCGCCACAAGGCCGAGGTGATCGAGCGTGCCCTGGTGCTGCACGGCCTGCGCGCCGACCAGCCGCTGCAGGCATTGGCCTGTGTCGGCGGCTTTGAAATCGCCGCGCTGACAGGTGCCTACCTGGCCTGTGCCCAGCACGGTGTGGCGGTGCTGGTCGACGGCTTCATCTGCAGTGTCGCCGCCCTGGTGGCGGTGCGCCTCAACCCGCAATGCCGCCCGTGGCTGCTGTTTGCCCACCAGGGCGCCGAGCCAGGCCACAAGGCCCTGCTGGCGGCGCTGGAGGCCGAGCCGCTGCTGGCCCTGGGGCTGCGCCTGGGCGAGGGCAGCGGCGCTGCGCTGGCGGTGCCGCTGATGCGCCTGGCGTGCGCCCTGCACGGGCAGATGGCGACCTTTGCCGAGGCCGCGGTGGCG
This sequence comes from Pseudomonas sp. CAM1A, assembly GCF_047501685.1. NCBI lineage: Bacteria > Pseudomonadati > Pseudomonadota > Gammaproteobacteria > Pseudomonadales > Pseudomonadaceae > Pseudomonas > Pseudomonas sp. CAM1A. Next base: position 190,780 of record NZ_JBFNXP010000005.1, on the reverse strand, counting down.
GATCGCCCGGCATGATCCTCGAACTGCTGCGCCATGGTGAGACCGAGCTCGGCGGCGGCCTGCGTGGCAGCCTCGACGATGCCCTGACCGAAAACGGCTGGGCGCAGATGCGTCAGGCCGTCGCCGCTGGCGGCCCCTGGGATGCGCTGGTCAGCTCGCCGTTGCAGCGTTGCGCGTCGTTTGCCGAAGAGCTGGGGGTACGGATCAACTTGCCGGTGCAGCGCGAGGCCGGTGTGCGCGAACTGCATTTCGGCGACTGGGAAGGGCAGAGCGCCGCCCAGATCATGCAGGCCGACGCCGATGCCCTGGGGCTGTTCTGGAGTGACCCTTATGCGTTTACCCCGCCTGCGGGCGAGCCGGTGCTGTCCTTTGCCGAACGGGTGCTGGCCGCGGTCGGGCGTCTGCACCGCGAGCATGCCGGCAAGCGGGTGCTGGTGGTGACCCATGGCGGAGTAATGCGCTTGCTGCTGGCGCGTGCGCGCGGGCTGCCACGCGAACAACTGTTGCAGGTCGAGGTCGGCCATGGCGCGCTGGTACGCCTGGCCGTGGCTGAAGACGGTCAGCTGCGCGAGGTGCGCTGAGATGCTGCCGTTCTGGATTGCCCTGCAGTTTCTCAGCAGCCTGCCAGTGCGCCTGCCGGGTATGCCGGCGCCACAGGAAATGGGACGTTCGCTGCTGTTCTATCCCGTGGTGGGGCTGCTGTTCGGTCTGTTGCTGTGGCTGGCCAGCGAGCTGCTGCATGGCGTGGCGGCACCTCTGCACGCGGCCTTGCTGCTGGCACTGTGGGTGTTGCTCAGTGGCGCGCTGCACCTGGATGGCCTGGCCGACAGCGCCGATGCCTGGCTGGGTGGGTTCGGCGACCGCGAGCGCACCTTGCAGATCATGAAGGACCCGCGCAGCGGGCCGATCGCTGTGGTCACCCTGGTAATGGTGCTGTTGCTGAAGTTCTGTGCCCTGTGGGTACTGGTCGAGCGGGGGGCTGGCGGCCTGCTGGTGCTGGCGCCGGTGGTTGGGCGTGCCGCGATGCTGGGGTTGTTCCTCAGTACGCCCTATGTGCGCCCCGGCGGGCTTGGCGCGGCACTGGCCGAGCATCTGCCGCGGCGCGGCGCCGCCTGGATGTTGCTGGGCAGCGCGGCACTCTGCGTGACACTGGGCGGCTGGCCGGTGCTGTGGGTATTGCTGCTGACGGCGGTGGTGTTCACCTGGTTGCGCCGGTTGATGTGCCAGCGTTTGGGAGGGACCACCGGGGATACCGCCGGGGCGCTGCTCGAGTTGCTGGAGCTGGTGGCGGTGCTTGGCTTGGCATTGCAGTAGGCAACGCCTGAAAAATCCTGCGGGAAAAAGCGGAAAACCTTACCAGACACTTGTTCTATCCTCGTTCGCTCGCCAACCACCAGGAATGCCTCGCATGCACCACTGGATCCTCACCGGCCTGCTTGTGCTTGCCGGCATGCCCGCCAGCGCCTCCGATCTGATCGACTTCTGGGATACACCTCGCCATGGCGGCAACAGCTTCAATCGTCTGCCCCCGGACCAGGCCTACTTCGACGCCCTGAAAGGCTACGGTGCCAGCTGGGTACGCCTGTCGTACGACAAATGGCAGCCGGCCAAGCGCGATTTCCTGTTGGGCAATGCCGACGATTACCAGGGCCTGGCCGCCAGCGACCTGCGGCAACTGGTCGAAGTGCTCGACCGCGCCCACGCCGCGGGGCTCAAGGTAGTCATCACGCCACTGTCGCTTCCCGGCATGCGCTGGGCGCAGAACAATGACAATCGTTTCGATGACCGCCTGTGGTAGGACAAGCGTTTCTGGGCCCAGGCCGCGCGTTTCTGGCGTGACGTTGCCCTGGCGCTCAAGGATCACCCGGCCGTCTCCGCCTACAACCTCGTCAATGAGCCTGCGCCTGAGAAGCAGGGTGGCCTGGCCGAGCATGCTGACCTCGCGCTGATGAAGCAGTGGTACGCCCGCGAGCAGGGCGGGCCGCGTGACCTGCCTGCGCTCTACCGGCAACTGTTGGCGGCAATCCGCGAGGTCGATGGCAAGACGCCGGTGATGGTCGATGCCGGCTGGTACGCCGCTGCCGACGCCTTCGGCTACTGGCCCGCGGCACTGGAGGACGAGCGCGTGCTGTACAGCGTGCATATGTACGAGCCCTATGCCGCCACCAGTGCACCGAACCTGGCGCGCCGCCAACCATACGCCTACCCGGGGCCGGTACCATTCGCCGGGAAGACGCAGCAGTGGGACGCCGGCCAGGTCGCGCGCTACCTGGAAAAGCCGGTGGATTGGGCCGCTGCCATCAAGCTGCCGCGTTCGCGCCTGGTGGTTGGCGAGTTTGGTTGCATGCGCCGCCTGCCCGGTTGCCGGCAATACCTGGAGGACGTGCTCACGGCGCTTGATCGCCAGCAGTTGCATTGGGCGTTCTACAGCTTCCGCGAAGACAGCTGGGATGGCATGGACTACGAACTGGGTTCGGCCAAGGTGCCCTGGCGGTACTGGCAGGCGATCGACAAGGGAGCGCCTGACCCACTGGCGCGCAAGGCCGCGGCGGAGTTCGAGCCAATCCGTCGGCGTCTGCAGCCCGGAGTCGCCCCTTGAAATGTCTTGCAACGTCGTTGATGCGGGTATATACACGTATCCATGCTGACCAGTGAATGCATCTGTACCCATCTACGTCGTGCCGCCCGTGGGGTGAGCCGGCATTACGACGAGGCCCTTGTCGGCTTCGGCATCAATGTCGCCCAGTTTTCCCTGCTGCGTCATGTCCAGCGCCTCGACCGCCCCAGCATCACTTGCCTGGCCGAGGCCATGGGCCTGGAGCGCAGCACCTTGGGCCGCAACCTCAAGGTGCTAGAGGCCGAGGGCTTGGTGCGGCTGGCCGACGGAGAAGACCAGCGCAACCGTGTGGTGCTGTTGAGTGAGGCGGGCAGGGCATGCCTGGATGCTGCCTACCCGGCCTGGCAGCAGGCCCAGGAGCAACTGGTGAAGCGGCTGGGTGAGGGGCAGCGTGACGAGTTGGTGCGCTTGCTGGAGCAACTTGCCTGATACACGACGATTAAAAGCGGGTATATACCCGCATCAACCTTGCGATGGGCTGGAGACAACGACAATGACTTCCCTTTGGCGGATCAGCGGTTGGGTACTTCTGGGGGCGGCGCTGATCCTCGCGCTGTCGCTGGGGGTGCGGCATGGTTTCGGCCTGTTCCTGGCGCCGATGAGCGCCGATTTCGGCTGGGGCCGCGAAGTATTCGCCTTCGCCATTGCCCTGCAGAACCTGATCTGGGGCCTGGCCCAGCCGTTCACGGGGGCCCTGGCTGATCGCCTGGGTGCGGCCAAGGTGGTGATCATCGGCGGCATTCTCTACGCAGTCGGGCTGGCGATGATGGCCTTTGCCGATTCGGCCTGGTCGCTGTCGCTCAGCGCCGGCCTGCTGATCGGCATCGGCCTGTCCGGCACTTCGTTCTCGGTGATCCTCGGCGTGGTCGGCCGCGCCGTGCCGGCGGAGAAGCGCAGCATGGCCATGGGCATCGCCAGCGCAGCCGGCTCTTTCGGTCAGTTCGCCATGCTTCCCGGCACCCTGGGCCTGATCCAGTGGCTGGGTTGGTCGACAGCCTTGCTGGTGCTGGGCTTGCTGGTAGCCTTGATCGTGCCGTTCGTGGGCATGCTGCGCGACCGCCCGCTGCCCAGCCATGGCGCCGAGCAGACCCTCGGCCAGGCATTGCGTGAAGCGTGCGCACATTCCGGTTTCTGGTTGCTGGCGCTGGGCTTTTTCGTCTGTGGTTTCCAGGTGGTGTTCATCGGCGTACACCTGCCGGCCTACCTGGTCGACCAGCACCTGCCGGCGACTACCGGCACCACCGTGCTGGCGCTGGTTGGCCTGTTCAACATCGTCGGCACCTACACCGCGGGCTGGTTGGGTGGGCGCATGTCCAAGCCGCGCCTGCTGACTGGCCTGTACCTGCTCCGTGCCGTGGTCATCGTGCTCTTCCTCTGGGCGCCGGTGACCCAGTTCAGCGCCTACCTGTTCGGGATCGCCATGGGCCTGCTGTGGCTGTCCACGGTACCGCTGACCAATGGCACCGTGGCCACGCTGTTCGGCGTGCGCAACCTGTCGATGCTCGGCGGCATCGTGTTCCTGTTCCACCAACTGGGCGCCTTCCTCGGCGGCTGGCTGGGCGGCGTGGTGTATGACCAGACCGGCAGCTATGACCTGGTGTGGCAGATCTCGATCCTGCTCAGCCTGCTGGCCGCGGCGCTCAACTGGCCGGTACGCGAACGCCCGGTCGACCGCCTGCAGGCCCAGGCGGCATGAACCGCCTGCTGGGGCGCGGCCTGCTGCTGGTCGCCGCAGTGCTGCTGTTGGCGTTGGTGTGGTGGGGCTGGCACAAGGGCGGCCTGGCACTGATGCAGTTGGGCATGAGCCTGTGTTAAGCGCTACCCTGCACATTCAAGGAATCATGTGCAGGAGACCGATATCATGCATGCGCGCTGGCTGACCCTACCCCTGCTGGCCCTGGCCGCTGCCACTTCGAGCTGGGCGGCGGACTGCCCGGCGCTGCTCCAGGGCAGCCTGCCCGAGCTGCGCGGCAAGGAACAGATCGACCTGTGCCAGCGCTTCGCCGGCAAGCCGCTGGTGGTTATCAACACCGCCAGCTACTGCGGCTTCGCCCCGCAGTTTGAAGGCCTGGAGGCGACCTACAAGGATTACCGCGAGCAAGGCCTGGAAATGCTCGGCGTGCCGTCCAATGACTTCAAGCAGGAAGACGCCGATAGCGAGAAGACCGCCAAGGTCTGTTACGCCAACTATGGCGTGACCTTCACCATGACCAAGACCCAGGCTGTTCGTGGCAAGGATGCTATCCCGATGTTTGTCGAACTGGCCCGGCAGAGCAGTGCGCCGAAGTGGAATTTCTACAAGTATGTGGTGGATCGCAAGGGCAAGGTGATCGGCAATTTCTCCAGCCTGACCAAGCCGGATGATCCGGCGTTCAGGGCGGCGATCGACAAGGCGATTGCTTCGCAGCCTTGAGGGCGCTCAGGGATAGGCGCGGGGAGTCGACATGCGGGGCGAAGGGAGATTAGCGCTATTCAGGGTGTACAGTCAGTGACACCAGCCGGAGGACTACTGGCCGAACCATCAGCACACAGAAAAACGCCACTGGCATTGCCAGTTGATAAGCCTTTAGCACATCGTGCAGGTAGTCGGCATCGATTCCGCCGTTGGCTGCGGTAATCACAAAGCACATCAGCAGCGCCATGATGGCCGACATGTAAAAAGCAAAAACATAGGGCGTTGTGGCTCGGTGCAGCTTGCGTCGGCGGCGCTGGGTGACGAATCCAGTCATGTTACTTCCTCAACGATGGGGTGGAGGCGCAGGTTAGCAACGAGTGTGCGAAGTGCTGTAGACCTTGATTGGTGAGTTCTTTATAAAGAGAAACTTACGAATCAGCCAGGTATCCCATGGACCTACTCAACGCCATCCGCAGTTTCATCAAGGTCGTCGAGGCTGGCAGCATCGCCGGTGGAGCGCGCAGTCTGGGGCTCACTCCAGCGGCCGTGAGCCAGAACCTGGCGCGGCTCGAGACACACCTTCAGGTACGGCTGTTGACCCGGACTACTCGCAACATGGCCCTGACACCGCCTGGCAGCTTGTACTACGAGCGTGTACGGCAGATCGAGCGTGACCTCGCCCAGGCCGAGCAGGCGGTTGCAACGCCGGACAGCGAACCTCAGGGGCGGCTGTGCATCGCCTCGACCTCGGCCTTCGGCCGGCATGTGCTGGCGCCGTTGATCCCGGCATTCAGCGCCCGCTACCCGCTGCTTTCGATAGAGTTGGTGATGGCTGACCGTAAGGTCAATCACGCCCTCGAAGATGTGGATGTCAGCCTGCGCATCACCCCGCAGTTGGAAGACCACCTGCTGGCCCGGCATATCGCCCGTATTCCATTTATTTGCTGCGCGTCGCCTGGCTACCTGGCCAGCGCTGGGCGGCCCACCACCCCGGAAAACCTGCAAGACCACAGTTGTCTGGTGTTCCGCTACCCAGTGGATGGGCGCTTGCTGCCCTGGGGCTTCATGCGCGACGGACTGCGTTTTGAAGCCCGGTTCGGCAGGGTTTTGATCAGTGACGACATCGATGCGCTGACCCAGATGGCCCTGAATGACGGCGGCATTACTCGCCTGGCGGAGTTCGTCGTGCGTCCGCACCTGGATGCCGGCCGACTGGTGCCGTTGTTTGAAAACAATGGCGGTGGCCAGGCCTATGCGCGGACTGAACCGATGGATGTCTTTCTATGCCTGGCCGACCGCTATGCGCTGACGACCAAGGTGCGTGTGTTCATGGAATACCTGCAACAGTGCCTGGGTGAACAATGGCCGGTGCAGGCATGAAAAAACCGCCACGAGGGCGGTTCTTCATGCAGCGGGTATCACTCAGAAGCGGTAGGTCAGCGAAGCACCAATGCCATGGGCACTGTTTTCGTACTTGGCCTGGTAGCTGCCTTTGAGGCCGGCTTCGGTCGGGCTGTGCGGCTGGTTGTTGACCTTGGTGTCCTCTTCCCACAGGTAGGAGTAGGCGACGTCGATGGTCATGTCGTCGGACGGGCTCCAACCGGCACCGATGCTGAAGATCTTACGATCGCCAGTGGGGATGCGCGGCGAACGGTTGGTGTTGTTGGTCGGCGACTGGTCAACCGAGAAGCCAGTACGCAGGACCCATTCCTTGTTGACCTTGTACGAGGCACCAATGGCGTGAGCCCAGGTGTCGTGCCAGTTCTGCTCTTCGTTGATAGTCGCGAACTGCCCGGCAGGGCCTGCCGGCACTTCGTTGTTGACCGTGATGTTCTCCAGGCGGCTCCAGCGGGTCCAGGTGCTGCCTGCGTACAGGGTCCACTGGTCATCCAGCTCGTGGGTGACCGAGAAGTCCACCGACTCGGGGGTCTTGATCTTCAGGGTGGCATCGAACTTGTTGCCGTCCAGGCCAAGCAGCGGGTAGCTGACCTTGGTCTTGCCTTCGAGCTTGTAGTCGACCATCGAGTGGTAGGTCAGGCCGACGCGGGTGCGGTCGGTGGCCTGGACCAGGATACCGATGTTGTAGCCAACCGCGGTGTCGTCGCCCTTGATCTTCACTTCGCCATCGGCTGGACGCAGCGGCGAGATACTGGCCAGGTTCGATCCCAGTTCACCCTCGATGCGGTTGATGGTCGGGCCGAAACCGATCGAGACCTTGTCGTTGAACGCATAGCTTACGGTTGGCTGGAAGGTCACGACCTGAACGTGGCTTTTCTTGCCCCAGTAGCGCGCGGCATCGTCGCTGCCGTAGTCGGTGACCAGGCCGAACGGCACGTAGACGCCGAAACCGACGCTCCAGTGGTCATCGATGGACTTGACGTAGTAACCCATCGGCACGCCGACCAGAGGCACCATGTCGCCGTCCATTTCCCCCCCTTTGTTGCTGCCGCGTCCGGAAATATCGGACTTGGCGATGACCGCGGCACCACCGACGGTCATCTGATCGCGCTTCAGGCGGGACATGCCCGCCGGGTTGCCATACACGGTGCTGGCATCTTCGGCAGAAGAAGAACGACCCGCAAAACCTGTCCCCATGCCGCTGATGCTCTGTTCGTTCAGGGCAAAGCCGCTGGCGAGCAATTGGCTGGAAGCGAGGGCAACGGCAACGCCGAGAGAGGTTTTGAGCATAACTTTTTTCATTATTAGAAACTCCTTGGGATCTCCGGGGCGAAACGCTACCAACAAATGCCGCGCTGCGCTATAGGCTAGAACGCAGGAGATAGAGCGGTTTTGTAGGACAATCCGACCAAAATTCCGTTTATTCCGGTTGTAGGACGAGGCTGTTCAGGAGGCTTGGGTCAGCAGCGGCTCGATGCACTGGTGCCAGGCGTGGGTGAAATCCCGCAGGCGCCCCTGGGGGTGGAAGGTCTGCCGCCAGATCCGCGCCAGGCCCAGTAGATCGTCGGCGGCCGGTAGCGGCGTGGCCTGCTCTTCTATGAGCATCCAGGCGATGGCGGTGGCGTAGCGCAGGTTGACGGTGAGTTCGAGGTGGGGGCCACCGAGAAAGGCGTGCTGGCTGGCCAGGCCACGGACCAGGCTGGCCAGTTCGGGGTCGCGTGCGAGGTATTCGTCCCACAAACAACGGTGACGGTTCTCACCGATCCGGTAAAGCCCATGGCCGCGTCGGTCATGCAGGGCAGCCCCCAGCCCCGACTGGCTTGCGGCAACGCCCAGTAACAAAGCTTCTGCGCTGTCGCAGTGGCGGCCCAGGTAGATCAGGGTCGGTCGGATCACGTATCGACTCAACTCGTTCGCAGCGATGCCCATGATGGCCTCTTACGAAAAGGGCCGACGGGCGCTGGAGCTTGGCAGCTGGTGAGTGGTCAGGCCCGCCGGAAGCGGCAGGTGCCGCTCGAGTTGAAGTGTAGTGTGATAACTGTGGTGTAAAGGGCTGTTTTTAAATCGATTGCAGCCAGAAGGCGCGGAGCATATGCCCGCTGGCGATTAAGCCAATTACCTTCAGGCTGGCGCGTGCAGGGTGTATTCATGGCGTGAATCACCTGCCATTCATTCATGCGGTCAACGACTGGCGCGCACGCTCGATCACGGCCTGCAGCGGCTCGGCCCGGTTGTATTGGTCCGGGTAGAGGCGCTCGCTGTGGCAAGCCACACCGTATTCGTCGACCAGGGTGAAGCTGAAGCTGCCCTTGCGTGGGGCAACGATAAGGCACTTGAGTGGAGCGAAGGCCTGGGAAAGGGTGCCAAAGGCAGCCTGGATTTGTTGATGGTTACTCATATTGTTGGATGTTCCTGCGTAAGACACGGTGTTTGATCCGTGCACAATAGAAACGTTCCAGTGACGTCTTTATTAAGGAGACGCAGAACCTGACTGGAACAGGGCAGCCAGAGGGGCGCATGCAATAAGTGGCGCTGGGCTGACTGGTAGGTACGACAGAAGGCAGGCAGCACACCGAAACCAGGGTTCTGGGCGTCGGGGAAGATCCTGATCAATCTGAAAACGTGATTCGTGCTGGGCAGGGTTTGCCGAGTGAATCATCGAATGGGCCGGTCCCGATGGGGCAGCGCCTGCTCGTCTTGAGCGCCGGGCTGTAGGGACTAAGTGGCCAGAATGACTTCAGCTGGGTACTAACAGGGCGCAACCCTACGCGAACATACTAGGGTTGGCAAGCTTTTATTTTCTTGCGGGGAGCCGGCCATTATGTCGCCTATTGCAGCTGCTGTGAAGAGGGGCAAATGCCCCGGCAATCGCCTGGATGTGCCGTTTTCGGGCGTAGTCGTGCCGTTTGATGGTGCACTTGTACACACTCGCCCGGAGACTTGTAACGCACTTGCAACATCCTGTGGAAGGCTCGCCAATGACTTGACTGGGGGCTTAAGTCAATGAAAAAAAACACTAATTTTTGCTGGTGAAAAAATCGACAGTTTGACTGAAAGCCCCATTTCACAGGGGTTTGCGGGCTGCCTTGAGGGGTTGTCCACCGACTTATCCACAGGTTCTGTGGATTGTCCCGGGCGCTTGCTCTAGGACGGGCGTGCCAGCTGTTTCATCGATTGTCCGACAATGGGTGGCGCGGTCTGGCATGGGCATTTTCAACGCGAAAACGTCAAGAAAAAATCATCGAAAAAAATGTCGATAAGCCGAAAGTCGCCCGGGCCAGCTTGCAAAAAATCGAGTAGAGTGGCGCGCCTCTCGAGTCACCCTTGCTGTTGGTCATGAAGCTTCGCGGTAAACACTTCGCCAGTTCTGATGCCTCTCCATCGCTGCCGTCCCCCAAGCGCTTTTCCCTGAAAGTGGCCCTGTGGCTGCTCGACAGCCCGCGCCTGGGCGACAAGCCCAGCGTCAAGCACCTGGCCGGGCGCATGCTCAAGCAACCGGCGCGCCAGGGCGTGGTGGTGGCGCAAAGCCGCCTGGGGCAGATGCTCTGCCGCGACTGCGGCAATGCCCGCGACCGGCGTATCGGTCATGAGCTGTTGCGTCAGGCGGCGCGTGCCGGCGACCGCGGGGCACAGCTGGAGTTTGCCCGGTTGTGCCAGGCCCAGGAACCTGAACAGGCCCGTTACTGGTTGGAGCTGGCGGCGGGGCAGGGTTCGCAGGAGGCGCGGCGGTTGTTGCGTCAGTGGTTCCCCGCCTGAACAGGCGCGGGCTTGCCCGTGACAGGGCCGCACAGGCAACCGCGCCAGCAGCCTGATAAGCTGCGCAGCATCAATCAGTGTTCGATCGGGGTTGGCATGACAGTGGATCTGACCAGCATTCTGCTGGGCTTGGTGGCAGGTGCCGTGCCTTGCCTGGGCTGGGTCATGCAGGTACAGCGCGGCCAGGGTGCGCGCAAGGCCGAGCAAGCGCTGCTGGCAGAGCGCCTTACCGCCGCGCAACTGGCCCAGGCCGGCCTGCAGGCGCAGCTGGAGGCCAGCCGTGACGAGATCAGCGATCTCAGCGAGGCCAACACCGTCAAGCAGGCCCAGCTGGCTGCCCAGGGCCGTGAGCTGGAGTTGCTGCAGATCGACCGCGACAACGGCCGCGATGCCGCCCACGCCTGGCACCTCGAACGCGCCAACCGTGAGGCCGAGCTGCGCCGCCTGGAGGCGCAGACGGCGCGCCTGGAGGCCGAGTTGCGCGAGCAACAGGAAAGCCACCAGCAACGCCTGGAAGACTTGCAGGAAGCCCGCGATACCCTGCGCGCCCAGTTTGCCGACCTGGCCACCAAGATCTTCGACGAGCGCGAACAACGCTTCGCCCAGACCAGCCAGCAACACCTGGGCCAATTGCTCGACCCGCTGAAGGAGCGCATCCAGGCCTTCGAGAAGCGCGTCGAGGAAAGCTACCAGCAGGAGGCCCGTGAGCGGTTCTCCCTGGGCAAGGAGCTCGAGCGCCTGCAACAGCTCAACCTGCGCCTGTCCGACGAAGCCACCAACCTTACCCAGGCACTCAAGGGCCAGAAGACCCAGGGCAACTGGGGCGAACTGATCCTGGAGCGGGTGCTGGAGCACGCGGGCCTGGAAAAGGGTCGCGAGTACCAGACCCAGGTCAGCCTCAAGAGCGCCGACGGCGAGCGATTCCAGCCCGACGTGCTGATCATGTTGCCGGGCGACAAGCAGGTGGTGGTCGATGCCAAGGTCAGCCTAACCGCCTACCAGCAGTTCGTCGGCAACAACGACGAGGCTGCGCTCAAGCAGCACGTGCAGTCGCTGCGCAATCACGTCAAGGGTTTGTCGAGCAAGGACTACAACCGCCTGGAGGGCCTGCACAGCCTCGATTTCGTGCTGTTGTTCGTGCCCATCGAGGCGGCCTTCTCGGCGGCGCTGCAGGCCGAGCCCAACCTGTTCCAGGAGGCTTTCGACCGGCAGATCGTGATCGTCAGCCCGACCACCTTGCTCGCCACCCTGCGGGTGATCGACAGCCTGTGGAAACAGGAACGCCAGGGGCAGAACGCCCGCGAGATCGCCGAGCGCGCCGGCTGGCTGTACGACAAGTTCGTGCTGTTCATCCAGGACCTGGACGAGCTCGGCGCCCGCCTGGCCCAGGTCGACAAGGCCTACGCCGCAGCACGCAACAAGCTGTGCGAGGGGCGTGGCAACCTGGTCAGCCGCAGCGAGCAGCTCAAGCTGCTCGGCGCCCGCGCCAGCAAGAGCCTGCCGGCCGAGCTGGTCGAGCGCGCCCTGAGCGATGAGGTCCTTACTGAACCAGGCTCAGATGCCGATTGAGCAGGGCGCGCAGGGCTGCCGGCTTGACCGGCTTGGCCAGGTAGTCCAGGCCCGCCGCATGGACCAGGGCGATGGTTTCGTTGCGCCCGTCGGCGCTGATCACCACGCCGGGCACCGGCTCGCCCAGGCGCGCCCGTAGCCAACCCATCAGCCCGGTGCCGGTCTCGCCGTCATCCAGGTGGTAGTCCACCAACGCCAGGTGCGGGCGCAGGCCCTTGCCGAGCAAGGCCTCGCATTCGGCCTGATTACGCGCGGTCCACACCTGGCAGCCCCAGCGGCTGAGCAGGCTGTTCATGCCGATGAGGATGCTGTCTTCGTTGTCCACGCACAGCACCTGCAGCCCGGCCAGTGGCTGGCCGGCCTGTTCCACGGGTGCGGGCGCTGCGGGCGCGGGGCTGCGGGCGATGGGCACGCTGACGCGGAACACGCTGCCCTTGCCCGGCCAGGAGCGTACCTCCAGCGCGTGCCCGAGCACCCGGCACAAACCATCGGCGATCGCCAGGCCCAGCCCCAGGCCCTTCTCGGCGCGGGTCTGGTGGCTGTCCAGGCGCTTGAACTCCTGGAAGATCACCGCCAGCTTGTCGTCGGCGATGCCGGGGCCGCGGTCCCAAACTTCCAGCCACAGGTGTTCACCTTTGCGTCGGGCGCCGAGCAGGATCGGGCCTTTGCCGTAGCGCAGGGCGTTGGTGAGGAAGTTCTGCAGCACCCGGCGCAGCAGCTTGATGTCGCTGTCGACCCGCAGACGGCTGCCGCGCAGGCGGAACGCCAGGCCTTTTTCGGCGGCCAGTACCTTGAACTCGGTGCCGAGGGTATCGAACAGCTCGTTGAGGGCGAAGGGCTTGATGTCGGGGGTGACCTTGCCGTTCTCCAGGCGCGAGATGTCGAGCAGGTCGCTGATCAGCTCTTCGGCCGAGCGCAGCGAACTGTCCATGTGCCGCACCAGTTGCCGGGCTTCGTCGTTCATGCCCTCGGCCTGCTGCGACAGGGCGGCGGAGAACAGCCGGGCGGCGTTGAGCGGTTGCATCAGGTCGTGGCTGACGGCGGCAAGGAAGCGGGTCTTGGACTGGCTGACCGCCTCGGCGCGGCTCTTGGCCTCGGTCAGCGCCTGGTTCAGCTGCGACAACTCGTGGGTACGCTCGGCGACGCGCTGCTCCAGCCCCTCGTTGGAGTCGCGCAGAGCCTGCTCGGCTTCGCGGAACGGGGTGATGTCGGTGAAACTCATGACGAAGCCGCCGCCGGGCATCGGGTTGCCGATCAGTTCGATTACCCGGCCATTGGGGAACAGCCGTTCTGAGGAGTGGGCGCGGCCCTGGCGCATCCAGTGCAGGCGCCGTGCCACATGTACCTGGGCTTCGCCCGGGCCGCACAGGCCGCGTTCGGCGTTGTAGCGGATGATGTCGGCGATCGGCCGGCCGACGCTGATCAGCCCGTCGGGGTAGTTGAACAGCTCCAGGTAGCGGCGGTTCCAGGCCACCAGGTGCAGGTTCTGGTCGACCACGCTGATGCCCTGGTTGATGTTCTCGATGGCTCCCTGCAGCAGCGCACGGTTGAACTGCAGCACTTCGCTGGCTTCGTCGGCGATGCGCACCACGTCCTCGAGCTGCATGTCGCGGCCTTCGATGGCGGCCTTGACCACGGCGCGGGTCGAGGAGGTGCCGAGCACGCCGGCCAGCAGCCTTTCGGTGTGTTCGATCCAGTCGCCGTCGGCGTTCTGGTTGGGGTTGAAGCCCTTGCCCTGGCGGTAGGCGAAGCGGATGAAGCTTTGCCGGGCGCGCTCTTCGCCGACGAAACGCGCGGCGAGCTTGAGCAGGTCGTCGATCTGCACCGCCAGCAATGGCTTGCTGGAGGGACGGGCGCTGGTCTGCTGGCCGATGAAGCGTCCGGCCTGCCAGTGTTCGGAAACCCGCGTGCGCGACAGGATCGAGACCCAGGCGAACAGGGTGAAGTTGCCCGCCAGTGATAGCACCACGCCTTGGGTGAGCGGGGTGATCGGCAGATTGAGCGGGTTGCCGTGCAGCCAGGCCAGGCCCGGGAACAGTTGCAGCGACCAGCCCAGGCTGTGGGCGGCGATCGGCAGGACCAGGGTGTAGAACCACAGGAAGATGCCGGCGGCCAGCCCGGCGAATACGCCGCGGCGGTTGGCCTGTTTCCAGTACAGCGCGCCGAGCATGGCCGGGGTCAGCTGGGTGACCGCGGCGAAGGCGATCTGGCCGATGGTCGCCAGGCTCGCGGTCGAGCCAAGCAGGCGGTAGCTGACGTAGGCCAGCAGCAGGATGACGACGATGGTCACCCGGCGTACCGAGAGCATCCAGTGGCGGAACACCTCGAACGGCCGTTCGGCGTTGTTGCGCCGCAGCAGCCAGGGCAGCAGCATGTCGTTGGAAACCATGGTCGACAGCGCCACGGCCTCGACGATGACCATGCCGGTGGCCGCCGAGGCGCCGCCGATGAACGCCAGCAGGGCCAGGCTCGGGTGCGCCTCGGCCAGCGGCAGGCTGATCACGAACGAGTCGGAGATCACCGTGCCTGGCAGCAGCATCTGCCCGGCCAGGGCGATGGGCACCACGAACAGTGCGGCCAGGGCCAGGTACAGCGGGAACACCCAGCGCGCCAGGCGCATGTCCTGGGGCTCGATGTTCTCCACCACGGTGACGTGGAACTGCCGCGGCAGGCAGATGATCGCCATCATCGCCACGGCGGTTTGCACCACCATCGACGGCCAGTTGATGGTCTCTTCCCAATAGTCGTTCAGGTGCACCGATTGCCGGGCCTGGGTAAACAGGTCGTCGAAGCCGTCGTACAGGTTGAACACCACGAAGGCGCCCACGGCGAGGAAGGCCAGCAGCTTGACCAGCGACTCGAAGGCAATCGCCAGGACCATGCCGCGGTGGTGCTCGGTGACGTCCAGGCTGCGCGTACCGAAGACGATGGCGAACAGCGCCAGCACCAGCGACACCACCAGCGCGGTGTCCTGCACCCGGCTGCCGGTGGCGTCGGCGTTGGCGCCGATCAGCAGGTTCACCCCCAGCACGATGCCCTTGAGCTGCAGGGCGATGTACGGCAGCACACCAACCAGGCAGATCAGCGCCACCACCACCGCGAGGCTCTGCGACTTGCCGTAGCGGGCGGCGATGAAGTCGGCGATCGAGGTGATGTTCTGCTGCTTGCTGATCAGCACCATCTTCTGCAGCACCCAGGGCGCGAAGATGAGCAGCAGCACCGGGCCCAGGTAGATGGGCAGGAACGCCCAGAGCTGCTCGGCGGCCTGGCCGACCGCGCCGAAGAAGGTCCAGCTGGTGCAGTACACCGCCAGCGACAGGCTGTACACCCAGGCACGCAGGCGCGGCGGCAACGGCGTGCTGCGGCGGTCGCCGTAGAAGGCGATGGCGAACATGATGGCCATATAGGCCAGGGCGACCACGGCGATCAGCCCGCTGGACAACGACATGCAAACTCCGGAGCAAAAAAGAAAACGCGGTCCCGATCAATCAGTCTGGCACGCAGGGCGCGGTTCGTCAGCGCCGACCATGGTCGCAGTGGCAGGACGTCGCAGGGCCCACTGCGGCGACCCGACCGAGCGCTATTGCCAACTAAGCCTGCCGGGCCCTGCGTGTGCCCAACCAGTAGAACACCGCCGCCAGTAGCACCGACCCGATCAACAGATAGAACACCGTCACTGGCACCACATGCCCCAGCGCCAGGCCTACCAGGATCGGCCCGAGCCCAGCGCCCAGGTTGGAGAGGTTCTGCGCGCCATAATAAACCCCACGCAGATGCTCCGGCGCGATCAGGTCGATGAACATGAACTCGGCCGGAATCACGATGATCTCGCCCAGGGTGAACACCAGCATGGCCAGGCACCACGCCGGCGCCGAAGCCGCCACGGAGAACCCCAGCAACCCGGCAGCGAACATGGCCATGCCAGCCATCAGCCAGGGCATCAGATGCTGACGGGTGATGCGTCGGCCGATCAGGTATTGCAGGCCGATCACGGCCAGGGCATTGGTGGTTACCAGGTAGCCGGCCAGACGCGCCACCTCGGCGGGATCGTTCAGGGTCACCACCAGGTACTGCGACAGGTAGGCGGTGAACTGGCCGAACACCACGGCACTGAGCACGCCGCCCAGGGTGAAGCACACCAAACGCCGGTCGCGCAGCATGCCCAGGGCAACCTGGGCGAAGCCCGCTGCCGGCCTGTCCTCGCGCAGGCTCAGCAAGCTGCGTTCGCCAAGGCGGTAATAGACCAGGCTCAGGCCGAGGCCGATCAGGGCCGAAACCACGAACGGCAGGTGGTCGTCCGCCTCGATCAGCAGTACCCCAAGCATCGGCCCCGCGGCCCAGCCGATGTTGTTGAAGGTGTACTTGATGGCGAACACTTCGCCGCGTCGGTTCTCTGCCAGCAAGGCGCAGAACCCGGCCTTGGCGGCAATGTCGACCACGGTCTGGGCCAGGTAGGCCATCACCAGGAAGCAGAAGAACAGCGCAGCCGAAGTGCTGGCCACGATGCCGAGGAAGGCCAGGGCGAACACCAGGGTGCAGGTGACGATCAGCGTATGACTGCGCAGGGTGTCGACCAGGTGTCCGCCATAGAGGCTGAGCATGGATGCCAGGAGCATCGCACCGCCGACCAACAGGCCGGTCTGGCCGACCGACAGGCCCAGGTGCGTTGACAGGTACACCACCAGATAGGGCAGGGTGATCGCCCGGGCCATGGTCAAGGTGAAGGTGGTGAACAACAGCAGGCGAACCGCAGCGGGGTAGCCTTTCAGGGCGCGGAGCATCGACTGATCCTTGTCATTGTCAGCGCTCAAGCATATGCCAGGTGCCGGCCTGGCTGCTATATCTTTAAAATCGATAACAGATAGAGAAATTACCCGTTATATAGATATTCTTTGCAGGCATAAGATATCTCTACCTTACACAAGGGCAGGAGACACCTTATGCCATGCACCCAGACCCGCGCGCCTTCCTGGCGCCCGTTCAGCCAGTTGGCCCACCCCCGCGAAGTGATTCGCCAGTTCACCCCCAACTGGTTCGCCGCGACCATGGGTACCGGCGTGCTGGCCCTGGCCTTCCATCAGGTTCAGGTGCCGGGATTGAACAGCGTGGCCGAGGGCCTGTGGTGGCTGACCATCGGCCTGTTTACCCTGTTCTGCGTCCTGTACGGCGCCCGCTGGGTAATGTTCTTCGATGAGGCGCGGCGGATTTTCGCGCACTCCACCGTGTCGATGTTCTTCGGCACCATCCCCATGGGGCTGGCCACCATCCTCAACGGCGCCCTAGTGTTCGGCATGGCGCGCTGGGGCGAGGCGGTGGTGCCTTGGGTCGAGACTTTGTGGTGGCTGGATGTGGGCCTGGCGTTGTTGTGCGGCGTGGCCATTCCCTACCTGATGTTCACCCGCCAGGAGCACAGCATCGACCAGATGACCGCGGTGTGGCTGCTGCCGGTGGTGGCTGCGGAGGTCGCCGCGGCCAGTGGTGGCCTGCTGGCCCCGCACCTGGCCGACGCCCACCAGCAGTTCCTGGTGGTCATCACCAGCTATGTGATGTGGGCGGTGTCGCTGCCGGTGGCCTTCAGCATCCTCACCATCCTCATGTTGCGCATGGCCCTGCACAAGCTGCCGCCGGCGAACATGGCCGCCTCCAGCTGGCTGGCGCTGGGCCCGATTGGTACCGGCGCGCTGGGCATGCTGGTGCTCGGTGGCGATGCCCCCGCAGTGTTCGCCGCCAATGGCCTGGGCGGCCTCGGCGAAGTGGCCCGTGGCCTGGGTCTGGTGGCCGGCATCGTGCTGTGGGGCGCGGGCTTGTGGTGGCTGCTGACGGCGGTGCTGATCACTCTGCGCTACATGCGCCAGGGCATGCCGTTCAACCTGGGCTGGTGGGGGTTCACCTTCCCGCTGGGGGTCTACTGCCTGGCCACTTTGAAACTGGCGGCCTGGTTGGGGTTGGGCTTCTTCACGGTGTTCGGCCAGGTGCTGGTGGTGGCGCTGGCGCTGCTCTGGGCGGTGGTGGCCAGCCGCACGGTGCGGGGCGCCTGGCGGGGTGAGTTGTTCGTATCGCCGTGTATCGCCCAGCACTGAGTTTATTGTCCTTGTGTGGGCGCGGGCGCCCACAAGTTCCTTGTACCTTGGGGCATTCCCGTGCAGATTTGTGGCTTTGCGCGCGCTGCGCGCCTCCAATGACAAAGCCCAACCAGGTACAAGGACGATGAGTCACCCCTCGCAATTCACCCTGCTCGGCAAGCGGCGCTTCCTGCCGTTCTTCATCACCCAGTCACTGGGTGCCTTCAACGACAACCTGTTCAAGCAGTCGCTGATCCTGGCGATCCTCTACAAGCTGAGCCTGGAAGGCGACCGCTCGATCTGGGTCAACCTCTGCGCCCTGCTGTTCATCCTGCCGTTCTTCCTGTTCTCGGCGCTGGCCGGACAGTTCGGCGAGAAGTTCGCCAAGGACCGGTTGATCCGCGCGATCAAGCTGGCCGAGATCGTCATCATGGCCATCGGCGCTACCGGTTTCGTCACCCATCACCTGGAATTGATGCTGGTGGCGCTGTTCGCCATGGGCACCCACTCGGCGCTGTTCGGCCCGGTGAAGTACTCGATCCTGCCCCAGGCCCTGCGTGAGGAGGAACTGGTGGGCGGCAACGGCCTGGTGGAGATGGGCACCTTCCTGGCGATCCTGGCCGGCACCATCGGCGCCGGTATGCTGATGTCCTCCAGCCAGTACGCGGTACTGGCTGCCGTCGGGGTGGTGGGCACCGCGGTGCTGGGCTACCTGGCCAGCCGCTGGATCCCCCGCGCCGCCGCCGCCGCGCCACAGATGAAGCTGGACTGGAACATCTTCAAGCAGTCCTGGCTGACCCTGCGCCTGGGCCTGGGCCAGACCCCGGCGGTGTCGCGCTCGATCGTCGGCAACTCGTGGTTCTGGTTCGTCGGCGCGATCTACCTCACGCAGATCCCGGCCTACGCCAAGGACTGGCTGCACGGCGACGAAACCGTGGTCACCCTGGTGCTGACCCTGTTCTCGGTAGGCATCGCGGTCGGTTCGCTGCTGTGCGAGCGCCTGAGCGGGCGCAAGGTGGAGATCGGCCTGGTGCCGTTCGGCTCGTTCGGCCTGACCCTGTTCGGCCTGCTCTGGTGGTGGCATTCGGGCGATGTGCCGGCCGCTGCCGTGCCCCATGACTGGCTGGCGTTGCTGGGCATGAGCCAGGCCTGGTGGATCATGCTGTCGATCGTCGGCCTGGGCATTTTCGGCGGCTTCTACATCGTGCCGCTGTATGCGCTGATCCAGGCGCGCACCCCGGAAGGCGAGCGGGCCCGGGTGATCGCCGCCAACAACATCCTCAACGCGCTGTTCATGGTGGCGTCGGCGATCATCAGCATCGTCCTGCTGAGCCTGGCCAAGCTGAGCATCCCGCAGCTGTTCCTGGTGGTGTCGCTGCTCAATATCGCGGTTAACGCCTATATCTTCCGCATCGTGCCGGAATTCACCATGCGCTTCCTGATCTGGCTGCTCAGCCACTCGATGTACCGGGTCGAGCATCGCGAGCTGCAGCGCATTCCCGACGAAGGCGCGGCGCTACTGGTGTGCAACCATGTGTCGTTCGTCGATGCGCTACTGATCGGTGGGGCGATCCGCCGGCCGATCCGTTTCGTCATGTACTACAAGATCTACAACCTGCCGGTGCTCAATTTCGTGTTCCGCACCGCGGGCGCCATCCCCATCGCCGGGCGCGGCGAGGACGAGGCCACCTACGAGCGCGCCTTCGCCCGCATCGCCCGGTACCTGGCCGACGGCGAGCTGGTGTGCATCTTCCCTGAGGGCAAGCTGAGCGCGGATGGTGAGATCGATGTGTTCAAGGGCGGAGTCAACCGCATCCTGCAGGAGACGCCGGTGCCGGTGATCCCGTTGGCGTTGCAGGGGCTGTGGGGCAGCTTCTTCAGCCGCGACCCGAACAAAGGCTTCTTCAAGCGCCTGTGGTCGCGGGTGACCCTGGTGGCCGGCGCCGCCATCCCGGTGGAGGCGGCGCAGCCCGAAGCGCTGCGCGAGCAGGTGAGCCTGCTGCGCGGCGACGTTCGCTAGGGGTAACGGAGGAAGGTCAGCTAGCGCTGACCTTCAGGCCGACCAGGCCGGTGATGATCAGGGCGACACTGGCCAGGCGGATCAGCGCCATGGATTCGCCGAACAGGATGATCCCGGCGATGACCGTGCCGACCGCGCCGACGCCGGTCCAGATGGCATAGGCGGTGCCCAGCGGCAGCTCCTTCATGGCCAGGCCCAGCAGGCCGAGGCTGATGACCATCGCGCCGACCGTCAGGACGGTGGGCAGGGGGCGGGTGAAGCCGTCGGTGTACTTGAGGCCGACAGCCCAGCCGACTTCGAACAGGCCGGCGAAGAACAGGATGATCCAGGACATGGTGAGTCTCCATCGTTATCAAAGATGGGGCCGTCCCCGGTATGTTCACGCACAGCGTCGTGAGGCCGTCCTCACAGTGCGCACTATAGTGCCCATTTGCCGAGGTTGGGGCAAGTTTCAAGGATCAGTGGTTGCCTCATCGCTGGCAAGCCTGCTCCTGCAGGGTTAGCCCATGGCTGGCTTGATGCGGTCGGTGTGGGAGCCGGCTTGCCGGCGATGAGGCCGAAGCAGGCAACATCAATTTCTGGCAGATACGATGTTTTCTACCTCGGGCTCAGGCTCCTCCATTCGCCTGAACCACGTCGACAGCAAAGCCCCGGAGATGTTGTGCCATACACTGAACAGCGCACTGGGCACCGCCGCCAGGGGTGAGAAGTGCGCAGACGCCAAAGCCGCGCCCAACCCGGAATTCTGCATGCCCACCTCCAGCGCCAGCGCCTTGCGCTGGGCCAGCGGCAGCTTGCACAGCTTGCCGGTCAGGTAGCCCAGCAGGAAGCCGAAGCTGTTGTGCAGCACCACTACCGCCATGATCAGCAGCCCCGATTCGGCGATCTTCGCCTGGCTGACCGCCACCACCGCGCAGACGATCATCACGATGCTTACCACCGATACCAGCGGCAGCACCTGCACCGCCAGCTGCACCCGGGCACCGAGCATGCGCTGCGCGAGCACGCCGAGCACGATCGGCAGCATCACCAACTGCAGGATCGACCAGAACATGTCCATGAACGAGACCGGCAGCCACGCCGAGGCGAGGAACCAGATCAGCGCCGGAGTGAGCAGCGGGGCGAGCAGGGTGGTCACCGCGGCGATCGCCACTGCCAGTGCCAGATCGCCCCTGGACAGCCACACCATGACGTTCGACGCCGTGCCGCTCGGGCAGCAGCCGACCAGGATCACGCCCACGGCGATTTCCGGCGGCAGCTGGAACAGCTGGCACAGCAGCCAGGCCACCCCGGGCATGATCACGAAATGCGCCACGACCCCAAGCGCCACCCGCCATGGCTGGCGGGCGACGGCGGTGAAGTCGTCGAGCTTGAGGGTCAGGCCCATGCCGAACATCACCAAGCCCAGCAGCGGCACGATGGCGACCTTGAGAGCGATGAACCACTGCGGCTGAAGGAAGGCCAGGCAGGCGAACACCAGCACCCACAGGGCGAAGGTGTTGCCGACGAAGCGGCTGAGGGCGGCGAGGGCACGCATGGGGCAATCCTTGTTGTTCTGTTCAGGTGCCGCCGATCATACTCAAGACCAGCTCAGAATGGGCCAGCCATTGGTTTGCGCATGCTCGCGCAGCACCGGGTCCGGGTTCACTACGTGCGGGTGATCCACCTTCAGCAGCAGCGGCAGGTCGTTGCGCGAGTCGGAGTAGAAACTCGCGCCTTCGAGATTTTCCTGTTCCTGGTCGAGCCACTCCAGCAGGCGGGTGATCTTGCCCTCGCGGTAGGTAAGCACGCCGTGGGTCTTGCCGGTGAACACGCCGTTGACCGCCTCCAGTTCGATGGCGAGGTATTCGTCCACGCCCAGGCGCGCCGCGATTGGCCCGACCAGGTGAGCACCGCTGGCCGAGATGATCAGGATCCGGTCACCGGCCTTGCGGTGCTCGGCGATGCAGCGGCAGGCATCACTGTAGATGATCGGCTCGATCACGTCCTCCACCCAGGGCTCGACCAGGTGCTCCACCTCTTCCAGTGTGCGCCCGGCGATCGGCTCCAGGCTGAAGGCCATGTAGTCCTCCATCTGCAGGTGGCCTTTGCCGTAGGCTTCCATCAGTTCATGGTCGCGCTTGAGGAAACTCTTGCCATCGACCCAGCCCAGCCGGGCCATCTGCTCGCTCCACAACGACGCGCAGTCGCCGTGGATGAGGGTTTCGTCCAGATCGAAAATTGCCAGTGCCATGCGTTGAATCTCCTTAGGCCACTTCCCGTAGCGCCGTGGGGTCGATCGACAAGGATACCCGTTGTCCGTCCGTGTGCAGATCGCTGGCGCAACGGTTGAGCACGTCCACCACCAGTTCCACGCCGCGTACTTGGACGCGGTAGCGGATTACGTTGCCCAGCAGGCTGTGGCTGCGGATCTCGCCATCCAGCTCGCCGTTCAGGCTCAGGGTGATCGACTCTGGCCGGATCGCCAGGCGCGCGGCCACCGGACGTTGCAGCAGGCGGCTGGCGCTGTCGGCGTCGAGCAGGTTGTAGTTACCGATGAAGCCCGCAGCGAACAGGTCCACGGGCGCGGTGTAGAGGGTTTCGGCATCGCCGCTCTGGACGATGCGTCCTTGGTTCATCAGGACGATGCGGTCCGACATGGTCAGCGCTTCTTCCTGGTCATGGGTGACGAAGATGGTGGTCAGCCCCAGCTCGCGCTGGATGGCGCGGATCTGTTCGCGCAGGTGTTTGCGGATACGTGCATCCAGCGCCGATAGCGGCTCGTCGAGCAACAGCAGGCGCGGGCGGGTGACCAGCGAGCGGGCCAGGGCCACGCGCTGGCACTGGCCGCCGGACAGTTGGTGCGGGTAGCGCCCGGCGAAGCTGCCCAGCTCGACCAGGTCGAGTACCTCGCGCACCCGTGCCTGGCTTTCGTCGGCCTTGACCTTCTGCATGCGCAGGCCAAAGGCGACGTTCTGTTCCACGGTCATGTTGGGGAACAGCGCGTAGCTCTGGAACACCATGCCTATGCCGCGCTTCTGCGGGCTCAACGGCACGATGTCTTGCCCGTCGAGCAGGATCCGCCCGCTGTCCACCGGGGTCAGCCCGGCGATGCAGCGCAGCAGCGTGGACTTGCCGCAGCCGGAGGGGCCGAGCAGGGTGACGAACTCGCCGCGTTCGATCTGGCAGTCGATGTTTTCGAACACCGGGCTGCCGGCGTAGCTCTTTTGCAGTTTGTGTACGCTGACGAAGCTCATGTCAGGTCTTGTCCTTGTTCAGGCGGTTGGCGACCCAGGTCAGCACCAGTACGAAGGCGAAGTAGGAGATCACCAGCGCGCTGTTGAAGTGGCCGCTGCTGTTGCGCATGTTGTTCAGGTACACCTGCAGGGTCTCGTAGCGGGTGCCCACCAGCAGGTTGGCGAACACGAACTCGCCGAACAGGAACGAGAACGACAGCAGCAGCGCCACCATCAGGCCCTTGCGCAGGTTCGGCAGCACCACCAGGAACGCCGCCTGCCAGGTGCTGGCGCCGAGCAGTTGGGCGGCGTCCATCAGGTCGCGCAGGTTGATCGCCTGCAGGTTGTTGGTAATCGCCCGGTACATGAACGGCAGGGCGATGGTGAAGTAGCAGCCGATCAGGATCCACGGCGTGCCGACCATGGCCATCGGCCCGCTGCCATAGAGTTGCAGCAAGCCCACCGCGGACACCACCGGCGGCACCGCGAACGGCAGCAGGATCAGCACGTTCATCAAGGCGTCGAGCTTGGGGAAGTGGTAGTGCACCACGAACAACAGCGGCAGGATCAGCACCACCGACAGCACCAGCGCGCCGACGCACACCAGCAGCGACTGGCCGAAGGCGGCGAGAAAGCGCGGTTCGCTCCACAGCGCCACATACCACTTGAAGGTCAGCCCGCTGGGCAGCAGGGTCGCCGACCAGCTGGTGGCCAGCGAATAGAGCAGGGTGCCGGCCAGCGGCAGCAGCAGGATGAGGAACAGCAGGTAGACCACCGCGCGGTGGTAGAGCCCGCCGGCTTTGTTTTCAGCGCGCATGGTAGCTCCTCTTGAGCAGCCATTGATGGGCCACCGTGACCACGGTC
Organism: Pseudomonas sp. CAM1A; assembly: GCF_047501685.1. Classification (NCBI taxonomy): domain Bacteria; kingdom Pseudomonadati; phylum Pseudomonadota; class Gammaproteobacteria; order Pseudomonadales; family Pseudomonadaceae; genus Pseudomonas; species Pseudomonas sp. CAM1A. Next base: position 166,884 of record NZ_JBFNXP010000005.1, on the reverse strand, counting down.
ATCAGGCCCACCAGCACCATCGCCAGGGCGCTGGCCAGGTTCGGGTCGAGGCTGATGTCGCCGGCCACCAGGCCCGCGATGCGAATCGGCAGCACGTTGAAGTTGCCGGTAGTCAGGGCGTAGACGGTGGCATAGGCGCCCAGGGCGTTGGCCAGCAGGATGACGAAGGTGCCGAGCAGGGCAGGGGTAAGCACGGGCAAACCGATGTGCCGCCAGAACTGCCAGTGGCTGGCGCCCAGCAGCGCGGCGGACTCACGCCAGTCTTCGCGCAGGGCGTCGAAGGCGGGGTAGAGCAGCAACACGCCAAGGGGGATCTGGAAGTAGGTGTAGACCAGGATCAGCCCGGTCTTGGAGTAGATGCTGAAGTCGCCGAGCAGGCCCATCTGCTTGAGCAGCAAGGTGAGCGCGCCATTGAAACCGAGCAGGATGATGAAGGCGAACGCCAGGGGCACGCCGGCGAAGTTGCTGGTCATGTTGGCGAAGGCGCTGACGAAGTCGCGCAGTTTCGAGTCGACCTGGCGCAGCGAATAGGCGCCCAACGTGGCGATGACGATGCCGAACAGGCTCGACCAGAAGCTGATCTCCAGGCTGCGTTGCAACGCCTGCAGGTAGAACTTCGAGGCGAAGATCTTGCTGAAGTTGGCCAGGCCCCAGCCACTTTCGCTTTGCAGGCTGTTGATAGCCACCCAGGCCAGCGGCGCGATCTGGAAAATGATGAAGAACACGGCGAACGGCAGCAGGCAGAGCAGGGCCAGGTAGCGGCCGCGATGGCTTGCATTCACTTGAGCAGCTCCCGGCAGACCGGTTTGTCGTGGGCGGCGCCGAGCAGTTCGCAGATCGTGCCGCACAGCTCGGTCTGCAGCGGCTTGGCCGCGGGGTCGAGGCTGAAGGCTTCACCGAACACGAACAGCGGCACTTCACGTTCCTCGGCGAGCAGGCCGTTGTGCGAGCGGTCGTTGTTCATGCCGTGGTCGGCGGTGACCAGCACCTGGTAGCCCTCCTCGAGCCAGCGCGGCAGGTAGTCGGCCAGCAGGATATCGGCGCTGCGCGCGGCGTTGCGGTACTGGCTGCTGTCCAGGCCATGGCGGTGGCCGGCATCGTCGATGTTCATCGGGTGCACCAGGAGGAAGTTCGGCGCATGGCGGCGGCGCAGGTATTCGGCGTCGGCCAGCAGGTGCGAATCGGGGTAGTGGTCGGCGTAGTAGAACAGGCCGTGCTGGATCGGCAGCTTCGGTGCATGGGTGTGGCGGTCACGCAGTGGGTCGAACGGCGAGCGGTTGTACAGTTCGCTCATCCAGTGATAGGCCGCGGCGGCCGTGCCCAGGCCGGCCTCGCGGGCGTAGTGGAACACGCTGCGCTGGTTGGACAGGCGGTTGATGTTGTTGTGCACGATGCCGCTGTCGATCGGCGGCACACCGGTGAGGATGCATTCGTACAGTGGTCGCGACAGCGATGGCAGCTCACATTCCACCCGATACAGTGCGGCGCGGTCGGCCTCGACGTAAGCGTGCAGGTGGCCCATGGCATGGTGCGCGACCTGGTGGTTGAGGCCGTCGAGCAGGACCAGGATGACGTTGTGTTGCATGTTGGCTCCAGGGAACGAGGCTTCGTGGGAGCGGGCTTGCCCCGCGATTGCAATCGGGGCAAGCCCGCTCCCACGAGGATGATGGCGCTTATTCCATCTCGATGATCACTTGCTCCTGCCACTTCTGCGGCAGGGCCTTGGAGGTCGCTTCCCAGGCTTCGGCGTTCTTGATCGGTTGGGCCGGCTTGTACTGCTCGTTGGGCAGCAGCTTGGCCTGCACATCCGCAGGCAGCTTCAGGTGCTCGGCGCGGATCGGCCGGGCGTGGCCGATGGCCAGGTTGGTCTGCCCGGCATCGCTGAAGATGTACTCGCGGGCCAGCTTGGCGGCGTTCGGGTGCTTGGCGTACTTATTGATGATGGTGGTGTAGCCGGAGGTGACCGAGCCATCCGACGGGATCAGCACTTCAAAGCGCTTCGGGTCGATCTGGTCACGGTAGCTCAGGCCGTTGAAGTCCCACACCACGCCCACTTCCACCTCGCCTTTCTCGAGGGTCTGGATGGTCGGGTTGGCCAGCGACAGACGCTTCTGCTGGGCCAGCTTGGTAAACAGCTGCAGGCCCGGCTCGATATTGCTCTCGTCACCCTTGTAGGCGATGGCTGCGGCGAGCACGCCGTTGGCGGCCTGGGCGGCGGTGCCGACGTCACCGATGGCGACCTTGTACTTGCCCTTCTCCAGGTCATGCCAGGTGCTCGGGCGTTCGCCTTCCTTGACCAGGTCCTTGTTGATGATGAAGGCGATGGTGCCGGTGTAGGCCAGCGCCCAGTGGCCGTCCTGGTCCTTGGCCCACGCCGGGACCTGGTCCCAGGTGCTTGGCTTGTAGGGCTGGGTCACACCCTTGGCGACCGCGATCGGGCCGAAGGCGGCGCCGACGTCGCCGATATCGGCGCTGGCATTGTCCTTCTCGGCGTCGAACTTGGCGACTTCCTGGGCCGAACTCATGTCGGTGTCGCTGTGCTTGAGGCCGTATTTTTTCGCCAGGTCCTCCCAGGTGCCTTTCCAGTTGGCCCAGGCATCGGGCATGCCCACGCTGTTGACCGTGCCTTCCTTGCGGGCGGCGTCTTCAAGGGCCTTGAGGTCCTGGGCCATGGCCGAGGTGCAAAAAGCGATGGCCGAACCGAGCAGTGACGCCATGAACAACTTTTTCATCCGAAGCTCCTTTGGTGGGTGCCTTGCATTCGTTGTTATGAACGGAAGCGGTGCTTGCGACCCCTTGGTCTAGGTCAGCAAACCTTGCGCCAAGGTAGGCCTGTTGCGTGACAGTTTGATGTAAGGGGCGGGGGCGGGTGGCAGGCCCAAGGCCCTGGAACTACAGCGTAGACCAGATCGAAAGCCTTGATTCGCGTGGGCTGGCGTGGATCTGGCAAGTGCCCTGCGGCGCCTGTGTCACAGGATGTTCATCAGCCGTGCCTAGGCTTGCACTACGCTCCAACTGCCCTGTTTCGGGGCTGGACTAGTCCAGATAGGTAACCTTTGATGCAAGCGACGCCACCGCGCGCGGTAACAGCCATCTGCCATGCGCTGCAGGAGCAGATCGAACACGGCCTGCTGGCGCCCGGCGGCAAGCTGCCGGCCGAGCGCAAGCTCAGCGAAGTGTTCGACACCACGCGTATTACGTTGCGCGAGGCCCTGGTGCAGCTCGAGGCCATGGGCCTGATCTACCGCGAAGAGCGGCGCGGCTGGTTCGTCGCGCCCGAGCGGTTGACGTATGACCTGATCGAGCGCAGCCACTTCCATGCGATGGTGCGCGACCAAGGGCGCGAGCCGCGTACGCAGCTGCTGTCGGCACGGCTGCAGCCGGCTTCGGCGGCGATCTGCGCGCGCCTGCGACTGCCCGCGCTGTCCAGTGTGGTGCGGATCTGCCGGTTGCGGCGTATCGACGGGCGGGCGGTGCTGTATGCCGAGCACTATCTCAACCCGCGCTATTTCCCCGGCATCCTCGAACTGGACCTGGCCCAGTCACTGACCGAGATCTATGCGCGGGAATACGCCATTCACTATGGGCAGGTATGCTTCGAGATCCTGCCGACGGCGTTGCCGGTCGAGGCGGCGGCTGCCTTGAAGGTGTCGGCTGGCAGCCCCGGGCTGCATATCACCCGGGTCAACAGCGACCAGCATGGGCATCTGATCGACTGCGACCTGGAATACTGGCGGCACGATGCGATCCGCATTCGCGCCGAGGCCGGTTAGGGTGAACATCGCGGGGCAAGTCGGGTCGCCGCATCGCCGCTCCCACGCAATGGTAGGCATGGCGTCGTGGGAGCGGGCTTGCCCCGCGATGCGATCTAGCTGGTAACGGTGCTCTCAGCCGTTGCCCCGCCACCAGCCGTCACCACCTGCACCGACAGCCGTGGCGTCGCCAGATCCAACCCCGCTTCATCGAGCTGGCGCTTCAACGCCAGGTTGAATGCCCGCGACACCTCCCACTGCTTGATCGGCGCGGTCTTGAACCGCGCCCGCAGGATGGCCGAGCCCGACTCGAAACTCTCCACCCCCTGCAACTCCAGCGGCGACCAGATATTGCGGCGCATCAGCGGGTCGTTGCGCAGTTTCTGCCCGACCTCGCGAATCAGGGTGATGGCCTGGTCGATGTTCATGCTGTGCGGGATGGCCACGCGGAAGATCGCGTAGCCGAACTCGCGCGAGTAGTTCTTGATGCTCTTGATCTCGCTGAACGGGATGGTGTGCACGATGCCGTCGATATCGCGCAGGCGCACGGTGCGGATGGTCAGGCCCTCCACCGTGCCCAGGTGGCCGCCGACATCCACGTAGTCGTCGATGGCCAGCGAGTCCTCGATGATGATGAACAGGCCGGTGATCAGGTCGGCCACCAGCGACTGGGCGCCGAAACCGATGGCCAGGCCGATGACACCGGCACCGGCCAGCAGCGGGGTGACGTTCATGCCCATGTTGGCCAGGGCGACGATCACCGCGATGATGACGATCACCACGAACATCACGTTGCGGATCAGCGGCATCATGGTCTGCGCGCGGGCGTTGGCCAGCCCGCGCCGCGAATGCACAAGGGCATGGTGCACGGCGGTGTCGGCCAGGATCCACACCAGCCAGGCGACGATCAGCGTGCCGGCCAGGCCCAGCAGGCGCAGGCTGACTTCATGGCCGTCACCCTCGGCGAAGCTGATCATCGAGTGGCCCCAGACGCGCAGGCCTAGTTCGATGAACAGCAGCCAGATGAACAGGTGCACCAGGACATAGCCGAAGTTGCGCAGGCGTTCGGTGTAGACCGCCTGGCGCTTGTTGGCGCGCCTGGGCTTGGCAGCGTGGCGGCGGACCAGGCCATTGAGGACCATGCACACCACCACCAGCACGGTGCACATCAGCGACTGGCGCAGGGCGGTACTGGTGTCGCCGGCGGAGACGAAGGTGGCGAACAGCGAGATCGCCACCAGGATCAGCGCCGGGATGTACCAGAAGCTGCCGAGCAGTTCGATGGTGTCGCTCAGGGTACGCCGGGTCAGGCGCCGGGACAGGGGCTGGTTGCGGATCAGGTGGGCGATCGGGCGGCGGAAGCGCAGGATGAACAGCCCGGTGCACAGCGCGGCGATCACATTGGCCAGGGTGGCCAGGGCGTGGGCCAGGTGGCTGCCCAGCGCGGTGGTCAGGCGTGGGTCGCTCATCGCCTCGCCGAACGCGGCGAAGCTGCCGATCAGCCACAGCGGGCGGAACGCCTGGTGCCGGAGGATATGCAGGGCGCGGTGGCGATGCGGGCCGTCGAGCAGCGAGAAGGCGATCACGCAGATCGCCGAGAACAGCGTGCCGACCACCAGCGCGTAGGCCAGCACCATGGCCATCGACTTGCCCAGCGAGGAGGGCAGGGCGAAGCTCAGGTACACGGTGAACACCAGCGCCACTAGCCAGGGCCCCAGCTTGCGCAGGGCAAAGCGCACCAGGTCCCAGGTCCGCGGGTGCTGCGGCAGGTCTTCGGTCAGGCCGAAACGCAGGCGCACACGATGGCCGATCCAGTTGAAGGCATAGGCCAGCAGGCCCCAGACCAGGATGACCCCGGCGAAGCCGAACAGGATCGCCGGCCATTGATGCACCGGCACCACCAGCGCGGCCAGCTCGCCCTGGGCCTGGTCGATCTCCTGCGACCAGCGGTTGAACGGGCTGGCATCGCCGCTGAACTGTTTCTCGAAGTCATGCAGGGCACCGCCAATCAGGCCGAGTACGCCCTGTTCGACGGTGGGTTGCGATTGCTTGGTGGCGTCGCGCAGCTTTTTCAGGTCGGCCAGCAGCTTGGCGCGTTGCTGGTCGTTTTCCAGGTTCTTGATCACCTCGTCCAGGGACTTGCCCAAGGGCTCGCTGGCCTCGGGCTGGGCGGGCGTGCTGGAGCCGAGCAGGCCGGGCAGGCCGGCGGCGTGCACCGGCGCGACGAACAACAGGAACAGCAGCGTGATGCAACGCAGGAGGGCTGGCACCGGGAAATCTACCTCAGGTCAAACGTTTGCCCGAGTGTAGAGGTTTACGACGGCAGTTTCTCGAGGATCTTCCAGCAGGTGAGGCCGAAAATGCCGAGGGTGCCGATCCACATCATCAGCACGCCGACATTGCGCTCGCGCAGGCTGAACCCGATGGTCAGCAGCATCAGGAACAGGAACACCGGCACGAACAGGGACAGGAACGGCGATGACATGGACAGCATCCTTCTGTTTTGGGGGCCATGTATCAAGCATAGCGCTTTGCAAGCGAGGCGGATTGACTGGGGACAGGCGCTGACCCAAGTCGCATCGGCGCAGCGCCGCTCCCACAGGTCCGCGTGGGAGCGGCTTGGCCGTCAGGGCAGTTCGCGGCTGCGGTAGAAGGCGCCGAGCACCTTCACCAGGTGGGCCAGGTCATGGCTGCCGCACAGCTCGCGGATCGAATGCATGGCGAAGGTCGGCAGGCCGATATCCACCGTGCGCACGCCCAGGTGGCTGGCGGTGATCGGGCCGATGGTCGAGCCGCAGCCCATGTCGCTGCGCACCACGAAGCTCTGCACCGGGACTTCCTCGGCCATGCACAGGTGGCGGAAGAAACCGGCGGTTTCGCTGTTGGTGGCGTAGCGCTGGTTGTTGTTGACCTTGATCACCGGGCCCGCGTTGAGCTTGGGGCCATGGTTGCCGTCGTGCTTGTCGGCGTAGTTGGGGTGCACGCCGTGGGCGTTGTCGGCCGAGACCATCAGCGAGCGCTGGAGGGTGCGCACGTACTCGTCGTTGTCCGGCAGCAGGCGTTGCAGGGTCTGTTCGAGCATCGGGCCGTCGGCGCCGCAGGCCGAGCAGGAGCCGACTTCCTCGTGGTCGTTGCACACCAGTACGCAGGTCTCGTCGCCTTCGGCGTTCAGCAGCGCCTGCAGGCCGGCGTAGCACGACAGCAGGTTGTCCAGGCGGGCGGCGGCGATGAAGTCGCCGTTCAGGCCGATCAGCGCGGCGTCCTGGGTGTCGTAGAAGCTCAGCTCGTAATCCAGCACCACGTCGGCGTTGAGGTCGTGCTCGCGGGCCAGCTGCTCGGTGAGCAGGGCGCGGAAGTCGATGCGCTCGTCGCCGGCGACCTGCGCCAGGATCGGTGGCAGTTCGGTCTGCGGGTTGATCTGCCAGCCTTCGTTGGCGGTGCGGTTGAGGTGGATCGCCAGATTGGGGATCACCGCGATCGGCAGCTTGAAATCGATCAGCTGGCTCTCGACCTTGCCGTCACGGCGGAAGGTGACCCGGCCGGCCAGCGACAGGTCGCGGTCGAACCAAGGGGCGAGCAGGGCGCCGCCATAGACTTCGACGCCCAGTTGCAGGAAGCCCTGGCGCTGCAGTTCGGGCTGCGGCTTGACCCGCAGGCATGGGCTGTCGGTGTGGGCGCCGACCATGCGGATGCCACCCAGCAGCGGTGAGAGCTTGCCGAGCTTGATGGCGATGATCGAGGAATCGTTGCGGGTCACGTAGTAGCGACCGCCAGGCACGGTGGCCCAGCTGTCGCGCTCGTCCAGGCGCTGGTAGCCGGCAGCTTCGAGGCGCTGCGCGAGGCTGGCGGTGGCGTGGAAGGGCGTCGGGGAGGCCTTGAGAAATTCGATCAGGCCGGCGTTCAGGGCATCGCGCATAAGTCACTCCAGACAGCAGTGGCGCGAGTTTAGCGTAAATGCTCGAAAATTTGTGTCGAGCCATCGCGAGGCGTGGCCGCGCCCCGCGATTGGCCAGGGCCTTAGAACGGCGCCTGGCACTCGAATTTCAGGCGTTCGCCAGACACCGGGTGGGTGAAGCTCAGCATCGAGGCATGCAGGCACAGCCGCTCATGGGCCGCCAGCGCCTCGGGGTTGGCGTACAGCCGGTCGCCGAGCAGCGGGTGGCCGATCGACAGCATGTGCACGCGCAACTGGTGCGAGCGCCCGGTGATCGGCGTCAGTTCGACCCGGCAGTGATCGCCGCAGCGCTCGACGATGCGCCAGAAGGTCAGGGCATGCTTGCCTTGCTCATGGTCGACCACGTGGCGCGGCTTGGTCGGTGGGTCGTAACGCAGGGGCAGGTCGATGCTGCCGCTGTCGAGCGCCGGCTGGCCCCAGCACAGCGCGGTATAGGCCTTTTCCGTCTCGCGGTCGTGGAACTGGCGCGACAGCTCGCGGTGGCTGTCGGCGTCGCGGGCCAGCAGGATGATGCCCGAGGTTTCCCAGTCCAGGCGATGGACGATCAGCGCATCGGGGTAGCCGTTTTCCTGCAGGCGGGTGATCAGGCAGTCCTTGTTGTCCTCGGCGCGGCCCGGCACCGACAACAGCAGGGTCGGTTTGTTGATCACCAGGATGGCGGCGTCTTCGTGAAGGATCTGGATGTTCGACAGCGGCATTGCTAGGTCTCGGTGAAATGGCGGAAAGCACTGGGGCCGCCTTGCGGCCCATCGCCGGCAAGCCGGCTCCCACAGGGTCTCGCGTTATCTGTGGGAGCCGGCTTGCCGGCGATGGGCTGCAAAGCAGCCCCAATGATTGCACCCAGCTGCGCGATCAGCGATCAGGCAGGGTGATGTTCAGCTCCAGAATCGAGCAGCTGCCCTGGTTTTCCAGTTCGATCTGTACGTCGTCGTTGCCGATGTTGACGTACTTGCGGATCACCTCGACCAGCTCTTTCTGCAAGGCAGGCAGGTAGTCCGGGGTGCTGCGCTGGCCACGCTCGTGCGCCACGATGATCTGTAGACGCTCTTTCGCTACCGACGCGCTGCTCTGTTTCTGTCTGCCACGAAAGAAGTCAAAAAGGTTCATGGTTTATTTGCCTCCAAACAGGCGCGCGAAGAATCCTTGCTTCGGCACTTCGATGAACCGCAGTGGCTTGGGCTTGCCCAGCAGGCGGTCGACGGTGTCGCTGTAGGCCTGACCGGCATCGCTCTGGTCATCGAGGATGACCGGGATGCCCTGGTTGGAGGCCTTGAGCACGGCTTGCGATTCGGGAATCACACCCAGCAGTTCGACCGAGAGGATTTCCTTGACGTCCTCGACGCCAAGCATTTCACCCTTTTCGACGCGCTCGGGGTGGTAGCGGGTGATCAGCAGGTGTTCCTTGATCGGGTCTTCGCCCTGTTCGGCACGGCGCGACTTGCTCGACAGCAGGCCGATCATGCGGTCGGAGTCACGTACCGACGAGACTTCCGGGTTGGTCACGACGATGGCTTCGTCGGCGAAGTACATCGCCAGGTGCGCACCTTTCTCGATACCGGCCGGCGAGTCGCAGACGACGAACTCGAACTGCTCCTTGAGCTCCATCAGTACCTTTTCGACGCCTTCCTTGGTCAGCGCGTCCTTGTCGCGGGTCTGGCTGGCGGCCAGCACGAACAGGTTTTCCAGGCGCTTGTCCTTGATCAGGGCCTGCTGCAGGTTGGCTTCGCCGTTGACCACGTTGACGAAGTCGTACACCACGCGGCGTTCGCAGCCCATGATCAGGTCGAGGTTACGCAGGCCGACGTCGAAGTCGACGATGACTGTCTTGTGCCCGCGCAGTGCGAGGCCGGTACCGATGGCGGCGCTGGTGGTGGTCTTGCCCACACCCCCCTTGCCGGAAGTAACCACGAGAATCTTGGCCAAGGTGTTTCACCCCTAAATAATTCGGGACAGACGTCCCTGCAAATACAAAAAACGGCAACGGGAAAAAAGTTGCGCTAAAAATGCCGGCAAGTATCCGTTAAAGACGGGTGATGTTCAACACGTCACCGGACAGGCTGACCTGTACGCCCGAGCCCCACAGCGGGTCGCGGCGCAGGTCTTCGCAGACTTTGTACTGGCCGGCGATGGAGACCATTTCCGCAGTCATCTGCAGGCAGAAGATACGCGCCTTGGTATTGCCCTTGATGCCGGCCAGGGCACGGCCACGCATGGCGCCGTACACATGGATGTTGCCATCGGCAAGAAGTTCCGCGCCGGGGCTGACCGAACCGGTCACCACCAGGTCGCCACCCTGGGCGTAGATCTGCTGGCCGCCGCGCACCGTCGAGGTGATGATCCGCGTCGGGCGAACTTCGGGTTCGGCCGGCGCAGTTGGCGGCGCAGGCGCGGGCTCGGGGGGCTTCACCTCGGGCTCCGGCTCGAGCGGCCGTTCGCGGGCGCCGGACGGCGGCAGCACTGGCAGGTCGATGGCGATCGCCGCGGCGATGTCCTCGATGCGGCTGGCACGGATCGCCAGGGTGCGCAGGCCATGGTGCCGACAGATGCGCATCAGCCCGGGCAGGTCGATGGCGCCTGAGTCATGGGGCAGCTTGTCCAGGGCGAGCACCAGCGGCGTGTTGCTGAAGAAATTCGGCGCCTGCACGACCTTCGCCGCCAGCTGGCGGTCGAGGGACTCGAGGTCGTTGCGCGCCAGTTCCAGCACGGTGATGGCAAGCATGCTGCCCTTGAGCTGGAACACGGGGGCGTTGTCGGGTGTCTGGTTGGGGCTCATGGTCTGCATAGACGGCTTGTTGCGAAAAAAGTGCCCTGACTTATAGCGATAAGACCGTTTGCCCGCAACCGATGTAGAATGCCGGGCTCATGTCTTGCCGGAAGCTTCAATGGAACGCCCGCGTTTTCGATCCTCTTTCCTTCACCCGCGATTCTGGGGCCTGTGGTTGGGCCTGGGCCTGCTGTGGCTGGTTGCCCAGCTGCCGTACCGGGCCTTGCTGGGGCTGGGGCGCGCCCTGGGCGCGGTGATGTACCGCCTGGCGGGTGAACGCCGGCGCATCGCCGCGCGCAACCTGGAGCTGTGCTTCCCGGCGCTGTCCGGCGACGAACGGCAGCGCTTGCTCAAGGAAAACTTCGCCTCTACCGGCATCGCCTTCTTCGAGATGGCCATGAGCTGGTGGTGGCCAAAAGCCCGGCTGGCGCGCCTGGCCCATATCGAGGGCATCGAGCACCTGCAGGCCGCCCAGCGTGAAGGAGAGGGCGCGATCCTCATGGCCGTGCACTTCACCACCCTGGAGATCGGCGCCGCCTTGCTGGGCCAGGTGCACACCATCGACGGCATGTACCGCGAACATGGCAACCCGGTGTTCGATTACATCCAGCGCCGCGGCCGCGAGCGTCACAACGCCGACTCGCTGGCGGTGGAGCGCGACGACGTGCGCGGCATGCTCAAGCTGCTGCGCAAGGGCCGGGCGATCTGGTACGCGCCGGACCAGGACTACGGCATCAAGCAGAGCATCTTCGTGCCGCTGTTCGGTATCCCCGCGGCCACCGTCACCGCCACCACCAAGTTCGCCCGGCTGGGCAAGGCGCGGGTGATTCCGTTCACCCAGAAGCGCCTGGAGGATGGCAGCGGCTATCGCCTGGTGGTGCACCCGCCGCTCGAAGACTTCCCCGGCGAAACCGAGGAGGCTGACTGCCTGCGCATCAACCAGTGGGTCGAGGGTGTGCTGCGCGAGTGCCCGGAGCAGTATCTGTGGGCGCACCGGCGCTTCAAGTCGCGGCCCGAGGGTGAACCGCGGCTGTATGACAAGAAAACGCGCTAGCGCAGGTTCCTTGCCTATGCTGCGTGGGAGCGGGCTTGCCCCGCGATAGGGCCGGTACTGGCAATCACTGACTCCAGGAAGGATGCATGACCTCAACCACCGGCCTGATCCTCTCCGGCGGCGGCGCCCGCGCCGCCTACCAGGTCGGCGTGCTGGCCGGCATCGCCGAGCTGCTGCCCCCTGGCGCCGCCAATCCGTTCCCGGTGATCGTTGGCACCTCTGCCGGCGCCATCAATGCCGTCAAGCTGGCCAGCGGCGCTACCCGCTTCGCCGAATCGGTGCAGCACCTCACCGCCTTCTGGCAGAACTTTCGCAGCCACCTGGTGCTGCGCAGCGACTGGCCTGGGGTGATCCGCCAGGCCAGCCGCTTCGTCGGCCATAGCCTGCTGGGTCTCGGCGGCCAGGTGCCGGTGGCATTGCTCGACAGCCGCCCATTGCGCGGCCTGCTGCACGAGCATCTGGACCTGGATGGCATCGCCCACTCCCTGGCGGCAAATCAGCTGCGCGCCATCGCCGTGACCGCCTTCGGCTACGAATCCGGCCAGGCGGTGACCTTCTACCAGGGCCGCGACACCATCGAACCTTGGCTACGCCACCGGCGCATCGGCATGCCCACGCCGCTGACCATCGACCACCTGCTGGCCAGTTCGGCGATCCCGTTGCTGTTCGCCCCGGTACGCCTGGGCGAGGAGTACTTCGGTGACGGCGCGGTGCGCCAGTCGGCGCCGATCAGCCCGGCGCTGCACCTGGGTGCCAGTCGCGTACTGGTGGTGGGCGTCAGCGGCAACCCCCAGCGACCCTCGCCGCCGTTGCCGACCCAGCGCGTGTTCAGCGGCCAGCAACCGAGCCTGGCGCAGATCGGCGGGCATATGCTCAACAGCACCTTCATCGACAGCCTCGAGGACGATATCGAGCTGCTGCAGCGGCTCAACCATCTCAGCCACCTGATGCCGGCGCACCTCGACGCCCGGCGCCTGGGGCTGGCGCCGATCGAGGTGCTGGTGGTGGCGCCCAGCCAGCCGCTGGACGAGATCGCCGCCCGTCATCGCCGCGAGCTGCCGGCGGCGCTGAGGCTGTTCCTGCGCGGGCCGGGGGCGACCAAGACCAGCGGGGCAGGGGTGCTGAGCTACCTGCTGTTCGAGGCGAGCTATTGCAGCGAACTGATCGAGTTGGGGCGCAAGGATGCCTTGGCCAAGAAGCGGGAGCTGTGCCAGTTCCTGGGGATTTGAGGTTTCCTGTACTGGCAGCGGCCCCTGCTCACTCGGCGATCTGCAACTTGCGCGACTGGGTGTACACGTACCGCAGTTTCTCGTATTCGAACGGCGAGTTGGTCTGCCCGTAGCGGAAGTTGGTGGTGTAGCGCTTGTCCACTGCCCGCAGCACGGTCAGCTCCGGGTGGTCGCTGGCGGTGTCGGGCACGTTCAGGTAGTTGATTTCCTTCTCCCCCACGTAATCCACCACCAGCCCGGTGGTGTCGCGCAGGTTCGACGGCCCGAGGATCGGCAGCATCAGGTACGGTCCGTCCGGCACCCCGTAGAAGCCCAGGGTCTGGCCGAAGTCCTCGCTCTGCCGAGGCAGGCCCATCTTGGTCGCCGGGTCCCACAAGCCGCCGACCCCGATGATGGTGTTGAACATCAATCGGGCGGTGATCTGCGCCGAACGCTGGGGCTTGAGCTGCAGCACGCTGTTGAACAGGTTGGGTACATCGCCGAGGTTGTTGAAGAAATTGCTCACCCCGGTACGCACGAAACCGGGGGTGACGTAGCGGTAGCCGTCGACCACCGGCAGGAACACCCACTGGTCGAAGCGGTAGTTGAAGTGGTAGATGCGCCGGTTCAGTGACTCCAGCGGGTCGTAGATGTTCAGCGCGGCCAGGGTCGAGCGTTCGAACTCGCGCTGGTCCAGGCCGGGGTTGAACTTGAGCTCGCGCAGCGGATCGACGAAGCCGTCGGCTTCCACCGTGAGGGTTTCGGTCTTGTCGGCCTCGACCACGCTGGCACGCGGCGCGACTTCCTCGGCCAGGGCGTAGCCGCTGGCGAGCAGGGCGGTGACGAGCAGCAGTCTGTTAACCACGGAAGAACTCCAGCATGGCGTCGCTGTTGACGCGGTAGTTGAGGTTGCCGCAATGGCCGCCATGGGGGTAGAGCGTCAGGCGTTCGCCGAATACCCGGCGCAGGAAGCCGATGTCGCCGGGGCCGAGGATCACATCGTCGGCGTTATGCATCACGGCGATCTTCGGGTTGTCGCGCAGATAGTCCTCCAGCGCGTACAGGCTCACCTGGTCGACCAGTTGCAGCAGGCTGTTGCCGTCGGTGCGCGCGCGCCACATGGGGATCACCTGCTCGGTCAGGTAGCAGTCGAAGTCGCACTGCAGGGCCCGTTTGAAGAAGGGCTCCAGGCTGCTGCCCTCGGTGATCGGGAACTTCGGCGGGATGATCAGCCCGCGACGGTTGATCAGGTCGGAGGTAAAGGCGATGTCGGCGGCCGAGAAGCGGAACGAGGTGCCGATGAGCATGGCCATCTGCTCGTTGGACAGGTGCTCCCGCGACTTCTGGAAGTCGTAGAGCAACGCATCGTTGAGGTCGATGTAGCCCTTGTCCTGGAAGTAGCGGGTGAGCTTCTCCAGCATCAACTCATAGAACGTGGTGCTGCGGTCGATGCCCTTGACCCGGGTTTGCACCAGTTTGTCCAGGTTGGTGATCGAGGTGTACAGGTTGACCGGCGGGTTGAGCAGCAGCACACGCTTGAACTTGAAGCTCTGGCGGGTTTCGTCGAGTTTGCTGACGAACGCCGCGTCCAGCGCGCCCAGGCTGTAGCCCGTGAGGTGATACTCGCTGACCGGCAGGCGTGCCTGCTGGGCGCGCACCGCCTGCATGACCCGGTACAGGTCCTTGGCGTCCTCGCTCGACACCCCGGGGGTGGCGAAGCGCGAGGCGGCGCTCATGAAGTCCCAGCTGGTCGGCGAGGACAACTGCACCACGTGATAGCCGGCTTGGTAGAACAACTTCTTCAGGTACTCGTTGATGCTGCTGGAGTAGGGCGCGCCGGTGCCGGCGATCAGGAAGATCAGCGGCGCTTCGTGGTCCTGTTTGGCCAGGCGGTAGCGCAGCTTCTTCACCGACCAGAAGTTGTCGGGCAAGGTGAACTCGCGCTCCGGGCGCAGGGTGAGGCTGTAGTCGGCCTGGTCGATATCATCGTCGCTGGGCAGCGTCGGGCGCTGTTCCGGCGGCGTGGTGGCGATGGTCGCCTCGAACGGGTTGGTCAACGGATAGCCGTAGCTCGCCGCGTCGATATCCCGCGCCGAAGCGGCCGCAGCCATGAGCAGGCCGCCGAGCAAGGCGGCGAGGCGCAAAGATCGAAGCATTTATGTCCCCCAGGGAAAACGCAAGGTCGTGCAATACGCAGGCTAGGACCACGGCAAGTTGGACAAAGTTGCCCGTCGTCGTGTCGTTCGTCGCACCAGATGTTGCCGCGCCGGACAACGTTTGTCTTGTGCAACATAGCTGCAGGGCCATGATTTTGCCTTTCATCACCCCACTGAGGGATCATGCAGCGTTTCCATTACCGCTGTTGGAGAACCGGATGTCTCGTACGTGGCCTCTTCTTGTACTGCTGGCGTGCCTGGGCCTGTGGCTGGCGGCCAGCTATGGCGTGCGTTATGGGTTGATGGAGGACGCCCGGTGGGTCGGGTTGTGCAGCGTGCCGGGGGAGGTCTGGCAATGCCAGGTGCGATCGCTGCTGGGGCTGGGGATACATTTTCAGGTGATCGCCTGGGCCGCCTTGGGCCTGGCACTGGTCGCCCAGTTGGTGCCCAGGCGTGCTGGCTGGTGGCTGGCGGTGCTCGGGCTGGTGTTCGGGCTGCCGGCGCTGGTGCTGTATACCGCCAGCATCGCGGTGTTCGCGGTGGTGCTCGCGGGGTTGCGGTTGGTGAGGCGATCATCCGTTGCCTGACAGGGCCCTATCGCGGGGCAAGCCCGCTCCCACGCTCACACAAGGCGTTGGCCTCGACGTGGGAGTCCGCTCCCACGCGCGCGCAAGGCGTTAGCTTCAACGTGGGAGCGGGCTTGCCCCGCGATGGGCCTTCAGGCTTTGCGCAAGCTGCGCCACAACGCCCCGACCATCAACACGCTGACCACCGCCCAGCCCCACGCCTGCGGATTCTGTAGCCCTTCGCGGAACAACTGCGGTGCCACCCCGGCACCCACGATGAAGGCCAGCAACGCCACCTCCGCCCTTCGCGCGGGTACCGGCCGCAACAGATAGACCACCGCCGGCAGCAACAACGCCGCGCTGGGGAAGCTGCGGTAACGTGGGTCGAACACCATCGCCAGCATGCTCACCGCCGCGGCGAACCCGGCCGCCAGCAGCCATGTGCCGGCGTGCTGTTCCAGCCAGGCGAACAGCCGCTGGCGCCAGCCGTCACGGCGGGCCAGCGCCAGCGCGCCGTGGGCCAGCACCAGCAGGTTCAGGCCCGCCAAGGCATATGCCCATAGCCATTCGCCGGCAAAGCGGGCATTGGTGCGCATCAGCTCACCCCATAGCCCCAGGCAGCCGGCGCCCAACGCCGCCAGCAACGGCAGCAGCAGGGCGGCGCGCTGGTTGACCGGGCGCCCGGCCAGGGCCAGGACCGTCAGCATCACGACCACGCAGGCCAGCAACCACTGCGGCCACAGCGCCAGGTTGCTCACCGGCCCTTCGAGCACGCCCTTGTCCTGCCGGTCGGCATCGTACAGCCCCCAGTAGCCGCCCACGGCGCCTTCGCTAGCACGCTTCCAGGGCTGGTCGAACGCCTCGATCAGGTTGTAGCGCCAGCCGTTGGCCTCGGCCAGGGCGACGAAGCCGCGGATGAAACGCGCCTCGTTGACCCGGCTCGGCTCCGCCGTCTCGCGCTGGCGTCCTTCGCTGGGCCAGCCGGTCTCGCCGATCAGGACGTCCTTGGGCGCGAAGCGGTTGCCGAACACCTGGCGCACCTCGGCCACATGGGCCAGTGCGGCATCGATGCCGTGCGGGTCGTCTTCCCAGTAGGGCAGCAGGTGGATGGTGAGGAAGTCCACCGCTGGTGCGATCTGCGGGTGTTGCAGCCAGAACTCCCAGACATCGGCGTAGGTCACCGGCACCTTCACCTGGCTTTTCACCTTTTCGATCAGCCCGGCCAGGCGCTCGCCGGTGACTTCCTTGCGCAGCAGCGCCTCGTTGCCGACGATCACCGCGCTGACCACGTCGGGGTTGGCATTGGCCGCGGCGATCAGCAACTCGACTTCCTTGTCGGTGTCCACCGGGTTGGCGTTGACCCAGGCGCCGAGCATCACCTTCAGCCCGTGTTTGCGCGCCAGTGCTGGGATCGCCTCGAGGCCGGTCATCGAATAGGTGCGGATGCACTGGAATCGCTCGCTGAGCAATGCCAGGTCGGCGTCCATGCGCGCCGGGCGCAGGCGAAACGGCTGGTCGAAGGGCGACTGGTCCTTGTCGAAGGGGGTGTAGGACGCGCATTGCAGCTTGTGCGTCGGGCTCGCCGCATCGGGCAGGTGCACCGGCTTGCCAAGGCCGTACCAGAGCGCCCACAACCCGAGGAGGGCGAACAGGCAGGCGAGCAGGTACGCAGGCAGGAGCAGTCGGGTGTTACTGGGCATCGGGCGGTCCGTCGTCAAGCACAAAGGGCTAGATGATAGCCGCAAATGACCGGCGCCAAGCCTTTGGCATGCAAGGATCGCGCAGGCCACTGCGGTGGCATGGCGTTAATGGCACAGTGCTGTCGCTGATCGTTCGCTGGAGGTCGCTGACAGAGCAGGTCGTGCGCTGGGGCAGGTCGATGATGCAATCTCCAAGACCTGACGAGGGATGCTTTGATGGCGACTATTACAAGAATGCGACGTTTCCTGGGCGTGGGCACCGCCCTGGTATTGGCCATGAGTACTGCGCAGGCCATGGCCAAGGAAGTCAGCATCGGTTACGTGGATGGCTGGTCCGACAGCGTCGCCACCACCAACGTGGCCGCCGAAGTGATCAGGCAGAAACTCGGCTATGACGTGAAGCTGCAGGCGGTTGCCACTGGCATCATGTGGCAGGGCG
The DNA here is from genome assembly GCF_047501685.1 of Pseudomonas sp. CAM1A. NCBI lineage: Bacteria > Pseudomonadati > Pseudomonadota > Gammaproteobacteria > Pseudomonadales > Pseudomonadaceae > Pseudomonas > Pseudomonas sp. CAM1A. Next base: position 149,290 of record NZ_JBFNXP010000005.1, on the reverse strand, counting down.
TGGCCACCGGCAAGCTCGACGCCATGCTCTCGGCCTGGTTGCCGGTGACCCACGGCGAGTACTGGACCAAGAACAAGGACAACGTGGTCGACTACGGCCCCAACTTCAAGGACGCCAAGATCGGCCTGATCGTCCCCGAGTACGTCAAGGCCAACAGCATCGAAGACCTGAAGACCGATACCAGCTTCAAGAACAAGATCGTCGGTATCGATGCCGGCTCCGGGGTCATGCTCAAGACCGATCAGGCGATCAAGGACTACGGCCTTACCGGCTACAAGCTGACCGCCAGCTCCGGCGCGGCGATGACCGCGGAACTGGGCCGCTCCTACGCCAAGCAACAGTCCATTGCCGTGACTGGCTGGGTACCGCACTGGATGTTCGCCAAGTGGAAGCTCAAGTTCCTCGAGGATCCGAAAGGCGTGTACGGCGCCGCCGAGACCGTCAACAGCATCGGCAGCAAGGAACTGGCGAGCAAGGCCCCGGAAGTGGCCGAATTCCTCAAGAAGTTCCAGTGGCAGTCCAAGGATGAGATCGGCGAGGTAATGCTGGCGATTCAGGAAGGCGCCAAGCCCGAGGCGGCGGCCAAGGACTGGGTGGCCAAGCATCCGGAGCGGGTCAAGGAGTGGACCGGTAAGTAATCGGTATGATCGCGGGGCCAGCCCGCTCCCACGAAACCATGGGGAGCGGGCTTGCCCCGCGATGCGTTTGCGGTTGTTGCAAATTTTGCAAAACACCGTTGCATCTAAGACTAAGGTCGTCTGGTTGGCGTCCAGCGGCAGCATAAAGTGGAGTCGGGTTCTCCCTAATCTGTGCTGCTAGGACAAAAACAATGAACGACAGCATTTACCAATCGATACAGAACAGTCCGCGCTTCAAGGAACTGGTCACCAAGCGCGAGCGTTTCGCCTGGGTTCTCTCGGCAATCATGCTCGGCCTCTACTGCGCCTTCATCCTCCTCATCGCCTATGGCCCGCACCTGCTCGGTGCCAAGCTCAGCCCCGGTTCATCGATCACCTGGGGTATTCCCCTGGGCGTCGGCCTGATCCTTTCGGCGTTCGTGCTCACCGCCATCTACGTGCGTCGCGCCAATGGCGAGTTCGACGAGTTGAACAAGGCAATTCTCGAGGAGGCCAAGCAATGATCCGCCATGCCAAAGCTCTGGCCGTTCTGGCCTGCGGCACTTTCGCACCCGCCGTGTGGGCCGCCGATGCCCTGACCGGCGAGGTGCAGAAACAACCGCTGAACGTGGCGGCCATCGCCATGTTCGTCGCCTTCGTCGCCTTCACCCTGGGTATCACCTACTGGGCCTCCAAACGCAACAAGTCGGCCGCTGACTACTATGCTGCCGGCGGCAAGATCACGGGCTTTCAGAACGGCCTGGCGATTGCCGGTGATTACATGTCGGCAGCGTCCTTCCTGGGTATTTCCGCCCTGGTGTTCACCTCGGGCTACGACGGCCTGATCTATTCCATCGGTTTTTTGGTCGGCTGGCCGATCATCCTGTTCCTGATCGCCGAGCGTCTGCGTAACCTCGGCAAGTACACCTTTGCCGACGTGGCCTCGTACCGCCTGGGGCAGAAGGAAATCCGTACCCTGTCGGCCTCGGGCTCGCTGGTGGTGGTGGCGTTCTACCTGATCGCGCAGATGGTCGGTGCCGGCAAGCTGATCGAGCTTCTGTTCGGCCTCGACTACCATGTTGCGGTGATCCTGGTGGGTGTATTGATGTGCCTGTACGTGCTGTTTGGCGGCATGCTGGCCACCACCTGGGTGCAGATCATCAAGGCGGTGCTGCTGTTGTCCGGCGCGAGCTTCATGGCGTTGATGGTGATGAAGCACGTGGGCTTCGACTTCAATACCTTGTTCTCCGAGGCGATCAAGGTGCACGCCAAGGGTGAGGCGATCATGAGCCCGGGCGGCCTGGTCAAGGACCCGATCTCGGCCTTCTCGCTGGGCCTGGCGCTGATGTTCGGTACTGCCGGCCTGCCGCACATCCTGATGCGCTTCTTCACCGTCAGCGACGCCAAGGAAGCCCGCAAGAGCGTGCTCTATGCCACCGGCTTCATCGGTTACTTCTACATCCTGACCTTCATCATCGGCTTCGGCGCGATCCTGCTGGTCAGCACCAACCCGGACTTCAAGGACGCAGCTGGCGCTCTGCTGGGCGGCAACAACATGGCGGCGGTGCATCTGGCCGATGCCGTGGGTGGCAGTATCTTCCTCGGCTTCATCTCGGCCGTGGCCTTCGCCACCATCCTCGCGGTGGTGGCCGGCCTGACCCTGGCCGGCGCCTCGGCGGTGTCCCATGACCTGTACGCCAGCGTCTGGCGCAAGGGCAAGGCCAACGACAAGGACGAGATCCGTGTGTCGAAGATCACCACCATTGCCCTGGGCGTGCTGGCGATCGGCCTGGGCATTCTGTTCGAGAAGCAGAACATCGCCTTCATGGTCGGCCTGGCCTTCTCCATCGCCGCCAGCTGCAACTTCCCGGTGCTGCTGCTCTCGATGTACTGGAAGAAGCTGACCACCCGCGGCGCCATGATCGGTGGCTGGATGGGGCTGATCAGCGCGGTGGGCCTGATGGTCCTCGGCCCGACCATCTGGGTGCAGATCCTCGGTCATGAGAAAGCCATCTACCCATACGAGTACCCGGCACTGTTCTCCATGATCATCGCCTTCGCCGGCATCTGGTTCTTCTCGGTCACCGACAAGTCCAAGGCCGCCGAGAACGAACGTGCGCTGTTCTTCCCGCAGTTTGTGCGTTCGCAGACCGGCCTGGGGGCCAGTGGCGCGGTATCGCACTGATACTTTAGAGGTGAACACCAACGCCCCGGCCAATGCCGGGGCGTTGTGCTTTCAGCTCGCGTTACCTGCGCCGGGCAGCGCTCATATTCTGCCCAGCAACAGCAGGATCAGCAGGACCACCAGCACCACGCCGACGATGCCGGACGGGCCGTAACCCCACGAGCGGGAGTGAGGGAAGACCGGTAAGCCACCGATCAGCAGCAGGATCAGGATGATGATGAGGATCGTGGTCATGGCGGAGTCCTTGCGTGATGGAAGGGCTGGAGCGCAGCGGTAGCCGCTTAATGGTTCCGACCGGTGCCTGTGGCTAAAAATTCAATCCGCCTGCCTGGCGATTGAATTACCTGCCGCCCGATACTGGCGTATTCAGCAATTTGATGCCGTACCGGCAGCCGTGGTGTTGTGGCTAGACTCCAGCCATTCCCACTGTTCAAGGCGCTCCACCATGCACAACCGAATGATGATTACTGGTGCCGGCTCCGGCCTTGGCCGCGAGATTGCCCTGCGCTGGGCCCGCGAGGGCTGGCAACTGGCCCTGGCAGACGTCAATGAGGCGGGCTTGCGCGAAACCCTGGCCTTGGTGCGTCAGGCCGGCGGTGACGGCTTCATCCAGCGCTGCGACGTGCGTGACTACAGCCAGCTCACCGCCCTGGCCCAGGCCTGCGAGGAGAAGTTCGGCGGCATCGATGTGATCGTCAACAATGCCGGGGTGGCCTCGGGCGGCTTCTTCGCCGAGTTGTCCCTGGAGGACTGGGACTGGCAGATCGCGGTCAACCTGATGGGCGTGGTCAAGGGTTGCAAGGCGTTCCTGCCACAGCTCGAACGCAGCCGCGGGCGGATCATCAACGTCGCCTCGATGGCGGCGCTGATGCAGGGGCCGGGCATGAGCAACTACAACGTGGCCAAGGCCGGGGTGCTGGCGCTGTCCGAAAGCCTGCTGGTGGAGCTGCGCCAGGTGGAGGTGGCGGTGCATGTGGTGTGCCCGTCGTTCTTCCAGACCAACCTGCTCGACTCGTTCCGTGGGCCGGACCCGGCGATGAAGGCGCAAGTGGGCAAGTTGCTGGAAGGCTCGCCGATCAATGCGGCCGACATCGCCGAGTATATTCATGAGCGGGTGGCTGCCGACGAGTTCCTGATCCTTCCCCATGAAGCCGGGCGCCAGGCCTGGAAACTCAAGTGCCAGGCACCTGAGCGGCTATACGACGAAATGGCGGACATGGCGGTCAAGATGCGGGCAAAGTCACGTAAAGCTAACTAATCAGAGAATTTCTGTAGGCTTTCTTTACCTTCACAAGTAGGAAATGTCTATTTCTGCGGCGAAGGATTGAGTAGGCGAAAGCTGGCGAGGCAGTCTCCGATTTTCCCTTGAGCGAGAGGCAACGGAGATGCTGGTTATCGGACGCGAAGTGGGCGAGGTCATCGTCATTGACGGGGGCATCAGGATTCAGGTGATGTCGGTGGAGAACGGCCAGGTACGCTTCGGCATCTGCGCACCTCGAGAGGTGGAGGTGCACCGGATAGAAGTCTACAAACGTATCAAGGCCCTGGAACTGGAGAAGCAGCGGGCCTGACAAGCCATTACTCCAGCAGTTCCCGCGGTACTTCATGCCGGGCCAGCAACTGGCATTGCTGGCTTTCCAGGTCGAACAGGATGAACGCCTGCCCTTTGGCCAGCGCCTGGCGTACCCGCAGCACCCGTGTTTCCAGCGGTGTGTCGTCACCATTGTCGGTGCCGTCGCGGGTGACGAAGTCCTCGATCAGGCGGGTGAGGGTTTCGCTTTCGAGTTGGTCGTGGGGAATCAGCATGGGTTTTGGGCAATGGTGATGGGGATGTGCGCATGCTACGTGAAATCATCTGTCATGCGCAGTCGATTGGCGTAGGAGGCCTGTGTAGGAGCGGCGCAGCGCCGCTCCCACGGATTGTGTCGATTGCTCTCAGCCCTTGTTGCCCACCAGGCTGTCCACCGCCGGCACCCGGGTGTCGCTTTCCATCTGCGCATCGTGCTCCAGCTGGTGGCTGAAGCGCTCCAGTGAAGCACTGGCCGGCTGCGAGTCGCTGGCGAACACCGGTGGGCTGAGCAGGTAGGCGCTGAGCAGCCGGCTGAGCGCCGCCAGGCTGTCGATATGGGTGCGCTCGTAGCCATGGGTGGCATCGCAGCCGAAGGCTACCAGGGCGGTGCGGATATCGTGCCCGGCGGTCACCGCCGAGTGGGCGTCGCTGAAGTAGTAGCGGAACAGGTCGCGGCGCACCGGCAGGTCGCGGTCGCCGGCCAGTTTCAGCAGGTGGCGCGACAGGTGATAGTCGTAGGGCCCGGACGAGTCCTGCATGGCCACGCTCACCGCGTGCTCGCTGGACGCCTGCCCCGGCGCCACCGGCGCGATGTCGATGCCGACGAACTCGCTGACATCCCAGGGCAGGGCGGCTGCGGCACCCGAGCCGGTCTCTTCGGTGATGGTGAACAGCGGGTGGCAGTCGATCAGCGGTTGCCGGCCACTTTCGACCACGGCCTTGAGCGCCGCCAGCAACGCAGCTACACCGGCCTTGTCGTCCAGGTGGCGTGCGCTGATATGGCCGCTTTCGGTGAACTCCGGCAAGGGGTCGAAGGCAACGAAGTCGCCGATGGCGATGCCCAGTGCTTCAGCATCGGCGTGGGTGGTGCAGTAGGCATCCAGACGTACCTCCACATGCTCCCAGCTGATCGGCATCTGGTCGATGGCGGTGTTGAAGGCGTGCCCGCTGGCCATCAGCGGCAGTACGCTGCCGCGGTACACACCGGTATCGGTGAACACGCTGACCCGGCTGCCTTCGGCGAAGCGGCTCGACCAGCAGCCCACTGGCGCCAGTGCCAGGCGGCCATTGTCCTGCAACTGGCGCACGCTGGCGCCGATGGTGTCCAGGTGCGCCGAGACGGCACGGTCGGGCGAGCTCTGGCGGCCCTTGAGGGTGGCGCGGATGGTACCGCGGCGGGTCAGCTCGAAGGGGATGCCCAGTTCATCCAGGCGTTCGGCGACATAGCGCACGATGGTGTCGGTGAAACCGGTGGGGCTGGGGATGGCGAGCATTTCCAGCAGGACGCGTTTGAGGTAGTCCAGATCGGGTTCGGGGTGTTTCGCAGGCATCAGGATTACTCCTTTGTTTCGAGGGCCTCATCGCGGGTCAAGCCCGCTCCCACGTGGTTGCGTGGGAGCGGGCTTGACCCGCGATGGATTTCAGGCCAAAGCCCGGCTATGCGGGAACAGCAGGTCGACGAAGCGCTCGGCCGTCGGTTGCGGTTCATGATTGGCCAGCCCGGCGCGCTCATTGGCTTCGATGATCACGTAGTCCGAGTGCTCGGCATCGCGGACCATGAAGTCCAGGCCGACCACCGGGATCTCCAGGGCGCGGGCGGCGCGCACGGCGGCGTCGGCCAGCACCGGGTGCAGGCGCTCGGTGACATCCTCCAGGGTGCCGCCGGTATGCAGGTTGGCGGTGCGGCGCACGGCCAGGCGTTGCCCGGCGGGGAGGATGTCGGCGTAGCCCAGGCCCGCGCCCTTGAGCGTACGTTCGGTCTCGTCGTCCAGGGGAATGCGGCTCTCGCCGCCCGTGGCGGCCTGGCGCCGACGGCTCTGCGCTTCGATCAGTGCACGGATGCTGTGCTTGCCGTCGCCGACCACCTGCGCCGGATGACGGATCGCCGCCGCCACCACTTCGAAGCCGATCACCAGGATGCGCAGGTCGCAGCCGGCATGGAAGCTCTCCAGCAGCACACGGCTGTCGAAACGCCTGGCCTGTTCCACGGCATGGCTGACTTCATCGATCGTCGTGAGGTTGACCGCCACCCCTTGGCCCTGCTCGCCATCGACCGGCTTGACCACCACCGCGCCATGTTCGTCGAGAAACGCCAGGTTGTCGTCGGCATTGCCCGCCAGCTGCTGCGCCGGCACCTGCAGCCCGGCGTTGTGCAGGGCACGTCGGGTCAGGCGCTTGTCCTGGCACAGGGTCATGGTCACGGCGCTGGTCAGGTCGCTCAACGATTCGCGGCAGCGGATCCGCCGCCCGCCCAGGCTGAGGGTGAACAGGCCGCTGGCGGCATCGTCGACCTGCACCTCGATGCCGCGTCGCAGCGCTTCATCGACGATGATCCGCGCATAGGGGTTGAGTGTCGCTTCGGGGCCGGGGCCGAGAAACAGTTGCTGGTTGATACCGTTCTTGCGCTTGATGGCGAAGGTCGGCAGGTTGCGAAAGCCGAGCTTCTTGTACAGCCGCTTGGCCTGGCGGTTGTCGTGCAGCACCGACAGGTCGAGGCAGGCCAGGCCGCGGCTCATGAAGTGCTCGATGAGGTGGCGCACCAGCACTTCGCCGACGCCGGGCCGTGTGCACTGCGGGTCCACCGCCAGGCACCACAGGCTGCAGCCGTGCTCGGGGTCGTCGAAGGCTTTGCTGTGGTCCAGGCCCATGACACTGCCGATCACCGCCTGGCTGTCCTCGTCCTCGGCCAGCCAGTACACCGGCCCGCCGAGCTCGCGCGGGGTCAGCAGCTCGGGGTCGACCGGGAGCATGCCACGGGCCTGGTACAAGGTGTTGATGGCCTGCCAGTCCGCCGCGCCCTGCGCCCGGCGGATGCGAAAGCCGCGGAACACCCGTTGCGCGGGGCGGTAGTCGGTGAACCACAGACGCAAGGTGTCGGAGGGGTCGAGGAACAACTGTTGCGGGGCCTGGGCCAGCACCTGCTGGGGCGCCGCGACATACAGGGCGATGTCGCGCTCGCCGGCCTGCTCCTGCAGCAGGTCTTCGGCCAGGCTGAGCGGATCGGGGTAGGTATGCCCGATCAGCAGCCGGCCCCAGCCACAGTGCAGCGCCCGTGGCCGGTCGTGAGGCTCGCTGCCATCACCGGCCAGGCGCGCCTGCAGGCGCTCGTAGGACGGCGCCTGGCCACGCAGCAAGCGCTGGCCGTAGGCGATCTCGTGGGCTTTCATCGGTCAGATTCCTTGTTCGCTGAGCCACAGGTTCAGGGCCGCCAGCTGCCACAGCTTGGAGCCGCGCAGTGGCGTGAGCTGGCCATGGGGATTGCTCAGCAGGCGGTCGAGCATGGCCGGGTCGAACAGGCCGCGATCCTGGCTCGGGTCGGTCAGCAGTTCGCGCACCCAGCCCAGGGTGGCGCCTTCCAGGTGCTTGAGGCCGGGTACCGGGAAGTAACCCTTCTTGCGGTCGATCACCTCGTGGGGGATGACCCGCCGCGCCGCCTGCTTGAGCACCTGCTTGCCGCCATCAGGCAGCTTGAAGCGCGCCGGGATGCGCGCCGACAGCTCCACCAGGCGGTAGTCGAGGAACGGCGTGCGTGCCTCCAGGCCCCAGGCCATGGTCATGTTGTCGACCCGCTTGACCGGGTCGTCCACCAGCATCACCGTGCTGTCCAGGCGCAGCGCCTTGTCCACCGCGTCCGGTGCGCCGGGGCGGGCGAAGTGCTCACGCACGAAGTCGCCGGCCGCGTCGGTGTCGAGCCGCCAGGGCGCCTGCACGGTGTCACGGTACTCGGCGTGGCTGCGGTCGAAGAAGGCCTGGCGATAGGCCGCGAAGGCATCTTCGGCGCCATCGACCTGCGGGTACCAGTGGTAACCGGCGAACAGTTCGTCGGCGCCCTGGCCGCTCTGCACGCCCTTGCAATGCTTGGCCACTTCCCGGGACAGCAGGTAGAAGGCGATGCAGTCGTGGCTGACCATCGGTTCGCTCATGGCGCGGAACGCCGCCGGCAGTTGCTCGATGATCTCGTGCTCGGCGATGCGCAGCTGGTGGTGACGGGTGCCGTAGTGCCGGGCGATCAGGTCGGAGTACTGGAACTCGTCGCCGCGTTCACCGCCGGCATCCTCGAAGCCGATGGAAAAGGTCGACAGGTCGTCCACCCCGGCTTCGCGCAACAGGCCCACCAGCAGGCTCGAGTCGACACCGCCGGACAGCAGCACGCCGACATCCACCGCCGCGCGCTGACGGATGGCCACGGCGTCGCGGGTGGCATCGAGCACGCGGCTGGTCCAGCCTTCCAGGTCGAGTTCGCGCTCGTCCGGGTTCGGGCCGTAGTGCAGCTGCCACCAGGTCTGGCGCTCGACCTCGCCATGGCGGTCGACGCGCATCCAGGTGCCGGGCTCGAGCTTCTGCACATTGGCCAGCAGGGTCCGCGGTGCGGGCACCACGGCGTGGAAGTTGAGGTAATGGTTGAGTGCGACCGGGTCGATCACCGGGTCGATATCGCCGCCCTTGAGCAGCGCCGGCAAGGTCGAGGCGAAGCGCAGGCGCTCGCCGTTGCGCGACAGGTACAGAGGCTTGACGCCCAGACGGTCGCGGGCCAGGAACAGGCGCTGGTTGTCGCGCTCCCAGATGGCCAGGGCGAACATGCCGTTGAGCTTGGGCAGCAGTGCCGCGCCCCAGGCGTGGTAGCCCTTGAGCAGCACTTCGGTGTCGCCATCCGACCAGAAGCGGTAGCCCAGGTCCTGCAGTTCCTGGCGCAGCTCGGGGAAGTTGTAGATGGCGCCATTGAAGGCCAGGGCCAGGCCCAGGTCATTGTCGACCATGGGCTGCGCCGAGCCGTCGGACAGGTCCATGATCTTCAGGCGGCGATGGCCGAGGGCGATCGGACCCTGGCTATGGAAGCCCCAGGCGTCGGGGCCGCGGGGCGCCAGGTGGTGGGTGATGCGCTCCACCGCAGCGAGGTCCGCCGGGCGAGGTGCTTGGTCGATGGGGGTGAAACGTAACTCTCCTGCTAATCCGCACATGTAACGTAGACCCTTTGAGTTTCGGCACTCTTGGCGTTACTGGCTTTTAGCTCGTACCACTTTTGTACCACTTTCCAGCATTTTCAGCTTATCAAGCTCAGCCCAGTCATTAGGCGAGTTGATCCACTTGGCATACGTGGAAAGCAAAACCTGCACGCTATGCCCGAGTTGCGCGGCGATGAATGCCGGGTTCATGCCGGCCATCAGGCACATGGTCGCGTACGTGTGGCGCGTGTCGTACATCCTGCGGCGCCTGATACCAAGCTTTCGCAGTGCTGCCAGCCAGTAACGTTTTTGACTCGTCTCAGAGCGAATGAACATCTCCGAGCGGTCACCCGTCCCACTGGGCGCGAACACATAATCTGAACGAGCCTCGGTGAGCGGTCTGGCTTTTTCGAGCGCATGAAGCGCGCGATCGTTCAATAGAACTTTCCGGGTGCGCTTCGTTTTGGTGCGATCCTGGATCATTCCACGGATCTGAATGCGGCATACGTTGGCGGCCTTTTCACGCCTGTCGATCTCACTCCAGCGCAGGGCCATCACCTCGCCTGGCCGCATACCGGTGTAGAAGCAGAACTCGAAATAGGCTGCGTAAATGGCCGTCATGCCGTTCGTCGTTTCGTACAAGTGGGTAATGATCGAATCCGCCTCATCTTTCGTGAACGGATCGACCTCGCGCTTGGGCACTTTCGCGCCTGGAATGGACAGTGCAGGATTTCGGACAATGAGCTCGTCTGCTACCGCCTGCTGGAAAATGGACACCAGCAGACCCACGACGCCCTTACGGCGGATCGGCGAAGTCCACTCAATGCTGTTCATGATCTTGCGCAGTCGTACCGAAGTGATTGTATTGATCGGCATTTCGGCCAGGTATGGAATCCAGTACACCTGCAGGGCTGACCTGTAGTTTCGTCGGGTGCCTTCAACGATTTGCAGGCTGTTGAGCCATTCCTGCGCGTAGTCGAAGAAGATCGGAGCTGTCTGCTCCTGTACCACCACGCTGCGGGTGTTGGGGAACAGCTCAGCGTACTTCTCTGCCGTCAGTGCACCGAGCTTATCCAGGCCTTTTACTTGAGAACGTAGACTCGCTGCTGCTGCGATCCCTTTCGCGGTTTGAGGGAGAGGGAGCGTCTCGCAGCACCGCTTCTTGTTCCAGGTGAAGCGAATTCGGATTGAGCGCCCGACAAGCTCGACTCCGGCCGGCAGGTCCACAGGCTTTCGATCCATTCGTCATATCTCCTTTTGCTGTACATGATCCTGCCGTTGATCTTCATCCATACCCAGTTGGGGATGAGTCCTTTCTCGCGCCTGCGTTGTAGCGCCTTCGCTGTGCACCCCACCAACTCGCCCATCCGTTTTTCGGAAATTTTGTCGTGCCCCTGGTCGTCGGGCAGATTCTCAGCTACTCCCATCGCAATTCCTCCTGACTCATTAGGTTGTGGTTGTCACGCCAGCGCGCAGAGTTGAGCTCTCACGGGGCCTGGCGCGCTGGAGCGTCATTTCAGCGAGGATGTTCATTGGATACGCCCTCCATGTCGGCGACGGCGCGCAGGCGTAGAGTGATACCGCACTCGCGGGCCAGCTGGTTGAGCCGGCCGACACTGGTGGTACTGTCCTGTAATGCCTTTCCAAAGCGCACCAGGCGCTCACCCAGGTCCTCGAACTCGTTGCGAGTTGGCTTGCGCTGGGTCATGGCTGTCCGCCTCTGATTTCTGCCGCTTGGGTGAGAACATCGAGCAGAACATTGGCGCGCGCAGTTCGATCCAGGTATTCGCGGATCGCTTTCACAACCAGCGAATTCATCGAGCGATCATCTGCATCTGCTGCGTGGGCCACTTGGTCGCGCAAGCCATCCGGCAGTCGGACCACGAACTTATCAGCCTCCCGGGAACCGTATTCAAAGGCCATGACCAGCCTCCTGCAGCTTGCGCTGACGAACTTCTGACCGATCGACCGGCACGCCTTTGGGAGCCTCAATGCCGATACGGACTATGGAGCCGTTCACCTCCAGCACTCTCACGGTGATGCCGTCGCCGATGACAATCGACTGGCCTTCTTTTCGGGATAGACACAACATGGTGATGCTCCTTTTTCCAGGCAAGCCGAGGGCCTGCCGCGATTGATGGCATTCGCAAAAAATCAGGTGAATCAATTCAGATTGGCAGGGCTATGCAACTGCGATGGCGCACTCGGCGCGCCGGGTAGCAACACGGGTTTCTATCTTTCGTTCACCACCGTTACCACCGCGTCGGATACGTAAAGCGACGTCGTCACCAATCACCGTGTTTAAGGTCAACAGCAGCGCCAAGGTGGTCGCCACCGGGCTGATCAACCCTTTTTGCATGGAAACTGCGACGAGCTGTGCCCGGCGAGTGACGCCCAGCTTCGTGGTTGCGCTTAGCACACGCTTTTTGATCGAGTCGGGCTGCACACCAAGCTCGCGAGCCAGCTCTTTTGAGGTCTGGCCGCTAGCGATCCCTAGGACGCACTGCACCTCGCGCAGAGATAGCTCGCGGCCCAGGAAGCCGGTCCAGCCATTTGCAGTGATTGAGGTTGCCGTGGTCATAGTGATGCTCCCTGCTGTACGTTGATGGCTCAAAATTAGCTGGGCTTTATTTTTAAGTCAACAGCATGGCTAATATTATTTTTCTGCGCCCACAAAAAAGCCCGCTTGGTAGCGGGCTTATGGCAATTCAAGCATCACAGCCGGTAGGCATGTGCCTTCAGGCAGATTGCTGGGATGGCAGCAGCAACTGGTCGGGTTTGGCAGGAGGCACGATAATACCCTTCAGATTCGACTGAGGACCTTGCTCGGTGCGAGGATATTTCCCACGTAGTGAATCTTCTCGATGTCGGACCAATCGATGGTTCGACGTTCGTACGCCGAGTTTACCGACATCACGCTAACGCTGTCTTCCGTTTCAAATAGGAGCTCCTTAACCATGCTCTGGCCATCGGTGGTCTTTACCATCACGTATTCGCCAGGGACTAGGCGATGGTTCGGCTCGCATACAGCGACCCAGCCGCTACGGATTGCAGGTGCCATTGAGTCACCTTTGAGGCGTAGCGCATAAGCATCTTCATCGCGGGACCAAGTCTCTACCCAACCATCGGAACTATCGAGTCCAACCCAGTAGCCATTGTTTCCAAGCTGGGCGGTGCCCACTATTTCGATCCTTCGAGGTGCGGTGGTGATCGGAGGCCCCGACTCTACATTACTCGTAGTGGTCGGGGATTTGATGTGCTGTACGGTCTGAGCGAGCCGTGGACTGACCTCCTCAGGAGAAAACTCCAAGGCCTTGGAAAGGCGCATGAGGGCGTCAAGGTTCAAAGCCAGCTTGCCAGTCATGTACTGGTTCACAGTGCTCTGTGGAGATTTCCATTCGCACAATTCCCCAATCTCTTGCTGGGTTAGCGCGTAACCCCTCTGGCGAGCCTCTGCCTTGCGCTTGACGTAGATGGCCTTGAGCCTCGCGCATTCATCGAGCTCTTCAGGGGTAAGTGAGCGTCTGTGTCTGGTTATCATGCGTGAACCCTATTAGCTCAGCTTATATCTTGCAACCAGCCTGGCTAATCAATCCTTGATCGATAAATCAAGCGTGGCTAATATCTCGGTGAATTTCTGATCGAGAAGTCACATGAAAGAGATCAAGCTGGCTGACTTCCTCCGGTGCAAAGGCACTCAGCCCCAGCTCGCCAAGGCGATTGGCGTAACCCAAAGCGCCATTTCTCAGATGGCGAAGTCGTCTCGCGACATCCGTGTTCGAATTTTTGGGGACGGCCGAATTGAGCTCATTGAGTTTCGAATCCTCAATCGCGCTACCCCCAGCTTGGCTGTGGCTCCGCCGAACATGCACGTAACGATACCGGTATCCAACCATCGGCACAGCTCCACTGGTGGGGCTGTGAATTCATCCAGTCTATCGCAGGCCTCTCCATGACGGCCACGGGATCGCTACTTATGCTGTCCGGTTGATTTTTCTCCGGACAACAAAAAACCCGCTGCCAGGCGGGTTCTTCTACCGACCTCTGCCAGGAGGTCTTCATTTCACATCACCTGTAGATAGGACGATGCGCTATGTCGCACCCGGAAATTAACACTGAGAAATCAGCAGCGCAACCGCCGCAGGATCTCTTACATCTGAATCGACTCCATCGCGGCTCTCTTGGGGCGTATTCAATTGCACGTCTGCTAAGGGAAAGCCATGGGGTGCTTGAGCAACCTCTAGAGTGCCATGAACAGTATGGTCTTCTGCTAGCGCTTGAGTTCATTTGCTACGACCTATACGCCTATCACGAGAAAGAACTTGATCACGCTGAGGGAGGGGGCAACGAATGACTCCTCCCACTCTTGTAACTGTCAAAACCGAGTTCGGCGTTGCCTGCAAGGGTTCCTTGTTTGCCGTAAACGCAGGGGTCGAATGCAGCGACGCGCTAAATTTCGCGAGCGCCAGCCTGGCCAGCGCTGATTCGTTGCTTCGCGATTTGATTGATGTTGGCGAAGGTGTGCACTTGGCTTTCGCTGTAAGGGCGCTGGTGCGCGAAGCCAAAGCCCTGATTGACTCGAGCGTTGTCGCTGTAGAGCGGGCGGAGGATCAGAGATGAGCAATCAGCCTCAAACCATCGCCCACTCTTTCGCGCTCAATGGCTTGCACGAAGTATTGGAGGCAGCTGCCCAAATCCCAGTTCACGAATCACTCGATGCCGCTATCTACCGCCTGGAGGCGATGCTTGGAGGCATTCGTGAGCTGATGCAGGTTACTGCGGTATCCAACAAAGCCACTCTTGTCTACTTCGCCGCTGAGAGCGCGCTAGCGTTGGTGATTGCTGCGCATGCGGGTGTCGCACCTTCGCGTGGAGGTGCGGAATGAGCGAGCAGCCCATGATCGCTGAGGACGTAACGCCCCTGATCGACTGTGCAAGGGAGCAACTCAACTGGTTGCGATCAGTTTTACATGTACTTGAGGAGCGGCTCAGGGGCCAGGGTGACAAGCACGGAGCGCTGGTGGCGAACCTGGCTATTCACAACGCGGACGACTGGCATAACTACCTGGGCGGTCAGCACGAGAGCCTGACGAAACGCATCGAGGCTGCGCTCGCCGCGCCACAAAAAATGACCTCAGTGGAGTGTGGTGCTGCCGACTCAAACCGCTTGCCATTGGCTGAGTTTGCCCGCGGCCGGCAGGATGCCGCCGCGAAGGATCTGGGAGTTCGGCAGGCGGCGATCAGTAAGGCCCTTCGTGTCGGGCGAGCCATTTTCGTTACTCGGCATGCTGATGGCTCTTGCAGCGCCGTCGAAGAGAAGCCGTTTCCATCTCAATGCGTTGGAGGCGCTGCATGAACTTGAGCCCCTTCAACTTTCAAGGCGTGCAGGTGCGTGTGGTGACTGACGAAAGCGGAGATCCGTGGTTTGTCGCAAAAGACGTGTGCAGCCTCCTGCGTTACGCCAATCCAAGCGATGCCATCGGTCGTCACTGCAAGGGGGTCGTGAAACGCTACCCCCTTCAAACCGGTGGAGGGATACAGGAGGTTCGGCTTCTTTCTGAAGGCGACACCTTGCGCCTCATCGTCAACAGCACAATGCCCGTGGCTCAGCAATTCGAATCCTGGGTGTTCGATGAAGTGTTGCCTGCCATCCGCCGCACAGGTGCGTATCCGCGACCCATGACCCAGGCTGAGCTCATCGCGGCTAGTGCAAACCAACTGGTGGCTATCGAGCGCAAGCAGGCGGAACAGCAGCAGGCGCTGGCGCAGGTGGAAGACCGCACTAGCAGACTGGAGCAGGTCCGCTACCTCGATACGGTGCCCAGCGGCTTCGAGA
Organism: Pseudomonas sp. CAM1A; assembly: GCF_047501685.1. Classification (NCBI taxonomy): domain Bacteria; kingdom Pseudomonadati; phylum Pseudomonadota; class Gammaproteobacteria; order Pseudomonadales; family Pseudomonadaceae; genus Pseudomonas; species Pseudomonas sp. CAM1A. The sequence goes on along the minus strand of NZ_JBFNXP010000005.1, from coordinate 133,920 downwards.
CCATCACCACGATCCGCGACCGCATCAACCACCGTCACGGCCTGCCCGCCTGGGTGGTCAACGCGGTGATGCGCGAGGTGTCCGGCGCGCCGCTGCCATTCGCGATGGTGCGCAGCCGGCACGCAGGCGAGGGCGGGCAGCCCTTCGCCATTTGGCCCAAGGCAGCAATCACGCGCCGCTTCGACCAGTTCGTTGGGCAGTGCACTTACGTCACGGCGGAGCGTGCCACCCACCCGGAAATTCCTCAGGACCGTTTCAAGATCAAGCCGAGGGCCGCGCGATGACCGACAACGCCATTCCATTTTGCACCCCTCGCCCGACTGACTCGGTTGTGATCAGCGAGGCGTATTTCGAGCCGCTGTTGGATGACCCGCTCGCAAGCGCAACTTCAGTGGGGACCAGGGCAAGCCGTCTGTGTGAGCGTGATCGCCGGCTGATCTACGAGGCCGCAAAGCGTCGACGCGCCGACCTGGAAGACCAGGGCATCGCCCTGGCTGAACCTTACGACCTGTTTGTTCAGCGGATCACCGCTGTGTTGGAGATTTGAGCCCGTGAGCATGGATTTAATGGTCAAGGCCATGAACACCGCAGTGGGCAATCCGCTGCGCAAGCTGGTGCTGATCAAGCTGGCAGACAACGCCAGCGATCAGGGTGAGTGCTGGCCGTCGTATCAACACATCGCTGATCAATGCGAGATCGACCGCAGTACCGTGCGCAAGCACATCAAGCAGTTGGAGGCCCAAGGTCTGCTTCGAGTTGAGAATCGGGCCGGTCCGAAAGGGAACTCCACCAACCTGTATACCCTGACACTTTCAGGTGTAGGCCGAAACAGCACCCCTGTAGGCCCAGAAAGCACAGGTGTAGGCCCACAGCCTAGAGGGGGTGTAGGCCCAGAAAGCACCAGAACCAGTCACTCTTTTGAACCAGTCAAAGAACCTATGCCTGTGTGCATTTCCGATGCCGCTGGGTTCGAGCAATTCTGGAAGCTGTACCCGAAGAAGAGGAGTCGGAAGGGGGCGCTGAAAGCGTGGAACAAACTCCACCCGTCTGCCGACCTGCAGGCCGTCCTGCTCGCCGCGCTCGCTAAGCACTGCGTCTCGCGGGACTGGACCAAAGCTGGCGGCCAGTACATCCCACTGGCCTCCAGCTGGCTCAACGGCGAGCTCTGGCACGACGTTGTTGAACCCGCCGGCTACGCCGCCGCCCCTGGGTCGTTCAACGACCTGCCGCAGCACACCCCCGACATGTACCTGGAGAGCGACGATGGCCGTGCAAATTTCTGATCTGTTCCACCGCGTACCGGCCAAACGCGCGTTCGCTGGCCAGTGCCCTGTGCATGGCGAGGTCGACATGAGCGAGGTCGAGCAGCTGGATGGTTCGATGCTGGTGCGCGGCTGCAAGCGCTGCCAGTGGGAGGCGCTGCACCTGGCTGCGCGTGATTCCGAGGCCTACGCGCTGGCCCAACGTCAGGCCCGCGCTGAGCGCACCGCTGCGGCACTGATCGGGGCAGGCATCACGCCGCGTTTCGCTGACGCAACGTTCGACGGCTATGTCGCCGACACCGACCAGCAGCGCAAGGCCTTGAGCAAGTGCCGCGACTACGCCGATCAGTTCCCGAGCCACTTTCGCGCTGGCCGCTCGCTGTTGCTGACCGGCAACGTCGGTTGCGGCAAGACCCACCTGGCCAGCGCGATTGTGCGTACCGTCGTGGCCGACCAGTGCCGGGCGCTGATCATTCCGGCCAGCGACATCATCAGCCTTGCCCGCGCCTCGATGGTGCCGGGAGCGGGTTACACCGACCGTGACGTGGTGCTGCACCTGGGCGGCCTGGACCTGCTGGTGATTGACGAGGTCGGCTGTCAGAAGGGCAGCGAGTACGAGCTGGCGCTGCTGCACGCCATCATCGACCGTCGGTATCAGGCGGTCCTGCCGACGGTGCTGATCAGCAACCTGGGCGTCGACGGACTGAAGGCCTACATCGGTGACCGCGCCCTGGATCGCCTGCGGCAGAACGGCGGTATGGCGGTTGGCTTCACCTGGTCCTCGATGAGGGCGGTGGCATGAGGGCGTTGTTCAGCGACGAAGCGGAGCACGGTGTGCTCGGTGCTGTGCTGCAGGCCGGCCTGCAGCAGGACACCGGCCTGGTCGAGGATATCCTCGGCCAGGTGCGGGCCAGTGACTTCTACCGTGACGATAACGCCGCGCTGTTCGAGGCGATGCAGGAATGCCGCGAGCGCAACTTGCCTATCGACCCGGTGACCGTGGGCATGGTGCGCCGCCACCTGCCCAGCAGTGACTCGGTCATGGCCTACGCCGCCGAGCTGGCCCGCAACGTGCCCTCGGTCGCTAACTGGAAGGCCTACGCCAAGCACGTGAAGGAGTGGGGCGTAATCCGCCACATTCTCGACATTGCCGGCCAGGCCGAAGAAATGGTCCAGGCGGGCGCCCCGACCACCGAGGTGATCGCCACCGCGCAACAGGCCATGGCCGAACTGCGTGACCTGGACGGCGAGACCAAGGGTTTCAAGCGTTTGGACGCGTGGATGGGGGCGGCGGCGCAATTGGTCGATGACAAGTTGAACGGCAACGCGCCGGCCTGGCCCGGTACCGGTCTCGATTCCCTGGATGAATTGGTGCAGGGCATCCGCCCGAAAAAGGTGACGGTGATTGCCGGCCTGCCCGGCAGCGGCAAGACCACCCTGGCCCTGCAGATCGCCCAGCACAACGCCGTCAAGGCACGGCAGCCGTGGTTGGTGTTCTCCATCGAAATGCCGGGCGAGGAGCTGGGGCTGCGCGCCATTGCCTCGTTGGGCGGGGTGTCCCTGCAGCGGCTGGACAACCCAGACCGGATGCAGGACGACGACTGGGCGCGGATGGTTAGCGCAGTGGCCCAGGCCCAGCAGGCGCCATTGTTCGTCTGTGATGACCCGGTGCAAACCCCGGCGAGCATCCGCGCCACGGCGCGCCAGTGTCAGCGCGAGCACGGCCTAGCCGGGATCGTGGTCGATTACCTGACGCTGGTGCGCGGCGACCGCGCCGGCCGCAGCCGCAACGAGGAGGTGGGGCAGATCAGCAAGGCGCTGCTGCAACTGGCCAAGGAGCTGGCCATTCCGGTGATCGAGCTGGCGCAGCTGAACCGCGAATCCACCAAGCGGGTGGGCAAGAAACCGCAATCCAGCGACCTGCGCGACTCCGGCGAGATCGAGGCCGACGCCAGCTGCATCCTGATGGTCCATCGCGACATGGACAGCGAGGAGGGCCAGAACGGCTTGACCGAGATCCTCATGACCAAGTGCCGGCACGCCCGCGTCGGTAGCTGCATCGTCCAGCAGGAGGGGCAATACGGGCGCTTCGCCGACTTCGCCGGCACGCTGCCCAGTGATGATGAGATCGAGGCGGGGCGGGGCAGCTATGCCCAGCGCTACAAGGGAGGGGCCTATGAGCGCTTCTAAAACCCTGACCGTCACCCTCAGCGATGCCGAGATCCGCCGGCACGCCGCCGGGGATGCAAGTCAATTGCGCGATACCCGCCACCGCGAATTGCGTTTCCGCTACTCGACCACCGACCGCACCCGGGGCGCCTGGCACGTGGTGTTTCGCCAGCGCTGGGGCAAGGCCGGGGATTACCCGGGGATCAACACCAAGACCATGCTGGCCACGCTGCCGGCGATCCTGGCGCGCCGGGCGGCCGATGCCAGCGCCAAGTCCACCACCACCAGCTGGACGACGGTGGGCGAGGTGCTGACGTGGTACCGCGACCGGATGAACCGGGATCGGGGGCTGTCGGCCAAGCGCAAGGCCAGCGTCCGGTCGGCTTTGGATCGTCACCTGCTGCCGCGCCTGGGGGAGCAGCGCCTGGACGCGGTCAGCAAGCTACTGATCGACCAGCAGCTGATGTGGCCGCTGCAGGAGCGTTACGCCCTGTCCTTCGTGCGTTCGGTCTATGGCGTGCTCGCGGTGGCGTTCCGTCAGGCCCTACGCCTGGAGCTGCTGGCGGCCAACCCGCTGGCGGCGCTGAAGTTCACCGACTTCGTGCGGACGCGGATCCGGCCCAAGCCGGCGCGGCTGCGCGGGGACGATGTGCCGAGCCTGCTGGGGCGGTTGGCTGAACGTTTCGAGGTCGAGCCAGCGGGCAGCATGCTGGCGTTGATGATGCTCTGCCACGGCTCGCGCCTGGGGGAGACCCGGCTGGCGCGCTGGCGTCATCTCAACCTCGACGCGGGGCGTTGGTTTATTCCGGCGGGCGACACCAAGACCAAGGCCGAGCACACGCTGCCGCTGACTGCTCAGGCCTGTGCGCTGCTGCGCCGCTACCAGCGCCTGCAGATGGCCCAGGGCTACACGGGGCCGTTGCTGTTCCCCGGCAGCCACGGTGCGCCGCTGAGCCCGAGCAAGGCCAGCACCCTGTTCGCCGACCTGGCCCAGGGCACATGGTCGAGCCACGACCTGCGCAAGGTGGCGCGCACCGCCTGGACCGACCTCGGCGTGGACTACATGGTTGGCGAGCTGCTGCTCAACCACGCCATGAAGGACCTGGATGCGACCTACATCCACACCACCGCCGAGGCCCTGAAACGCCGCGCCCTGGAGGCCTGGCATCAGCAGCTCGACCAGCACGGTTTCGCCGCGCTGCACACCGAGACATAGCCGAGACAGAAAACCCCGCTACTGCCCGCCGACGCCAGTGCCGACGCGGGCTGTGGCGGTGTTCAGGATCCATCCCAAGGGAGGATTCAGTAGCAACTCAATGAATGTAAGAGCTTCGACCACATAGCACCAGTATTTGCGATACGATTCTTAAAATGGCATGTGGCCACCGCATCTACAGCAAGCACAGTCAGGCGGCAGGTAGGGATTTGGATGTCTAGAGAACGGCGTTCTGAAAATTTGGGTGGGATGGGTGAGAGTTTTTTTCGCTTACTCGCAAAAGATGCTCAACTGGTGGTCAACCCTTCCAGCGATGATCAAGCGGGCTGGGATTTTGTCGTCGAAGACTCAAGCCCACTTGCGATTAACTATGGTAATTATTCACGCGCGGCTTATCGTATTCAAGTTAAGGCTACTATGGGCGACAGTTTGTCGGTTCAGATGAGCTATAGTAGCCTTTTAAGCTTAATTCAATATGGCGGACCTACATTCGTTTTTCTGCTGAGATTTAAAGATGGCTTATCTCCTGTGTCGATGCATGCGGTGCATCTAGGGAAGCTTGAGTCCATAGAGATTTTAAGGTCTCTGAGGCAGCGAGATGTGTCGCAGAAAGACCTTAAAATAAATAAAGCAAAATATTCTCTGCGCTTTGATAAGGGTGTAGCAATAGCTGGGCTTTCAGGTTCGGGGCTTAGAAATTATCTGGAAAGCATGCTGGGTGAGTCATATGTAAATTATGTTGGCAATAAGGCTAAGTGGATAAAAGATATTCAGCGAGAAGGTGGCTCGTTGCGCGCCAATATGCAGTTCAAGAGCGAGCAAGATTTTAGAGCTATGGTCGACTGCCTTCTCGGATACGAAGCGGAATTTAATGTAGATTCACGCATTTATAAGGCGCCATTCGGTATCGCGGATACTGAGCCAATTAGCTCCAGCTCGAATATGCCCACTACTATAAGGCCGCTACCAGATAGGCTGATGAGAGGTGTCCTACGCCTGCGTACATCCCCTTATGGAGCCGTCTACCAGTTTAAGACCACAATGTATGCGGCGCCGCCATCCATTCCAAAGGAGTTTGCCGCAGTTAGATTCAAGACCTCATTGTTCGATGTGCTTTATCGATTTGATGATCAAAGCTTCGAAATAAATGAGTCTGATATTTTTAGTTATGAAAGCTTGGTCGGGATTGATGAGGTAAGAGGGTTTGTACGCTATATGGGGGAGGCTGTTAATGCCCAAAACACCTATATTGAGGTGGTTTTAGATGGGGATGAAGGAAGCCCTCTGCGCCTCACCGTCGATGCAGATGTGACTGTTCCGGAGAATTATGATGCTATAAGCGCAGTGGCTGAGATATTGTATCTTAGACTCGTTGCGCTTGGGTTGGGTGAAGAGCTGGTTAGATTAGGCGATGTGTTCGATGTGTCTCGTACAGGGTTTCTCTCGCATGTTGGGGATAATTATTCACCGAAGTTTTCTTTTGAGTTTGCTGCTAGGCCTACGGTCGATGCTGATCCGGATGCGGTTATATTTAGTTTTTGTGTGAGGCTTCAAAAGAAAGTCCTAGTGTGTTATGCGGCATTTCATGGGGAGGTGGCTCGAGTCGATGAAGAGAAAATGTATGGCGAGTTTTATCGATCAGAGTATTTGGGAGAAATCCTAGTGCCTGAAGGCGACGATGTGGATGCGGCTGTGATGGCCTATGGTGCCAGTTTAAAAGATCGTCTTTTAGCAAGGGGTGTAACCGCCATCTAGGGACGATGTATCTAGCACCCCAGGCTTGGATCATGGAGCCTGGCTTAGCAACGCGCTGATTTTTTGGTTTTTGTGGGATGTTTTGAGACGGTTCGCATACAGAAATGCCATTTTTTCAGCCGAAAAACGTATTTGAAACAGTCGTTTCCATCGTTGTGTCGACAGAAATTTAACCGCAAGGGTCAGCCGAGCTAGCACATTTGCTTGTTATAGCTATAGAAAAGTAGCGTATTTTTCGCCTGAAAATCGCCCATCTCCGTAGAACGGAGGGGGGTAGGGCAAATCTCTGTAGCTTTTGCGTTCCCCCACCGATCGCCCAGGCGTATTTACACACCCGCGAAATTAAAAAAAATCGCATTTCCCACGGTTACACTTAGCTGGACCTTCCACTCAACGTATCGAGCTGGCTTTATTTCAGCGCGGCGGCCAAAAAATGCCAGCGCTGTGAACGTCAAAGCGGCAGCACATTTTTGCGCAAATGGCGGTCCTAGCCGAAGCCTGTCCTCGGCTACTGAGGTTGCTTCACTACGAATAGGGTTCTTGAAGCGATCCATCGTGCGCGCTCCACTCCCCAGGCAAGCGCACGAGCGACGTTCTCACCTGGGCGTTTAGCATAGGACTCTTCGCGAATAGCTCTACCTGATTCAGAGTACACACCGATGAACAATTGAATAGATCCTGCCCTAGAGGTGCGGGCCTGGACGTCTATCGTCGTCCCATCAGACAGCTCCTCCTCATGTCTCAGGATGTGCAGGTGTGTATCCACCCATCGCCAGTATTCTAATCCTAGGGTGCGCATAACTACTTCCCGCCTTAGCCTATATATAATTTGGATGCTTGGCCTTCTTGTGGGGTCAAACAAATGGACGAGTGGGCAGGGGATAGTCTATTCAAGCATTCAAAGCCGCCTCGCTTAGCGAAACCAGCCCGGGCCGAAAGTTTGCCCAAGATTTCGCAGACCGACGCTAGGATCAAGATACTCGTGTCATCGCGACAATACTGGCAATTGGGTGGCTACCAGAGCCGTAGCCATTGTCGTTAGGAAGCAATGATTAAGACCATCATGTCGTATCCATTTGCATGCGCATATTTCATGATTGGCAGCCACATGACGCTTGCTATCCAGCTGCGCAGTAAAAATGTAATGCGTTCGGTTGCAAATATTTAGTGTGCACAGCGCCAGCAGGCCTTCTAACTGAAGCGATGCTTCCTCCTCCATTTCGCGCATTGCCGCCTCTACAGGCAGTTCACCCGCTTCAATTGTGCCGCCGGGGAAATTCCATTTTCGCCCGCGCTTGCGTACTAGCAAGATCTCTCCGTCGCAAAGACAAATGACAGTCGCACGTAGTTTGAGCGTTCTGTGATGGCGGGCCATAAAATCACCCTTTTTCGCTGGTCATGCTCAGTGGACATGCCAACCAATTCTCGCGTTCAACCCGTTGTCCCGTTGTCCAGTTGTCCCGTTGTCCAGTTGTCCAGTTGTCCAGTTGTCCAGTTGTCGGTAGAGCCGCCTCGTCTGTGCCTTGAGCGTGGCTGTACGTCTCCGCTGAGCCATGGCTCAGTTACAGCCCGTCATCCCGCGCCGCACCATTTTGTCAACTGGCACGGTACGCATTTGCGCTCTGGGTAGGAAATCGTCGACTTCAAACGGCTAGGTTGGGCCGTTGCAGCCGTTTGATCCGTCTTGCCAAGGCCTGCCTGCTGTCATCTCTGCCACTCAGCGCCTTAGCCATTGTTATAATTGAGCGTTCCCGCCTCTTGTAGGTCAACCGTGAACGAACCTCGAACGCTTGCGCGCTAACGAATTCAGAGATGCCAGTCATGAAAAGGACAGCCAAACCTTCCCGCCCACGAGAAAGCGGCGAGAAAATGCCAAGCGACTTGTGTTTCCCAGTCGTAGGGATTGGCGCTTCAGCCGGCGGGCTTGCCGCCTTGAAGGTCTTTTTCGAGCAGATGCCAGCGAAAAATGGAATGGCGTTCGTGATTGTCCTTCATTTGTCTCCCGATCATGAAAGTGTTGCCGATCAAATTCTCCAGGCCTCCACCGACATGCCAGTTACTCAGGTTACTGGCACGTCTCGGATTGAGCCCAACCAAGTCTATGTTATTTCGCCAGCCAGTCAGTTGCTGATGAATGACGGCTACCTGAGAGTCGTGCCCACCACCCGGCCAATGGGCAAGCATGTGGCAATCGACCTGTTTTTCCGGGACCTTGCTGACGTACACAAGGAGTACAGCTTCTGCTTGGTCCTGTCTGGTACAGGGAGCGACGGGGCCGTGGGCTTAGCGCGGATCAAGGAGCAGGGAGGTATCACCATTGTTCAAAGTCCGGACGATGCTGAATACGACGGTATGCCCCATGCCGCGATTGCCACCGGCATGGTAGATGCGGTGCTCCCGGTCGCAGATATCCCGCATAGGCTGTTGGACCTGTGGCGCAATGCACAGTCCATCAAGTTGCCGGCGCCTCATGATATGAAGGTTTCGGAGCAGACGAACGAGCATGACCGTGAAACCGCCGAACGAGTGTTGCAAGACATCTTGCGTACCCTTCGCTCGCGCACCGGTCATGATTTTAAGCATTACAAACGGGCCACCGTGCTGCGTCGTATAGAACGCCGCTTACAAGTCACCGCGCAGCCTGATTTGCCCAGCTATCTGGTCCATCTCGAGGAAACCCCAGACGAAGCCAAGAAACTGCTTGGCGACATGCTGATTGGCGTCACAAACTTTTTCCGCGACCGAGAAGCTTTCGAGGCATTGGAACGCCATGTGCTTGCATCGTTGATGTCCAGTGACGGACAAGAAGAGACGCGCGAAGAGGTGCGCATCTGGTCTGCGGGGTGTTCCACTGGCGAGGAGGCCTACAGCTTGGCAATTCTCGCTGCCGAACACCAAAAGCTTGAGGCCGCGCCTCTTAAGCTGCAGGTCTTCGCTACAGATATTGATGAGCGAGCCATTGCCGTTGGCAGAGCAGGACTTTACCCCGAGGCGATCGTGACCGATGTTCCTCCTACCCGTCTGCGGCAATACTTCCACAAGGAGAATGACCATTTCAGAGTCCGGAAGGAAATTCGCGAGAAAGTATTATTTGCCAAACACAGTCTGCTTTCCGATCCGCCATTCTCGCAGATCGACGTAATCGTCTGCCGCAATTTGCTTATCTACCTGGACCGGGATATCCAGAAAGAAATGCTGCAGATGTTCCACTTCGCGCTACGTCCAGGCGGATACCTTTTCATGGGATCTTCGGAATCAGCCGATGCCTGCCCCGAACTGTTTACTCCAGTGGACAAGCGTAACCGTATCTTCCGGGCTAAAGTCGGCGCTAGCATCAGCCGGCGCGCGCCCACCATGCCTAGGGGGGGCTTCACCTTATCTAGTTTGGCGATGCCAGCGCCGATGGTATCGACGCAGCGTAAATTTTCTTACGCAGATATTCATAATCGGGCCATGGCGCAAGAAATGCCGCCTAGCATGATTGTCGATACCAACGGCGACATCCTCCATATGAATTCAGGAGCTGGCCGCTTCCTACGGTATGTGACTGGTGAAGTCGGCCGGAATGTGATGGTGCTCATCATTCCGGAACTTCGATTGGAGTTGCGCACGACCTTGTTCCAGGCCCAGCAGAGCGGCAAAGCAACCTTGTCCCGCAAGGTGCGCATTGACGACAGCGAAGGTGACTTTTGGCTCGATATCACAGCCCGGCCATACAAGGACGATGTAACCGAGCAGGAAGTTTGTACCATTGTATTCAATATGGCTCCGGTTATGGTCGGTGAGAAGTTGCTGGAGCTCGATCAACAGACCGAAAGCAAAGTTTTGACTAATCTCGAAAGTGAGTTGCAGCGTACTAAGCTTCACCTGCAGGAGACCATCGAGCAGTCCGAGATATCTAGCGAGGAACTCAAGGCCTCTAACGAAGAAATGCAAGCGATCAACGAAGAGTTGCGATCCGCTACCGAGGAGCTGGAAACAAGCAAGGAAGAGTTGCAATCGATCAATGAAGAATTGTTAACGGTAAACTACGAGCTAAAAAGCAAGGTAGAAGAGACTGACAAGATTAACGACTATCTGGCTAACCTGATTGCTTCAACTGACATTGCCACGGTATTCGTCGACCGTAACATGCATATCCGGTGGTTCACGCCGCGGGCGAAGGATATCTTCAGCATGCTTCCTGTTGATACCGGCCGCTCACTGTTGGACATCACGCACCGTCTTGAGTATTCGCAATTGGCGGACGATGCTACGACCGTTTACGAATCGCTGACGATGATGGAACGTGAGGTTCGCAGTAGCGACAATCGCTGGTACATCGCTCGGCTGCTGCCCTATCGTTCCAGCGAAGATCATATCGACGGTACGGTGCTGACCTTCATCGATATCACCAAGCGGCGTGAGGCAGAGGAAGACTTGCGTCTTGGCCAGGAGCGAATGCGCTTGGTGGCGGAAAGCACCCATGATTTCGCCATCGTGATCCTGGATGAGGACGGTATTATCTGTGATTGGAACACAGGGGCCGGGCTGGTCTTCGGCTATGACGCTGCTGAGGTCGTCGGCAGGCATTACAAGCTGCTCTTCACATCCGAAGATTGCGAAAAGGCGATTCCTGATGCCGAATTGGCCCAGGCCCGTGAGCACGGTCGAGCAGAGGATGAGCGCTGGCATGTACGTAAGGATGGCAGTCGTTTCTTTTGCAGTGGCGAAACAGCCCGGCTGCGCGGTGAGGCACCAGGCTTCGTCAAGATCGCTCGCGACCTGACGGGCCATAAGCGCCTACATGATGAACAGTGTCGCAAGTTGGCGGAAAGTCAAAGCAGCCTGATGCTCAAAGACGAGTTTTTTGCTGTAATGTCCCACGAGCTCAAGCACCCGTTGAATCTTATTCAGCTCAACGCTGAAATCCTTCGCCGCCTACCTGCCGTGAGAAACACCATTAACGCGAGCAAGGCAATTGCTACGATCAACGACGCGGTCAACAGCCAGGCTCGCATTATCGACGACCTGCTCGATGTAGCACGGCTTCGCACCGGCAAGCTAAAGCTGAAAATGCAGTTGCTGGATTTCGTCGCTTTGGTTACGAGCATTCATGCTGTCGCTACAGAAGAGTACCCGCAGGCCCAAGTAACTCTGGAGGTGCCGGGCGCTGGAAGTAACTTGATCGTTGACGGAGACCCCACCCGCCTTGAACAAGTGGTATGGAATCTGCTCAACAATGCACTGAAGTACAGCAGCGGAGACGCCAAGATAAAGGTCATCCTCGGCCAAGCGGAAGGCAGGCTGCGGCTAGACGTAATCGACAATGGTGTGGGCTTGTCCCCAGCGGATTTGGCCAACATCTTCGAATTGTTCAAGCAGGCTAAACATACCAGCCATCAACGAGATGGTTTGGGTATTGGCCTTGCGCTGGTCCGTCAACTGGTGGAAGCGCATGGTGGGTCGGTGGTTGCGCGTTCAGCTGGATTGGGCCATGGCTCAACATTCACATTAGAACTACCGCTATCTAACCAGATGCCTGCAGACCAGGCTGAGAAGCAGGTTTCACAGGAAACTATTGGGCGGCTCAAGGGCCTGAAGGTCTTGTTGGTCGACGACTCGCCGGAAGTGTTGGAGGTGATGCGTATGTTGCTGGAGATGGAAGATGCGCTGGTTAGTAGTTTCCTCAAACCCACCGAGGCATTGCACGCAGCCGGGGACCAGCGGTTCGACGTAATCCTGACCGACATTGGCATGCCCGAGATGGATGGACATGAGTTCATAAAAGCGTTGCGTGAAAACAAAAACCACCGCTTCACGCCCGCTGTGGCGCTGAGTGGCTACGGTGAGAGCGACATCAAGCGCCGGGATTCAGGGACACAATTTGAGCGCTGCCTTACCAAGCCAGTTCAGTACGACGAGCTAGTTGAAACAATTGAGTCCGTATGTAAAAACGGATGAGAAAATCTATCGCCCGCTGATATGTTTAAAGGCCATTTATTTGTAACTGTTATGTCAATCGTGCCGGCTCACGAGGGGCTACTATCGGCTCGGCAGCACTGATCGCTGCCGGGCTGCTCCACGCCGCCTCCCTACGGGCCATCGGCGAGCTGTCCCCTTTTTTATTTACCGTCTGGCTTTTCGAAGGAATTTTTCAACCGCCTTCCACCTCAATAGCGAGTGGATTCAATGGGAGGGATTCTTGTGGCTGGACAGCAGTTGTATGTGATTGAGTACGAGCTCCACAGCGAGCGTCGGACATTCATTATTCGCCTTGAAAGAATGGACAACACCATAGCCTGGCACTGGGCTAGCTGTGACGCAGGCATCGGCATCATTCCGAGGTTTGGTCAGCACAAGATCAAGCTGGTCAGCCGCCCCATGGCTGAGCGTTACGGTATCTCGAATGTTCAGTGGCGGCCGGCGGGGCAGGGGCCCGAGTTTGTTCCGCAACCCATTGATATCAGCAAATTCTCAGTAGCGGCCGAACGTAAATAGCTCGGCGTTGCATCCGCTGAAAGTGAGCCTTGGAGAGCAAACCATGCAACCTGCAACTGACGGCCCGGAAGAGAAAGGGCCAAGCAACGTTCCCTTCATCAACGATCCTCTGAAGCCCACTTCGCCGGCGTTAAATGATGCTGATGAGACTGATGGCGTTGAGGCTGAGCAGGAAATCAAGGCTGAATGAGCTCGCAATTTATCCCCGAAGGAATACCGCCATGGATACCTATCATGTGAGCCCGTCCGCCGATGGATGGGAGTTGAAAAAGGTCAATGCAGACCGCGCGTCGATGCGGGCAGCGACAAAACAAGAGCTGGTGAGTGCGCTTTCAATGTTCTTCGAAGGCAAGAAAGCGTCGGTGAAAATTCACAAGGCCGACGGCACGATTGATGAGGAACGGACCTATCCGCGATCAGCTGATCCTCGTCGTACCAAAGGTTGAATACCATTACGGCAGCTGATCTGGGCATCGAGGTGACGGGCGAAAACGGACTATACCGATGGCTGATTGCCAGTTTTCTTATGGGTAAGCGGATCCGCAGTTCGGTCGCAGTCCAAGCCTTCCGACTCCTGGTTGATCAGCAAGGCCTCGATACACCGGATAAGCTGGCCGCTTGCCCGCATTCGACGCTGGTCAGAATCCTCGGCCAGGCGGGTTATGCTCGTTATGACGTGTCCACGGCGCGGCGGCTACGCGCACTGGCCGGTACTTTGAAAACTCAATTAGGTCCTCAACTGCTAGATCTGCGTAAGCGTACTCAAGACCTTGAGGGGTTCAAGCGCTGGCTGCTTGATTTTGAGGGCGTGGGCCCTAAGACCATTGAGATCTTTATGCGAGAGGCCTCTACTGAACTGAGCCAGCTTTGCCAAGGATCGTGAATCGACTGGCGCTTCGCCGCCATCGACTCATCAATCAATGAATGGAACACTCCGAGACCCATCATGGATTGGAATGGACCAATGAGGCTCAACACAGAAGGGTTATCGCTCTCAGGGAAGAGGATTGTTGTTGTGGAGGATGACGAAACGCTCCGTACTGTGCTTGTAGATATCTTGCAGGAACTCGGTGCCGACTGCGATGCCTTCACCACTGCTGAGGATGCCCTGATTCATCTGATGGGCATAAATGGCGAATGCTCGCTTATCGTCGCCGATCACGGCGTACCAGGCAGCATAAAGGGTATGGAGTTTATCTCTATGGCCCATGAAAAATGGCCTGGATTACCGGCCATTCTTACTTCCGGATATCAGCTTGATGCTTCGAGGGTCACGCCGCCGGTCAGCTATCTCTTTAAGCCTTGGTCCCTTGAGGAGCTCACGGGAGCAATCAGAAGCTCTCTCAAGGCTTGAGATCTGGCGCAGCCGTGGCTACGCCATGAACGATCAAGAGCGCATTCAGCGCTGGTGGTTGTTGCGAAAGGAATCGTCAGGCTGTTGATCAAGTGGTTTACCCGGTTCACCTTCGCATTTGCTGCCCAATGCTCGGTACTCTTTTCTCAGTGCGTGAAGCTGTCGGTTGTCCAGATCCTCCAGATCCAAGACCGATTGCGCGGCTGATTTTGTGGCCCGGATCAGTTCATCCAGTTTCACGTGGATGATGTCGTTGTCACGGTTCTGGGTGTTCTGGATCAGGAACACCATCAGGAAGGTAATGATGGTCGTCGAGGTGTTGATAATGAGCTGCCAGGTATCGTTGTAGTGAAACCATGGCCCTGAAAGCCCCCACATACCGATCAAAAAGACGGCGATCAAAAATGTGCTTGGCTTGCCGGCGTGGTTCGCGAGCCATTGGCAGAACTTGGCGAATTTCATGATGTTTTTCTCCTGGGGCCTTTCTGTTTTGACCGCAATAAAACCTTGAAATCTTTTTTTACATTTGGCGAACCGATGGGGACTGAAAGCACGGCGGAACGTCCCCGCGCCGCCATCAGTCGAAAGCTCATCGAGAACTTTTCAAGGCAGTTGCTCAGATGACCTTCATCGTCTGGTTCGCCATGCTCGGCGCTGTCCTACTTCTGCTTGCGCTCTCTTCTTCGTACCTGCGTTGGATGCCTGTGACGACCTCTTTGGTCTGCCTGGGGCTGGGTATGGCGCTCAGCTCTCCTGGACTGGGGTTTCTCCATCTGGAGGTCGCCAGATCGAGTGGTTGGCTTGAGCACCTGACCGAGGTAGCGGTGTTGTTCTCACTGTTTTTCAGCGGACTGAAACTACGCTTGCCCTTGCGCAGCCGGCCATGGCGAACTGCGTTCGTTCTGGCAGGTCCAGTCATGGTGTTGTCTATCGCAGGCGTGTCCCTGACCTTGCATTACTTGCTTG
Organism: Pseudomonas sp. CAM1A; assembly: GCF_047501685.1. NCBI lineage: Bacteria > Pseudomonadati > Pseudomonadota > Gammaproteobacteria > Pseudomonadales > Pseudomonadaceae > Pseudomonas > Pseudomonas sp. CAM1A. The sequence continues at coordinate 118,718 of NZ_JBFNXP010000005.1, read as the reverse complement.
ACCTGAGTTGGGGCGCTGCGGTGTTGATCGGGGCAATCCTTGCACCGACGGACCCGGTCCTGGCGACGCTCGTACAGGTATCCGACGCCCAGGACGATGACCCCGTCCGATTCAGCTTATCTGGAGAGGCTGGCCTGAATGATGGCGTTGCCTTCCCATTTGTCATACTGGGTCTGATCCTGCAGCAGAGTGATACACATCCCTGGCTGAGCGAATGGCTCGTCAAGGACATGCTCTGGGCGGTGGCCAGCGGCGTTCTGTCTGGTTACTGGATGGGGCGCGGATTGGGAGCACTGACCCTGTACCTGCGCACGCGCAACGAAGACAGTACGGTGTCGCCCAACGATTACCTAGCCCTGGCGCTGATCGCGCTGGCCTATGTCGTTGCCGAGGCGCTCCAGGGGTATGGATTTCTCGCGGTGTTTGCGGCGGGGCTTGGTCTGCGCCAGGCCGAGGTTCAAACCTCCGCCGGGCCCCTCGAACCGGCTGCCGAGCACCTGGTGCAACCTGTCGTGGGCCATCAGCACCTGGCGCCGGAGGTTGCCGTCAAAGGCGATGTCAGGGAACTCGACGAATCCCAGGTTGCTGCCGGTATCATGCTGGGCGATATGCTCGCGTTTGGTAGCCTAGTCGAGCGGGCCATGGAGGTCTTTCTGGTGACCTTGCTTGGCGTCGTTCTTCTGGAGCATTGGGATTGGCGGGCGCTCTACATTGGCGGCGCGTTGTTCATAGTCATCCGCCCCTTAAGCGTGTTCATTCTTTCTTCGGAGGGCGGGTTGAATTTGCTGCAGCGGGGGCTGCTGGGATGGCTCGGCATCCGCGGTATCGGCAGCCTGTATTATCTCTTCTATGCGTTGAACCATGGTCTTTCGGCATCTCTCGCAGGGGAAAGTACCAATCTGGTGCTGTCCGTCGTGGCATTGAGCATCTTGATTCATGGCCTGAGCGTTCAGCCGTTGATCAGTCGATATACCGCGTGGAAAGCGCGCTGCGGGTGAGACCGTTGTGACTAGCGACATTCCTTGAGTAAAAAGGCCTGCGCGCCTAAGCGAACGCGCAGGCCTGCATCAGGCGGCGCGTTGCTCGCTCTTGAGGAGCTTTTTCTGAGCCTCCATAGCTTGGCCCAATTCCTCCAACTGCTGTTTACCCAAGAGCTTCTTTGCCGTCGGGAACAGTTCGCTTTCTTCTTCTTCGATATGGTGCTCCAGCAGCTCCTTCATTACCTTGATCCTGCCGGCGAACTCCACGGTACCGGTTTCGGTATGCAGCAGGTCGGGCAAGACCAGTGAGTCCACCGTACGGTGCTCTTCCTTGGCTTCGTAGTACATCTTCGCTTCTTCCTTGCCGCCGGCCTGCTTGATCGCCGGATACAGAATTTCTTCTTCGAGCGCGGTGTGGATACTTACCTCTTGCTTGATACGATCAAGCAATTCGGCACGCTTTTTCACTGCGCGCTCGGTGGTGGAGGACAGCTCCTCGAGAAGCTTCTTGACCAGTTGATGGTCCTGGATCAGCAATTCGATTGCATTCATGAGTCACCTCTTCGACAGTGGATAAAGCACGGTTGCTTCTGGTGGAGTGGTGTTCAAACGGCAAGGTTCCAAGCGGACGATCAGCGCACCGGCGGGGGGAGGTGATGAACACCGGTACCGACGCCCGAGCGGGGTGTATCGCCATTCCGACCGAAAACACCCATGGTTTCGAAATGGTCCTGGTGGAGGGAATAGCCGCTTGTGCTTGCGTCCTGATGGAGTACCTACTGCGGCCCAAAGATGAGGTCACTCCTGCGGAATGATGGAGATCTTGCCGTTTCGCTCGACGATGGCGAATTTGATCTGCTCGACACGTTCTATGCCCTGGCTGTCCCGTGCCGACTCAAGGATGTCGTCTTCGGTCAACCGCGCCCGGCGCATGCGGCTATGCAGAAAGCGTCCCTGTTCCACCACCAGGGTGGCGTGCCCATCCAGCAGCCGCGCCAAGGGCTTGGCGTTGAGCTTTGCGAGCGACAGGCCCACGTCCAGCACGATCAACGTGGCAATCACCAGTATCGCGTTGGTGAAGGAAAAGTCCTCGCCCAACAAGGCCTGCTGGGTCGCTTCGCCGATGATCAGTAAAAGAACGAAGTCAAACGTGGTCAGGTCTGCCAGCGAGCGCCGACCCGCTACACGAAACAGCAGCATCAGGGCGATATACATGCCTGCTGCGCGAAGGATGGAGTCCATGGCCCACTCCTACGGATAGAGGAAGGTGGAAAAGCGAACGGTGCTGCTTGGCCCGGCCCTGACGACACCTTCAAGCGTCCCGACATGTTCGCTGCGCAATGTCAGGTAGAGCGTGGCAATGCCGTCTCGACTGGTGCCAAGCTGCAGCAGCAGGGCCTTTCCATGAGAAAGCGATGCCTGCGGTTCAGGTTGCAGTGTCTCTATACTCGCTTCGCGCAGCAGGCTGCCGCCCAGCAACACCATCACCGGTTCCCCTGACGTGCCGCGGACGGTGATGCGCAGGTTGTCAGTGGTACCGCTGCGGCTGAGGCGTTGATATTCCACCTGCACGCGGCCGTCAGTGCTGATGGCTGTTGCGTCGCTGAGCGGGCCGTTGCCAAACAGGCCAAGCAATGCCAGCAGCACCATCACTACCAGGCACCACCACCCCACGCGTTCGAAGCGCCACACGCGCTGTTGCATGCGCATGTTTTCTTCCACCGGATAGTGCCTGGAAAGCAGCTCATCATCGTCCATGTTCCTGTTCCTCAGGCGTGCTCGCCACGCAACCAGCGTTGGTGAAAGTGCGCCAAGCGCGACAAGCCGAAGCGCGCGCCTTGGCGCATGACATCCGCGCGTTCGCCAAAGAAGCGCTGACTTTGGGTAAACACTGCTGCTGACTCACCAGCAAACGCCCAGGCAAAGCACAATGTGCCAGGTGGAGGGCCGCCCTGCGGTGCGGGTCCGGCAACTCCGGTGGTAGCAATGGCGACCGTGGCATCGCTGTCCTTCAGGGCACCCAAAGCCATTTCCCAAGCAACGGCTTCGCTGGTTAGGCCATACCTTTCGATGGTCTGCGGGCTCACCCCAAGCAGGCGCTGCTTGGCGGCAGGGGAATACACCACATAGCCGCTTTCCAGGATCTCCCCGGTGCCGGGTAACTCCGCCAGCAGGGCGACCATTGCGCCGGCCGTGCAAGATTCGGCAGTTGTGAGCAGTAGCTTATGGGCCTTGAGGTATACCAGTGCGTCGACTACAGGATCTACGGTCATCACACGTCACCCCTTACTTGTTTTGTGGTGGACGCGTTTGCGGCGAGTTTGGTTCAGCGCGTTGGCCCGCCGGTCATGACCGAGCAAAAACCCTCTGAACTTTGTTCCAAGTTCTGGCTTCTGCAGAGGTATAGGGTTGTGGCAACGCAAGCGCTGCGGCCTGTCATAGATGTAAAGAGGAGAAACGATCATGACCGAGCCTGTGACGTATTTCTGGATCGCGGTCGCAGTGATCATCCTGCTAGTTGATCTCTGGGCCATTGTCAGCGTTTTCCGCAGTGACAAGGCCGATGTGACGAAGGCGTTGTGGGCGTTGCTGTTGTTAGCGCTGCCTGTTGTCGGCCTGGCTATCTGGGGTGTGATGGGGCCGCGCGGTATTAAACGTGGTACTGGGCCTTCTTCGCCCGAACACAGTAAAGGGTAGGTGCTGAGCATGCCTTCAACAGACAAAACGCAAAAAACCGACGTGGCAAAGCCGCTCGTCAGTGGAGAGCAGGAGCGGGACAACGATGCTCGTCGTCCGGACGGCTCGACAGGCACAGACCATGACTCAACGGCCCAAAAGACCGCACGTAGCCATGCACAGCCTAAACATTAATCCACAACGGGACCGCAATCGCGGCCCCTTGCCTCGCGGCTCAGAGGATAGGTTTCCCGCCAGTCACTGCGTAGCGCGAGCCGGAGATGTAACTGCCCTCGTCAGACCCAAGCAGTACATATATCGGCGCCACTTCGACCGGCTGTCCTGGGCGGCCGAGCGGAGTCTTGGAGCCAAAATTCTGCACGGCTTCGTCCGGCATCGTCGAGGGAATAAGCGGAGTCCAGGTTGGTCCTGGCGCAACACTGTTCACGCGAATTCCTTGGCTGCCCAGCAATTGCGCCAATCCCGCAGTGAAATTGGCGATCGCGCCCTTGGTCGTGGCGTATGCCAGCAGACTGGGAGAAGGATCATCAGAATTCACCGAGCTGGTATTGATGATTGAACTGCCCCGGGGCATTGATGGCAGGGCTGCCTTGCAAATCCTGAAGATCGCGGTGATGTTGATGTCGAAGGTCTTCACCCATTCATCGTCGTCGATTTCCTCCAGCGTCTCGTGGGTCATCTGAAACGCTGCGTTGTTAACCAGGATATCGATACGCCCGAACTGCCCCACCGTCTTGTCGACGATATCCTGGCAGTGCTGCTTCTGCGCGAGGTCGCCAGGCAGCAGCAGGCACCGTCGGCCAGCGGCTTCGACCCAGCGGGCAGTCTCCCTGGCGTCGTCATGCTCGTCCAGGTAGGCAATGGCCACGTCGGCACCTTCCCGAGCGTAGGCAATGGCGACAGCTCGGCCAATGCCACTGTCAGCACCTGTGATCAAGGCGACCTTGTCCTGCAACCGGCCGCTGCCAATGTAAGTCTGTTCACCACAATCGGGGTACGGCTGCATCTTTGCCTGCGAGCCAGGGACGGGCTGCGGCTGGGAGGGAAATGGCGGAGAAGGATAGTTACGCATAGCGGTCGCTCCTGCAGGTTCGGGACGGTACATAACTGTTCGAAACGACCGACCGCATAGGGTTGGACTGGATACGCTCGCGGCGCGACCGGCGGTCCCCGATCTGCAGTTGCGATGAATCTTTGGCATCCCAACGTTTCTACCAAGGGTTGATCAGTTGTCCTTCAAGGAGCCATCACGTGCCGCGGATCATTACCCCTGCTACCCCTGAGCACGAAATCAGCGAGCAGAACGCCCGCATGTTTGGCTCGCCCAAAGAGCGCCTGGACTTTTACCGGCGTGAGATCCAGTACGAAACCAGCATCCTCGCCAATCGGACCGACGCCTACCTGACAGCTCAGTCATTTCTGGTGATCGCCTTTGTTTCGTCCATGGGCAATCTGAATCAGAGCTGGGGCGAGATGTTCACATTGCTTGTTCCACCGTTCCTCGCCCTGCTGGGCGTTCTGAGCTCACTCAATGCCTGGCCGGGCATTCGTGCGGCGTACAAGATCATCGAGCACTGGCAGCTTAAACAGAGCCATCTGTTGCGTAGCGAGCCCCTGATGGGCCTGGCCTATGACGAATCGCCGCTGTTCTGCGAAGCAGAAACCTCGCAGGCAGGACATCGCAAGTCGTTGTTGTTCTCACTGCGCACACCATGGATCTTCTTGGTGTTCTGGGTGGTGCTGGGCGGCTATGCGGTATTTATTCAGCTAGCGTGATCCCTTGGCGCACACCGGCGAGCGCCTGTATTGAAGGACATGGCCGCTCGACACTCCACCAGCTTGCACCGTCATCATTACACTTCAAAGAGGAGCACTTCAGCGATGCCATGTGAGCCGAACAGCCAGGGAATCGCGGTATTGATTGGAATCAGCGAACCAGAAGTAAGCAGTACAGAGGGGAGTCGATCCATTTGGGTAATGGCGTGCGGCTGGTTAAATTCCGCTACATCATGCAGAAGGAACTACGGGTAAATTTGACTGGTAGTTTCACGTTGAAGATCGAGCCGCAGGCCCAAGGGGACTGGGCCGGCCCGCCTTTACAGACGAGCCGCAGCCCCTGAGCTAGCGGTGCTTGCGTCGCAGTATTGCCAACGCAAGGCCACCCAACAGTACCACGGCAGCTACTGTCACCAGATCTGGTGAATGCAGTCGATTGACACGCCAGCCATCCTGCACGCCCCGTGCCCGGCGCGATGGTGCGAATAGGTTCCCGTCACAGGTTGCGGCTGGCGGGCTGTGCTGGATGCCGCGACGGCTCAACCAACCGTTGAAATTGGCAAGGCGCGGCATCAGGTAGCTTGCGATATGCGCAAGCCTTGCAATGCCGCCAACTGTGGTGTGGGCACGGGGAGAAATCGCGCAGGCCACCATCGCATTAGCGACCTGATGCGGATCATAAATCGGCCCAGGGGGAGAGATGGCGTGACCCGTGTAATTGCCAGCGTCACGAAACCCCGGCGTATCCATGACCGCGGGGTAGATGTTGCAGACATGGATATCGCGGTATTCCGTCAATTCTCCGCGTAGCGCTTCGGTCAGCCCACGCAGGCCGAACTTGCTAGCCGAATAGGCAGCGGCGTAGGGCTGCGCGATCCAGCTACCCAACGATAAGGTATTGATAAGGGTGCCATAGCCTTGGGCCTTGAAGTAGGGAAGCACTACGTAGGCGCCGCGCAGGTAACCGATTAGATCGGTCTGTATCACCTGTTCGTGGGAAGCGAGCGGCGTCTGGTCGAAGCTGCCGATGGCACCGACGCCTGCATTGTTGACCCACGCGTCGATGCGCCCTTGGCCAAAGTCGGCAGCTTGGGCTGCCAGCGCCTCGACCTGGTCGCTCTGCGTTACATCGGTCATGACCGCCATGGCATCGGTGCCGCACTCGGTGCATTCATCCAGCACTTCGAACAGCGCCTGTTCATCCCGTGCGGCCAGTACCAATCGAGCCCCTTGGCAAGCGAAGGCAAGCGCCGCTGCCCGGCCGATGCCGCTGGAGGCTCCAGTGATGACGACCACTTTGCCTTTCAGAGGACCCTGGGTCCGAGGTCTTTTCTCTTCCGGCGTCGGCTCCGGCATCTCGACGAGTTCGCGCTGACCCTCGGGTGGCCATTTCTCTATAAGGGAGAGCGTGAGAGGCGTGCCATCCACCAAGGTCAGGACCAGGTCACTGATTTCGCCCGCCATACGGCCGGGAAACACGGATTCGCCAGTGGCATCGAGCTCGTCGTAGATGAAGCGCTGGCCTTCGAGCCAGCCGACGGCGGTCAGCAATTCCGGCCCCAGATAATAGTTGCCATCCTGGAAGAACCCGGTGAAGGGATGTACCCGCTCCACGTTCTCAACGCGGTAGCGTTCGCCGGCTTTCATGCCGGTCGCCGGCTCGATCATGGCTGAGTTCCCCCGACTGTGTGCGCGGCACCCAAGGTGCCGGACGCTGCGCCCGGAACCAGGATGACTTTGCGGCAATCGTCCTGCTTCTGGTCGAACAGCTTGTAGCCCATGGCCGCCTCCTCCAGCGCCAGGCGGTGGGTGACGATCAGCTCCGGTGCCAGCCGGCCGGCCTCGATGTGCTCGAGCAGTTCTGGCAGGAACCGCTGCACGTGGGTCTGGCCCATCTTGAACGTCAGGCCCTTGTCGAAGGCATCGCCGAACATGAAGGCGTGAATGAACCCTGCGTAGACGCCGGGCACACTGACTACGCCGCCCCGGCGCACCGCGGCGATGCTCTGGCGCAGCGCCTTGCCGCTGCTGCCTTCGATTTTCAGCGCGGTCAGCACGGTTTCGGTGGTGCTGCCCTTGGCCTCGAAGCCGACCGCATCGATGACGGCATCTACGCCACGCATGCCAGGGGTTTGGCGAATGATGCTGTCGGCGGGGTCGTCGTCCTGTTCGAAGTTGATCGGCACCGCACCGTATGCGTCACAGGCAAAGGCCAGGCGGTAGTCGTTATCGTCGACCATGAAGATGGTCTGCGCGCCAAGCATGCGCGCGCAGGCCGCGCTCAGCAGCCCCACCGGCCCGGCGCCATAGATGGCCACGGTCGAACCCCGTCCGACTTGCGCATTGATCACCGCCTGCCAGGCTGTCGGGAGAATGTCCGAGAGGAACAGTACCTGATCGTCCGCCAGGGCCGTAGGCACTTTGAACGGTCCCGTGTTGGCCTTGGGCACGCGTACGTAGTCGGCTTGGCCGCCAGGCACGCCGCCGTAAAGATGGCTGTAGCCGAACAAGGCAGCCCCTGGCGGTATGCCTTTCTTGTTGAGGATGGCACCGCGCCCGGTGTTAGTGGTTTCGCAGGCGGCAAATTGCTCAAGCTGGCAGAAAAAGCAGCTGCCGCAGGCAATCACGAAGGGGATCACCACGCGGTCGCCGACCTTTACGTTGGTCACGCCACGGCCAGTGTCCTCGACGATGCCCATGAATTCATGGCCGAAGATATCGCCTGTTTCAGTTTGTGGAATCTTGCCGTGATAGAGATGAAGGTCCGAACCGCAAATAGCGGTCGCAGTGACCCGCAAAATGATGTCGTCCTCGTCCTGGAGTATTGGATCGGGAACGGTATCCACCCTGACGTCCTGGGCGCCGTGATAAGTCAATGCTCGCATAGGTTCAACTCCTGCTTGGAGGCTGGGGTGATGCTCTAAGCAGAGGAAGTCGACGGCGCAGGTAAAGTTCAGGCGGAAGCCTTCAGTGGTAAACCTGGGCAACGAGGCGCCTGCATGGGGCAGGCCGCCGCGAGTACTAAATGCAAGGAAAGAGCGCCGGCTTTACCCCTGGGTCGATGCCAGTCGTCTGCCGGGCTGAACGGGTCCAGACAAATCCGGCTCAACCCTACTGAATCGCCCATTTTCAGAAGAAGCAAGGGGAGGTCTTGAAATGGCCAGATACCTTTACTTGATCAGCTACATACTCGACAACCAACCCGGGACCTGCGAGCTGCGTATTGACGAGGAAGATTTAAGCCGTGAGGCGGCTCGCGACTACCTGCAGGGCCTTCACCGGAACGAAGCGTCATCGTTCACCGATGTGCAGGTGCAACGGCTTGAGCATGACCATGAGCCCGGCACGTCGCCAGGTCACTACCAGCAGCCTTGAGCGGGTACTGGCGGGGCAGAATGCCAGCCCAGACATCTAGGTCTTCTTGATGCCTGTTACCGGCGCGACACCGATGAGGGGCAACTCGATGAAAAGAAGAGGCGACACTTACCGACAATGGTGCGATCCGATCCTGCACCACCAAGTCTACGAAGAGACTCTCGACCATGGCCAATGCCTGGAGGTGCAGACACGCCTGTCGCGCACCGGGGCCACTCAGTTGTTCATCGGTGTCTATCGTGTTGATGGCACAGTCGTGTGCGAGCGGGCTTACGCCCGGCGCCCCGGTGAGAGCATGGGCCGGGCACTCGTGTGGGGCGTCAGGTATGGCCGGCAAGTTGCGGTCGATGGGCCAATGGTCATTTCCGAGGCAGGCGGTGTTTGATCACTGATGTGCCGACGTCGAATTGGTTCACCAGGTTTGCGAGCGTGCCCCCATAGTTTCCTCAAACTCATTGAAGCTGGTACATGCACTTCCAACGTCGGCTTCTTTCAAGTGAAAGGCGGCCTGAATCAGCGCTCGATCTGCAAAGAGGGCAAGGGCTGTCAGCATGAACGCGATCATTGAGCACACAAGCTGGGCACAACTCCGACTTGCCGCGTTGAACGACTGGTTTGTACTTTATGACGATGTTGGACGAAGACGCGACTGCCCGAGCACCTACCACGAAGATTTGCTGCGCGAGGCCGACGAGTTGGATCGTCTCGGCTTAGTAAACTGGCGCGAATGGCGGGATCTGCGGCGGCTTGCCGACCGCAGTTTCCTTCGGTCCGTTGCTGGCGCTGATTACCATCGCACCCCGCAGACGCATAACGCAGCTTGGGGGAATTTTGGGGGGAATTGATCCCCCAGATGATATGGAATGGTGTTGTGTTATGAGTAACCTATCATGCTGATTTTGTTGATTATTTTTGGTTGCGCTCAAATTTTTTTGAGGCCGAAAACGGATTCGAAATCCGTTGTACTGGCAACAGTACCTAAGGTTCAGATCCCTATCTCTCCGCCATATATCGGGAAGCCCCCGCAGGTTAAGGTCTGCGGGGCTTTTTCGTTTCTGGGTTGTACGTAGTCGCCAGGCGCCTACGTGGAGCGATTGCGGTCGGCGGGCTTAGGGTATTCGACTTACCCCTGAATCGTGGGTATGTGCCCCATCGCGGCCAGGCTGATTGTTCCTTATCTATCAGTGTCTTAGTGGCAGAACGACATCTTCTATTTGCATATCGGTTCTGTGACGGTTATAAAGATGTTGTTGGGCGTACCGCCCAAGTGCTCTTTAAACATGGTCATATTCTCTGGGCTTGCAGTTGGTGGTCGGGTAACCGGCCAGCTTTGATGTTCATCAAAGCTACCTCTCCGCAACAACCCGTTCCTCGCGTCGCATCTGTGCGCGAACGTGAAGTTCCGCTGCCCTAAGGTTGCACCTATCGTTCGATCTGAGCGGTACTGCGACCCTAAGCGCTGACTAGGAGTTTCGCTGTTCGTTGATGGTGCAATGGGAGGCAACGTGGAGTAGTACGTGGCGGCGGCGGCTTATCGATCTTGATCAATCAAGATCGACAAGCAGAACTGTGGTTTGTAGTGGTGTCTTGGTAGTTCCATTCGGCCCGGAATGCTTTGGCGGCGGCAATTCCCACCACCAGGAGCTACAACCATGTTGCATTTGAAGAAAGCAGCTCGTCTTCGGACTAAGCTGCAAAAGCACAATAACCAAGACACCCGCGTTACAGTCGATAGCAAGGATTCAAAGAAGGAAAGAGGGGAAGGTAATCGTTTCAAGCGCTTCAGGCAGGCAGTGGAAGCGTTAGCGATCCGCCAGATACTTCTGGATCTCTGGGAAAACAGGCTTGAGTACTGGGGGCATGTTTGCGAGTTTGTAAACAAAATCCTTGAGGCAGTAGGCTCATGACGCAGCAAACCACATCATTCGAATTCTGAAGGGCCGATAACGATATCGGCCCTTCGTCGTTTCTGGGGTGGAATATGGAAGCTCCTGTTTATCCGTTTAAACCAATCCACAGCATCAGGGCTCTGTCGCTGGCGCTTGGTGAGAGTGAGCAGTTGCTTAGCAGGCTTACAGCCCGTGCGGACCGAATGTATCGCCACGTCCCCCAGGAGAAGAAGGTTAAGCCTGGCCAGCCTCGCGAGACGCGCGATACTTACGATGCTCATGACCCTCTCAAGCGGGTTCAGCGAAAGATCGTTGACAAGCTGCTGTCCAGGGCGAAATTTCCGGCTTATCTGCATGGCGGTATAAAAGATCGCAAGTCTCCACGGAGCATATACAGCAATGCTGCTCTACATGCTGGAGCAAGATTCGTCATTCTTCAAGATATAAAGAATTTTTACCCTTCTATCTCTAAGGTCCATGTGCAGGCAATGTTTCAAGGGCTATTCGGATACGGAGTCTGTGTGGCGGAGATGTTGTCATCGTTATGTACTCGTTTTGGAAGCACCCCGCAGGGGGCTAGTACGAGTGGATATATCGCAAACTTAGTATTCTGGGATGTGGAGCCCAAGATAGTCAGGGAACTCTCGGGCAAAGGGTTTAATTACTCCCGGTTCGCTGACGACATTACTGTCTCCTGTGCTAGCGTGCCATCGCAGGATGAGCTTACCGGCATCGTGTCGGCCATTACCGGTATGTTGGCTGCTAAGGGGTGCCATCAGAAGCGGAGCAAGCTGCATTTAAGGGTGCGTGGCCAGGGGTTGAAGGGGGAGGGCGCTACTTTTCAACCGGTTACAGTTACTGGGTTGAGCGTTTTCAATTCTTCCCCAGGGCTCACAAAGTCAGAGCGAAAGCGTATAAGGTCTGCCGTCAGGCAGCTTGAATTGGCTAGTGAATCGACGTCTGACTGGGCTGAGATTGAGCTGATGTATCAGCGTGCGATGGGGCGTGTCGGACGGTTGCTGGCCTGCGGTCATCCGGACGGTGAGCTATTGAAGGGGCGGCTCAATGTGGTAATGCGGTCTTACCAAAAGCCTTTACTGGAGCGTTATCGACAAGATGTCGCAGAGTGCTCACTGACCATAACGGATACTGCCTGCATCCCGCCCCTATGCCCCTCCCAGTTACCAGAAGGGGTTAGCTCGTTGCCGTGGGAGTGATGCTGGGAGGGGTCAGCCCCCTGCTTCCGGAATTTACAAAGTTAGCAATTACCTTTGCGTCCGCTTTGGGTCGATAACGGCCCCTGGTGACCAGCTGCTCTCGCCCCATAGAGGCCATCCGATGTTGGCCGCTGGCGGTCCAAAGCCGCATTAGAGATAACTCAATCTCACGGGGGACTACTCGTCAATGTCGGTGAACTTCAATATGGAGCCCTTCATCCTCATGTGGCGCTCGAAAGTAGCTAGTGATCAAATCGAACTCCGCGTCAGTCGCCGCAAACTCATGCCCACCAAGGTGGTTGCGAAGATGCAACCTGTCTCGACAGGTGTCATCGTCCACCTCGATGTAGTGGACGCAATGTGAAACCTCGGCAGCGTCAGCCAGGTCGCGCAGCCATTGCCGATCTTGAGGAGTATTCGCAGGAAAGTCCAAAACGACAGTCACTCCAGCCCTAAGAACATCGACGACGAGCGGGCCCAGCACCTCCCGAATCTGGCGCGCAAGACGCACGTAGTCGGTTACTGACTTGATCTGTTCAGGGTATAGCCGTGAGAGCCAATGATCCTCGCTCAGCAGAACCGTCGATCCCTCAGTTGCCAAGCTTTTGGCTAGGGTTGACTTACCGGATGCAATCTTTCCCGAGATGAGATGCAGCACTGGTTTGGGCATAGAGACGTCTCCTTGTCGAACCCCGATGATGCTCATTGAAAAGCGCCGAAGCAATCACCGAGCCTCTAACGTCCGCTATGGGTCGATAGCGGCCTCTGGTAAGCGGCTGCTCTGTGAGGCACAACTGACCGTTATCGACTTATGGCAGCGCTTAAAAGACTACAACGGTCTCCCAACGGCGCGGAGTTCTCGTACCACTTTTTGTACCAAAACAGGGTTCTAATGGGGGAATCAGGGTAGGTTATGGTCCCTGCAAGCCTTTAAAATCCCCCTTTCCAATACTCCTGCTAATCCGCACATAAGTCCTTACCGGTTTTGCCGTTGGGGAGGGTGTGCCGCGACAGTGGGCACTTAGGTAGTGACCGGGGCAGGATGTGAGAGTTTTAGATCGATCCGTTATATAGGGCGAATGGTCGCCTGTGGGCCTTTCGCCAGCAAGGCGGCATCTGTGGAAGGGGCCGCCTTGCTGGTGATGAGGCTTGGCGTGTCAGGCCAGGTTCACCGTTGCCACCGGCTTGCGGGACGCCAGGCTGACCAACACGAAGCTCACCAGGCCGATGGCCAGGCTGTAGTAGATCGGCGAGTTGGCGTCCAGGCCATCCTTGAACATGAAGAACAACGCGGTGGCAAAACCCAGGGTCATGCTGGCGATGGCGCCGGCGGTGGTGGCGCGCTTCCAGAAGATCGCGCCCATCAGCGGGATCAGCATGCCGCCCACCAGCAGGTTGTAGGCCAGGGTCAGGGCGCTGATCACATCGTTGACCGCCAGGGCGATACCCAGCACCACCAGGCCGGTCACCAGGGTGAACAGGCGGTTGATGCCCAGGCTCGACTGCTTGCCGCCGCGCAGCTTGGGCAGCAGGTCTTCGGTGAGGGTGGTGGAGGCGGCCAGCAGGCCGGCGCTGGCGGTGGACATCATCGCGGCCAGGGCGGCGGCCATCAGCAGGCCACGGATGCCCTCTGGCAGCTGGCCCTTGATCATCTCGGCAAAGGCGTTGTTCGGGTTGGCCAGGTCGGGCATCAGTACATGGGCGGCCATGCCGATCAGCGCGCAGGCCAGGCCGTACAGCACGCAGTAGACACCGGCGGTGGTGCCGGCGCGCTGGCAGACCTTTTCGTCACGGGCGGTGAACACGCGCTGCCAGATGTCCTGGCCGATCAGGATGCCGAAGAAGTAGATCAGGAAGTAGGTGATGATGGTATCCCAGCCGATGGTGGTCCAGCTGAAGCTGGCCGCCGGCAGCTTGGCCACCAGGGCGTCCCAGCCGCCGGCCTTGTACAGGCACACCGGCAGCAGGATGAACATCAGGCCCACGGTCTTGATCACGAACTGGACGATGTCGGTGAGGGTCAGCGACCACATGCCGCCGATGGTCGAGTACACCACCACCACGCCGCCGCCGAACAGCAGCGCCATCCAGAAGGGCACGTCGAGCAGTACCTGCAGCACGGTGCCCATGGCCAGGGTCGAGGTCACCGCGATCATCAGTGCGTAGGCGAGCATGATCGCCGCACTGGCCTGGCGGGCCATCGGGTTGTAGCGGCGCTCCAGCACCTGGGTGACGGTGAAGATCTTCAGGCGCAGCAGCGGCTTGGCCAGGAACAGGTTGAGGGCGATGATCCCCAGGCCCAGGGCGGCGCACAGCCAGAAGCCGGAGATGCCGTGCACATAGCCCAGGCGCACGGTGCCGACGGTGGAGGCGCCGCCGAGCACGGTGGTGGCCATGGTGCCCATGTACAGGGTCGGGCCGAGGTTGCGCCCGGCCACCAGGTAGTCTTCGTGGGTCTTCGCGCGCCGCATGCCGTACCAGCCAAGCGCGAGCATGCCGGCGGCATAGATCAGTACAACGATGATGTCCAAGGCCATTGGGGGTCTCCCGATTATCTTTATTATGGCGAGATCGGCCGTCCGGACGGTGCAAGGCGCCCGGCGGTTCTGTCTTGTGTTGGCGGGCCTCTATGGCCCTCCCGAATGGCTCCTGCCGGGGTGTTTCAATGCTGGCGTCGTGACGTCTTCATCGCTGGCAAGCCAGCTCCCACAGGAGGCCGGCTTGCCAGCGATTGGGTATCTCAGCGGCGCACCACGCCCGGCAGCACGCAGAGCATTTCGAACAGCAGGTTGGCGCCCAGCAGCGAGGTGTTGCCGGTGGTGTCGTAGGGTGGGGAGACTTCGACCAGGTCGCAGCCGATCAGGTCCAGGCCCTGGCAGCCGCGGATGATCTCCATCGCCTGGATGGTGGTCAAGCCGCCGATCTCCGGGGTGCCGGTGCCGGGCGCCCAGGCCGGGTCGATGCCGTCGATGTCGAACGACAGGTACACCGGGCCGCCACCGACTTTCTCGCGCACTTCGGCCATCAGCGGGGCCAGCGACTTGTGCCAGCACTCCTCGGCCTGCACCACGCGAAAGCCCTGGCGGCGGCTCCAGTTGAAATCGTCGGCGGTGTAGCCCTGGGCGCGCAGGCCGATCTGCACCACGCGGTCGCAATCGAGCAGGCCTTCTTCCACGGCGCGGCGGAAGGTGGTGCCGTGGGCGATCCTCTCGCCGAACATGTGGTCGTTGACGTCGGCGTGGGCATCGATGTGCACCAGGCCGATCTTGCCGTGCTTCTTGTGCAGGGCACGCAGGATCGGCAGGGTGATGGTGTGGTCGCCGCCCAGGGTCAGCGGGATGACATTGTGTTCGACGATCTCGTCGTAGGCCTCTTCGATGATGCGCACGGCGTCGAGCAGGTTGAAGGTGTTGATCGCCACGTCACCGATGTCGGCCACCGACAGCGAGTCGAACGGGGCGGCGCCGGTGGCCATGTTGTACGGGCGGATCATCACCGATTCGGCGCGGATCTGCCGTGGGCCGAAGCGGGTGCCGGAACGCAGCGAGGTGCCGATGTCCAGCGGCACGCCGATGAACGCGGCGTCGAGGCCTTCGGCGCTTTGCAGGTGGGGCAGGCGAAGCATGGTGGCGATGCCGCCGAAACGCGGCATTTCGTTGCCGCCCAGTGGTTGGTGGAGAATCTTGTCCACGGTGGGCCTCATCAGTCGGTCGATTGTTCTGTTTGTTCGAACCTGTGCCGCCGCGCGCCCGGATCATCTGGTCATGCTGGCGGGCAGGGACATTTCGCCGCAGTCTGCGCAAGGTAGTGGCCGGGAAGAATCGCTACCGACAAATACTTACTTCAGGATTCTCTGAACTATCGGCCGGCAACCGGGTTAGACTCTGGCGATTCCACCCTGCGGACCCTGCGCCATGGCCTCATCGCTGCCCGACCTGAAACTGCTGCGCATCTTCGCCAGCGTGGTGCGCCACCAGGGGTTCGCCAATGCCCAGCGTGACCTCAACCTGTCGACCTCGGCGATCAGCACCTACATGAGCCAGCTGGAAAGCGCCCTGGGCATCGTGCTCTGCCACCGTGGCCGGGGTGGCTTCAGCCTGACCAGCAAGGGTGAGCTGTTCCATCAGGAGACCTTGCGCCTGCTCGGTGAACTGGATGGCTTCGAACAATACGCCGCAGCGCTCAAGGGCGAGCTGCGCGGCACCCTCAACCTGGGGGTGATCGACTCCACCGTTGGCGACAGCGCCCTGCCGCTGGCCGAGGCCATCGGCGCCTACAGCCAGGAACACCCGGCGGTGCACCTGCACCTGTCGGTATCGAGCCCCTACGAACTGCAACTGGGCGTGCAGGACAACCGCCTGGACCTGGCCATCGGCGCGTTTTCCTCGCGCATGAGCGGGCTGGTCTACCAGCCGCTGTACCGCGAGCAGCACTGGCTGTATTGCAGCAGTCGTCACGCGTTGTTCGGCGAGCGGCGCATTCCTGAACCGGTGATCACCCAGCAGCGCATGGTCGGACGGGGCTACTGGAGCCAGGCCGAGCTGGCCCGGCATGGTTTCAAGCACAGCGCGGCCACCGTGGAGAGCATGGAGGCGCAGTTGATCCTGATTCTTTCCGGCGCCTACATCGGCTACCTGCCCGAGCACTACGCCCAAGCCTGGGTCGACAAGGGCGACCTGCGCGTGCTGTCGCCGGCCACGTTCGGCTACCAGGCGCCGTTTTCCCTGATCATCCGCCGTGGTCGCAGCCGGGAACCGCTGATTCAGACCTTCCGCGACCTGCTCAAGAGCCAGCTCAACGTAGGGTGAGGCCAGCCGCGTTTTGGACATTCCGTCAGGGCGGGCGAATTTCCTACAAAACTTGACCGCTGGCGTGCTGGCCTTCTGCTAAATATCTACTTGCTTTGATGATTTTCCCACTCATCTGGATAAGCAAGGGATCGCCAACGATGCGCATGAATTTGCCCGTCACCGAGCACGAAAGAACCTTTCCCCAAGACCAGCGGCTGATCTCTACGACTGACCTGAACAGCCGCATAACTTATTGCAACGACGCGTTCGTGGCCATCAGCGGTTTCACCTACGACGAGCTGGTCGGCCAGCCGCATAACCTGGTGCGTCATCCCGACATGCCGCCGGCGGTCTTCGGCCATATGTGGGACACCATCAAGCAGGGCAAGCCCTGGATGGGCGTGGTCAAGAACCGCGCCAAGAACGGCGATTTCTACTGGGTCAGCGCCTACGTCACGGCGGTGTACGAGAACGGCCGCATCAGTGGCTACGAATCGGTGCGCTCGGTGCCGAGCCGGGAGCAGATCCGCCGGGCGGAGAAGCTGTATGCCCGTCTGCGCGCGGGGCGCTCGCCAGTCCCGCTGGCGGCGCGCCTGGGACATGGGGTCGGCCATGGCTGGCCGCTGATCGGCGCGGGTTTGCTGTCGGCCGCGGCCTACCTGTGGCTGCCCCCCTATGCGGCATTGGGGGGGCTGATGGCCAGCCTGCTGGCGGCCTGGTACGTGGTCGAGCACCGGCAGAACCAGTCGATCCGTCGCACCCTCGAAGAGCACCCCAAGGCCTTCACCAGCCCGTTGGTGGCCCTGACCTACAGTGACAACCCCGGCCTGCAGGGCCAGCTCGACCTGGCGATCATCAGCGAAGAGGCACGCCTGCAGACTGCGTTGACCCGCCTGGTGGATGCCGGTGTCGGGGTCAAGTCGCGGGCCGCGCAGTCCGCCGGGCTGTCTGATGCCCAGGCGCAGATGCTCGACCGCCAGCGCAGCGAGACCGATCAGTCGGCCACCGCCATCGCGCAGATGGCGGCGACCATCCAGCAGGTGACCCATAACGTGCAGACCACCGCCCACGCGGCCAGCGACGCCGACCAGCTGGCCCAGCAGGGCAGCGACCTGGCGCAGCAAAGCCTGCGCGCCATGGGCAGCATGAACGAGGCGGTCAGCGACATCGGCCAGGCGGTCAACGCCCTGGCCGAGCAGACCCAGTCCATTGGCAGCGTGGTGGATGTGATCACCTCGATTGCCGAGCAGACCAACCTGCTGGCGCTCAATGCCGCCATCGAGGCGGCGCGGGCCGGCGAGCAGGGCAGGGGCTTCGCCGTGGTGGCGGACGAGGTGCGGTCGCTGGCGCAGCGCACCCGCGCCTCGACCGAGGAGATCCACCACATCATCTCCACCCTGCGTTCCGGTGCCGACCGTGCGGTGGCCAGCGCCAGCCGTGGCCAGCAGATTTCCAGCGACAGCGTGCACAGCGTCGAGGCGGTGCAGGAGGCGTTGTCGGGGATCGCCCAGGCGATCAGCCGCATCACCGGCATGAGCCAGCAGATGGCCACGGCCTCCGAGCAGCAGAGCCATGTGGCCGAGGACATCAACCAGCAGATCGTGCGCATCGCTCATTTGTGCGACGAGAGCGCGGGGCAGGCCAAGCAGGGCGCCGAGATCAGCCAGGACCTGGAGCGCATGGCGGAGTACCTGCACAGCCTGGCGGAGCGGTTCAACCGCTGAAGCTGTAGCGGGTAACAGTGGAGGCGTGGGAGCGGGCTTGCCCCGCGATTGCGCTGCCGGATTTGTCGCGGGGCAAGCCCGCTCCCACGACCGCCTCGTAGCACCCCGGGGATGGCTACCCTGTGGCAAACTACCCGCCCCAAGGAGTTCCTCATGCCAAGACCCCGCTGCGAGCGCTGCCAGCGCCCGCTCGCCCACTGCCTCTGCCCGCTGATCCCGCACCTGGACAGCCGTACCCGCGTGGTCGTGCTGCAACACCCCAGTGAAACCGCCCACGCCTTGAACACGGCACGCCTGGCGGCCCTTGGGTTGATCAATGCCGAGCTGCGGATCGGCGAGGTGTTTGATGACCTTGGGACTTTGCTGGCGACACCGGGTTATCGCCCGGCGCTGTTGTTCCCGGGTGATGAGGCCGAGGTCCTGCAGGGTTACGGGCAAGCCGACCCGATGCCATTGTTGCTGATCGTACCCGACGGTACCTGGCGCAAGGCACGCAAGATGCTCTACCTGAACCCGCAGCTGGAAGCGTTGCCACGGGTGACGCTGGGCGCGGTCCTGCCTTCGCGCTACCGGTTGCGCAAGGCACCTGAGCCAGGCGCCGTATCCACCCTCGAGGCGATCGTGCAGGCGCTGAATGTGCTGGAAGCGCCGACAGTTTACGATGCATTGTTGCGCCCGTTCGAGGCGTTGATCGACGGGCAGATTGCAGCCATGGGCGCCGAGACCTTCGAGCGTAATCACGGCCAGGCTTGATCAAGTGGTTGGTTGTGCCGGCCCTATCGCGGGGCAAGCCCGCTCCCACGCTGGAACCCTGTTCCCTGCGCGACAGCGCAGCCCGGAAGGGCTAGGTGATCTCCCACTGCTATCCAGATAGCGATCACCGCTCGCGCAAGGCCTCGGTCCGGGCCTTCATCACCGGCTTCAACAGATAGTCCAGCACGCTCTTCTGCCCGGTGATGATGTCCACCGTGGCGACCATCCCCGGGATGATCAGCAGCGGCTTGTTGTCGCCACCCAGGTGGTTCTTGTCGGTGCGCACCTGGATCAGGTAGAACGCATTGCCCTTGTCGTCGGTGACGGTGTCCGCGCCGATCAGTTCCAGCTTGGCCTTGAGCCCACCGTAGATGGTGTAGTCGTAGGCGCTGAACTTGACCATCGCGGTCTGCCCCGGGTGCAGGAACGCCACGTCCTGGGGCCTTACCTTGGCCTCGATCAGCAGGTTGTCCTCGATCGGCACGATCTCCACCAGGTCGCTGCCGGGCTGCACCACGCCGCCGATGGTGTTGACCTTGAGCAGCTTGACGATGCCGCGCACCGGCGACACCACGGTGGTGCGGTTGACCCGGTCGTCGATGGCGATGCTGGTGGCGGTGATCTTCGACAGCTCGGTGCGCTTGTCGTTGAGTTCCTTGGCGGCATCGGAGCGGAAGCTGGCGTCGGACTCCTGGATTTTGCTGCGGATTTCCGCGATCGCCGCCTCGGCGCGGGGGATGGCCAGGTTGGTCGCGTTCAGCTGGCCGCGCGCCTCGACGCTGCGCTGCTTGAGGCGCAGGATCTCCACCGGGGAGATGGCGCCCTTGCTCACCAGCGGCGAGGACATGTCCAGCTCCTGCTGCAACAGGCCCACCGCCGAACGGTACTGGTCGACCTTGGAACGGAACTCGGCCAGTTCCTGGGTCTTCTGCCGCAGTTGTTCGTTGAGGGTCTGCTTCTCGCTGGCCAGGCGGCGCTGGCGCGATTCGTACAGCGCGGTCTCGTCCTCGGCCACCTGCGGCGCCTTGGCGCGGACTTCGCTCGACAGCACGAAGGGGCGGCCTTCGGATTCGGCCGACAGGCGCTCCACCTGCGCGCTGAGTGCGTAACGGTCGGCCTCGCTTTCACCTTTGTTCGACTTGAAGCGCGTGTCATCCAGGCGCAGCAGGGTGGCGCCCTTGTCGACCATCTGCCCCTCACGCACGAAGATCTCGGTGACGATGCCGCCTTCGAGGTTCTGCACCACCTGCACCTTGCTCGACGGGATGGCCTTGCCTTCGCCGACGGTGACTTCATCGAGCACCGCGAAGTTGGCCCAGACCAGTGCCACCAGCAGCAGGATCGCCGCCAGCCACACGGTCAGGCGCGACAGGCTGGGGGACTCCTGCAGGGTGGCGCCGGCCAGTTCCGGCATATAGTCGCGTTCGGCGCGGCTGTCGTCGCCCTGGAGGTAGCTGCGCACGCTGTGGCTGATGGGCATGTTCTACCTCCCACAGGAATTCACGAGTGTTGGTTCACAGCGCCGCGCCGATACGGCCCTTGCGCAGTGCATCAATGACCGCATCCTTCGGCCCGTCGGCAACGATCTTGCCGTTGTCCAGCACCAGCAGCCGGTCGACCAGGCTGAGCATCGAGGTGCGGTGGGTGACCAGCAGCAGGGTCTTGCCGGGCACCCAGTTCAGCAGGCGTTGGCGCAGTTGCTCCTCGCTGCTGTTGTCCATGTGGCTGGTGGGCTCGTCGAGAATCAGGATCGGCGGCTCCAGCAGCAGGGCCCGGGCCAGCAGCACGGCCTGGCGCTGGCCACCGGAGAGCAACTGGCCGCGCTCGCCCACCGGGCGGTCGAAGCCTTGCGGGTGCTGGCGGGCCAGCTCGCTGACCCCGGTCAGTTCGGCCACCTCGAGCATGCGCGCATCGCTGACATGGCGGGCACCGAGGGTGAGATTGTCGCGCAGGCTGCCAGCCAGCAGCGGCAGGTCATGCGCCACGTAGCCGACCTGGCTGCGCAGGTCGGCGATGTCGAGCTGGCGCAGGTCGAGGTTGTCCAGCAGCACCTGGCCTTCGTCGGGGTGATGGAAGCCCATCAGCAGGCGGGCGAGGGTGCTCTTGCCCGAGCCGCTGCGGCCAATGATGCCGATGCGTTCGCCCGGCTTGAGGGTGGCGCTCACGTCGTTGAGGGCCGGGGCCGTTTGCCCGGCATAGCGGAAGGTGGCGTGGTTGATACTGATGCCACCTTGCAGCGCAGTGTGCTCCAACGCCTGGTGCTCGGCCTGGCGCTCCTGGGGCAGGCTCATCAGCGCGTCGGTGCTGCGCATGGTCAGTTGCGCCTGCTGGTAGCGGGTGATCAGCCCGGCGATCTGGCCGAGCGGGGCGAGCACCCGGCTGCCGAGCATGTAGCTGGCCACCAGCGCGCCGACACTGAGGTTGCCGGCGATGATGCTGTACACCCCGGCGACGATGGTGGCCATGCCGCAGAACTGCTGGATGAACAGCGTGCCGTTGCTGGCCAGCGACGACAGGTTGCGGGCATGGGCGTCGAGGCGGGCGATGGCGCCGTTGGTGTGTTCCCACTGGTACTGGCGCTCGCTTTCGGCGCCGCAGGCCTTGAGGGTTTCCAGGCCACCGAGGGTCTCGATCAGCAGCGCCTGGCGCACCGCGCCGAGGCTCAGGCTTTTTTGCACGGTGTCGCGCAGGCGCACCTGGATGATCAGCGCCAGGCCCACTGCCAGCGGGAAGGCGATCAGTGGGATCACCACCAGCCAGCCACCGAGCAGGCCGATCACCAGCAGCATCAGGGCCACGAACGGCAGATCGATGATGCTGGTCAGGGTCACCGCGGTGAGGAATTCGCGCAGCCCCTGGAAGTCATGGATGCTCTGGGCGAAGCCGCCGATGGTGGCCGGGCGCGCCTTCATGCTCATGCCGGTGATGCGTTCGAACAAGGTGGCGGAGAGGATCAGGTCGGTCTTCTTGCCGGCCTGGTCCAGCAGGTGGGCACGGACCATGCGCAGCACCAGTTCGAAGGTGGTGCCGATGAACAGGCCGGCGACCAGCACCCACAGGGTGGACAGCGCCTGGTTGGGGACCACGCGGTCGTAGGTCTGCATGACGAACAGCGGCACCATCAGCCCCAGCAGGTTGATCAGCAGGCTGGCCAGCAGGGCATCGCTGTACAGCCAGCGGGAGTGGCGCAGGGTGTCGCGGAACCAGGCGTTGACCCGCGGGATCAGCGGCGCGCGTACGTCTTCCAGGGTATGCCGGGGGCGGGCGAACAGGGCCTGGCCGCTGTAGGCCTCGGCCAGGGCTTCACGCTCGACCCACTGTTCGCCGCCCTCGGCTTCGCACGGCAGCAGCAAGGCCCGGCCATTGTCCCCCCAGCGTTGCAGCACGGCGCTGCGGCCGTCGTTGAGGATCAGCAAAACCGGCAGGTTGAGCGGCGAGATGGTGTCCAGCTCACGCTGCAGGACCCGCGCCTGCAACCCCGCACGCGCGGCGGCGCGGGGCAGCAGGGTCAGGGGCAGGCGCTGCTCGGCCAGCGGCAGGCCGCTGCACAGGCTGGCACGGCTGGCAGGGCAGCCGTGCAGCTTGCACAGGATCAGCAGGCCATCGAGCAACGGATCATCAACATCCAGGCGCGGTTGCGCGCTTTGCATACTGGTCACGATGGCCTACTCCTGCCGCGGTGGACGGGAAATGGGCGCTGGCGAAAAGTCCCTTGTCTCGTCAGAACCTAACGCATGTCAGGCAATTTCGCCTCGTTGCGCACTTCGGTCTTGGCGATGGCTTCCGGCGGCAGCGAGATACGCTGCTTGCTCAGCAGCTCGCCCATGGTCGCCAGGACCCGGTACATGGAGAACTCCTCGGTATAGCGCACTTCGGTGTAGCGACGGTTGGCGTTGTACAGCTCGTTCTCGCTGTCGAGCACGTCGAGCAGGGTGCGCTGGCCCAGGCCGAACTGGTCCTGGTAGGCGGCGCGCACGCGCTGGGTGGTCTCGGCGTACTCGCGGGCGCTCGGGGTCTGCTTGCGGGCGTTGTTCATCGCGTTCCAGGCGAGGCTGAGGTTTTCGTTCAGCTCGCGCAGGGCATTGTTGCGGATGTCCATCGCCTGGTTGATCTTGTGCGCGTCCGACTGCAGGCGGGCCTTGTCGCTGCCGCCGCGGAACAGGTTGTAGCTGAGCTCGACGCCGGCCTGCCAGTCATTGTTGTCGTGGCCCTTCTGGCCGCCGAGGTTGTTGTTGGCACCGGTGGCCAGCACTGCATCCAGGCGCGGGTAGAAGGGCGACTTGGCCACTTCGTATTGCTGCTCGGCGGAGCGCACATCGGCCTGCGCCGACTTCAGGTAGGGGTTGTTCTCCAGCATGCCCTGGCGGGCATTGAGCAACTCGCCCGGCACTTCGCCCTTGATCGTGACCGGTGTTTCCAGCTCATCGGGCAGGCGCCCGACTACGCTGTAGAAGTTGGCCTCGGCATCGGCCAGGTCGACCTCGGCGGTGTCCAGGTTGTTTTCGGCCAGGGCGCGACGGGCGCGGGACTGGTCGAGGTCGGCGGTGCTGCCCAC
Source organism: Pseudomonas sp. CAM1A (assembly GCF_047501685.1). Taxonomy (NCBI): domain Bacteria; kingdom Pseudomonadati; phylum Pseudomonadota; class Gammaproteobacteria; order Pseudomonadales; family Pseudomonadaceae; genus Pseudomonas; species Pseudomonas sp. CAM1A. The sequence continues at coordinate 94,962 of NZ_JBFNXP010000005.1, read as the reverse complement.
GCCGCGTTCGCTGCGCAGGCCGATCTGGTCGTTGACCCGCAGGTGGGCCTGCAGGTTGTTCTTGGCCAGGGTCACCAGTTCACGGCGCTTGAGCACCTCGAGATAGACCTCGATGGCGCGCAGGGCAATGCTCTCGGCGGTTGCCTGGGTGTAGTAGGCGCGCGAGGTGGCCACCGCTTCGGTGCGGGCGACCTCGTTGGAGGTATTGAAGCCGTCGAACAGCATCTGCCGCAGACGCAGCTCGGATTGGGTGTAGTTGAGCGTTTCCTTGTTGTGGTTACGCGTGCCGTCCGGGTTGAAGCCGCGGGTGTTGGTGTTGTCCGAACGTTGCCGGCCGTAGCCTGCGACCAGATCGACGGTTGGGTAGTACCCCCCGCGGGCGAACTTCACATCCTCGTCGGCGGACAGCCTGCTGTTGCGGCTGGCGCTGATCTCGGGATGCTGGTCCACGGCGTTCTGGACAGCCTCGGTAATCGACATCGCCTGACTGTTGGCACACGCCATGGCCAACAAAATCGCACTGGTGATGGGGGTTAAAGCGCGCATGGGGTACATCTCCCTGGTCTTGAATAATGTCCTGCTATTCGCCAAAAAAATGACGAAAAATTAGAATCAAACCGTTTCAGGTTTGTAACAACAGAGCTAAGAACATTTACCGGGCGAGCTAAGAAGATTTTTTCATAAGATATATGCGAAAAAAAACTTATGCGGTCTAAGGAATCCGGGACATTGTTTCATTCAGGTGGTTACGGGAATTGGCTGGGACAGGCGATTTTCGGGCCTTGGTGAAAGTTCCAGATTTTTTGCAGCTAAGGAGACAGGGGAGGAAGGCGAAAGCGGAATTTGGCGACAAAAAAATGGCACTCAATAATGGCCATTCGCCCTATCCACTATCGCGGCAGTCGTCACAGGGAGCGTGGTTTCTCACGAACGTGACAGCAGTGGTTCCAACAACCATGGCACTCGGAACCTTGCGCACATTACCCGGCACGCCTTGATCTGCGAAAAGCCCATCGGCAGGGGAGGCGTACGCTCATGGCTAAATTAGTCGGTGTGGTCGGCAAGGTAGTCGGCCAGGTATTCGCGGTGGGCGATGACGGTCATCGCCGTCTGTTGGTGGAAGGGGATCGCCTGTTCGCCGGCGAGCAGTTGGAGACCGGGAGCGAGGGCGCCGTGGCCGTGCGCTTGCAAAACGGTGCCGAGCTGACCCTGGGCCGTGGCAGCAGCCTGGAGATGACCCCCGACCTGCTGGCCGATCGCGCGCCTCATGTACAAGCGCCGGACGCACAGCCCAGCAACGCCCAGCTCAGTGACGTCGAGCAACTGCAAAAAGCCATTGCCGCAGGCGCCGACCCCACGCAGGAAGCCGAAGCGACAGCGGCGGGCGGCAATCCTGGTGGCGTGTCGGGTGCGCTCGGTGGCGGCCACAGTTTCGTGATACTGACCGAGGTCGCCGGTCGGGTGGATCCCACCATCGGCTTCCCCACGGCCGGCTTCAACGGCTTCCCCCTGCTGGCCAACCTCGAGCTTGGCGGGCTCGATGGCAATGACGCGGAGCCCCTGCCGGCCGCCACGCCACCCGTCGACAATCCGGTCAGCCTCACCGGCCTGGATGTCAGCCCTGCCGAATTGACCCTGGACGAGGCCAACCTGCCCCAGGGCTCGGCCAGCAACCCTGCGGCCTTGACCCAGTCGGGCAGCTTCACGGTGGTTGCCGCCGATGGCGTGTTCAATCTCAGTGTCGGTGGCATCAATGTGGTCACCGCGGGCGTGGTGACTGGCGTCGGCCAGTCCATCGTCACCGGGCTCGGCAATGTGCTGACCATCACTGGCTACAACCCGGCCACGGGCGTGGTGAGCTACAGCTACACCCTGACCGGCGCGGAACATCATCCGGACGGTGCCGGGACCAATACGCTGGGCGAGCAGTTCCCGGTGCTGGTCAGCGACACCGATGGCGATGTGGCCAGCGGCACGCTGGATGTGATCGTCCGTGACGACGTGCCACGCGCCGTCAACGACAGCAATGCCAGCACTGCCACCGAGCAGCACCTGGAGCTCAGCGGCAATGTGCTGACCAACGATATCCAGGGCGCGGACCGCATTCCCAGTGGCCCGGTGGTGGCCGGTACCTTCGTCGGCACCTACGGCACGCTGGTGCTGGCGGCGGATGGTTCCTACACCTACACCCTCAATAGCAACGATCCGGACTTCAAGAACCTGCACGGTGGCGGCAGTGGGGTAGAGAACTTTACCTACACCCTGAAAGACGCCGACGGCGACACCAGCACCGCGACCCTGACCCTCAACGTCAGCAACCTCAATGACCCGGTGACCCTCGGCGGGCTGGGCGTCAATGGCGGCGAGCTGACTGTCTACGAGAAGAACCTGGCCGACGGCAGTGCACCCAATCCCGCTGCGCTGACGCAGAGCGGCAGCTTCACGGTGGCGGCGCCCGATGGCCTGCAGACCTTGAGCGTCGGCGGCATCAACGTGGTCAGTGGCGGTGTGGCGGCGGGCTTCCCGCAGTCGATCACCACTGCGCTGGGCAACACTCTGACCATCACTGGGTACAACCCGGCCACGGGTGTGATCAGCTACAGCTACACCTTGCTGGACAACGAGAGCCACGCCAACGGCGACGGCGCCAACAGCCTGTCCGAGCATTTCACCGTCACCGCCACGGATACCGATGGCAGCACGGCCACTGGCTCGCTGGACGTGAACATCGTCGACGACCTGCCCAAGGCCAATCCCGACGCGGCCAGTGTCGTCGAAGGCGGCACGGTCAGCGGCAACGTGCTCGACAACGACACCTCCGGCGCGGACGTGCGCGCCGATGGCAAGTACGTGGTCGGCGTACGCGCCGGCTCCGATACCTCGACCTCGGCCAGCGGCCAGTTGGGCAATCAGGTCCAGGGCCAGTACGGCTACCTGACCCTCGATGCCCAAGGCAACGCCACCTATCACGCCAACCCCAACGCCGTCGCTCCGGCGGGCGCCACGGATGTCTTCGTCTATACCGTGCGTGACAGTGACGGCGACGAAAGCACCACCACCATCACCATCGACGTGCGCGATTGCTCGCTGATCGCCGGGGCCGACAGCGAGGTCACGGTCTACGAGAAGGCACTCGACCTGAACAAGGATGGCAACGACCTGGCCGGCGGCAACGTTACCGGCAGCGAGCCGGGCTCCACCGGCGAGACGGCCAGCGGCTCGTTGGCCAGTTCCGTCACAGGTGGTGTGGGCGGGCTGAGCTTCACCCTGGTCGGCAATGCTACCGGCCAGTATGGCCAGATCCAGCTGAATTCGGATGGCACCTACACCTACACCCTGACCTCGGCGCCGAACTCGCCGAATCATGTCAACGACGGCCCGAATGTGTTGACGGAAAGTTTCACCTACCAGGTGAAGGACTCGCTCGGCAACACCACCACCAGCACCATCGTGATCAGCATCGTCGACGACGTGCCCAAGGCCCATAGCGACTTTGCCAATGTCTACGAAGGCGGCACGGTCAGCGGCAATGTGCTGGTCAACGACGTGACCGGTGCCGATGTGCGCGCCGACGGGCAATACGTGGTCGGCGTGCGTGCCGGTTCCGACACCTCGACCTCGGCCATCGGCCAGCTCGGCAGCAACGTGGTGGGCCAGTATGGCTACCTGACCCTGGATGCCCAGGGCAACGCCACCTACCACGCCAACCCCGACAGCGTGGCGCCGGCGGGTGCCACGGACGTGTTCGTCTACACCATCCGCGATGCCGATGGCGATGAGAGCACCACCACCATCACCATCGATGTGCACGACATTTCGCTGGTGGCCTGCCCGGATGACACGGCCAAGGTCTACGAAAAGGCCTTGGACCTGACCAAGGACGGCAACGACCTGGCAGCAGGCACCGTCACCGGCAGCGACCCGCACGCCACCACGGAAACCACCAGCGGTTCGCTGGCAGGCTCGGTCAGCGGCGGTATCGGTGCCCTGACCTTTACCCTGGTCGGCAATGCCACCGGCCAGTATGGCCAGATCCAGTTGAACGGCGATGGCAGCTACACCTACACCCTGACCTCGGCGCCGAACTCGCCCAACCACGTGAACGATGGCCCGAACGTGGTTACCGAGAGCTTCACCTATCAGGTCAAGGACTCGCTCGGCAACACCACCACCAGCACCATCGTGGTCAGCATCGTCGACGACGTGCCCAAGGCCCATTGCGACGTGGCCTCGGTCAAGGAGGGCGCCAGCGTCAGCGGCAACGTGTTGGACAACGATGTGGTCGGCGCCGATGTGCGTGCCGACGGCCAGTACGTGGTCGGTGTGCGCGCAGGCTCCGACACCTCTACCTCGGCCATCGGCCATGTCGGCGACACCATCGTCGGCCAGTACGGCTACCTGACCCTGGACAGCCAGGGCAACGCCACCTACCACGCCAACCCCGACAGCGTGCCGGCCGCCGGCGCGACCGACAGCTTCGTCTACACCATCCGTGACGCCGACGGCGATGAGAGCACCACGACCATTCGCATCAATGTGCAGGACAGCAAGCTGGTGGCGTGCGAGGACAACGATGTCACCGTGTACGAAAAAGCCCTGGACCTGCACAAGGACGGCAATGACCTGGCCGCCGGCACCGTCACCGGCAGCGACCCAGGTTCGACGGGCGAGACGGCCTCCGGCAGCCTGGTCGGTTCGGTCCAGGGCGGCGTCGGAGCGCTGACCTACAGCCTGGTCGGCAATGCCGTGGGCCAATACGGGCAGATCCAGCTCAATGCCGACGGTTCCTACACCTACACCCTGACCTCGGCGCCGAAGACCCCGGGTGGTGCCAACGACGGCGCCAACACCGTCAACGAGTACTTCACCTACAAGGCTACCGACGCCTTGGGCAACAGCGTCACCAGCACCATCGCCATCAACATCGTCGACGATATGCCGACGGTACAGTGCGCGGTACGCAGCATCACGCCCGGCCAGGTGGACTCGAACATCCTGCTGGTGGTGGATGTGTCCAGCAGCATGGCGGCAAGCTCCGGCGTGCCGGGGCTGACCCGTCTGGAACTGGCCAAGCAGGCGATCAATGCCTTGCTCGACAAGTACGACGAGATGGGCGACATCAAGGTGCAGATCGTCACCTTTGGCACCGGCGCGCAGGTGCAGACCCCGGTGTGGGTCACCATCGGCGAAGCCAAGAACCTGATCGCCGGGCTCAGCCCGGGCGGCTCGACCTACTACGATTCGGCGGCGACCAAGGCCCAGGAAGCCTTCGCCACCACCGGCAAGCTGGTGGGCGCGCAGAACATCAGCTACTTCTTCTCCGACGGTGAGCCCACCAATGGTCATGCCATGACCGCGCCACGGGAAGCCGCCTGGGAATCCTTCCTCGACAGCAATGGCATCAAGTCCTACGCCATCGGCATGGGCAGCGGGGTCAACGAGGGCAACCTCAATCCGCTGGCCTATGACGGCAGCAGCCATACCGATACCAACTCGGTAGTGGTCACCGATCTCAGCCAGCTGAGTGCGGTGCTCTCCGGCACGGTGCAGGGCGCGCCGATCACCGGCAGCCTGATGAGCGGCGGCGACTTCGGTGCCGACGGCGGCTTCATCAAGGCGCTGCTGGTGGACGGCACTACCTACACCTATGATCCGAAGGCCAATGGCGGGCAGGGAGGCTATGCGGCCAGTGGCGGGGTGGACAAGGCCTCGTTCGACACCGTGAGCAACAGCCTGAACATCAAGACCGGCCTGGGCGGTACCCTGGTGGTGAACATGGACAGCGGCGAGTTCACCTATACGCCACCGAAGGACAACGGCAGCGGCCAGGTAGAGAAGTTCGGCTTCACCGCCAGCGACAACGACGGCGATACCCGCAGCGCCAGCCTGACGATCAACATCAACAGCAATGGCGCGCCGGTCGCTGGTGCCGACCACATCATCACCAATATCAAGGGCGCTACCCTGACGGTGCCGGCAGAGGCGCTGCTGGCCAATGACCGCGACCCGGACCACGACACTCTGAGTGCCGCGCCGACCACCTTCAATACCAACTTCGCCGATAAGGGCGCAGGCTTCACGGTGGGCACCCAGGCGCAGACCATCAAGTTCGACGCCTCCGCCAACAAGGCCGAGAACCAGTTGCGTGACCTGGCCCGCAGCGAGTTCACCAGCCTCAACGGCAGCATGACCGCTGCCCTGGTGGTGGCGGGTTACCTGGGCTCGATCAGCACCGGCAACGCCAACGACGAGGACACCCTGACCGTCACCCTGCGCAAGGGCGAGACCCTGAGCCTCGACCATGACCGGCCCGCCGGCAACCTGCTGATGGAGTGGAAGGATGCCAGCGGCAGCTACCAGACCATCGCCGATGGCGGCAGCTTCACGGCTGCCCATGACGGGGTGTACAGCATCCATGTGATCAATACCGAGAACGCCGCCGGCAACAGCAAGGCTGCCGAGAACTACAAGCTGAGCCTGGTGGTGGACTACAGCAATGCCAGTAACGAGGACTATCACGGCAGCTACACCGTCAGCGACAACCATGGCGGCTACGGCACCGGAGCGGTGGATATCACCTACCAGGCCGGCAACACCCTGACCGGCACCGGTGGTGACGATGTACTGCTCGCCGGGGCCGGCGATACCACCCTCAACGGTGGCGCCGGCAACGATGTGCTGGTGGCGGGGGCGGGCAACAACAGCCTGCACGGTGGTGATGGCGACGACCTGCTGATCGGTGGTCCCGGCAATGACCTGCTCGATGGCGGAGCCGGCAATGACACTGCCAGCTACGCCAAGGCCAGCGCCGGCGTGATCGTGGACCTTGGCCATGTCGGGCAGCAGAATACCGTCGGCGCCGGGCTGGACAGCCTCAGCGGTATCGAGAACCTGATCGGCTCGGACTACAACGACACCTTGACCGGCAATGACGGTGACAACCTGCTCAACGGCGGCGCGGGCAACGATGTGCTCAAGGGCGGTGCCGGCAACGACATCCTGATTGGCGGGCCGGGCAACGACACCCTGACCGGTGGCAGTGGCAACGACAGCTTTGTCTGGCAAAAGGGCGAAACCGGGCATGACACCGTGACCGACTTCACCCCGGGCAGCGATCGCCTGGATCTGTCACAACTGCTGCAGGGCGAGAACGCCACCAGCGCCTCGCTGGACGACTACCTGCACTTCAAGGTCAGCGGCAGCGGCGTCAATGTGGTGTCGACCATCGAAGTCAGCAGCGTCGCCGGCGCGGCGCCGACCCAGACCATCGACCTGGCCGGAGTGGACCTGGCGCAGCATTACGGGGTGTCGGCCGGGGCGGGCGGGCTGATCGCGGCAGGGCATGACACCGCGACCATCATCAACGGCATGCTCAATGACCATTCGTTGAAGGTGGATACGGTGTAAGCCAGCAGCGCATCGCGGGGCACCGCCCCGCGATGGCGTCACTGTGGTCGGTGCAAGGTCTTCTGCTTGAGGATCCAGGCGCTGACCAGCACCGCGCTGGTCAGCATGAACGCCCGCGCCCAGAACAATGGCACCAGGTAGCAGGACAGCCCGATGCTGGCCCACATCAACCCGATTGCATAGACCTTGCCCTTGAGCGGAATCCCCTCACCGCTGAGGTAGTCGCGGATCCACGGCCCGAGTTTCGGGTGGTTCACCAGCCAGTGGTGAAAACGCGGCGAGCTGCGGGCGAAGCAGGCCGCCGCCAGCAGCAGAAACGGGGTGGTGGGCAGCACCGGCAGGAAGATCCCCGCCACCCCCAGCGCGACGCTGAGCCAGCCGATGGCCAGCAGCAGGTAGCGCACCACCTCGATCAGTGGTGGCGTGGCTTGAGCAGGGCGGGCTTCTCTTCGGGGGCGTGCAGCAGCAGGAACAGTGCGCTCAGTGCCTCGGGGATCTGCACGATCATGTCGTCCTGCAGGTTGGCGTTGCCGGCAATGTCGGCGAACTCGGGTTGTTCGTCGAACAGGCCCGAGCCGACCATGATCGGCAGGAGCATTTCGCTGACTTCTTCCTCGGCGTTCTCGAACCAGGCCTCTTCACGCAGGAACACGCCTTCCATGAAACCGATGCACCAGCCGCGCAGGTCGGAATCGTCCGGTTCTTCGGTCAGGTCAAGTTCACAAGGCAGGTCGAATTCCTCGTCGCTGGCCAACTGGCGGGCAATGTGTCCCTTGAGCGCGACCAGAGTGGCCTCGATCTCGGTGCGCTGGGCATCGCTGGCGTAATGGGGCTCTTCGGCGAACAGCGCGTCGATCCATTCGCGTTCTGGAACTTCCTCCGAGCAGATCGACAGCGCGGTCAGGTAGCCGTGTGCGGCGACGTAGTCCAGCGCTTCTTCGTGCAGCTCATCGGCGTCGAGGAAGGCTTGCAGGCGGGTCAGTTGCTCGGCGAAGGACATTACAGGGCTACCTTGGGGAATAAACGATGCTGAATTCTAGCACCTTGCGGCGCTTGCGGGGCAAAGCGAACGTCTGTCACCGGGGCATGCCGGGGAGCGGGGCAGTCGGGTATACTCCGCGGTTTTTCGTGCCTGCTGGCGATATTCACGCCATCCGGCAAAAACCGCTTACGCATTCGGTGTGTGCGCGGCGGATTTATCGTCCAGCCTGAGTCCAGGATGGTACGGCGATTTTGGAGTGGCAAATGCTCGAACAGGCTCAGCGCGTCCTCAAGGATGTCTTCGGTTACGACAGTTTCCGCGGGCGCCAGGCAGCGATCATCGAATGTGTGGCAGGCGGTGGCGACGCGCTGGTACTGATGCCCACCGGTGGCGGCAAGTCCCTGTGCTTCCAGGTGCCCGGTTTGCTGCGCCCTGGCTTGACGGTGGTGGTGTCGCCGCTGATCGCGCTGATGGACGACCAGGTCGCCACCCTCGACGAGCTGGGTGTGGCCGCCGCGGCGCTGAACTCCACGCTCAGCGCCGAGCAGCAGCGCGACCTGGCCGGGCGCCTGCGCCGCGGCGAGGTGAAGATGCTGTACCTGGCCCCCGAGCGCCTGGTGCAGCCGCGCATGCTGGACTTCCTGCGCGGCCTGGACATTTCCCTGTTCGCCATCGACGAGGCCCACTGCGTCTCGCAATGGGGCCACGACTTCCGCCCCGAGTACCTGCAGCTGGGTCAGCTCGCCGAGCTGTTCCCCCATGTGCCGCGCATCGCCCTGACCGCCACCGCCGACATGCGCACCCGCGAGGAGATCGTCCAGCGCCTGCACCTGCAGGGCGCCGAGCGCTTCCTGTCGAGTTTCGACCGGCCGAACATCTTCTACCGCATCGTGCCCAAGGAGGCGCCGCGCAAGCAGTTGATGGCGTTCCTCGGCGAGCGTCGCGGCAACGCCGGCATCGTCTATTGCCTGTCGCGCAAGAAGGTCGACGAGACCGCGGCCTTCCTCTGCGACCAGGGCTTCCCGGCGTTGCCGTACCACGCCGGCCTGGCAGCCGAGACCCGCGCCGCCAACCAGCACCGCTTCCTCAACGAGGAGGGGCTGATCATGGTTGCGACCATCGCCTTCGGCATGGGCATCGACAAGCCCAACGTGCGCTTCGTTGCCCACCTCGACCTGCCCAAGTCGCTCGAGGCCTATTACCAGGAGACCGGCCGTGCCGGCCGTGACGGCCTGCCGTCGGACGCCTGGATGGCCTACGGCCTGCAGGACATGGTGATGCTCAAGCAGATGCTGCAGAACTCCGAGGGCGACGAGCGCCACAAGCGCATCGAGCAGCACAAGCTCGACGCCATGCTGGCCTTGTGCGAGGAAACCCGTTGCCGCCGCCAGTCGTTGCTGGCCTATTTCGACGAGGTGCTGGAGCAGCCCTGCGGGCACTGCGACAACTGTGTCGACAACGTGCAGACCTGGGACGCCACCGAGCCCGCGCGCCAGGCCTTGTCGGCGGTGTTCCGCACCGGCCAGCGCTATGGTGTCGGCCATCTGGTCGATGTGCTGTTGGGCAAGGACACCGAGAAGGTGCGCAATTTCGGCCACGAGAAGCTGTCGGTGTTCGGCGTGGGCAAGACGCTGGCCGAAGCCGAATGGCGCTCGCTGTTCCGCCAGCTGGTGGCGCGTGGCCTGGTGGACATCGACCTGGAGGGCTACGGCGGCCTGCGCCTGTCCGACAGCTGCCGGCCGCTGTTGCGCGGTGAGGTGAACCTGCAACTGCGCCGCGACCTCAAGCCGCAGACCGTGGCCAAGGCGTCCGGCGGCAGTGGCGGCAGCCCGGCCAGCCAGCTGGTGCGCGCCGAGGAGCGCGAACTGTGGGAGGCGTTGCGCACCTTGCGGCGCAAACTGGCCGAGGAGCACAGCGTGCCGCCTTATGTCATCTTCCCCGACTCCACCTTGCTGGAGATGTTGCGCAGCATGCCCACCAGCCTCAGCGACATGGCCCAGGTCAGTGGCGTCGGCGCGCGCAAGCTGGAGCGCTACGGCCAGGCCTTCCTCGAGGTGCTCAACGGCGCCGGTGGCACCGAGGAAGCGCCGAAGGTGGTGCTCGACCTGCGCCACGAACTGGTGAGCCTGGCTCGCGCCGGCATGACCCCGGCGCAGATCGCCGGGCAACTCAACTGCACCGAGAAGAACGTCTACAGCTTGCTGGCCGAAGCCATCGGCCGCCAGGAGCTGAGCCTGGAGCAGGCGCTGGACCTGCCTGAAGAGCTGATGATGGAAGTCCAGGACGCCTTCCTCGACGGTGAGGGCGAGTTGCCGCCGGTATCCGCCGTGGCGCCACTGTTCGGCCAGCGGGTGCCGGAAGGGGTGCTGCATTGCGTGCGTTCGGCGCTGGCAGTGGAGTTCGGCGTGTGATTGCCGGCATTTGTGCCATTTGCTGACCTTTGTCATACCCTTACATGATTATCAGCCATTTCCGTGGCGTCGAACCTTGCCTGATCGGTCGGGCCATGGTTAGCTGGCTAATAATTAGTTCTATTCATTGAGTTACTTATGCCCCTGACCGACAACCAACACCGCTTCGGCATGCAGCTGGCCCAGATGTCCCGAGGCTGGCGCGCCGAGCTGGACCGCCGCCTGGCCGGGCTCAACCTGTCGCAAGCCCGCTGGCTGGTGCTGCTGCACCTGGCCCGGTTCGATGAGGCGCCGACCCAGCGTGAGCTGGCCCAGAGCGTGGGCGTGGAAGGCCCGACCCTGGCGCGCCTGCTCGACAGCCTGGAAAGCCAGGGGCTGGTGCGCCGCCAGGCGGTGATGGAAGACCGCCGGGCGAAGAAGATCCTGCTGTGCCCGCCGGCCAAGCCGCTGATCGACCAGATCGAGACCATCGCCAATGCGTTGCGGCTCGAGTTGTTCACCGGCGTCGACGAGGCCGATCTGGAAGTGTGCATGCGCGTGCATGCGAGGATTCTCGATAATCTCGAGAAGTCCTGAACCCTCCGTAAATCGCGGGGCAAGCCCGCTCCCACAAGATTCTGCTCGGCTTGTGGGAGCGGGCTTGCCCCGCGATCGTTTCTAGAAGGTATGCCCCAGGTTCAGGTACACCGCCTTCTCGTCGGCATCATTGACCCCATAGCTCAGGTTCAACGGCCCCAGCGGCGTTTCCAGCCCGAGGAAGATGCTCGCCGCATTGATATAGCCGCTGTCGAACTCGTTGTCGTTGTTCCACGCTCGCCCGCGTTCCAGCGAGCCGCCCAGGTACAGCGGGAAGTCCAGCGGCAGGTAGGCGCGCGGGGTCAAGCGGCGGTAGTAGACCATGCGCAGCAGGCTCATGTTCTGCCCGGAGATCGAGTCCTGGCGGAACCCCGATAGCTGCCGGGCGCCGCCGAACACGAAGCTTGAGGTCACCACTTCGGCATCGTCCAGGGTGCGCCCGTAGCGCCCGCCCAGCACCAGGGTGTTCGGCCCGCTGCTGATGGCCTTGTCCAGGTTGAACAGCCACTGCCGGTAGTTCTGGTCCGAATCCAGCGACTTGTCGTACTTGCGCACGGTCAGGCCGATGTCTTCGCCGCTGTGCGGGAAGTAGACGTTGTCGAAGGTGTCGAAGGAGTACTTGAGCTCGTAGAAGCCCTCATTGAAGCTGACCTTGGGCAGGTCCTGGTCGCCGATGCGCACCTCGGCGTTGCCCCAGGCCTTGCCCACGCCCAGGCGTACCTCGCCGTAGGTGCCGATCTGCCGCCCGACATTGAGCCCGAAGCCGTAGCGTTCCAGGCGGTATTCGGCCACCGGGTCGTTGTCCAGGGTGGCTTCGACATTCTGTGAACCCAGGGCCAGGTAAGGGGCGATGAAGTAGCGCGAACCGACGTCCAGCGGCTGGTAGAACTCGCTGTACAACTCCTGCTCGTCACCGATCTGCGCCCGGGTCAGCCATTCGCCGCCGAGCCGGTTGATGCCGTTGACCCGGTAGCTCGCGCCGAGGTTGAAGGCGCTGTCGCCGCGCAGGTCGTCCGACAGGTTCAGGCCCAGGCGCAGGTAATCGGTACCGCCACGCCGGCCGCGGGCGTTGATCACCAGGGTATGCTCATCGCCCTTGTGCGCGACGCGGTATTGCACCTGGTCGAAGTAGTCCAGCCCGTAGAGGGTGCCCATGTCGGTCTGCAGGCGGCCGAGGTCCAGCGGCTCGCCGATGGGTTGGCGGATGTAGTAGCGGATCACGTCGTCACTGACCTTGGAGTCGTTCTCCACCTTGATGGCGGTGATGATCGGCGTGCGCTGCTTCGGCGAACGCGCCACCGCCAGGTTGCTGTCACCCTCGGGCCGGCGCAGCACCGCCAGGCGCGGATCGAGGGCGCGGGTGGCGCGGTAGCCGGCATCGATCATGTCCTGGGCGCGGCCGAAGTCGGTGACGCCGAACGCGGACAGCGGCGGCTGGACGAGGATGTCCTCGCGGCGCAGGCTGGCCAGCTGTTCCTCGGAATTGCGCCGGGTCATCAGGGTGATCGACTGGTTGAGCACGTCGACCACCGTGGCCAGTTGTTTGCGGTTGCGCAGCGGGGTACCGATGTCGACGACGATGGCCAGGTCCACGCCCATCTCGCGCACCACGTCCACCGGGATGTTGTCGGTCATGCCTCCGTCCACCAGCAGGCGTCCGTCCAGTTCCACCGGGGCGAACACCGCCGGGATCGACATGCTGGCGCGGATCACCTGGGGCAGGTGGCCGCGACGGAAGATCACCTTCTCGCCACTGGTGATGTCGGTGGCCACGGCGCGAAACGGGATCGGCAGCTTGTCGAAGTCGCGCACGTCGGCGGCATGGGCCAGCTTGCTTTCCAGCAGCAGGGCGAGGTTCTGGCCCTGGATCACGCCCAGTGGCAGGCCTAGGCTGCCGTCGTCGCGAAAGCTCAGCTTCTGCTTGACCAGGAAGTCGCGGTCGTCCTGCTTGCGCCGGAACGGCACGTCCTTGCGCGGTGGGGCGTCGGAGAGTGCCTGTTGCCAGTCCAGGGTGGTGGCCAGTTTTTCCAGTTCGGCGATGCTGTAGCCCGAGGCGTACAGCCCGCCGACCACCGCGCCCATGCTGGTGCCGGCGATGGCGTCGATGCGCACGCCCTGTTCTTCCAGGGCCTTGAGTACGCCGATATGGGCCAGGCCGCGGGCGGCACCGCCCGACAGCACCAGGCCGATTTTAGGCCGTGCCGTTTCGGCGGCATGCAAAGTGATGGAGGTGAGCATCAGCAGGAGGCAGAACAGCAGGCGGCGCATCGTGAGTCTCAAACCAGAGGGTAAAGACCGCTAGTATAAGCGGCCCTTCCTACGGAGTTCCCCGACATGGCAGACAGCAAGCCACAAATTGTCATCACCTATTGCACCCAGTGCCAATGGCTGCTGCGCGCCGCCTGGCTGGCGCAGGAACTGCTCAGCACCTTCGCCGACGACCTCGGCCAGGTGGGGCTGGAGCCGGGCACCGGGGGTGTGTTCCGCATCACCTGCGACGGCGTGCAGATCTGGGAGCGCAAGGCCGACGGCGGCTTCCCCGAGGCCAAGGTGCTCAAGCAGCGGGTGCGCGACCAGATCGATCCGCAGCGCGACCTGGGTCACAACGATCGCTGATCAGGCGCTTTCGGCCACGCTCTGCCGAGCCGGTTGCGCGGCGGCCAGGCGGCTGGACAGCACGATGGCGAAGATGATCAGCGCGCCACCGGCGAGCATGCGCAGGGTTGGTTGTTCGGCGAACACCACCCAGGCCACGGCAATGCCATAGACCGGCTCCATACCGAACACCACGGCGGCGGTACGCGCCTTGATCACCGCCAGGCTGGCGACGAACAGGCTGTGAGCGACGCCGGTGCAGAAGATGCCGAGCAGGGCTATCCACAGCCAGTCCATGGGTGCTACAGCGGCCAGGCCTGGGGCGGCGAACGGCAGCAGGCACAGGCTCACCACCAGGTTTTGCCACAGTGCCGCCTGCACAGCGGGCAGGCGCCCGGAGCCGGCGCGGTTGGTCAGCGACAGCAGCGAGAACAGCAGGCCTGAGAGCAAGGCCCAGAGCAGCCCGCCGGTAGCCTCGCTGGCCAGGTCGAACGCCGGGGTAACCAGCACCAGGCCGATGCTCACCAGCAGCACCAGGACAGCCTCGTTGCGGCGGATGCGTTCACGGAACAACAAGCCCTCGAGGATGACCGTGAAGGCCGGGAAGCTGGCGAAGCCGAGGGTGGCGATGGCCACGCCACCGACCTTGACCGCGATGAAGAAGCTCACCCAGTGCCCGGCCAGCAGCACGCCGCCCAGCAGCAGGCGGCGCAGGTCCTGGCCGCGCAGCGGTTGCCAGGCCTGGCGTGCCAGGCCGGCGAACAGGCCCAGGGCCAGGACGGCGAACATAGCCCGGCCGAAGACAATGATCGAGGGGCTGGCGCTGGCGGCCAGTTTGCCGAAGACGCCGGTCAGGCCGAAGAATAGCGCGCCGATATGCAGGGCGCCGAGGGCGGTGCGGTGGTTCATGGTGATCCCTGGAGTATGAGGTTTCCTGTACCGGCCCATCGCCGGCAAGCCGGCTCCCACAGAGGTGCGCGCGATCCTGTGGGAGCCGGCTTGCCGGCGATGGGCCGGTACAAGCGCCGGAAATAGTGGCAGCAGTGTAAAAAGAACTGCCGGCGCTTTCTGTCGCCCAACTAGCGTTCCTTGTCGTCAGGCTCGCGCCGCAACGCCAGCGGCGTGCAGCCGAACGCCCTTAGCACCGCCGCGCTGAATGCGCTCTGCGAGCCATACCCCACCCGCGCCGCGACCTCACCCACTGGCAGCAGCGTCTCACGCAACAGTCGCCGCGCCATCGACAGCCGCCGTTGGCGGATGTAGTCCATCGGCGTCATGCCGCACTCGCTGGCAAACCGCGCATGCAGCCGCGCACTGGACAGCCCGGCCAGCCGCGCCAGGTCGGCGACCTGCAACGGGTAGGCGGCGTGCTGCTCGATATGGCGGTCGAAGGCGGCATAGGGCAGGCGCCTGCTGGCCAGTACCGGGGCGCAGGCCTGTGGATTGAGGCTGGCCAACAGCAACACCGCGCCCTGGCGGGCAATCAGCGGGTCGTCCACGGGGCTGGTTGCCAGCCAGTCCACCAATTGCTGCTGGCGGCTGTCCAGGGTCAGTGGGCCGGGGCGGTCGAGCAGGCGGCGGCTGTCGTCGGCGTGCTCGCCCAGATGATCGCCGAGCCAGTGTCCGCCCGGCACGTCCAGCACCAGGCAGTCGCTGCCTTCGCGGCTCCCACAAGTGTGGTGGGCACCGGCGGGTACCACCATCAGATCCTGGCGAGCGACGCGGCCACCGCGTCCATCCACCTCGAAATCCAGGCGCCCGCCGAGGCCGAACACCAACTGTGGATGGTCGTGGCTGTGGGCGATCAGGTCGTGGCGGTAATGACGCAACGAGAGCAAGGGGCCGGCGGTCATGGTGAGTCCTCACGGGGCAGGCGCAGATTGTACACCTGCGGGCGAGGGCAGGATGGTCATGTCCCTGCCACCAATCTGTCACCTGCGCCTGCCAGTCTCCAGCAAACAGCGCCGGAGCCTGCCCATGAGCCACGCCGAACCCACCCGTCCATCACGCAAGCAGCGTGTCCGCACCCTGTGGATTTCCGATGTACACCTGGGCACCCGCGACTGCCAGGCCGAACACCTGGCGCACTTCCTCAAGGGCTACCAGGCCGAGCGCATCTACCTGGTCGGCGATATCATCGATGGCTGGAAACTGCGCAGCGGCATCTACTGGCCCCAGGCCCACACCAATGTCATCCGCCGCCTGCTGACCCTGAGCAAGCGCGGCACCGAGGTGATCTATGTCACCGGCAACCATGACGAATTCCTGCGGCGTTATTCGAAACTGATCCTGGGCAACATCCAGCTGGTGGACGAGGCCGAACACCTCACCGTCGACGGCCGGCGCTTGCTGGTGATCCATGGCGACCAGTTCGACGTGATCACCCGCTACCACCGCTGGCTGGCGTTTCTTGGCGACCGGGCCTACGAGTTCACTCTGGTGCTCAACCGGTGGCTCAACCACTGGCGCGCCCGTTACGGCTATGGCTACTGGTCGCTGTCGGCGTACCTCAAGCACAAGGTCAAGGGCGCGGTGAACTTCATCAGCGACTTCGAGGACGCCATCGCCCACGAGTGCACCCGGCGTGGCTTCCACGGCGTGGTGTGCGGGCATATCCACCATGCCGAGATCCGCCAGGTGGGCGAGGTGGAATACCTCAACTGCGGCGACTGGGTGGAGTCGTGCACTGCGCTGATCGAACACTGGGACGGGCAGATCGAGCTTTATCGATTCGCCGAGGCTCAGGCGCGGGAGGCGGCATTGCGCCTGGCGGAGTTGGGCGAGCCGGCCTGACCGCGCATCGACGCCATCGCGGGGCCAGCCCGCTTCCATGCTTGACGTGGGAGCGGGCTGGCCCCGCGATCCGTTTCAGAAGGCGATACGCCCCAGCAGGATGTCACGGAACATGGCGAAGTCGCCGATCAGGCTGTACCAGGGGTGGCTGAAGGTGGCGGGGCGGTTCTTCTCGAAGAAGAAGTGCCCGGCCCAGGCGAAGCCATAGCCGGCCAGCGGCACGGCCAGCAGCAACAGCCACTTGCCGCTGCCGATGCTGTAGGCGAGCAGGGCGATCACCAGGCTGGTGCCGACGAAATGCAGCCGGCGGCAGGTGGGGTTGCTGTGCTCGCCCAGGTAATAGGGGTAGAACTCGGCAAAACTGCGGAACTGCGCGGTGCGGGTCATGGCGGGCTTCCGGATCTGCTGGGCTTGCTGACAGGATACACGGCGTGGAGCCTGAATCGAGTCTAGAGTCACTGGGTGCCGTGGCCAGTGACAATAGGCGCCAATTGAGTATCCTTTCAGTTCACCGCAGGAGCGGTCAGCACAAGAGCCTGTCATGAGTGAGAGAACCACGTCAGCCAGCTGGGCATCAGGGATCGTCAAGGCACTCGAGCTGGAAGGGCTCGATTGTCCGGCCATGTTCAAGCAGCTCGGGCTCGACTTCGCCGCCCTGGACGACCCCGACGCGCGATTCACCCAGGATTCGATGACCCGCCTGTGGCAGCTGGCGGTCGAGCTGTCGGGCAACGAGGCGATCGGCCTTAACATGGCCCGGGTGGTGCGGCCGGCCTCGTTCCATGTGGTGGGCTATGCGCTGATGTCCAGCCGCACCCTGGCCGAGGGCTTCGAGCGCCTGGTGCGCTACCAGCGCATCATTGCGGAGAGTTCGGACCTGAGCTTTCGCCTCGAACCCGACGGCTATGCCCTGGTGCTGACCGTGCACGGTGACCACCTGCCGCCGACCCGACACAGCGCCGAAGCCTCGCTGGCCTGCGCCCTGGCGCTGTGCACCTGGCTCAGCGGGCGGCCGATCCAGCCACGACGGGTACTGATCCAGGGCGCCCTGCCGAAAAATGTCGAGCCGTACAAGGTGGCTTTCCACGCGCCGCTGCAGTTTGGCGCGGCCCATGATGCGCTGGTGTTGGCACGCGCCGACATGGAGGCGCCGTTGCCTACCGCCAACGAGGCGATGGCGGTGCTGCACGACCGTTTCGCCGGTGAGTACCTGGCGCGTTTCTCGGAAAGCCGGGTGACCCACCGCGTGCGCCAGGTGCTATGCCGCATCCTGCCCCAGGGCGAGCCCAAGCGCGAAACCGTGGCCCAGGCCCTGCACCTTTCGCAACGCACCTTGCAGCGGCGCCTGCAGGACGAGGGCACCAGCTTCCAGACCCTGCTCGACGACACCCGCCGCGAACTGGCCGAGCAGTATCTGGCGCAGCCTGGCACCACCTTGCTGGAAACCGCCTACCTGCTGGGTTTCGCCGACCCGAGCAACTTCTACCGAGCGTTCCGCCGCTGGTTCGACAGCACGCCGAGCGAGTACCGCACGCGCCTGTCGGTCAGTGACGCCAGAACGCCGGCATGCACAACACCAGCACCGTGATGATCTCCAGGCGGCCCAGCAGCATGCCGCCGGCCAGGATCCATTTGGCGGCATCCGGCAGCGTCGCATAGTTGCCGGCCGGGCCGATCACTTCGCCCAGTCCCGGGCCGACGCCCGAAACGGTACCAGCGGCACCGGTGAGCGCGGTCATCCAGTCCACGCCCAGCAGCGACAGCAGCAGGGCGATGATGCAGATGGTGATGGCGAAGAAGAACGAGAAGGTCAGGATCGAGCGCACGATCTCTTCGTCGAGGCGGTGGCCGTTGTATTTCTGCTTGATCACCGCACGCGGATGGATCAGCTGGTTGAGGTTGGCCTTGAGCAGGATGTAGGCGACCTGGAAGCGGAAGATCTTGATACCGCCGGCCGTCGAGCCGGAGCAGCCGCCGACGAAGCCCAGGTAGAAGAACAGCATCAGCGAGAAGTTGCCCCACAGGCTGTAGTCGCCCAGGGCAAAGCCGGTGGTGGTGACCACCGAGGTGACGTTCAGCGCCACGTGGCGCAGGGCATCGAGCCAGTGCAGCTCGGTGGTGGCCCAGTACCAGGTGCCGAGCACCAGCCAGGTGGCCACCAGCATGGCCAACAGGCCCTGCACCTGCTGGTCCTTGATCAGCGCCCGGCGGTGGCCGCGCAGGGTGGCCACGTACAGGGTGAACGGCACGCTGCCCATGATCATCACCACCACAGCCACCCAGTGCACCGCAGGGATATCCCATTTGGCCAGGGACTGGTCGGAGGTCGAGAAGCCGCCGGTGGAGATCGCCGACATGGCGTGGTTGATCGCATCGAACAGGCCCATCCCCGCCCACCAGAAGGCCAGGCTGCCGAGCACGGTGATACCGACGTACACCGCCACGATCGACTTGGCGACCATGTGCGAGCGCGGCATGACTTTCTCCGAACGGTCGGAGGACTCGGTCTGGAACAGGCGCATGCCACCGATGCGCAGCAACGGCAGGATCGCCACCGCCATGCCGATGAAGCCGATGCCGCCCAGCCAGTGCAGCATCGAGCGCCACATCAGGATGCCCGGCGACATGTTGTCCAGGCCGCTGAGCACGGTAGCGCCGGTGGCGGTGATGCCGGACATGCTCTCAAAGAAGGCGTCGGTGTAGCTGATGTGTTGGGTCAGCAGGAAGGGCAGGGCGGCGAACACGCAGACCACCAGCCAGCTGCTGACGGTCAGCAGGTACATGTCGCGGGGGCGCAGGTGCACATGTTCCGGGCGGCCGGGGATGACCAGGCCCAGGCCTGCGAGGAAGGTGATCAGGCTCGACCAGAGGAACGACGGCATGTCGCCGGTGCGCTCGAAGACCACCAGGGTCGCCATGGGCACCACCATGCTCACCGCCAGGGTGATCAGGAAGATGCCGATGATGAAACCAATGATCCTTAAGGTCGGCAACGCCATGTGATCTGCTCTGACTCGCTACGGAAAGGGCGCCATTCTACCTGTGGGTCGGGGGATGTAAACGCACGATTGTGCGCGCTTACACGACGGCGGCCCGATAGTGCAGAATGGCCGCACTTTCAATCTGCCAGGAGGGTAGCCCATGGAGGCTCTCGACGCATTGCTCAACCGTGTTTCCGTGCCACGCCTGACCGAACCTGCGCCCAATGCCGCCCAGCGCGAGGCGCTGTTCCAGGCCGCATTGCGTGCGCCGGATCATGGCCAGCTGCGCCCCTGGCGTTTCCTGACCATCGAAGGGCAGGGCCGGGAAAAGCTCGGCGAACTGTTCGCCGAAGCCGTGCAAGCCAAGGGTGAAGCCACCCAGGCGGCGCTGGACAAGGCCCGGGCGATGCCGCTGCGCGCGCCGTTGCTGATCGTGGTGATCGCCCGCCTGCAGGATCACTTCAAGGTGCCGAAGATCGAGCAGCGGCTGGCCGCGGGCTGCGCCGCCCATGGCATCCTGATCGCCGCACATGCCCAGGGTATCGGCGCGGTATGGCGCACCGGCGACATGGCCTTCGACGCCCATGTGCACAAGGGGCTGGGGCTTGCCGAAAACGAAGAACTGATCGGTTACCTGTATGTCGGCACGCCAATGACCGAGCCACGCACCGCGCCGATCCTGGAAACTGCCGAGTACGTCAGCGCCTGGGGCGAGTGATTGAGTGGGGCCGCTGTGCAGCGGCCCCTACATCAGTCAGCCAGCGCTGACCTCACAGGGCAGTTCCAGCGTAGCCACGAACCCACCCTGCGGATGGTTCGCAAGCTTCAGGCTGCCACCATGGCGCTCCGCCGCCTTGCGTGCAATCGCCAGCCCCAGCCCATGTCCCGGCGCCTCTTGCCCCGGTGCCCGAAAGAATGGCTCCCCCAACTGCTCCAGATATTCTGTCGCCACCCCCGGCCCGTGGTCGCGCACGCTCAGCACGATGCGGTCCTGTTCGCGGCTGGCGCGCAGTTCGATCGGCTGCCCGGCCGGATTGAAGCGCAGCGCATTGCGCAGCAGGTTGTCCACCGCCCGTTCGATCAGCGTCGGCCAGCCTTGCAGGGTCAGGCCCGGCTGCATCTCCAGGCGCACCTCCTGATCCGGCGCTGACAGCTGGGCATCCTTGCGCACGCCGCCCAGCAAGGCATTGAGGTCCACCGGCTCGGCATGCGCCTGCTCGGCATCGACCCGGGCCAGCACGAGGATTTCGCTGATCAGGTCTTCCAGGCGGTCGCATTCGCGGGTCAGGCGCGGCCACAGGGCCTGGCGCTGTTCCGGCTCGGCGCGCTCGGCCAGGGCCAGGGCGATGCGCAGGCGCGCCAGAGGCGAGCGCAGTTCGTGGGACACGTCGCGCAGCAACTGGCGCTGGCTGCCGATCAGGCTCTGCAGACGTGCGCCCATCTTGTTGAAGTCGTTGGCCAGCACGCCGAACTCGTCACGGCGCACGGCCAGCCGCGCCAGGCTGTTCTGCTGGTAGCTGGTCTGCCCCAGATCGTGCACGGCGCCGCGCAGGCGGCTGAGCGGGCGGGTGATCGACAGGGTTACCAGCAGGCTGAACAGCGTCAGCACCACCAAGGCTATGCCCAGGGCACTGAGCGGCCAGATCAGGCTTTCGCGGTGCCAGGCGGCCAGCTCCGGGTGGGGGATACGGTAGATCAGCAGGTAGGTCTCACCGCTGCCGGGGCTGGTGTATTCCTCGGTCAGGCGACGCCAGGGCAGGCGACGTTCGTCGTTGTGCTGGCGCGCCTCGAAGGCTGCGGCACGGCGCGGGAAGGTGCCGGGGACCACGGCATCGCCGCTGTCGTCGAGCACCTGCACGTCGATCTTGTAGCGTTGCTTGCGCCGTTCCAGAAAGCGTTGCGACGACTCCAGGCCTTCCTGTTCATAGTGCTGGGCCCAGTGGCTGGCCAGGTTGTTCAGGCCGGGGTGGCGACTGAGGATCCAGGTGTCCTGGTTGAGCATGTGCCCGAGCAGGATCGACAACCCGGCCACCAGGGCGATGGCCAGCCAGAAACTGGCCAGGATGCGCCAGAACAGTGAACGCAAGACAAGCACCTCCAGGAAATGGCGACAGCCCGGCGCGCTGGGAAGCGGGCCGGGTATCGGGGTGACAGCTTACTGGGCCTTGCCGGTTTTTTCAGCCTTCCAGGCCTGGAACTCCTGCCACTCGGCCTTGCGCGCGGCGCGCTCCTTCTGCAGGTCGTCGAACTTCTTCTGCTGGTCGGGTTTGAGCAAGGCGCGGATCTGGCCTTCGGTCTTGTCGTGGCTGGCCTTGAGCTCGTCCTTCAGGGCTTTCTGGTCGGCGGCCGGCAGCTTGGCGATGTAGCGTTCGTTGATGTCGCGGCGCTGCTTCATCTGCTCACCCATCAGCTTGCCGATCTGCTGGCGCTGGTCGCGGCTCAGGTCCAGCTGGGCGAAAGGCGCGTCACCGCGATGATGCGGGCCGTCGTGGCGCGGGCCGCCTTCAGGCATGGCCATGGCCACGGTCGGCAGGGCGGCGGCGAACATCAGGGCGATAAGGGTCTTGCGCATGGTGTCTCTCCTTTCAGGGGCCGGTGGTTACCGGATGAGCCCAGTCTAGGGAGATCAAGGTCAAGGGCGGTCAGGCGAGGGTAAAGGCTGGGTAAAGATGACAGGGCCGCTAAGCGGCCCTGGTTTTCCTACAGACTGTAGTAATAACCGCGACTGCGCAGGGCGACGATGCGCGGGCGGCCATCCGGGTGCGGACCGATCTTCTTGCGCAGGTTGCTGACATGCATGTCCAGGCTGCGGTCATAAAGCGTGAGCTTGCGGCCCAGGCCGATCTGCGCCAGTTCCTGTTTGTCCAGCGGCTCGCCGGGTTGGCGCAGCAAGGCTTCGAGGATGCGGCTTTCCGACAGCGTGAGGGTCATCTCGCGCTGGTCGATGCTGACCACGCCGCGTACCGGGCTGAAGATCAGGTCGCCGATCTCCACCTGGCTGCTGGGCGCGCTGGGGTGGCTGCGGCGCAGCACCGCGCGCAGGCGGGCGGTGAGCTCGCGGGGGTCGCACGGCTTGGCCAGGTAATCGTCGGCGCCCAGTTCCAGGCCAAGGATGCGGTCCAGCGGCTCGCCACGGGCCGAGAGCATCAGCACCGGCAGGTCGGTGTGTTCGCTGCGCAGCTGTTTGAGCAGTTCCAGGCCACTGCCATCGGGCAGCATGACATCCAGCACCACTGCCGCCGGGGCGTGGGCGGCCAAGGCCTGGCGCGCACTCTGGCCATCGTGGCAGGCGCGCACCGCAAACCCCTCCTGGGTCAGCCAGCTGCCGAGCAGCTCGCACAGTTCCTGGTCATCATCAATCAGTAACAGCTCGCTCATTTCTCACTCAATTCAACCATTGCCGGCGTCTTCTGTGTCCGCCGCTGGCTAAGATACCGCAGACTGCGGACAACAGTGCAACGGCCGAGCCGATCAGGAACCATTGCTGCTGGTCGGTCAGCGGGCTTTGCGGGGCGCTGGCGCCGGCCTGCAGTTCCTTGATCGTCAGCTTCAGGCGCTGGTTGTCCTGGCGCAGGCGGGCGAGCTGGGCGCTTTCACGCTCGCTGTCCTGGTTCTGCAGTTGCTGGGTCAGCGCCGTGCGCTGTTTCTCGCTCTCTTCCAGGCGCTGCTGCAAGTCGGTGATCCGCGCCCCGGCTTCCAGCGACAGCGGCTGTTCGGCCGCGGCGAAAGGGGACAGCAGCAACAGGCAAAGCAGCAGGGACATCGGACCTTGACGCATTGGAACTCCTGATTCCTATCGATTCAGGAGGTTGTCGGCCAATCGTCGGATTTTATGAATCGTGCAGCGCGGGATGCAGCTGGGAGCGGCTTCGTCGGAGCGGGCTTGCCTCTGCCAAGCCCGTCCCCCAAAAGCCTGTTACGGCAGGACTTGCTTGAACGGCTTGACCACGACCTTGGCGTACACGCCCGCGGCAATGTACGGGTCGGCGTCGGCCCAGGCCTGGGCCGCGGCCAGCGAGTCGAACTCGGCGACGATCAGGCTGCCGCTGAAGCCGGCGGCGCCCGGGTCGTTGCTGTCGATGGCCGGGTGCGGGCCGGCGAGTACCACGCGGCCTTCGGCCTTGAGCTGCTGCAGGCGCTCGATATGCGCGGGGCGGGCGGCCAGGCGGTTTTCCAGGGAATTTTCGACGTCGCTGGCGATGATGGCGTAGAGCATGTCAGTCCTTGGGCTTGGAGGTGGAGGGGTCGGCATCGTGCAGGTGGCGCGACAGGTAGACACCCTGGGCCACCAGGAACAGAACGGTCATGCCAAGGCTGCCGAATACCTTGAAGTCGACCCAGATGTCCTGGAAGGTGAAGGCGACGAACAGGTTGGCGGCGCCGCACACCAGGAAGAAGGCGATCCACGCCACGTTAAGGCGGTTCCACACTGTTTCTGGAAGTGTCAGGGCATGGCCCATGATGCGTTTGATCAGCACCCGGTCACCGATGAAGTGGCTGCCGGCGAACGCCAGGGCGAACAGCCAGTTGACAACCGGCGCCTTCCACTTGAGGAAGGTCTCGCTGTGGAAGGCCAGGGTCAGGCCACCGAACACCAGGCAGGCGACCAGGGTCAGCAACTGGCCCTTCTCCAGCTTGCCGTGGCGCAGGAACAGCGCGCCGTAGACCACCACGGAGCTGACGATCAGCATGGCGGTGGCGCTGTAGATCCCGCCGAACTCGAAGCCGTGGCCGGCGAATTCGACCGGGCGCGGGTCAAGCTTGTAGACGATGAAGAACAGCAGCAGCGGGATGAAATCGATGAATTGTTTCACAGTGGCAGCCAGAAGCGGGATGTGACGGCATAATAACAAACATCGATTCCTGCGAAAGCGCTCCTCCATGAATGTTGATCTGCACTGTCACAGCACGGCCTCCGACGGCGCCCTGTCGCCCACGGCACTGGTCGCCCGGGCCCATGAGCACGGGGTGCGCACGCTCTCGCTCACCGACCATGACACCCTTGAAGGCCTGCCGGAGGCGCGCCAGGCGTGCCTGGACAACGGCATGCAGTGGGTCAGCGGCGTGGAGCTGTCGTGCACCTGGGGCGGCGCCACCATTCATGTGCTGGGCTACGACTTCCCTCTCGACGCGCCGCCGTTGCTCGATGCCATCGCCAACCTGCACCGTGGTCGTTGGCTGCGCGCCGAGGAAATCGACCGCAAGCTGGCGGCCAAGGGCATGCCCGGCGCGCTGGACGGCGCGCGGGCCGTGCAGCAGGAACTGGGCGACAGCGGCAACGCCCCGGCACGCCCGCATTTCGCCGAGTTCATGGTCCGCGCCGGCTTCGTCAAGGATCGCGGCGAGGCGTTCCGCAAGTGGCTGGGCGCCGGCAAGCTGGGCGACGTCAAGCTGCACTGGCCGACGCTTGAGGAAACTGTCGCGACGCTGCGTGAGTCCAATGCGTGGGTGAGCCTGGCCCATCCCATGCACTACGAACTGACCCGCAGCAAGCGCAGACGGCTGATTGCCGACTATATTCAGGCTGGAGGGCAGGCACTGGAAGTGGTCAACGGGATGATGCCGCCCGAGCAGGTGGGGACGATGTCGATCCTCACCCGTGAGTTCGGCCTGCTGGCAAGCGCCGGCAGCGACTTCCACGGCCCTGGCACCTGGGGCGAGATCGGTGCCTACCGGCCATTGCCTGAGGACCTGCCACCCCTGTGGCGCCGATTCCGACATGAACAGCCTATGGCGGTATGAACAGGACGACTTCGTGAGCCAATTTTTCCAGATTCATGCGGAGAACCCGCAGGCGCGCCTGATAAAACAGGCTGTCGAGATCATCCGCAAGGGTGGGGTGGTGGTCTATCCGACCGACTCGGCCTATGCCATGGGCTGCCAGATCGGTGACAAGGCTGCGATCGAGCGCGTGCGCCGCCTGCGCCAGCTGGACAAGCACCACAACTTCACCCTGCTGTGCTGCGACCTGTCCGAGATGGGCACCTTCGCCAAGATCGACACGGCGACGTTCCGCCTGCTCAAGGCCCACATTCCGGGCCCGTACACCTTCATCCTCAACGCCACCCGCGAGGTGCCGCGCCTGCTGATGCACGACAAGCGCCGCACCATTGGCCTGCGCGTGCCGTCCAACCCCATCGTCCTGGCCCTGCTCGAAGAGCTTGGCGAACCGCTGATGAGCGTCAGCCTCATTCTGCCAGGCGACGAGGAGCCGATGACCGACCCCTACGAGATCCGCCAGCGCCTGGAGCACCACGTCGACCTGATCATCGACGGCGGCTTCGGCGACCTGAAGGCCTCGACCGTCATCGACCTGTCCGGTGACGAGCCCGAGCTTATCCGTGAAGGCTGCGGGGATCCGACGCCGTTCCTGGTCAACGCGTGAGCCAGGTACAAGCCCCCGAGGCGCCGGCCACAGAGGCGCAGACGCCGTTCCAGTTGCAACTGGCCCTGGTCTACGGCGAAGCCCTGACCGAGATGCCGGTCGACCTGTACATCCCGCCGGATGCCCTGGAAGTCTTCCTCGAAGCCTTCGAAGGCCCGCTGGACCTGTTGCTGTACCTGATCCGCAAGCAGAACGTCGACATTCTCGACATCCCCGTGGCCGAGATCACTCGCCAGTACATGAGCTATGTCGAGCTGATGAAGAGCGTGCGCCTGGAGCTTGCGGCCGAGTACCTGGTGATGGCCGCCATGCTTGCCGAGATCAAGTCGCGCATGCTGTTGCCGCGTTCCGGCGAGGTCGAGGAGGAGGAGGGCGACCCGCGCGCCGAACTGATTCGCCGGCTGCAGGAGTACGAGCGGTTCAAGGCCGCCGCCGAAGGTATCGACGAGTTGCCCAGGGTCGGACGCGAAATCGTCGTGCCGCGCCTGGAGGCTCCGCAGGCCAAGGTGCGCAAGTTGTTGCCGGAGGTGGCGCTGGAAGAGATCCTGCTGTCCATGGCCGAAGTCATGCGCCGCAACGACCTGTTCGAGAGCCACCAGATCACCCGCGAGGTGCTGTCGACCCGCGAACGCATGAGCGAAGTACTCGACCGCCTCAAGGGCGGTGCCTTCGTGCCCTTCGTCGAGCTGTTCACCCGCGAGGAGGGCAAGCTCGGCGTGGTGGTGACCTTCATGGCGATTCTCGAGCTGGTGAAGGAATCCTTGATCGAACTGGTGCAGAATGAGCCCTTCGCCCCGATTCACGTCCGTGCCCGGGCAGAATGACCTGACAACTACCGATGAACCTGAACGAACCCCGTGAACTGGCGTCGCTGATCGAGGCCTTCCTGCTTGCCTCGGGCAAGCCGCAATCCCTCGAGCGCCTGTACGAGCTGTTCGAGGAGGCCGAGCGCCCGGCTCCCGCCGTTTTCAAGAAGGCCCTGGAAGTACTGGGCAAGTCCTGCAATGGCCGCGCCTTCGAGCTCAAGGAGGTGGCCACCGGCTACCGCCTGCAGATCCGCGAGGACTACGCACCCTGGGTCGGCCGCCTGTGGGAGGAGCGTCCGCAGCGCTACTCCCGCGCGCTGCTGGAAACCATGGCGCTGATCGCCTACCGCCAGCCCATCACCCGTGGCGAGATCGAGGACGTGCGGGGCGTGGCGGTCAACAGCAATATCATCAAGACGCTCATGGAGCGCGAGTGGATCCGCATCGTCGGCTACCGCGAGGTGCCCGGACGACCGGCGATGTTCGCCACCACCAAGGCGTTCCTCGATCACTTCAACCTCAAGAGCCTCGATGAGCTGCCGGCGCTGGCCGAGCTGCGCGAGCTGGAGGTGGAACCCGAGGTCGATCCGGACGAGGCGCCGGTGCCGGCGCACCTGCAGGCCCTGGCCGATGCCAGCCTGGGCGAGGAGGGCGAGGAAATCGAGCCGAAGGAGGAGACCAGCTTCCGCTCGCTGCTGGTGGAGCTGGATGCGATGGAAGAAGGGCTCAAGATCGATTTCGATGATTTGCGCGATGAGGCTTCGATCGAGCCCGAAGACGAACCAAAGGTCTGACAGCTCCACTCTGTGGGAGCGGGCTTGCCCCGCGATGAGGCCGGCACCGTCAACCTGTGCCTTTGGGCGGAATCTGCTGGGCGATCGGCAAAAACCTTCTACCCTCCAGTGCGTTCCCTTGCTGAACCGCGTATGATGCGCGCCCGCTTTCACTACTACACCGGGAGGTGCCCAGATGAGTGACAAAGACCTGCAAGACCAACAACCTACCCCGCCGTCCGGCGAAAAGCTGCAGAAAGTACTGGCGCGCATCGGCGTCGGCTCGCGTCGTGACGTCGAGGCCTGGATCGGCCAGGGCCGCATCAAGGTCAACGGCGTAGCGGCCACCCTGGGCCTGCGCGTCGACCTGCACGACGCCATCACCGTCGACGGCAAGCTGATCAAGCGTGTCGAGGCCGCCGAGGCGACCCGCCGCGTGATCATGTACAACAAGCCCGACGGCGAGATCTGCACCCGTGACGACCCGGAAGGCCGCCCGACCGTGTTCGACCGCCTGCCGCGGCCGAAAGAGGGCCGCTGGATCAACATCGGCCGCCTGGACATCAACACCACCGGCCTGCTGCTGTTCACCACCGACGGTGAGCTGGCCAACCGCCTGATGCACCCGTCCTATGAAATGGACCGCGAGTACGCAGTGCGTGTGCGCGGCGAAGTCGACGACGACATGCTCGACCGCCTCAAGGCCGGCGTGGTGCTCGAAGATGGCCCGGCCAAGTTCACCGATATCCAGAAGGCGCCGGGTGGCGAAGGCTTCAACCACTGGTACCACTGCGTGGTGATGGAAGGTCGCAACCGTGAGGTGCGTCGCCTGTGGGAATCCCAGGGCGTGGTGGTCAGCCGCCTGAAGCGCGTGCGTTTCGGCCCGGTGTTCCTGAACTCCGACCTGCCGATGGGCCGCTGGCGCGAAATGAGCCAGGGCGAGATCGACATTCTCGCCGCGGAAGTCGCCCTGCAGCCGGTGGCGCTGCCGGAAATGAAGCTCAAGGCCAAGGACAAGCTCGAGCGCCTGCAGCGCAAGTCGACCCGTCCGCTGGGGCGTGGCGAGCGCGTGCGCACCCTGCGCCCGGCCGCCGAAGGCCAAGCCGAGCGCCCGGCACGTGCGCCGCGTGAAGACGCAGCGCCGCGCAAGGGCAACCGCGGCAGCACGGTGGCCGAGCGTCCGAGCGAGATGCGCAAGCGTCCGTCCCGTCCTGAAGGCGACAAGCCGGCAGGCCGTGGTCGCGGCAAGCCGCGCGGCTGATTCGGCCCGGTAGCGAGAAAGCCAGCCTTCGGGCTGGCTTTTTTGTGCCTGCGATAAATGGCCCATCGCGGGGCAAGCCCGCTCCCACGATGCGCACACTATTCGTGGGAGCGGGCTTGTCCCGCGATGGGGCGCAAAGCGCCCCAAGTACCTGAAGGGGCAGAAAATTTCCCGACCGGTGGCAAATTTTCAAACCACCTTGTAAAGAAAACTATACGATTCTGGGCGTTTTCCCCGGCTTACCTGTGCTTTTCCTTTCTTCGTCACAAAATCTTTCCAAAGCCTGCGCGCCAGAGCCTCCCCGGCCCCCTCCACCCCCTTCCCAAACCCCCGCCCAAACGCTGAGATAGCGCCATTGCCGTGTGCAGAGCCAGGCAGGATCGCCAGGCACTTAAAACAACAAAATGGAGGCGCCATGCACGCCGATCACTCCGCCTTTTCAGGCCTTCACCCCGGGACCGCTGCGTTTTTTCCACAGGAAACGATGCAACGCGTTGACGCCTGCGCGTTTGCAGGGGTATACAATGCGCCGCGTTTTACCTGTGACTCCCTTGCGTACCGCGCACGCTTGCTGACACCCGGTTGATCCGCCCCTGGCCATCAAGGCCACGAGCGACTGCCTGTCACAAGTATCCAAGGTAACCACCTTGCCCATTCCGCTGCGCCACGAGTGCGGTGGGTCCGATTCCGTCACAGATAAAAACAAGCAGGTGACTTCGTTCATGAGTGGACATAACTCACAGTCCGGCGAACTCAAGCGTGGCTTGAAGAACCGCCATATCCAATTGATCGCCCTGGGCGGCGCCATCGGCACCGGGTTGTTCCTGGGCTCGGCCGGCGTGATGAAGTCCGCCGGCCCGTCGATGATCCTCGGCTATGCGATCTGCGGCTTCATCGCCTTCATGATCATGCGCCAGCTCGGCGAGATGATCGTCGAAGAGCCGGTGGCCGGCTCCTTCAGCCATTTCGCGCACAAGTACTGGGGCGGTTTCGCCGGCTTCCTGTCGGGCTGGAACTGCTGGGTGCTGTACATCCTGGTCGGTATGTCGGAACTGTCGGCTGTCGGCAAGTACGTCCACTACTGGTGGCCGGAAATCCCGACCTGGGTCACCGCGGCGGCGTTCTTCCTGCTGATCAACGCGATCAACCTGATGAACGTGAAGTTCTTCGGCGAGGCCGAGTTCTGGTTCGCCATCATCAAGGTGGTGGCCATCGTCAGCATGATCGGCCTGGGTGCCTACCTGCTGACCAGCGGCAGCGGCGGCCCGGAAGCGTCGGTGACCAACCTGTGGGCCCATGGTGGTTTCTTCCCGCACGGTGTCAGTGGCCTGGTGATGGCGCTGGCGTTCATCATGTTCTCATTTGGTGGCCTGGAGATGCTCGGCTTCACCGCCGCCGAGGCCGACAAGCCGAAGACCGTGATTCCCAAGGCGATCAACCAGGTCATCTACCGCATCCTGATTTTCTATGTCGGCGCCTTGGTGGTGCTGCTGTCGCTGACCCCATGGGACAACCTGGTGGCGAGCATCGACGCCTCCGGCGGCAGCTACGGCAGCAGCCCGTTCGTCCAAGTGTTCTCGCTGCTGGGCAGCGACGTGGCCGCGCACCTGCTGAACTTCGTGGTCCTGACTGCGGCGCTGTCGGTGTACAACAGCGGCACCTACTGCAACGCCCGCATGCTGCTGGGCATGGCCGAGCAAGGTGATGCGCCGGCGGCGCTGGCCAAGGTCGACCGCCGCGGCGTGCCGGTACGTTCGATCCTGGTCTCGGCGGCCGTGACCCTGATTGCGGTGCTGCTCAACTATCTGATGCCGCAGAATGCCCTGGAGCTGCTGATGTCGCTGGTGGTGGCGACCCTGGTGATCAACTGGGCGATGATCAGCTACTCGCACCTGAAGTTCCGCCAGCACCTCGACCGCACCGGCCAGAAGCCGCTGTTCAAGGCGCTGTGGTACCCGTACGGCAACTACCTGGTGCTGGCGTTCGTGGTGCTGATCCTGGGCATCATGCTGCAGATCCCGGGCATCCAGGTGTCGGTGTACGCAATGCCAGTGTGGCTGGTGGTGATGTATGTGGCCTACCAACTGAAGAGCAAACGTGGCTCCCAGGCCAATGGCGCTGCCGG
Organism: Pseudomonas sp. CAM1A; assembly: GCF_047501685.1. Classification (NCBI taxonomy): domain Bacteria; kingdom Pseudomonadati; phylum Pseudomonadota; class Gammaproteobacteria; order Pseudomonadales; family Pseudomonadaceae; genus Pseudomonas; species Pseudomonas sp. CAM1A. The sequence continues at coordinate 63,867 of NZ_JBFNXP010000005.1, read as the reverse complement.
CAGCATCGCCAAGTAAGCGCTGAGGCACTTCGGCAAAACCCGATGCCGGGTGACTGGCATCGGGTTTTTTGTTTTCTGTGGCGGCTTCAGATTTGTTCGAGCAACCAGCCACGGAACGCCCGCAGCGATGGCAATGCTTCATTCCTGGGCGGATAGATCAGGTAGTAGCTGCGCTGGCTGGCAAAGGGCTCACCGGGGCTGAACAGTTCGCCACTGGCCAGTTCGTCTGCCACCAGGATGCGCGGCACCAGGCCAATGCCGATCCCGGCGCGCACGGCTTGGATCAGGTGCGAGGTCAGCTCGAAACTTGGCCCAAGGCGCATCGCCCGGTGGGGCAGGGCATGATGGGAAAACCACTCGCCCCAGGCATGGGGGTTGTTGGCGACGTTGAGCAGTACTTGCTCACTGATCCTTTGCGGGCTCCAATGCCCGTCCGCAATGGCTTCGGGCGGCAGGATCACCACCAGTTCCTCGGCATGCAGGCGATGGCAGATCAGCCCGGGCAGGTCATGGCTGGCAACGCCGATGGCCGCGTCGATTTCGCTGGTGTCGAAGTTGATGGCTTCGATACGTGAATGAATGTGCACGAGCATGCCGGGGTGGGCGCCGTAGAAGGCATGCAGGCGCGGCAGCAGCCATTTCGAGCCGAAGGTCGGCAGCGTTGCCAGGCGCAGGGTGCCGACACCGGACTGATAGGCCAGGGCCTGCAGCGTGGCACTGCGGATACGCCCCAGGGCCTCGCTGAGTTCGCGCTGGTACAGGCGGCCGACGTCGGTCAGTTGCACCTGACGCCCTTCGCGGCGGAACAGGGTAAGCCCCAGCTGCTGCTCCAGTGCCTGCACCTGGCGGCTCACCGCGCTCTGGGTCAACGACAGTTCGGCGGCGGCGCGGGTATAGCTTTCATGCCGCGCGGCGGCCTCGAAGGCCAGCAGGAGCGACATCGAAGGGGTGAGGTGGCGGTAATTCATTCATAAAACTCATCGATAGCGGCAGGAATATCCGTTTGCCCCTGGCGCGAAACTACAGGAACATGGGCGCATTCGTCATGCGGTACAGATCATTCATACCGTAGTCGCAGGAAACACAACCTCTCGTGGGAGCGGGCTTGCCCCGCGATGGCGCCATCGCGGGGCAAGCCCGCTCCCACGAGAGGTTTGTAATGCCTGGAACCCGTGAATCAGCCCAATATCAAAGAGGCATCCTTCGATGATCGCCCAGCTGCCGCCCCGCGCGCCCGCCGCCCAATACCCCGAATTCCTCGACGCCCTGAAGAACAGCGGCTTCCGTGGCCAGATCAGTGCCGACTACGGCACCCGCACCGTGCTGGCTACCGACAACTCGATCTACCAGCGCCTGCCCCAGGCGGCGGTGTTCCCGCTGGACGCCGACGACGTGGCGCGGGTCGCCACGCTGATGGCCGAGCCGCGTTTTCGTGACATCAAGCTGACCCCGCGTGGCGGCGGTACCGGCACCAACGGCCAGTCGCTGACCGACGGCGTTGTCGTCGACCTGTCGCGGCATATGAACAGCATCCTCGAAATCAACGTCGAGCAGCGCTGGGTGCGGGTGCAGGCGGGTGTGGTCAAGGACCAGCTGAATGCCGTCCTCAAGCCCCATGGGCTGTTCTTCGCCCCGGAGCTGTCCACCTCCAACCGCGCCACCGTCGGCGGCATGATCAACACCGACGCCAGTGGCCAGGGCAGCTGCACCTATGGCAAGACCCGCGACCATGTGCTCGAATTGCACAGCGTGCTGCTCGGCGGTGAGCGCCTGCACAGCCTGCCGATCGACGATGCGGCGCTGGAGCAGGCCTGCGCTGCCCCCGGCCGGGCCGGCGAGGTGTACCGCATGGCTCGCGAGATCCAGGAAACCCAGGGCGAGCTGATCGAAAGTACCTTCCCCAAACTCAACCGTTGCCTGACCGGCTACGACCTGGCGCACCTGCGCGACGAGCAGGGCCGCTTCAACCTCAACAGTGTGCTGTGCGGGGCCGAGGGCTCGCTGGGCTACGTGGTCGAGGCCAAGCTCAATGTGCTGCCGATCCCCAAGTACGCCGTGCTGGTCAACGTGCGCTACACCAGCTTCATGGACGCCCTGCGCGACGCCAATGCGCTGATGGCGCACAAGCCGCTGTCGATCGAGACCGTCGACTCCAAGGTGCTGATGCTGGCGATGAAAGACATCGTCTGGCACAGCGTCGCCGAGTACTTCCCGGCCGACCCCGAGCGCCCGACCCTGGGCATCAACCTGGTGGAGTTCTGCGGTGACGAAGCGGACGAGGTCAACGCCCGGGTCCAGGCCTTCGTCGCGCACCTGCAGGCGGACAAGGGTGTCGAGCGCCTGGGCCACACCCTGGCCGAAGGCGCCGAAGCGGTGACCCGCGTCTATGTGATGCGCAAGCGCTCGGTGGGGCTGCTGGGCAACGTCGAGGGGGAAGTACGGCCACAGCCGTTCGTTGAAGACACTGCTGTGCCGCCGGAGCAGTTGGCCGATTACATCGCCGACTTCCGTGCGCTGCTCGATGGCTATGGCCTGGCCTATGGGATGTTTGGCCACGTCGATGCTGGCGTGTTGCACGTGCGCCCGGCGCTGGACATGAAAGACCCGGCCCAGGTCGCGCTGGTCAAGCCGATCTCCGATGCCGTGGCGGCGCTGACCAAAAGCTATGGCGGCCTGCTGTGGGGCGAGCACGGCAAAGGGCTGCGCTCGGAGTATGTGCCGGAGTACTTCGGCGAGCTGTACCCGGCGCTGCAGCGCCTCAAGGGCGCGTTCGACCCGCACAACCAGCTCAACCCGGGCAAGATCTGCACGCCGCCGGACAGCGCCGAAGGCTTGACCCCGGTGGATGGCGTGAGCCTGCGCGGCGACCTGGATCGGGCCATCGACGAGCGTGTCTGGCAAAGCTTCGGCAGCGCCGTGCACTGCAACGGCAACGGCGCCTGCTACAACTACGACCCCAACGACGCCATGTGCCCGTCGTGGAAGGCCACCCGCGAACGCCAGCACTCGCCCAAGGGCCGCGCTTCGCTGATCCGCGAATGGCTGCGGCTGCAGGGCGAGGCCAACATCGACGTGCTCGCCGCCGCCCAGCGCAAGGCCTCCTGGCTCAAGGGGTTGCCGGCGCGGCTGCGCAACAGCCGTGCGCAACAGCAGGGTCAGGAAGACTTCTCCCACGAGGTATACGACGCCATGGCCGGTTGCCTGGCGTGCAAGTCCTGCGCGGGGCAGTGCCCGATCAAGGTCAATGTGCCGGACTTCCGTTCGCGCTTCCTCGAGCTGTACCACGGTCGCTACCAGCGTCCGCTGCGCGACTACCTGATCGGTTCGCTGGAGTTCACCATCCCGTACCTGGCCCATGCGCCGGGCCTGTACAACGCGGTAATGGGCTCGAAGTGGGTAAGTCGCTTACTGGCGGACAAGGTCGGCATGGTCGACAGCCCGCTGATCAGCCGCTTCAACTTCCAGTCCACGCTTACGCGCTGCCGCGTCCAGATGGCCAGCGTGCCGGCCCTGCGCGAGCTGACCCCGGCCCAGCGCGAACGCAGCATCGTGCTGGTGCAGGACGCCTTCACCCGCTACTTCGAGACGCCGCTGCTGGCCGCGTTCATCGAGCTGGCCCATCGCCTGGGGCACAAGGTGTTCCTTGCGCCCTACAGCGCCAACGGCAAGCCGCTGCATGTACAGGGCTTCCTCGGCACCTTTGCCAAGGCGGCTATCCGCAACGCTACCCAGCTCAAGGCCCTGGCCGACTGCGGCGTGCCGCTGGTGGGGCTGGATCCGGCGATGACCCTGGTCTACCGCCAGGAATACCAGAAGGTCGAGGGCGTGCAGTGCCCGACGGTGCTGCTGCCGCAGGAATGGTTGGTGGATGTGCTGCCCGAGCGGGCGCCGGTCAAGGCAGACAGCTTCCGCCTGATGGCTCACTGCACCGAGAAGACCAATGTGCCGGCCAGCACCCGGCAGTGGGAGCAGGTGTTCGCCCGCCTGGGGCTGAAACTTGTCACCGAGGCCACCGGCTGTTGCGGCATGTCCGGTACCTATGGGCACGAGGCGCGTAACCAGGAAACCTCGAAGACCATCTTCGAGCAGTCCTGGGCAACCAAGCTGGACAAGCAGGGTGAGGCATTGGCGACCGGCTATTCGTGCCGCAGCCAGGTCAAGCGCATGACCGAGAAGCAGTTGCGCCATCCGCTGGAAGTGGTGCTGCAGTACGCCCAGCGCTGACCCGTCGGACCCTCGCGGGGCAAGCCCGCTTCCTCGCAGCGCTCAAGGTGCGTGGGAGCGGGCTTGCCCCGCGAGGCTTTCAGGCCTCGCGCAATCGACGTGCCTGGCGAAACAGATACACACTCAACACCAACCCGCATCCCGCCGCCGCTGCCGCGAACAGGAAAATCGAGGCGAAGCCGAAGCCTGCCGCCACGGCGCCCACCAGCGGCCCGGTGATGCCCAGCGACAGGTCGATGAACAGCGAGTAGGCCCCCACCGCCGCGCCGCGGTTGGCCGCCGATACCTGGTTGACCGCCTCCACCCCCAGCGCCGGGAATACCAGCGAGAATCCGAAGCCGCTCAACGCCGCGCCCGCCAGGGCCAGCCCGGGCGTCGGCGCCAGCCAGAGCATCAACAACCCCAGGGTTTCCACCGACAGGCAGGCGATAGCCACGCGAAAGCCGCCGATACGGTTGATCAGGTTGCCGAACAGCAGCCGCGCACAGATGAAGCTGGCACCGAACAGGCTCAGGGTCAGCGCGGCATCGGGCCAGTCGCGGCTGGCGTAGTACAAGGTGATGAAGGTGGCGATGGTGCCGAAGCCGATCGAGCCCAGGGCCAGCCCCGAGCCATGCGGGAAGACCTTGCCCAGCACCCGCAGGAACGGCAGTCGCACGCCGGCCACCACCGGCGCGGCGCGCTTGGGCCAGGCCAGCAGCAGACCGATCGCGCCCAGCAGGATGATGCTCGCGCCCATGCTCCACAGCCCCAGGTGCTTGACCATCAGTACCCCAAGCGGTGCGCCGATGGCCAATGCGCCATAGCTGGCGATGCCGTTCCAGGAGATCACCTTGGCGGTATTTTCCGAGCCGACCCGGCCAATCCCCCAGCCGATCGAGCCCGAGCCCACCAGGCTTTCGGCGCTGCCCAGCACCAGGCGGCCAATCAGCAGGCAGGTGAGGCTCAGCCAGGGCAAGTGAGTGAGGAAGCTGCAGGCCAGCATGAACACGCCGCTCAGGCCACAGCCGAACAGACCGTACATGACCGCCTTCTTGCTGCCGAGGTTGTCGATGATGCGGCTGGCGGTGGGGCGGCTAAGCAAGGTGGCCAGGTACTGGACGCTGATCACCAGGCCCGCGACCACTGCGCTGAACCCCAGGTCGTTGTGCACGTAGCCTGGCAGCACGGCCAGGGGGATGCCGATGTTCAGGTAGCCGATGAAGGTGAACAGGACGATGGCGATTACCTGGGCGGTGATCGCGAGGGATGAACGGTGCTGCTCGGGCATGGAGGGTTCCGGTAATGCTGAAGCGAATGCTCGCTCATCATAGCCTTGCAGGGCGCGGCTGTGGGTGAAGGTTGCAGTGGCAGGCGGCGGTGGCCGGCTCGGCCACCGTCGGGGTCTGTGGCGTCGTCAATTGTTGTTGTACGGCAGCAGCCAGCTGACGCTGAAATCGGCGTTCGGATAGTCCAGGCGCAAGCGGGGCAGTACGTAGCCGCCGCATGATCGGCAGGTATCCATCAGGGTGAAGACCCTGATGCTGGCGATATCGTCGCCCTGGGTGAGCAAGTCCTGGTTCATCGTCGAGGCGATCAGGCGTTCGGAGTCCAGATGGCGCCGGTGGTTCTTGACGGTCAGCCAGTTGGCGCGGCGCAGGACGGGGAGGTGGGTGAAGCGAGGGTCCGGGTCCAGGCCCTGCATACGGGCGCGGGCGTCGATGTAATCGATGGGCGGCTGTTGGCCGGACGCGGGTGGCTGGACCCTGATCCCCTGTCTGGCCCGCCCGCCTGACAATGCGAAGTACACGCGGCGGCTGCCGTCCCTGAAGGTGACGGTGGCAAAGGCGAAGTTGGCGCCCGACAGGTGCTGGCGCAATTGCGTCATGCCGTTGTCGGTCAGCATCTGCGCAACGCTCAGTGGGGTGTATGCGGTGCGTGTCCCCGAGGCAGGTAGCAGCAGGTTGAGCACGCCGTTGACATGCAATTGCTCCACGGCGTCGAACCTGGCCAGGTTATGAAATTCGGGGATGATCGTTTTGTTCAGCCCCACCACATCGTTCAGCGAAAAACCGGCCAGGCCATCCTGCGCCCGAGGCGAAGTCAGGATGTTGCGGGCGAAGTGCGGGTATTGCGCCTCCTCCAACTGGTCGAGTGCGTTTTGCAGGGCAGTCGGCGTGCTGGGGGGATTGCTGCGTCGCTGGTGGCGGACCCAGTCGCGCAGCAGGCCGGCGAGGTTGTCGATGTCCTGTTGCAGGTTCGGCCTGGCGGCGACCATGCGATAGGTTTCGCTGACATCGAGGTATTGGGCGATGGCATTCAGGTCGGTGACCCGGGTGAAGGTCAGGCGGGTATCTTGCGCGGGGGTGGGGTATTGGTTGGGGCCCAGCGTGCCCTGGCGCAAGGCGGCGGTCTGGCTGCGATGCCAGGCTTCGAAGTCGAACGGGGCGCCGTAGAACACTCCGGTATCGGCCTCGACCAGCAACCAGTCACGGTCCAGGTACTCGACCCGCGCTCCGCGCAGGGTGCGACGGTCGGCAAGGCCTCGGCTCAGCCGCCCCAGCCGGACCGGTGGGCAATGGCCGGTGAACAGCGCGACCTGGTCGGCCGTCATGTCGGCTGGCAGGCCGAACCAGTGCTCGCTCAACGGGTATCCCAGCACGCCGTCATCGTAGTAGTGGGGTGGGTTGAGCAGGCCCATGGCGTCGGCCTCGTCATCGCTCAGCGGCTTGAGGATCATGCGACTGCTGGCCGGCTGGCGCCCCCTGCCGGGAACGCTTTCCTGGGTGTACTGCACCAGGCGGTTTTCGCGCACCATGACGTGCGCCACGCTGTCGCTGTTCGCGCCATGGGGCCGGTAGGTGATCGGCTGCGGTTCGATGCGCACTGTCTCGAAGGCGCGGCTGACCTGTTGGCCGTAGGCGGGCGTGCCGGCCTGGCTGGCGAGCGGCTCCAGCTGGAGCGCGACCCCCTGCGTCGGGGCATCCGGATAGGGCGGTGGCAGGCGCACGGGGTCCTGCGCCCATAGCAGCGGTGTCTGGCGCACGCGCTGGGCCGTGCCGGCGGGTTGGCCGATGCGATGGCGGTAGGCGATACCGTTGACTATCGCGTCGACATGGTCTGGGTCGCGGACGATGAACAACGGGTAGACGACAGGGTTGGACGCCTTGTCCCAGGCCCTGGTGATATCGCCGCCCTCGCCCAGCAACAGGCTGATGACATCCGGTTTGTGGCCGGGCAGCAGCTTGTTCTGGGGAATCGCGGTGGTGAGCTTGGCCCGAGCGCTTGCGCTGGCGGTGCCCGTCCAGCCGATGGGGCCTGGGCCATGGCGATGCAGCCTGGTGGGCAAAGCCTGACCTTTCCAGTGCCTGGCGGCGCGCAGCATGCCAAGGCGCAGGGCGCTGGCATTCTTGCCGGCGGCGCCGTAGAGCTGCGCAATGGGTTTGATGATGCGCCCCCCCAGAGCAAATGCACTGCCCAGGGTGCCCAGTGCGTCCAGGCCACAGCTCAACGCTTCTGTGCCGCTGCGCACGCCGAAGCAACCCAGCCCGGGTACCAGGTTGGAAAACAGCTTGAAGAGGTAGCGCCCGGTGCTGTCCTTGCGTCTTTCTGCTAGGAAGTGCTCGTGCGGTGTCGTGCCTTTGCCGCTGGTGTAGAGTGCGTCGCGGTTGCCCAGGGCGACTGTTTTGGCATAACAGCGAGCCAGAGCCTGCAGGCGGTCAGATGCTGGTGCATTCGCCAGCTTGACGATGCCTGGCTGGTCGCTGACCTTCCAGGGGATATCGATTTCGTTGTAGCTGCGGTACTCGAGCCCAAGGGTGGCGGTCCAACGCTCACGTTGGGCCACGTCGATGGCGTGGCGACGCCACACCAGTTGTTCCGGATGCAGTTCGTATACGGTGTCTGCTGTATCGCCGGGAAGGTGGACGAGCATGCCCTGGGTGCCGGTCTCTGGCTGCCAATCAGCTGAGGGTGTGTCTGCGTGGCTGGGTATGGCACCTTTCACCGGGCCGATGTACAGCGGCCAGGTGACGGCATGGCAGCTCCAGGCGCAGTCACGCAGTTGCTCCTGGTCCGATTGCGGAAGGTGGCGCAACAGGCGGTGCATCACCTCTTCATAGGTGGTTTGCGCGCGTTGGCACCATGCCTGGAACTCCCGGTCGTAGCGGGCCGTGGCATCGGGCAGCGTGCTGTGTTGGTAGCCTGCGCCATGATCCAGGTAGGCGTTGAGATGCAGTTGTTGGTCCACATTGCAGCCTTGCGGGGCGATGCCGGCCTTGCGCAGTTCCCACCGGGCCAGGTCAAAGCGATCCGGAAGATCCCGCAGGCTCTCCCGGTCCCAGGCTGTGAGGTAGTGGTCATAGGCCAGTTGCCATTGGGCCTTCGACCAGGGAGGGGGCTCCTTGAGAACACCCTGCAACTGCGCCCATTCGGCAAGGGTGTTGGCCATGGCGCCCTCGAATGTCGGGTCGCCCTGCTTATCGGGCAGGTCGGTGGCCTGTTCCGCCGTGGTGAATGTCACCGGCTTGCGTTGGGCTAGCAGCAGGTAGGCGCCTTGGCGCAGGTTGGCCCAGCGCAGGTCGTGGTCGTAGAAATAGTCTTCGGGATCATCGTCGATCAGCAGCTCCGGGGCGAAGCGGCGCATCAGCAGTTCGGCGGCAAGCTCCGCCATGGCTGGCACGCCGCCGAGATGACAGTGCAGGCTGTTGATCAGGTCCAGGCGCAGGTCGCTCATATGCTGATACTTGTTGTGCGCGTTGAACAACTCGAAATCGAGGATATGGCCTGGACGGTGCTTGGCCGCAGGATAGAGCGCGTCGATCAAGGCCTGTTCGGCCAGGGCGCGGTACTGGGGGGCGTTTGCCGGGCCGCTGTCCCATTGCATCGCCGCTGCCAGGCGTTGTCCCAGGTAGTCGAAGGGGATGGCGCCAAGCAAGGCGTCGAGCACCTGGCCAGCCGGTGCGTTAAGGGCTGAGCCATCCATTGTGATGCGCCCATGCTGGTTGGTCGGCTTGCCTGCCTTGCGCTCTCGGGCAGTGGGGAAACGATAGTGCAGTCCTTGGTAATAGAACGGGGCCTGGAGTTCATTGAGCAGTTTTTCGAAAAGGTGTTGACCAGGTGTTGCTTCGAACAAGTGATTGGCCAGGACGGGAAGGTCAAGGTGGTCGTCGAGCTCCAGTGCTGGCTGCCGTGGGCGCACGGGCGTCGCGTCCAGTTTGCGGCGTAGCAACAATGTTGCCGCGATGTAGGCATCTGGGCGCTTGAGGCGTGGATAATGGTGCCAGAGCGCCTGGGCGAAACTGGCTACCGCGTATGGTGCGTCGAGGTGTGAATCGGGCAGCAGCTCAGGGGATCTGCCGGTGTCGGCTGCCTTGATCAGTTGCCCTGCCAAGGTGCCATAGAGCAGTGCGCAGTCGTTGTGGTTCGCCGGCAGGGAGATTTCTCGGCCTAGAAAGCGATTGAGGTACTGTCTGGCACGCACGCTGCCCAGGGCTTTATCCAGGAAGCTTTCTAGCTGCTGGTCCGTGAGCGTTTTTGGGTAAAGCGCGTCTATGCCGAAGGCCTGATCGAAATGGTCGTTAAGTGAGGTGGCTATGTCCTGCGGGCCGGAAAGCTCGCTGGTGACAACGACATCATCCGGGGTAAGTGCAAGGATTTTCGCTTTTTCGGCAGTATTGAGATTGGCGCGACGAGACATGTGGGGCCTCCATTTTCGGAAGGCTGCAGTCTGTCGAGCCCAGGCAGGTCTGGGTGGTAGTGGGGTACCGCGTGGTGAGGGAAACTTCTGGACGGTGTGAAAACGCGATGACGGGGATAACCCGCAGGTCAGCCGTTTTCACACAGTCGGGTGGGGGGCGCGATTATTCCTGGTCGGCGCTGGATTGATCGTCACCGTCCTGGTCGACGGCGGGCGTCGGCTCGGCGTGGGCGGCAACGGATTGCTCTTCGGGGTTCAGGCTTGGGAAGGGAAGATTCGGGATCTCATGCATCTCGTCGTTCCTCGCAAGTGTGAGTGAAAAGGCTGCGCCAGGGCGCATGTGTGGCTTCGAAAAGCTGGGGCAGGATACAGCAGTCTGGATGACAGTTTGGGATTTTTGCCGGGCGTTGGTCGGTTTTGGCGGGCGAATATCGGACGGGGCGTGTCAGGAGAAGGCGTGGAGGCAGGCTTGCCTCCACGCCACTTTGGCCAGGCTCTTCAGCGGCAGACGTCGGCGATGGCCGTCGCCAGTTGCTCCAGGCGTTGTGCATCCGCCCCGGCGATGTTCGCCCGGCCGGTACCGACCATGTACACGCTGTGCCGCTCACGCAGCAGGCGCACCTGCTCGGGGTTCAGCCCGGTGTAGGAGAACATCCCGCGTTGCGCGGCGATGTGCGCGAAGCGCTCGGCCAGACCGTGTGGCGCGAGCGCCTGCACCAGGCCTTCGCGAAGCTCGGCGATGCGTTGGCGCATGGCGTTCACTTCTTCGACCCACAATGCCTTGAGTGCCGGATCACCGAGAATCTCGGCGACCACCGCCGCGCCATGGTCTGGCGGCGTCGACCACAGGTTGCGCGCAATGAACGCCAGCTGGCTGCGCACATCCTGCAGTTTCTCGGCGTCGTGGCTGCACACCAGCAGGGCGCCGGTGCGCTCACGGTACAGGCCGAAGTTTTTCGAGCAGGAGCTGGTGATCAGCAGCTCCGGCAGTTCGGCGGCGAACAGGCGCACTGCCCAGGCGTCTTCTTCCAGGCCGTCGCCGAAGCCCTGGTAGGCGAAGTCGATCAGTGGCAGCAGGTTGCGCCGCTTGACGATGTCGAGCACCGCGCGCCAGTCGTCCTGGCCCAGGTCGAAGCCGGTCGGGTTGTGGCAGCAGGCATGCAGCAGCAGCACGTCGCCTTCCGGTGCCCGTTCCAGTGCGGCGAGCATGCCGTCTACGTTCAGGCGGTTGTCCTTGCCCACGTAGGGGTAGTGGGACACCTTGAGTCCGGCGCCAGCGAAGATCGTCTCGTGGATCGGCCAGGTCGGGTCGCTCAGCCAGATGCCGCGTCCCGGCAGGCACTGGGCGATGAATTCTGCAGCCAGGCGCAGGGCGCCGGTGCCGCCCGGGGTCTGGGTGGCGCCGGCGCGCTGGCTGGCCAGCAGCGGCGAGTCGCTGCCCAGCACCAGCTCGCTGACCAGGCGGCCGAATACTGCGTCGCCATGGCCGCCGACATAGCTCTTGGTGACCTGGCGTTCGACCAGGCGCTGCTCGGCCTGCTTGACCGCAGCCGGAATCGGCGTCAGGCCCTGGGCGTCCTTGAACACGCCGACACCCAGGTCGAACTTGGCCGGGTTGCTATCGCGGGCGTAGGCCTCCATCAACCCCAGGATCGGGTCGCCAGGGACCCGAGCGATGGCGGCGAAGTGCATCACTTGCGCCCTTCGGCGGTCTTGGCGACCTCATCGGTGCGCGCGCACATGATGAAGTCGTTGCGGTGCAGGCCTTTGATCGAGTGGCTCCACCAGGTCACGGTGACCTTGCCCCACTCGGTCAGCAGGCCCGGGTGGTGGCCTTCGGCTTCGGCGATCTCGCCGATGGCGTTGGTGAAGGCCAGGGCGTGCTTGAAGTTCTTGAACAGGAACACGCGCTCGAGCTCCATGTGGCCATCGCGGGTCTCGATGTTCCAGTCCGGGATCAGTCGGATCAGTTCCGCCAGTTCCTCGTCGGTGACTTTCGGCGCATCGGCGCGGCAGGCTTCGCAGTGGGCTTGATTCAAGGCATTCATGGGTGTTTTCCGGTTTGAGTTGTTATCGACAGGGGCGCTCAGGCGGCGACCTTGGGTGGAAACTTCGGTGCGTGCAGGCCCAGCTGCATGGCCTGGTGGACCATGGCCATGATGTCTTCGTGGGCCAGGTCGAACAGACGCTTCATGTTCGGCAGGACGAAGTACAGGGGCTGCAGGATATCGATGCGGTAGGGCGTGCGCATGGCTTCGATCGGATCGAAGGCCTGGTGCTCAGGCTCATCGGACAGGCTGTAGACGGTTTCCTTCGGCGAGGAGAGGATGCCGCCGCCGTAGATCTTGCGACCTTGCGCGGTCTCCATCAGGCCGAACTCGATGGTCATCCAGTACAGGCGCGCCAGGTAAACGCGCTGTTCCTTGGTCGCCGCCAGGCCCAGTTTGCCGTAGGTGTGGGTGAACTCGGCGAAGAAGGGGTTGGTCAGCAGCGGGCAGTGGCCGAAGATCTCATGGAAGATGTCGGGTTCTTGCAGGTAGTCCAGCTCTTCCGGGGTGCGGATGAAGGTGGCGACCGGGAAGCGCTTGCTGGCCAGCAACTCGAAGAAGGTCTGGAAGGGGATCAGCGCCGGCACGCGGGCGACCTGCCAGCCGGTGGTGGCACCGAGCACCTTGTTGACTTCGCCCAACTGCGGGATGCGGTCATGGGGCAGCTTGAGCTGGTCGATGCCATCGAGGTACTCCTGGCATGCCCGGCCTTCGATCACTTTCAGCTGACGCGTGATCAGGGTGTTCCACACCGCATGCTCTTGCTGCGGGTAATCGATAAAGCCATGCGCATCGGGCTCGCGTGCCACGTATTGCGTCTGTTTCATGTGGCTCTCCTGGTGAGGGCGTTCTTGTTATGTACAGGACATACCTTAGGAATATCCCTACAAACGAGGTTTTGCACCGGGGTAGAGGCCAATCCTGCGCGTCCGTTTATCTTCTGTGCGTAACGATAATTTTACAAAATCAGCGTCATCCCGGAAAATCACGGACATCGAGCTGGGCAGATGGCTATTTTTGTCAGCTTATCTTTACGACTTTTCCGTGGTGCGAGCAAAAACTCGGCCGCTCAGAGAGCCTTTCATGCGCATCAAAGTGCATTGCCAGAACCGCATCGGCATCCTGCGGGACATCCTCAACCTGCTGGTGGAGTACGGGATCAACGTGTTGCGCGGCGAAGTGGGGGGTGACCATGGCAACGCCATCTACCTGCACTGCCCGAACCTGATCAACCTGCAGTTCCAGGCCCTGCGGCCCAAGTTCGAGTCGATCGCCGGGGTGTTCGGGGTCAAGCGCGTCGGCCTGATGCCCAGCGAGCGTCGGCACATGGAGCTCAATGCGCTGCTGGGGGCGCTGGACTTCCCGGTACTGTCGATCGACATGGGCGGCAGCATCGTTGCCGCCAACCGTGGCGCGGCGCAGCTACTCGGCGTGAGGGTCGATGAAGTGCCGGGCATTCCGCTGTCGCGCTATGTCGAGGACTTCGACCTGCCGGAGCTGATCCGCGCCAACAAGTCGCGGATCAATGGCCTGCGAATCAAGGTCAAGGGTGATGTGTTCCTTGCTGATATCGCGCCGTTGCAATCGGAACATGACGACAGCGAGGCCCTGGCGGGCGCGGTGATCACCTTGCATCGTGCCGATCGCATCGGCGAGCGTATCTACAATGTGCGCAAGCAGGAGTTGCGTGGCTTCGACAGCATCTTCCAGAGCTCGCGGGTAATGGCCGCGGTGGTGCGTGAGGCGCGGCGCATGGCGCCGCTGGATGCGCCGCTCCTGATCGAGGGAGAAACCGGCACCGGCAAGGAACTGCTGGCGCGCGCCTGTCACCTGGCCAGCCCGCGCGGCCAGGCACCGCTGATGGCGCTCAACTGCGCCGGCCTGCCCGAGTCGATGGCCGAGACCGAACTGTTCGGCTATGGGCCGGGGGCGTTCGAGGGGGCGCGGGCCGAGGGTAAGCTGGGGCTGCTGGAATTGACGGCCGGCGGTACGTTGTTCCTCGACGGGGTGGGGGAGATGAGCCCGCGCTTGCAGGTCAAGTTGCTGCGCTTCCTGCAGGATGGCTGTTTCCGCCGGGTCGGCAGCGACGAAGAGGTGTATCTGGATGTGCGGGTGATCTGCGCGACCCAGGTCGACCTGTCCGAACTGTGCGCCCGCGGCGAGTTCCGCCAGGACCTCTATCACCGCCTCAATGTGCTGTCGCTGCACATCCCGCCGCTGCGCGAATGCATGGATGGCCTGGAAGGGCTGGTGCAGCATTTCCTCGATCAGGCCAGCCGGCAGATCGGCTGCCCGTTGCCGCGCCTGGCGCCGGCAGCGATGGACAAGCTTGGGCAGTATCACTGGCCGGGCAACGTGCGCCAATTGGAAAACGTATTGTTCCAGGCAGTGTCGCTGTGCGAAGGCGGGGTGGTGAAGAGTGAACATATCCGCTTGCCGGATTATGGCGCGCGTCAACCCTTGGGCGAATTTTCCCTGGATGGCGATCTTTCGCAGATTGTCGGGCGGTTTGAACGGGCAGTATTGGAAAGTTTGATGAGTGAATTTCCAAGTAGCCGGGCGCTGGGGAAAAGACTGGGTGTTTCCCATACGACCATTGCCAACAAGTTGCGGGATTATTCATTGAACAAGTCGGTGGAATAATCTGGAAGTTTATCGAGGCTGAAATTGATCGCGGGGCAAGCCCGCTCCCACGAATTTAAAGGTGGTGGGAGCGGGCTTGCCCCGCGATGCAGTCATGGCTTCAGCCGTTGGAGCAACCGTTGCCCATCACGCGGTATTCGAGAATGTGCTTCTGGCCCTGGGAGTCCTCATAGGTCATGCGCGCAGGCACCACTTCGCAGACGTTCGGCACTTCGCTCATGGAGATGACGCGAGCGATATCCAGGTGCTGCGAATAACTGTACTGTTCAACCGGAATCTGCTCGACATCTTTTGCTTCGCCGGCCAGTGCCGCGCCGCAAAAACCGCCAAGTGCCAAAACCAGTAAAGCTTTCATTTTCAATTTACCTGTCTAAGGTCGTGAGGGGGCGCGCGGCGCTTGTGGCGCCGCGAGTACAACTAAGTTTCAACTATCAGGATGAGGTGCGGATTAACGTTGCCTTCGTGGGGGCTGTTACCAAGTTAATCGCGTTGCCGTTGCTGGCGAGGTGAATTCTAGGAGGGTGGCCGGGGCTGAAACAGAGCGGGTTTTGATAAAGTCTTTTGACAGAATCTGTAACAATCCCTGGCAAAGCGCTGCCTTTTTCCGCCTGCGATGGCTGGATGCCATGCGCTAGAGCGGTCGCTGTACATTGGTGGATTGACGGTTTGTCGCGTTACTACCAACGTCGAATGGTCTTTGTCGCTCTGGTACAGTTACAAACGCTTCCATACAAAAACAACTATTACACCGAGGTAACACAGATGAGTGCGGCTCCACTGTATCCCGTTCGTCCCGAGGTTGCGGCCAGTACCCTGACCGACGAGGCCACCTATAAGGCCATGTACCAGCAATCGGTGATCAACCCGGACGGCTTCTGGCGCGAGCAGGCCCAGCGTCTGGACTGGATCAAGCCCTTCACCAAGGTCAAGCAGACCTCGTTCGACGACCACCATGTCGATATCAAATGGTTTGCCGACGGCACTCTGAACGTCTCCTACAACTGCCTGGACCGTCACCTCGAAGAGCGCGGCGACCAGCTGGCGATCATCTGGGAAGGTGACGACCCTTCCGAGCACCGCAACATCACCTACCGCGAGCTCCACGAGCAGGTCTGCAAGTTCGCCAACGCCCTGCGTGGCCAGGACGTGCACCGTGGCGACGTGGTCACCATCTACATGCCGATGATCCCCGAGGCCGTGGTCGCCATGCTGGCCTGTGCCCGCATCGGCGCGATCCACTCGGTGGTGTTCGGTGGCTTCTCGCCCGAGGCGCTGGCCGGGCGCATCATCGACTGCAAGTCCAAGGTGGTGATCACTGCCGACGAAGGCCTGCGTGGTGGCCGCCGTACCCCGCTCAAGGCCAACGTCGACCTGGCCCTGACCAACCCTGAAACCAGCAGCGTGCAGAAGATCATCGTGTGCAAGCGCACCGGTGGCGACATCGCCTGGCACCAGCATCGCGACATCTGGTACGAAGACCTGATGAAGGTCGCCTCCAGCCACTGCGCGCCGAAAGAGATGGGCGCCGAGGAGGCGCTGTTCATCCTTTATACCTCCGGCTCAACCGGCAAGCCCAAGGGTGTGCTGCACACTACCGGTGGCTACCTGGTGTATGCCGCACTGACCCACGAGCGCGTGTTCGACTACCGCCCGGGCGAAGTGTACTGGTGCACCGCCGACGTCGGCTGGGTCACCGGTCACAGCTACATCGTCTATGGCCCGCTGGCCAACGGCGCGACCACGCTGCTGTTCGAAGGCGTGCCGAACTACCCCGACATCACCCGCGTGTCGAAGATCGTCGACAAGCACAAGGTCAACATCCTCTACACCGCGCCGACCGCCATCCGCGCCATGATGGCCGAGGGCGAGGCGGCGGTGGCCGGCGCCGATGGCTCCAGCCTGCGCCTGCTGGGCTCGGTGGGCGAGCCGATCAACCCTGAAGCCTGGAACTGGTACTACAAGACTGTTGGCAAGGAACGTTGCCCGATCGTCGACACCTGGTGGCAGACCGAGACCGGCGGCATCCTCATCAGCCCGTTGCCAGGCGCCACTGGGCTCAAGCCGGGTTCGGCAACCCGTCCGTTCTTCGGCGTGGTGCCGGCGCTGGTGGACAACCTGGGCAACCTGATCGACGGCGCCGCCGAGGGCAACCTGGTGATCCTCGATTCCTGGCCGGGCCAGTCGCGTTCGCTGTACGGCGACCACGACCGTTTCGTCGACACCTACTTCAAGACCTTCCGCGGCATGTACTTCACCGGTGACGGTGCCCGTCGCGACGAGGATGGCTACTACTGGATCACCGGCCGCGTGGATGATGTGCTCAACGTCTCCGGGCACCGCATGGGCACCGCCGAGATCGAGAGTGCGATGGTGGCGCATCCGAAGGTCGCCGAGGCGGCTGTCGTGGGCGTGCCGCACGACATCAAGGGGCAGGGCATCTATGTCTATGTCACCCTCAATGCCGGCGAGGAGTCGAACGAGCAACTGCGGATCGAGCTGAAGAACTGGGTGCGCAAGGAGATCGGTCCGATCGCTTCGCCGGATGTGATCCAGTGGGCGCCGGGCCTGCCCAAGACCCGCTCGGGCAAGATCATGCGCCGCATCCTGCGCAAGATCGCCACTGGCGAGTACGACGCGCTGGGTGATATCTCCACCCTGGCCGATCCAGGGGTTGTGCAGCACCTGATCGACACCCACAAGGCGATGAGTCTGGCCACCGCTTGAGTTGAAGCGTTGCAATCGTGGGAGCGGGCTTGCCCCGCGATACGGCCATAAGCAGAAACCCCGCCCATACCCGGCGGGGTTTTTGCTTTACTGATACAAACTGTTACTCCGACATTCATCGGTAACCGTCGCTGTCACCGATTGCGCCCAAATGCGGGGCTTGCGGAAACATCTGCGTGCCAAATGAGTGCATTCTGCGGGCATTTCATGCAGGCTCGCACGCTGCGCTTGCCGGAATACAAGGCTTTGCCAATAATGGGCCCGCTTATTGCTTTGGGTATAGGTTATTTCTCTTTTGCTCTTGCATATCTCGCAGGAGCTGTCAATATCGCCCGCCGCGGTTCCTGGCGCTTCTGTAATTAGTTGTCGCTTTGAAGAAATATCGACTACCGGGCTGTCGCTAGAATGCCACTCACTCGCTCGTGGTCTGCGACCTTGGTCGAAACCTGCGCGGCTCGCGCTGTACCCATTCGCATATCGGGCAGCCGTTACAACTGCCTTGTATTGCCCCGTACCGATGGAGTTACCTGATGAAGAAGCTCGCACTGCTTGGCGCCCTGGCGCTTTCCGTGTTTTCCCTGGTATCGCAGGCCGATGAGAAGCCGTTGAAGATCGGTATCGAGGCCGCCTACCCACCCTTCGCCTTCAAGCAGCCCGATGGCAGCCTCGCCGGCTTCGACTACGACATCGGCAACGCCCTGTGCGAACAGATGAAAGCCAAGTGCACCTGGGTCGAGCAGGAATTCGATGGCCTGATCCCGGCGCTGAAAGTGCGCAAGATCGACGCCATCCTGTCGTCCATGTCGATCACTGACGATCGCAAGAAGTCGGTCGACTTCACCAAGCGCTACTACCTCACCCCGGCTCGCCTGGTGATGAAGGACGGTACCGCCATCAGCGAGAGCCTGGCTGAGCTCAAGGACAAGAAGATTGGTGTGCAGCGTGGCTCGATCCACGACCGCTTCGCCAAGGAAGTCCTGGCCCCGAAAGGCGCCACCGTCGTGCCTTACGGCACCCAGAACGAAATCTACCTGGACGTCGCCGCCGGCCGCCTCGACGGCACCGTGGCCGACGCCACCCTGCTCGAGGACGGCTTCCTGAAGACCGATGCAGGCAAGGGTTTCGCCTTCGTCGGTCCGGCCTTCACCGACTCCAAGTACTTCGGTGATGGCATCGGCATCGCCGTGCGCAAGGGTGACAAGGAAAACGCCGACCGCATCAACGCGGCCATCGACGGCATCCGCGCCAGCGGCAAGTACAAAGAAATCCAGGATAAGTACTTCAACTTCGACATCTACGGTCCAGACTCGAAGTAACCATCGAGTTTCACCTGTGCAATGGTGCAAACAGCAGAAGCTCTGAGGTTTGCACCATTTTTCATTCCCAAGCCCTGAGGAATCCGAATCATGTTGAAAGGCTATGGGGCAGTCATCCTCGACGGAGCGTGGCTGACGCTGCAGCTCGCCTTGTCGTCGATGGCCCTGGCCATCGTCCTCGGCCTGATCGGCGTGGCGCTGCGTTTGTCGCCGGTGCGCTGGTTGGCCTGGCTGGGGGATCTGTACTCCACGGTGATCCGTGGCATTCCCGACCTGGTCCTGATCCTGCTGATCTTCTATGGCGGCCAGGACATCCTCAACCGGGTGGCGCCGCTGCTCGGCTATGACGACTATATCGACCTGAACCCGTTGGTCGCCGGCATCGGCACGCTGGGCTTCATCTTTGGCGCGTACCTGTCGGAAACCTTCCGCGGTGCCTTCCTCGGCATCCCCAAGGGCCAGGCAGAGGCGGGCGCGGCCTATGGCATGAGCGGTGTCCAGGTGTTCTTCCGGATCATGGTGCCGCAGATGATCCGCCTGGCGATCCCGGGCTTCACCAACAACTGGCTGGTGTTGACCAAGGCGACCGCGCTGATTTCGGTGGTCGGCCTGCAGGACATGATGTTCAAGGCCAAGCAGGCGGCGGACGCCACCCGCGAACCCTTCACCTTCTTCCTCGCGGTGGCGGCGTTGTACCTGGTGTTGACCAGTGTCTCGCTGCTGGCGCTGAAGTATCTCGAGAAGCGCTACTCGGTGGGCGTCAAGGCGGTTGAACTATGATCTTCGACTACAACGTCATCTGGGAAGCCATGCCGCTGTACCTGGGCGGCCTGCTGACCACCCTCAAGCTGCTGGCGCTGTCGCTGCTGTTCGGCTTGCTGGCGGCCATCCCGCTGGGCCTGATGCGCGTCTCCAAGCAGCCGCTGGTGAACATGAGCGCGTGGCTGTACACCTACGTGATCCGCGGCACGCCCATGCTGGTGCAGCTGTTCCTGATCTACTACGGCCTGGCCCAGTTCGAGGCGGTGCGCGAGAGCATCTTCTGGCCGTGGCTGTCCAGTGCGACCTTCTGCGCCTGCCTGGCCTTCGCCGTCAACACCAGCGCCTACACCGCCGAGATCATCGCCGGCAGCCTCAAGGCCACGCCCCATGGCGAGATCGAGGCGGCCAAGGCCATCGGCATGTCGCGCATGAAGATGTACCGTCGCATCCTGCTGCCGTCCGCGCTGCGTCGGGCGCTGCCGCAGTACAGCAACGAAGTGATCATGATGCTGCAGACCACCAGCCTGGCGTCGATCGTCACCCTGATCGACATCACCGGTGCCGCGCGCACGGTCAACGCCCAGTACTACCTGCCTTTCGAGGCCTACATCACGGCGGGCGTGTTCTACCTGTGCCTGACCTTCATCCTCGTGCGCCTGTTCAAGATGGCCGAACGCCGCTGGCTCGGTTACCTGGCGCCGCGCAAGCACTGACCGCTCTGTGAGATCCGACAGTATGTACAAACTCCAAATCCAAGACCTGCACAAGCGCTACGGCAGCCATGAGGTGCTCAAGGGCGTCTCCCTCGAAGCCAAGGCAGGCGACGTGATCAGCATCATCGGCTCCAGCGGTTCGGGCAAATCGACCTTCCTGCGTTGCATCAACCTGCTTGAGCAGCCGCACGCGGGCAAGATCCTGCTCAACAACGAAGAGCTCAAGCTGGTCGCCGGCAAGGACGGCGCGCTCAAGGCCGCCGACCCGAAACAGCTGCAGCGCATGCGCTCGCGCCTGTCGATGGTGTTCCAGCATTTCAACCTGTGG
This sequence comes from Pseudomonas sp. CAM1A, assembly GCF_047501685.1. Lineage (NCBI taxonomy): Bacteria > Pseudomonadati > Pseudomonadota > Gammaproteobacteria > Pseudomonadales > Pseudomonadaceae > Pseudomonas > Pseudomonas sp. CAM1A. The sequence goes on along the minus strand of NZ_JBFNXP010000005.1, from coordinate 43,432 downwards.
TCGCACATGACCGCGCTGGAAAATGTCATCGAGGCGCCAGTGCACGTACTGGGCGTCAACAAGAAGGAGGCGCTGGAGAAGGCCGAGCACTACCTGGCCAAAGTCGGCGTATCCCACCGCAAGGACGCGTTCCCCGGGCACATGTCCGGTGGCGAGCAGCAGCGTGTGGCCATTGCCCGCGCCTTGGCCATGGAGCCGGAGGTCATGCTGTTCGACGAGCCGACTTCGGCGCTCGACCCGGAGCTGGTGGGCGATGTGCTCAAGGTCATGCAATCGCTGGCCCAGGAAGGTCGCACCATGGTGGTGGTCACCCACGAGATGGGCTTTGCCCGCGAGGTTTCCAACCAGCTGGTGTTCCTGCACAAGGGCCTGGTGGAAGAACGCGGCTGCCCGCGTGAGGTGCTGGTCAATCCGCAGTCGGAACGCCTCAAGCAGTTCCTTTCCGGCAGCCTGAAGTAAAGGCTGCACTTTTGCACCATGATGGGGCATGCTGCGTAACGCACGCAGCACGCCCCGGCGCCACAAGCGCGACCCTCCTTTTCAGGTTTCGGACCACGCCCTATGACCACCCAGCGAATCGGATTTCTCATCTGGCCCAGCACCAAGCCGCTGACCCTGGCGTTGGCCGAAGAGGTGTTGCAGGTGGCTCAGCGGGTGCATCCGGATGTGGTCTACACAATGTCCTTCCTGCAGGCCGAGGCCGGGCAGGAGGGCGCCTGGCGCCTGCCGGGCGAAGCGTGGGCCGGACGTCTGGAGGGCTATCACAAACTGTTCCTGCTGGCTGATGAGCCGCCGGCGGCGATTGGTTCGGCATTGTCCGCCGCGCTCAAGCAGCTGGCGCGCAGCGGTTGCATGATCGGCGGCTTGTCCGCGGGCGTGTACCCGCTGGCGGCGCTGGGCTTGCTCGACGGCTACCGCGCCGCGGTCCATTGGCGTTGGCAGGATGATTTTGCCGAGCGCTTCCCCAAGGTGATCGCCACCAGCCATCTGTTCGACTGGGATCGTGATCGCCTGACTGCCTGCGGCGGCATGGCGGTGACCGACCTGCTGCTGGCGGTGCTGGCCCGAGACCACGGGGCGGAACTGGCCGGCGCGGTGTCGGAAGAGCTGGTGGTCGAGCGCATTCGCGAAGGTGGCGAGCGCCAGCGCATTCCGTTGCAGAACCGCCTGGGCTCCAGCCACCCCAAGCTCACCCAGGCGGTGCTGCTGATGGAGGCCAATATCGAAGAGCCGCTGACCACCGACGAAATCGCCCAGCATGTGTGCGTGTCCCGTCGCCAGCTGGAGCGGATCTTCAAGCAGTACCTCAATCGCGTGCCCAGCCAGTACTACCTGGAGCTGCGCCTGAACAAGGCGCGGCAGATGCTGATGCAGACCAGCAAATCGATCATCCAGATCGGCCTGTCCTGCGGGTTCTCCTCGGGGCCGCATTTTTCCAGCGCGTACCGCAATTTCTTCGGCGCCACGCCGCGCGAAGATCGCAATCAGCGACGTAACAGCAGCCCGTTCGAGCTGAGTTCGGCGCCGGCCGAGCGCGGCTGAAGACCTCCCTTTCAGCGAAGACGCTAGCGTGGAGAAAGCCCGCTCTACGCAGTGTATTGCTTGTGGGAGCGGGCTTGCCCCGCGATGCAATTTGTAGATGTGAACACCCGTTCACCCAATTCTCACTGAGCATCTCCCCGCCACCCCCTGCTGCCGTTACACTGCGCGATTGCGACACTGTTTGTCGCATTGCCGAAAACCGCGTGAAAACTCGGTTTTGCGCTGTAACAAGTTGTCGCCTGGCAGCAAGGACAGGCGCTGATCAGTCCTTACAATCCCTTCATCGCTCGCCACTTCCAGGCCAGCGTTCCTCTTCAGGAGACTCAGATGTCCGTTGAGCAAGCCCCGGTGCAACGTGCCGATTTCGACCAGGTCATGGTTCCCAACTACTCCCCGGCGGCTTTCATTCCTGTGCGAGGCGAGGGTTCCCGAGTATGGGACCAGACCGGGCGCGAGCTGATCGACTTCGCCGGCGGCATCGCGGTCAACGCCCTCGGCCACTGCCATCCGGCGCTGGTCAAGGCACTGACCGAACAGGCCAATACCCTCTGGCATGTCTCCAACGTGTTCACCAACGAGCCGGCCCTGCGCCTGGCGCACAAGCTGGTGGACGCCACTTTTGCCGAGCGCGCGTTCTTCTGCAACTCCGGCGCCGAAGCCAACGAGGCCGCCTTCAAGCTGGCCCGCCGTGTCGCCCATGACCGTTTCGGCCCCGAGAAGCACGAGATCATCGCCACCGTGAACAGCTTCCACGGTCGTACCCTGTTCACCGTCAGCGTCGGTGGCCAGCCCAAGTACTCCGACGGTTTCGGGCCGAAGATCACCGGCATCAGCCACGTGCCGTACAACGACCTGGAAGCGCTCAAGGCGCAGATTTCCGACAAGACCTGCGCCGTGGTCATCGAGCCGATTCAGGGCGAGAGCGGCGTGGTCCCGGCCGACCAGGCCTACCTGGAAGGCGCGCGCAAGCTGTGCGACGAGCACAACGCGCTGCTGATCTTCGATGAAGTGCAGACCGGCGTCGGCCGTACCGGCTCGCTGTACGCCTACCAGCACTACGGCGTCACCCCGGACATTCTGACCAGCGCCAAGAGCCTGGGCGGCGGTTTCCCGATCGGCGCGATGCTGACCACCAGCGACCTGGCCAAGCACCTGGCCGTCGGCACCCACGGCACCACTTACGGCGGCAACCCGCTGGGCTGTGCCGTCGCCTGCGCCGTGCTGGATGTGATCAATACCCCGCAAACCCTGGCGGGCATCAAGGCCAAGCATGAGCGCTTCAAGGTCCGTCTGGAGAAAATCGGCCAGGAAACCGGCCTGTTCACCCAGGTGCGTGGTGTCGGCCTGCTGATCGGCTGCGTGCTGAGCGAGGCCTGGAAAGGCAAGGCCAAGGACATCCTCAACGCCGCCGAGAAGGAAGGCGTGATGGTCCTGCAGGCTGGCCCGGACGTGGTGCGCTTCGCCCCGAGCCTGGTGGTCGAGGATGCCGACATCGACGAAGGTCTGGATCGTTTCGAGCGCGCCATGGCAAAACTGACCAAGGGCTGATCGCCCTTCGCCGGCCCTCGAGCGGGGCCGGCGATACCTGAATTCCAGTGCGGGCACCTGCTTGCAGGTGGTGGCGCGTGCCCGCCGTTTTTCCGTGCCGATGTGATCGGCGCGCTTTCCCGAAAGGAGTGACACCATGCTGGTGATGCGCCCCGCGCAAATGGCTGATCTGAACGAAGTGCAGCGCATGGCTGCCGACAGCCCCATTGGTGTCACCTCGCTGCCGGATGACACTGCCCGCCTGGGCGACAAGATCGCCGCCTCGGAAACCTCGTTCGCCGCCGAGGTCAGCTTCAATGGCGAAGAAAGCTACTTCTTCGTGCTCGAGGACAGCGCCACCGGCAAGCTGGTCGGCTGTTCGGCCATCGTTGCCTCGGCCGGCTATTCCGAGCCGTTCTACAGCTTCCGCAACGAGACCTTCGTACACGCCTCCCGCGAGCTGAAGATCCACAACAAGATCCACGTCCTGTCGCTGTGCCACGACCTCACCGGCAACAGCCTGCTGACCAGCTTCTACGTGGTGCCGGAGTTGGTGAGCAGTGCCTTCGCCGAGCTCAACTCGCGGGGGCGCCTGCTTTTCATGGCCTCGCACCCCGAGCGCTTTGCCGAGTCGGTGGTGACCGAGATCGTCGGCTACAGCGATGAACAGGGCGAATCACCGTTCTGGGACGCCATCGGCCGCAACTTCTTCGACCTCAATTACGCCGACGCCGAGCGCCTGTGCGGCCTGAAGAGCCGCACCTTCCTCGCCGAACTGATGCCGCACTACCCGATCTACGTGCCGCTGCTGGCCGACGAGGCGCAGGAGGCCATGGGCCAGGTGCATCCGCGGGCGCAGATCACCTTCGACATCCTCATGCGCGAAGGCTTCGAGACCGAGCACTACATCGACATCTTCGACGGCGGCCCGACCCTGCATGCCCGTGCCTCGGGCATCCGCTCCATCGCCCAGAGCCGTGTGGTGCCGGTCAAGCTCGACGAGACGCCGGTCAAGGGCGGCCGTCCGTACCTGGTGTGCAACGGCCAGCTGCAGGATTACCGCGCCGTGCTGCTGGAACTGGACTGGGTACCGGGCAAGCCGGTCAGCCTGAGCGGCGAAGCCGCCGAGGCCCTGGGTGTCGGCGAGGGCGCCAGCGTGCGCCTGGTCGCAGTCTGAAGCGCCGCAACAGAGAGTTTCGCGGCAGGCACAGACCGCCGCACAAGGAGATAGCATGATCGTTCGTCCTGTACGCAGCAGCGATTTACCCGCGCTGATCGAATTGGCTCGCAGCACCGGCACCACCGGGCTGACCACGCTGCCTGCCAACGAGGAGCGCCTCGGCCAGCGCGTCGGCTGGGCCGAGAAAAGCTTCCGCGGCGAAGCCGAGCGCGGCGACACCGACTACCTGTTCGTGCTGGAGAACGACGAAGGACTGGTGGTCGGCATCAGTGCCATCGCCGGTGCCGTCGGCCTGCGCGAGCCTTGGTACAACTACCGGGTCGGCCTGACCGTCAGCGCCTCGCAGGAGCTGAACATCTACCGCGAGATCCCCACGCTGTTCCTGGCCAACGACCTGACCGGCAACTCCGAGCTGTGCTCGCTGTTCCTGCGCAGCGACTACCGCAGCGGCCTCAATGGCCGTCTGCTGTCCAAGGCGCGGATGCTGTTCATCGCCGAGTTCCCGCAGCTGTTTGGCAACAAGATCATCGCCGAGATGCGCGGCATGTCCGACGAGGCAGGTCGTTCGCCATTCTGGGAAAGCCTGGGCCGGCACTTCTTCAAGATGGAGTTCAGCCAGGCCGACTACCTCACCGGCGTGGGCAACAAGTCGTTCATCGCCGAGCTGATGCCCAAGTTCCCGCTGTACACCTGCTTCCTTTCGGAGTCGGCGCGCAACGTCATCGGCCGTGTGCACACCGACACGGAGCCGGCGCTGGCCATGCTCAAGCGCGAAGGCTTCAACTACCAGGGCTACGTCGACATCTTCGACGCAGGTCCCGCGATCGAGTGCGAGACCTCGAAGATCCGCGCCGTGCGTGACAGCGAGACCCTGGTACTGGCCGTCGGCACCCCGGGTGACGACGCCACCCCTTACATCATTCACAACCGCAAGCGCGAAGACTGTCGCATCACGGCCGCACCGGCGCGCCTGGCGGCAGGTACCCTGGTGGTCGATCCGCAGACCGCCAAGCGCCTGCGCCTGGGCGCCGGCGACAATGTCCGCGCGGTGCCGCTGTCCGCCGGTCGGGAGGCCCAGTAAATGAACACGCATTACATCGCAGGCCACTGGCTGGCCGGCCAGGGTGAAGCCCTGCAGTCGCTCAACCCCGTCACCCAGGCAGTGGTCTGGCAAGGGCAGGGCGCCGATGCCGCCCAGGTCGATGCCGCCGTGCAGGCTGCTCGCCAGGCATTCCCCGGCTGGGCGTCGCTGAGCCTGGAGGCGCGCATCAGCGTGCTGGAAGCCTTCGCCGAGAAACTCAAGGCCAATGCCGAGGCGCTGGCGCGCTGCATCGGCGAAGAAACCGGCAAACCCCTGTGGGAATCGGCTACCGAGGTGACCAGCATGGTCAACAAGGTCGCCATCTCGGTGCAGAGCTACCGCGAGCGTACCGGCGAGAAGAGCGGCCCGCTGGCCGACGCCACCGCCGTGCTGCGCCACAAGCCCCACGGCGTGGTCGCCGTGTTCGGCCCGTACAACTTCCCTGGCCACCTGCCCAACGGCCATATCGTTCCGGCGCTGCTGGCCGGCAACTGCGTGGTGTTCAAGCCCAGTGAGCTGACCCCCAAGGTCGCCGAGCTGACGGTGCAGTGCTGGATCGAGGCCGGCTTGCCTGCCGGTGTGCTCAACCTGGTGCAGGGCGCCCGTGAAACCGGCGTGGCGCTGGCCGGCAATTCTGGTATCGATGGCCTGTTCTTCACCGGTTCCAGCCGTACTGGCAACCTGCTGCATCAGCAGTTCGCCGGCCGCCCGGACAAGATCCTGGCCCTGGAGATGGGCGGCAACAATCCGCTGGTGGTCGACGAGGTCAAGGACCTGGATGCCGCGGTGTACACCATCATTCAGTCGGCCTTCATCTCCGCTGGCCAGCGCTGCACGTGCGCCCGTCGCCTGCTGGTGCCGCAGGGCGCCTGGGGTGACTCGCTGCTCCAGCGCCTGGTCGAGGTGAGTCGCAGCATCAGTGTTGGCGCCTTCGATCAGCAGCCCGCGCCGTTCATGGGTTCGGTGATTTCGCTGCAGGCGGCCCGCGCTCTGCTGGCAGCCCAGGCCGAACTGCTCGGCAAGGGCGCCGTGGCGCTACTGGAAATGAACCAGCCGCAGGCTGGTGCCGCCTTGCTTACCCCCGGCATCATCGACGTCACTGCGGTAACCGGGCGCCCGGACGAGGAATTCTTCGGCCCATTGCTGCAGGTGATCCGCTACACCGATTTCGATGCGGCAATCGAGGAAGCCAACAATACCCAGTACGGTCTGGCCGCTGGCCTGCTGTCGGACTCCAACGCCCGCTACCAGCACTTCTGGCTGCGTAGCCGCGCCGGCATCGTCAACTGGAACAAGCAGCTCACCGGCGCCGCCAGCAGCGCGCCGTTCGGTGGTGTTGGCGCCAGCGGCAACCACCGCGCCAGTGCCTACTACGCGGCGGACTACTGCGCCTACCCCGTGGCTTCGCTGGAGACCGCGAGCCTTGCACTGCCGGCGACCCTGACGCCGGGCGTCACCCTATAACAACAGGTCTCGGAGCCTTGCCGATGAAATCCTTTGAAGTGAATTTTGATGGCCTGGTGGGGCCGACCCACAACTACGGCGGCCTGTCCTACGGCAACGTGGCCTCGCAGAGCAACAGCCAGCAGGGTTCCAACCCGCGCGAAGCAGCGCGTCAGGGCCTGGCGAAGATGAAGGCGTTGACGGAGATGGGCTTCAAGCAGGGCGTGCTGGCCCCGCAGGAGCGCCCGGACGTGGCGGCCTTGCGCCGCTTGGGCTTCACCGGCAGCGACGGCGAAGTGATCCAGCGCGCCGCGAAGGAAGCCATGCCGCTACTGGTCGCCAGCTGCTCGGCCTCGAGCATGTGGGTGGCCAACGCCGCCACCGTCAGCCCCAGCGCCGACACCGCCGATGGCCGCGTGCACTTCACCGCCGCCAACCTCAACTGCAAGTACCACCGCAGCATCGAGCACCCGACCACCAGCCGTGTGCTGGGCGCCATGTTCAGCGATGACAAGGTCTTCGCCCACCACGAGGCGCTGCCGGCAGTTGCCCAGTTCGGTGACGAGGGCGCGGCCAACCACACTCGCTTCTGTCGCGCTTATGGCGATGCCGGCGTGGAGTTCTTCGTCTATGGCCGCAGCGCCTTTGACAGCCGCTATCCCGCGCCGCAGAAGTATCCGGCGCGCCAGACCCTGGAAGCCTCCCAGGCCGTCGCTCGCCTGCACGGGCTGAGCGACGATGGCGTGGTCTACGCTCAACAGAATCCGGCAGTGATCGACCAGGGCGTGTTCCACAACGACGTGATCTCGGTGGGCAACGGCGAGGTGCTGTTCTACCACGAGGACGCGTTCCTCGAGACCGACACGGTGCTCGGCCAACTGCAGGCTAAACTGGCCAGCAAGGGCGGCAACTTCCAGGGTATCTGCGTGCCGCGCGCGGCGGTGACGGTGGAGGACGCTGTGCGTTCTTACCTGTTCAACAGCCAGTTGCTCAGCCGCGAGGACGGTTCGATGCTGCTGGTGGTGCCAGAGGAGTGCCGCCACAACGAGCGCGTCTGGGCTTACCTGAACCAGCTGACCGGCCAGGGCGGCCCGGTCAAGGAGGTCAAGGTGTTCGACCTCAAGCAGAGCATGCAGAACGGTGGCGGCCCGGCTTGCCTGCGTCTGCGTGTGGCGTTGAAGGAAAACGAACTGGCGGCGGTCAATCCAGGCGTTATCATGACCGCCTCGCTGTACGACACCCTGGTGCAGTGGGTCGACAAGCACTACCGCGATCGCCTCGGCGAAGCGGACCTGGCCGACCCGCAGTTGCTGGTGGAATGCCGCACGGCCCTGGATGAGCTGACCCAGATCCTCAAGCTGGGTTCGGTTTATCCGTTCCAACGCCAACCTTGATAGAGAGAAATTGCAATGTCCGACGCCCTGCGCCTGATCCTGGAAGATGAAGACGGCACCCAGCTGGAAACCTCGTGCACCCGTTTTGCCGTGGTCTGGCAAGGCAAGGAAGTGTGGATCCAGCAAGACGGCCGTGGCCAACTGCTGATCGGCGTCGATGTCGAGGAAGACGACACCGAGTACGCCAACCTGCTGCTGCGCCCGATGGCCACCAACCTGGTCAGCCTGCAACTGGAAATGGAACCGGCCGATATCGCCGGTGACGACGACCACGTCCACGGCCCGGACTGCGGCCACCACCACTAAGGAAGCGCCTATGCTCGCCCTTGGCAAACTGCTTGAGCTGACCCTGACCGATCACGAACCGGCCGAGAAGACCCAAGTGACCACCCGGGGCGTGCGTTTGCGCTGGCTGGGGGAGGGTGCCCTGGAAGTGCGCCCGCCCGAAGCTGAAGATTGCGGGCTCGACCTGCTGCTGTCGGCCGGTATCCATGGCAACGAGACAGCGCCGATCGAGTTGCTCGAAAGGCTGCTGCACGGCGTGGCCAACGGCAAGGTCAAGCCACGTGCGCGGGTGCTGTTCCTGTTCGGCAACCCGGCGGCGATCCGCAAGGGTGAGCGTTTCGTCGAGCAGGACATCAACCGCCTGTTCAATGGCCGGCACGAACTCTCCAGCGGCTTCGAGGCGCTGCGCGCTGCAGAGCTCGAGCAGTTTGCCCGGGTGTTCTTCAGCAAGCCCGAGCGCACCCGCCTGCATTACGACCTGCATACCGCCATTCGCGGGTCGAAGATCGAGCAGTTCGCGCTGTATCCCTACAAGGAAGGCCGCCAGCACTCGCGCCGAGAACTGGCGCGCCTGGCGGCGGCCGGCATGGAGGCGGTGCTGCTGCAGAGCAAGTCTTCCATCACTTTCAGTGCCTTCACCTATGAGCAGCTCGATGCCGAGGCCTTCACCCTGGAGCTCGGCAAGGCACGACCGTTCGGGCAGAACGAGGAGGTCAATCTCGACAGGCTCGAAGCGCGTCTTATACAGCTCATCGAAGATACCGAGCCGCAAACCGAGCAGTCCCTGGATGGCCTCAAGCTGTTCAGCGTCGCCCGCGAGATCATCAAGCACAGCGACAGCTTCCGCCTGCACCTGCCGGCTGACATCGAAAACTTCTCCGAGCTGAAAAAGGGCGACCTGCTGGCCGAGGACTTGGCCGAAACGCGTTGGGTGGTGGAGGAGGAGGGCGCGCGAATCATCTTCCCCAATCCCAAGGTGAAGAACGGGCTGCGCGCGGGCATCCTGATCGTCCCGGATTCGGGGCAGCGCCTGGCTTGATAGCACCCATTGCAGGCAACTGAACTTAGCGTGGGAGCGGGCTTGCCCCGCGATTGCGTCTGGCTTGGAGAGCACGTTGATGCAATCGGGTGCCGATCGCGGGGCAAGCCCACTCCCACGCTGCGAGGCCAGCCTGATTTTGGATCCCTTCGGTGATGAAATTCTTTTAATTCACCAACCTGTTAATTTTCCCCGCCCCGGGACCGTAATTGGCTTGCCAGTAGCGAAACGCTGGCGATAGCATCGCGGTCATGCCGTTTTCAATTGCTTTAGCCCTGCAAGCCGTCCAATCGACGGTTTCTATCGCATAAACACACTGCACCGAGACTGCAGGACCGATATAATGCGGCCCTTTGCCGTCGTTTCGTCGATTCGACGTGTGGCCGCCGTTTCCGTGGAAGAACCTATGAAAAGCGCAGAAATCCGTGAAGCCTTCCTCCGCTTCTTCGAAGAGCAGGGACATACTCGCGTTGCCTCCAGCTCCCTGATCCCGGGCAATGACCCGACCCTGCTGTTCACCAACGCCGGCATGAACCAGTTCAAGGACTGCTTCCTCGGCCAGGAAAAGCGCGCCTACACCCGCGCCGTGAGCAGCCAGAAGTGCGTCCGCGCCGGCGGCAAGCACAACGACCTGGAAAACGTCGGCTACACCGCCCGTCACCACACCTTCTTCGAGATGCTGGGCAACTTCAGCTTCGGCGACTATTTCAAGCGCGATGCCATCACCTTCGCCTGGACCTTCCTGACCTCGGACAAGTGGCTGAACCTGCCCAAGGAAAAGCTGTGGGTCACCGTCTACGCCAGCGACGACGAAGCCTACGACATCTGGACCAAGGAAGTCGGCGTGCCGGCCGAGCGCATGGTGCGTATCGGTGACAACAAAGGCGCCCCGTACGCCTCCGACAACTTCTGGACCATGGGCGACACCGGCCCGTGCGGCCCGTGCACCGAGATCTTCTACGACCATGGCGCCGACATCTGGGGCGGCCCACCCGGCTCGCCGGAAGAAGACGGCGACCGCTACATCGAGATCTGGAACAACGTCTTCATGCAGTTCAACCGCACTGCCGACGGTGTCCTGCACCCGCTGCCGGCCCCGTCGGTGGACACCGGCATGGGCCTGGAGCGCATCAGTGCGGTGATGCAGCACGTGCACTCGAACTACGAGATCGACCTGTTCCAGAGCCTGCTGGCCGCCGCCGCCGAAGCCATCGGCTGCAGCAACGACGACCAACCGTCGCTGAAGGTGGTCGCCGACCATATCCGTTCCTGCGGCTTCCTGATTGCCGACGGCGTGCTGCCGTCCAACGAAGGCCGCGGCTACGTGCTGCGCCGCATCATTCGCCGCGCCTGCCGTCACGGCAACAAGCTGGGCGCGAAGGGCAGCTTCTTCCACAAGATCGTCGCCGCGCTGGTCGCCGAGATGGGCGAAGCCTTCGCTGAGCTGAAGAGCCAGCAGGCGCACATCGAGCGCGTGCTCAAGACCGAGGAAGAGCAGTTCGCCAAGACCCTCGAGCAGGGCCTGCGCATCCTCGAGCAGGACCTGGCCCAACTTCAGGGCAAGGTCGTCCCGGGCGACGTGGTGTTCAAGCTGTACGACACCTACGGCTTCCCCATGGACCTCACCGCCGACATCGCCCGCGAACGCGAGCTGACCATCGACGAAGCGGGCTTCGAGCGTGAAATGGAAGCCCAGCGCGAGCGTGCCCGCTCCGCCAGCGCCTTCGGCATGGACTACAACAGCCTGGTCAAGGTCGACACCGCCACCGACTTCCTCGGCTACGACACTACCGAAGGGCAGGGCAAGATCGTCGCCCTGTACAAGGATGGCCAGTCGGTCGGCCAGTTGGGCGAAGGCGAAGAGGGCGTGGTCGTGCTCGACCGCACGCCGTTCTATGCCGAGTCCGGCGGCCAGGTCGGCGACAGCGGCTACCTGCAGGCCAGTGGCGCGCGCTTCGACGTGCGTGATACCACCAAGACCGGTGGTGCCTTCCTGCACCATGGCGTGGTTGCCAGCGGTGCGCTGGTCATCGGCTCGCCGGTAGAGGCCAAGGTCGATGCCGAGGTGCAACACGCCACCTCGCTGAACCACTCGGCCACTCACCTGTTGCACGAAGCGTTGCGCCAGGTGCTGGGCGATCACGTGCAGCAGAAGGGCTCGCTGGTCGACAGCCAGCGCCTGCGTTTCGACTTCAGCCACTTCGAGGCGGTCAAGCCAGAGCAGATCAAGGCCCTGGAAGACATCGTCAACCGCGAAGTGCGCAGGAACACCCCGGTCGAGACCGAGCTGACCGATATCGAAACCGCCAAGGCCAAAGGTGCCATGGCGCTGTTCGGTGAGAAGTATGGCGACACCGTGCGCGTGCTGAGCATGGGCGGTGACTTCTCCGTCGAGCTGTGCGGTGGCATCCATGCCAAGCGCACCGGCGACATCAGCCTGTTCAAGATCATCAGCGAAGGCGGCGTGGCCTCTGGCGTGCGCCGTATCGAAGCGGTCACCGGCGCCGCTGCGCTGGCCTACCTGAACGCTGCCGAAGAGCAGGTCAAGGAAGCCGCGCAGCTGGTCAAGGGCAACCGCGACAACCTGATCGACAAGCTGTCGGCTGTGCTCGAGCGCAACCGCCAGCTGGAAAAGCAGCTCGAGCAGCTGCAGGCCAAGGCCGCCAGCGCCGCCGGGGATGATCTCTCCAACGCGGCCGTTGAGGTCAAGGGTGCCAAGGTCCTCGCCGCCCGCCTGGATGGGCAGGATGGCAAGGCCCTGCTGGCGCTCGTCGATCAGCTGAAGAACAAGCTCGGCCATGCAGTGATCCTGCTGGGCAGTGAGCATGAGGGCAAGGTCGTGCTGGTGGCTGGCGTGACCAAGGACCTCTCCAGCCAACTCAAGGCTGGCGATCTGATGAAACAAGCCGCTGCGGCGGTCGGTGGCAAGGGTGGCGGTCGCCCTGACATGGCCCAGGGTGGTGGCGTCGACGTCGCGGCGCTGGACAAGGCCCTGGCCCTGGCAGTGCCGTTCGCCGAGCAGGGACTTTGAGATGAGGCGGCCGGCGGTCTAGTCGCCGGCCGTTTCATGTTGGATTGTTTTTTGGGGCCCTTTAGGGCTGAGGCACCTTTGAAATGGCGTTGATCGTACAGAAATTTGGCGGTACCTCTGTCGGTTCCATCGAGCGGATCGAGCAGGTTGCCGACAAGGTCAAGAAATTCCGCGAGCAAGGCACCGACCTGGTGGTTGTGCTGTCGGCGATGAGCGGGGAAACCAATCGCCTGATCGACCTGGCGAAGCAGATCACCGACAAGCCCGAACCCCGCGAGTTGGACGTGATCGTTTCGACCGGCGAGCAGGTCACCATCGCCCTGTTGTCCATGGCCCTGATGAAGCGCGGCGTGCCGGCGGTGTCCTACACCGGCAACCAGGTGCGCATCCTCACCGACAGCGCGCACAACAAGGCGCGCATCCTGCAGATCGACGACCAGAAGATTCGCGCCGACCTCAAGGCCGGCCGTGTCGTGGTGGTCGCCGGGTTCCAGGGCGTCGATGAGCACGGCAACATCACCACCCTCGGTCGTGGTGGTTCCGACACCACCGGCGTGGCCTTGGCGGCGGCCTTGAAGGCCGACGAGTGCCAGATCTACACCGATGTCGACGGCGTCTATACCACCGACCCGCGTGTCGTGCCCCAGGCCCAGCGCCTGGAGAAGATCACCTTCGAAGAGATGCTGGAAATGGCCAGCCTCGGCTCCAAGGTGCTGCAGATCCGCTCGGTGGAGTTCGCCGGCAAGTACAACGTCCCGCTGCGCGTGCTGCACAGCTTCAAGGAGGGTCCGGGTACCCTCATTACCATCGATGAAGAGGAATCCATGGAACAGCCGATCATTTCCGGTATCGCCTTCAACCGTGATGAGGCCAAGCTGACCATTCGTGGCGTCCCGGACACCCCAGGCGTTGCCTTCAAGATCCTCGGCCCGATCAGCGCGGCCAATATCGAAGTCGACATGATCGTGCAGAACGTCTCGCACGATAACACCACCGACTTCACCTTCACCGTGCACCGCAACGAGTACGAGAAGGCGCTGAGTGTGCTGGAGAACACCGCCCGCGAGATCGGCGCGCGTGAAGTGATCGGCGACACCAAGATTGCCAAGGTGTCCATCGTCGGCGTCGGCATGCGTTCCCACGCAGGCGTTGCCAGTCGCATGTTCGAGGCCCTGGCCAAGGAGAGCATCAACATCCAGATGATCTCCACCTCCGAGATCAAGGTCTCGGTGGTGATCGAAGAGAAGTACCTGGAGCTGGCCGTACGCGCGCTGCATACCGCGTTCGAGCTTGATGCTCCTGCCCGACAGGGTGAGTGACACGCTGCCTGGAGGGGCGCGGCTTGCCGCGCCCTTCGCGTTTCTGGCCGCTGCCGGCGTCCCTGTCCAGGCACCTGTGGTGGTCGATTCGGGTCTGCGCCGTCGTCCCCCGGCCAGGCCCTGCTTTTCAAAGACTGTTGTCCCTGAAGATTCATGTGAGGAGAAAACTATGCTGATTCTGACTCGTCGGTGCGCCGAGAGCCTGATCATTGGTGACGGTGAGATCACCGTGACGGTCCTGGGTGTCAAAGGCAACCAGGTGCGTATCGGCGTGAGCGCGCCGAAAGAAGTGGCCGTTCACCGCGAGGAAATCTACCTGCGGATCAAGAAAGAGAAGGACGAGGAGCCAAGCCTTTAATTTTTTTGAAGTTTTTTTCAAAAAAAGGGTTGCAAACGAGGAAGGGTGTGTTTAATATTCGCCTCGTGTTGCGGTGAGGTGGCCGAGTGGCCGAAGGCGCTCCCCTGCTAAGGGAGTATACCTCATAAGGGTATCGGGGGTTCGAATCCCCCCTTCACCGCCATTATTTGCCTGGAGCGCTTCAAGCGATCCGAATGGCACAGCAAGACACGGACTCATAGCTCAGCTGGATAGAGTACTCGGCTACGAACCGAGCGGTCGGAGGTTCGAATCCTCCTGAGTCCGCCACTTTTGAAGTGGCTTTGCTTGCAAGGCTGCTTCAATCAACCAGTGGTAACCTGGTCTAAAACTACCCCACGGACTCATAGCTCAGCTGGATAGAGTACTCGGCTACGAACCGAGCGGTCGCAGGTTCGAATCCTGCTGAGTCCGCCACTTTTGAAGTGGTTTTGCTTGCAAAGGCACTTCAACAAGCCAGTGGTAATCTGGCCTAAAACTACCAACCACGGACTCATAGCTCAGCTGGATAGAGTACTCGGCTACGAACCGAGCGGTCGCAGGTTCGAATCCTGCTGAGTCCGCCACTTTTGAAGTGGCTCTGCTTGCAAAGTCGCTTCAACAAGCCAGTGGTAATCTGGCCTAAAACTACCACCACGGACTCATAGCTCAGCTGGATAGAGTACTCGGCTACGAACCGAGCGGTCGCAGGTTCGAATCCTGCTGAGTCCGCCATACATCAAGAAGCCCGCTCATTTGAGCGGGCTTTTTGTTTTCCGCGTGCGCTGAATTGTCGCAGATGTCCATCTAAGCTACTGCTGTAGGCGATCCTTGCTGGGGTGCCGGAGCCCCAGGCCGAGTCGGCACAAAACAAATGTGCTTTTAACGCCAGAGCAACCGTCGCACTGATGGCTTCGAGCGTTGTCACAGCTTTAGCGCGCAAACGATTGTTCTAGCCAAAAATTTAAGCGATCCGACAGCTTGCACAGTGTATGATTGCGCCCGTCAGCCCCGCCGGGGCTTGTGGAATACCACCATGGACTTACCCAGTAGTTACTCGCTAACACGCTTCATACAGCCAGATCTGACTGATTGATTCTCCCGGCGTGCTCCGCTGCTGGGAGTGGAGTTCGCCTATGACCGAAATCGAAGTAAAGAAAACCCAAGACAGCCTGCAGGATCGCCTGGCCCAGGTGATCGAACTGTTGCAGCGCCAGCGGGTGGTCGAGGACCTGACGCACCGTCAGGAAGGTCATCACCATGACCTGGTGGAAAACCTGGTCCACCGCCAGAACCTGGTCGAGCTGCAACGCAAGCTCGACGACCTGCACCCCGCCGACATCGCCTACATCCTCGAAGCCCTGCCACTGGACGATCGCCTGACGGTCTGGCAGCTGGTGCGCTCCGACCGTGACGGCGACATCCTGCTTGAAGTTTCCGATGCCGTGCGCCAGACCCTGATCGCCGACATGGATGATCACGAGTTGCTGGCGGCCGCCAAGGAGATGGACGCCGACGAACTCGCCGACCTGGCTCCGGAATTGCCCCGCGATGTCGTCCACGAGCTCATGGACAGCCTCGATGCCCAGCAGCGCGAGCGTGTGCGCTCGGCGCTGAGCTACGACGAGGAGCAGGTCGGTGCATTGATGGACTTCGAGATGGTCACCATCCGCGAAGATGTCAGCCTCGAAGTGGTACTGCGCTACCTGCGCCGGCTCAAAGAGCTGCCAGGGCACACCGACAAGCTGTTCGTGGTCGATTACGACGGTATTCTCAAGGGCGTGCTGCCCATCAAGCGCTTGTTGGTCAACGACCCGGACAAGAAAGTCGCGGAGGTCATGGCCAATGACCCGGTGACCTTTCACCCCGAGGAAGATGCCTACGACGCGGCTCAGGCCTTTGAGCGATACGACTTGGTATCCGCTCCGGTGGTGGACAAGAAAGAGCGGTTGATCGGCCGCCTGACCATCGATGAAATGGTCGACCTTATCCGCGAGGAGAGTGAGAGCGAAGTGCTCAACATGGCCGGTCTGCGCGAAGAGGAAGACATCTTCGCCTCGGTCTGGCGCTCGCTGCGCAACCGTTGGGCGTGGCTTGCCATCAACCTGATCACCGCGTTCGTCGCGTCGCGGGTGATCGGCCTGTTCGAAGGCTCCATCGAGAAGCTGGTGGCCCTGGCGGCATTGATGCCGATCGTGGCCGGTATCGGCGGTAACTCCGGCAACCAGACCATCACCATGATCGTTCGCGCCATGGCGCTGGATCAGGTGTCACCAGGCAACACCAGCCGGCTGATGCGCAAGGAGCTGGCGGTATCGTTGATCAATGGCTTGGTCTGGGGTGGTGTGATCGGGGTGGTGGCGTTCTGGTTGTACGGCAGCTGGTCGCTGGGGCTGGTCATGACCGCCGCGATGACCTTGAACCTGTTGTTGGCAGCGCTGATGGGTGTACTGATCCCGATGACCCTGACGCGCCTGGGCCGAGATCCGGCAATGGGGTCGAGCGTGATGATCACTGCCGTGACCGACAGTGGTGGTTTCTTCATCTTCCTCGGCCTGGCAACGCTGTTCCTGATGTAGGTCGACGGAAGGCCAGAAACAAGAAAGCCAGCTTACGCTGGCTTTTTTGTGTGCGCTTGGCAGGATCAGGACGCGTCGGCGGCCATTTCCACATCGTGAGCGATAAGGGCGACCAGTGCATTCTGCTGGCGGTGGGACAGCTGGCGGAAGCGTTGCAGCAGTTCGCGTTCGTGAAGGCTGAGCTCTGGGCTGTCCAGGCGCATGCTCAGCTCGTCACCCAGAGCGCCTTCCTGGATAAGACTCTGCTCCAGGCGGGCGATGATCTCGGAGTTCATGCTGCGGTGATGGTTGCGCGCTACCTCGGCAATGCGCTCACGCATCCCGTCTGGCAGGCGGACGACAAACTTGTCAGCGGTGCGGCTGGAGTAGATAGCCTGTTTCATTGGGCGCATATAAATTGACCGGTTGTTCTGGTTCAGGGGAGCGGTTCTCAAATTGGCCGCACGGTGGAAGTACGACCGCGGCGACGACAAAATGTTCAACCGTGATGTGATTTTGGTTCTTCATCTTGCCTCATGGTCGCCGTTTCCTTGGCGTCAATTCTGTGACAAATAGTGATCTCGATAAAGGCTTTTTGCCAGTACCAATTATCAGAAATGAGCACTGGTTTGAAAAGTTTCACATTCATCGAATTGCACAGGTGTCAGACAAATGCCGTCAAAATCTGGTAAAAGACAGCAAAGGGTCAGGGAAAATCATCAAATGCGCTGGTTTCCCATACATTGAGCATAGTGGCTATGCAATATGACGCAAGCAGTGGGGCGGCCTCAAGGGGGCGCCTGATATTCCTCATGGGACCGTCTGGTTCGGGAAAAGATTCCCTGATCGATGCGGCGCGTGAGCGATTGCTCGCCCAGGGCGTTGAAATAGCCAGACGGGTCATCACCCGTTCGGCCGAGGCCAAGGGCGAAGCCGCGCTCGGCGTGAGCATCGAACGTTTCGAGGTGATGCGCGAAGCGCGGGCCTTTGCGTTGGACTGGCAGGCCAATGGCCTGCGCTACGGCATCCCTGCGCAACTGGATACATGGCTCGCTGCGGGGCGCTCGGTAGTGGTCAACGGTTCGCGGGCGTACCTGCCGATCGCCCGGCAGCGCTATCCCGACCTTGTGGCCGTGGGGCTGGTCGTTTCGCCGCAGGTGCTGCGCCAGCGCTTGCTGGCCCGGGGGCGGGAAAGCACCGAGCAGATTGAGCAACGCCTGGCCCGCAACTTCAGGCTGCAGGCCTATGATCCCAGCGTGCATGTCGTGGACAATTCCGGGCCGTTGGCTGATGCGGTCGAGGCTTTGATCACGCTGTTGCGCGCCGAAGGCGTTATCGCTGGCACGCAGGGAAAAAGGCCGACGTGCATAATGCCCGATTGATACATGACAAATGCGCACATGCTGGTTAACATGCTCGCCGTCCCCGCCGTACAGCGTCCGCTGTTGGCTCCAGTGTCTCAGTAGCTCAATTGGATAGAGCATCCCCCTCCTAAGGGGAAGGTTGCAGGTTCAAATCCTGCCTGGGACGCCATTCCCCCCTTGTGCCTTTCCATAGCCCAGTGCGCCCACGTACCAGCCTCAGAGCCGGGCGCTGTAACGTTGCTCGGTATCCTGGGCATCCTCAGAGGCTTGCTTGCCATGCGTCTGACTGGCGACCTGCGCGCTTTGCGCCTGCTGCTCGACCTTGGCCTGGACCTTTGCCTCGACTTCTTCCTGCAGGCGCTGGGCGATCTGCTGGTCGATTCTTGCTTTTTGCTCGGGCGGCAATGCGTCGTACTCATCCGACGTCAGGCCCAGCTCCTGCAGCATCTTTTCCTTGATCTTCTCTGCCGGCGACTTGACCATGTAATCGCGAAACTCCTGTAGGGCGTTGGATCCTTCCAGTTTGCCCACGCTGGCCTGTTCACGCTTGGCGGCGTCTGGGTTCTGCAGCATGACCATCAGCTTGGCGAAGGCCTCCTTGCGATTGTCTTCGGCGTGTTGCTGCGAAGTGCTGCCCTGCTTGTTCTGCTGTGCCGAGGATTTCGCGCTGGCCATCAGCGGCTGGAACGCGGGCATCTGCGTGGCAGGGTGTTCGAGAACGCTGCGTTGCGTTTGCACGGCCTGCCAACTCAGGCCGTTCGCTGTAATAAGCATGTTTCCTCCATGAACGATTGTTAGAGACGCGACGAAAGGGGCAAAAGCTGTGCCAGCGGTGGCGGTGCGGCAAAATAGGCTGCAAGCGCTATTTCGGCAGCCTCTCGCTCAGAATATGCTTGCCCGGCAGAGGAACGGATTTGCCGCTAGCGGCAACAAACAGCAAGTGCCGGCAGCACCGGTTACGGGGCGCAGTTGCTGGGCAACAGGGAGAGCGTCCATGAATCAGGCAGCAAAGCCGCTACCGGCTGGCTTCACCGAGCAGCAACTGCACACCTTGTTCGAGCTGATCAGCGACGGCATCTGGGACTGGGATGCCAATAGCGGCTACGTCTACCGCAACCCGGGCTGGTACGCGATGTTGGGTTACCCCAGCCACTCGCTGGACAACTCCGTGCTGACCTGGGAAAGCGTGATACACCCGCAGGACTATCCGCGGGTGATGGCGCATTTCGAGGCCTATATCACCCAGCGCAACGAGCGCTACCGCATCGAGTACCGGTGCCGTTGCCAGGATGGCAGCTACCTGTGGATCGAGGACTGTGGCCATATCATCGCCCGCAACGCCGATGGTTCGGTGGCGCGCATGCTCGGGGCCCATCGCAATATCGACGCAGGCAAGCGCCTGGTGGAGGAGCTTGAACAGCGCAACCAATCGCTGGAGGGCCAGGTGGCCGAACGTACCCGTGAGCTGTCATGGGTCAACCAGCAATTGCAGCGGCAACTGGATGAGAACCGCGAACTGGCCGAGCGCGATGCCTTGACCCGTACCGCCAACCGCTATCGCCTGGAGAAAACGCTTCAACAGGAATGCGAGCGCGCCCGGCGCTTCCGTGAGCCGCTGGCATTGATCGCCATGGACCTGGACGACTTCAAGCCGATCAACGACCTGCACGGTCATGCCCGCGGCGATGCCGCGCTGATCGAGGTCACCGAGCGCATCCGTGAGTGCCTGGGTGGTCGGGGGCTGTTGGCCCGCTGGGGAGGTGATGAGTTTGCCGTGGTGTTGCCGCACACATCGCTGCAGCAAGCCTGTGAGGTGGCGTCGGCGATCCGCACGGCGATGATGGCGATCGAGCCCATCGGCATGTGCCGGCTGACCCTGAGCTTTGGCGTGGTGCAGTGGCGCGAGGGGGACGATGCCGACGGGTTGCTGGCACGGGCAGACCAGGCGCTGTATCGGGCCAAGGCGGATGGCAAGAACACTGTAGCCGAGTGATAGTTAAAAAAAGACCCGCGGCGCCTGGGGCGCAGCGGGCCAAATCGGCTATTGCCGCTTCAGTGTCTTCAATCAGATGTGCAGTGCGTGCCCCAGGGCGCGCAGCGCCGCTTCCTGCACCGCCTCGCCCAGCGTCGGGTGGGCATGAATGGTCCCGGCGATATCTTCCAGGCGCGCGCCCATCTCCAGGGACTGGGCGAAGGCGCTGGACAGTTCGGAAACCGCCACGCCCACGGCTTGCCAGCCGAGGATCAGATGGTTGTCACGGCGAGCCACCACGCGCACGAAGCCGCTCTTCGACTCCAGGCTCATGGCCCGGCCGTTGGCGGCGAAGGGGAACTGCGCGACGATGCAGTCCACACCTTGCTCGCCGGCCTGTTCCGGGGGCGTGCCGACCACCACCACTTCCGGGTCGGTGAAGCACACCGCAGCGATTGCGGTCGGCTCGAAACGTCGTGCTTTGCCGGCGATGATCTCGGCGACCATCTCGCCTTGGGCCATGGCCCGGTGCGCCAGCATCGGTTCGCCGGCCACGTCGCCGATCGCCCAGACGTTGCGCATGCTGGTCTGGCAGCGCTCATCAATGGCGATGGCGGCGCCGTTCATCTTCAGGTCCAGGCTTTCCAGGCCGAAGCCTTTGGTGCGGGGGCGGCGACCCACGGCTACCAGCACCTGGTCAGCCTCCAGGCGCAGCTGGCCACCCTGGCCGTCGCTGGCCAGCAGGCAGCCGTCCGTGTATCCCTCGACGCTGTGCCCCAGGTACAGCGCGATGCCGAGTTTCTTGATCGAGTCAGCCACCGGCGCGGTGAGCTCCGCGTCGTAGGTCGGCAGGATGCGTTCGCGGGCTTCCACCACGCTGACCTTGGCGCCGAGCTTGCGGTAGGCGATGCCCAGTTCCAGGCCGATGTAGCCGCCGCCGACCACCACCAGGTGCTGGGGCAGCGCTTTCGGTGCCAGGGCCTGGGTGGAGGAGACGATCGGCCCGCCAATCGGCAGCATCGGCAGTTCGACACTGCTGGAGCCGGTGGCCAGCAGCAGGTGTTCGCACTGGATGCGCTGGCCGTCGACTTCGACGCTCTTGCCGTCGAGGATCTTCGCCCAGCCGTGGATCACCTTCACGCCATGTTTTTTCAGCAGGGCGGCGACACCGCTGGTGAGGCGGTCGACGATGCCGTCCTTCCACTCGACGCTGCGGCTGATGTCCAGGCGTGGCGAGGACACGCTGATACCCAGCGGCGAAGGTTCGGTGTAGCGGCTGGCCTGGTGGAACTGCTCGGCCACATGGATCAGCGCCTTGGACGGAATGCAGCCGATGTTCAAGCAGGTGCCGCCCAGGGCCTGGCCTTCGATCAGCACGGTGGGGATGCCCAGTTGCCCGGCGCGGATGGCGGCCACATAGCCGCCGGGGCCGCCACCGATGATCAGCAGGGTGGTGTTGATGAGCTCTTGCATGATCACTCCACGAACAGGCAGGCGGGCTGTTCCAGCAGGCCGCGCACGGCCTGGATGAACAGTGCGGCATCCATGCCATCGACCACGCGGTGGTCGAACGAGCTGGACAGGTTCATCATCTTGCGCACGACGATCTGGCCGTCGATCACCACCGGTCGTTCGACCATGCGGTTGACACCGACGATCGCCACTTCCGGGGTGTTGACCACCGGGGTGCTGACGATGCCGCCGAGGGAGCCGAGGCTGGTCAGGGTGATGGTCGAGCCGGACAGCTCTTCACGGCTGGCCTTGTTGTTGCGTGCCGCGTGCGCGACACGGGCGATCTCGCTGGCGTTGCTCCACAGGTTGCCGGCTTCGGCATGGCGCAGCACGGGTACCATCAGGCCGTTGTCACCCTGGGTGGCGATGCCGACGTGCACCGCGCCGTGGCGGGTGATGACCTGGGCTTCGTCGTCGTAGGTGGCGTTGATCTGCGGGAAGTCGCGCAGGGCGACGACCATGGCGCGCACCAGGAACGGCAGCAGGGTCAGCTTGCCGCGGCTGTCGCCATGCTTGGCGTTGAGCTGCTGGCGCAGGGCCTCGAGGGCGGTGACGTCGATCTCTTCGACATAGCTGAAGTGGGCGACACGGCGCTTGGCGTCCTGCATGCGCTGGGCAATCTTGCGGCGCAGGCCGATCACCGGCACCTGCTCGCTGTCGGTGCGCTTGCCATAGCCCCCCGGCGCCTGGCCAGTGCTGCTCTGCGGCTTGCTGATGAAGGCGTCGAGGTCCTCGTGCAGGATGCGCCCGGCCGGGCCGCTGCCGTGCACGTAACGCAGCTCGATGCCGGCATCCAGGGCGCGCTTGCGCACCGCAGGGGAGGCCAGTGGCTTGTCGTGGGCCTCGCGCGGCACGATGGGCGCGGCGGCGTGGCTTGTGGCAATCTGCGGCTGGGTTTCGACGCGTGGCTCGGGACGAGCCGCGGCCTGTACCGCTGCAGGTGCCGGCTCGGCCGGCTTGGCCTGTGGCGCGTCGACATGGTTGCCGCTGCCTTCGACCTCGATGCGGATCAGCTCGCTGCCGACCGCCATCACCTCACCGGGCTGGCCGCCCAGGGCCAGCACCTTGCCGCTGACCGGCGAGGGAATTTCCACGGTGGCCTTGTCGGTCATGACATCGGCCACCACCTGATCTTCGGCGATCACATCGCCGACCTTGACGAACCACTCGACCAACTCGACCTGCGCGATGCCTTCGCCAATGTCCGGCATCTTGATGACGTGCGTGCCCATTCAGACCTCCATGACCCGTTTCAGTGCCGCGCCTACCCGCGAAGGGCCGGGGAAGTAGGCCCATTCCTGTGCGTGGGGGTAGGGGGTATCCCAGCCGGTGACGCGCTCGATCGGCGCTTCGAGGTGATGGAAGCAGTGCTCCTGGACCAGCGACACCAGTTCGGCGCCGAAGCCGCAGGTGCGGGTGGCTTCGTGCACGACCACGCAGCGGCCGGTTTTCTTCACCGACTCGACGATGGTTTCCAGATCCAGCGGCCACAGGCTGCGCAGGTCGATGACCTCGGCGTCGACGCCACTCTCTTCGGCTGCCACTTGCGACACATACACGGTGGTGCCGTAGGTCAGTACAGTGACGTCATTGCCCGGGCGGGTGATCACCGCCTTGTCCAGCGGCACGCTGTAGTAGCCATCCGGCACGGCGCTGTGCGGGTGTTTGGACCACGGCGTCACCGGACGGTCGTGGTGGCCGTCGAACGGGCCGTTATACAGGCGCTTGGGCTCGAGGAAGATCACCGGATCGTCGCATTCGATCGAGGCGATCAGCAGGCCCTTGGCGTCGTAGGGGTTCGATGGCATGACGGTACGCAGGCCGCAGACCTGGGTGAACATCGCCTCGGGGCTCTGGCTGTGGGTCTGGCCGCCATAGATACCGCCGCCGCAAGGCATGCGCAGGGTCAGCGGGGAGATGAACTCGCCGGCCGAGCGATAGCGCAGGCGGGCCATCTCCGAGACGATCTGGTCGGAGGCGGGGTAGAAGTAGTCGGCGAACTGGATTTCGACCACCGGGCGCAGGCCGTAGGCGCCCATGCCCACGGCGGTACCGACGATGCCGCTTTCGGAGATCGGCGCGTCGAACACGCGCGATTTGCCGTACTTGGTCTGCAGACCTTCGGTGCAGCGGAACACGCCGCCGAAGTAGCCAACGTCCTGGCCATAGACCACCACGTTGTCATCGCGCTCAAGCATGACATCCATGGCCGAGCGCAGGGCCTGGATCATGGTCATGGTGGTGGTGGACATGGCGTTTTCCAGATGGATGCTGTTGTTGTGATCGTTCATCTCAGACCCCCAGTTCCTGGCGCTGACGGCGCAAGTGCTCGGGCATTTCCTTGTACACGTCCTCGAACATCGAGGCGGCGCTGGGGATATGGCCATTGCTCAGGGTGCCGAACTGCTCGGCGTCCTTCTGCGCCTTGATCACCTCGGCCTCGAGCTCGGCGGTGACCGCCTGGTGCTCTTCCTCGGACCAGTGGCCAAGCTTGATCAGGTGCTGCTTGAGGCGGGCGATCGGGTCGCCCAGCGGGAAGTGGCTCCAGTCGTCGGCCGGGCGGTACTTGGACGGGTCATCCGAAGTCGAGTGCGGGCCGGCGCGGTAGGTGACCCACTCGATCAGCGTCGGGCCCAGCCCACGGCGGGCGCGTTCGGCGGCCCAGCGCGAAGCGGCATAGACCGCGATGAAGTCGTTGCCGTCCACTCGCAGCGAAGCGATGCCGCACCCCACGCCACGACCGGCGAAGGTGGTCGACTCGCCACCGGCGATGGCCTGGAAGGTCGAGATCGCCCACTGGTTGTTGACCACGTTGAGGATCACCGGGGCGCGGTAGACGTGGGCGAAGGTCAGCGCGGTGTGGAAGTCGGACTCGGCGGTGGCGCCGTCACCGATCCACGCCGAGGCGATCTTGGTATCGCCCTTGATCGCCGAGGCCATGGCCCAGCCGACCGCCTGGACGAACTGGGTGGCCAGGTTGCCGCTGATGGTGAAGAAGCC
The DNA here is from genome assembly GCF_047501685.1 of Pseudomonas sp. CAM1A. Classification (NCBI taxonomy): domain Bacteria; kingdom Pseudomonadati; phylum Pseudomonadota; class Gammaproteobacteria; order Pseudomonadales; family Pseudomonadaceae; genus Pseudomonas; species Pseudomonas sp. CAM1A. The sequence goes on along the minus strand of NZ_JBFNXP010000005.1, from coordinate 18,830 downwards.
GGCCTCGCGCACCGAATACATGATCGGCAGCTGGCGGCCCTTGAGCGGGTCGCGGGTGTTGGACAGCAGCTGGCAGATCATGTCTACCAGCGACACGTCGCGGGCCATCAGGATGCTCTGCTGGCGATAGGTGGGGAAGCACATGTCGCTGCGGTTCAGAGCCAGGGCCTGGCCGCTGCCGATGGCTTCCTCGCCCAGGCTCTGCATGTAGAAGGACATCTTCTTCTGGCGCTGGGCAACCACCATGCGGCTGTCGAAGATGCGCGTCTTGAGCATGGCGTGCATGCCCTGGCGCAGCACCTGCGGCTCGATGCCCTCGGCCCAGGGGCCAACGGCGTCGCCATGCTCGTTGAGCACGCGCACGAGGCTGTAGGAAAGGTCTGCGGTGTCGGCAGCTTCCACATCGATAGGGGGTTTACGGACTTGACCCGCGTCGTTCAGGCGCAGGTAGGAGAAATCTGTTTGGCAGCCTGGCCGGCCTGTAGGCTCGGGCACATGCAGGCGCAGGGGGGCGTACTCGTTCATGCTTTTTACGCTCGCTCGAATGTTGTTTTTGTGAGCTTTGAAGCGGCCGCCGCTGACTGCCGGCTCGTGACTGGCAGGTCAGCGTCTTTTTACATCATAGGGGGACGGCAGGAGAATTTTTCTCTCAAGTTCATTGCCTTTGTCCGGCGGCGCAGATAAACATTCCGTACAAACACAAAAACCAGGTCAATTTCTCTCATGCGTAAACTGGATCGAACGGATATCGGCATCCTCAACAGCCTGCAGGAAAACGCCCGCATCACCAACGCGGAGCTGGCGCGCTCGGTCAACCTGTCGCCCACGCCGTGCTTCAACCGGGTCAAGGCCATGGAGGAACTGGGGGTGATTCGCCAGCAGGTGACGTTGTTGTCACCCGAGGCGCTGGGGCTGGATGTGAACGTATTCATTCATGTCAGCCTGGAAAAACAGGTGGAGCAGTCGCTGCACCGCTTCGAAGAAGAGATCGCCGAGCGCCCGGAGGTGATGGAGTGTTACCTGATGACCGGCGACCCGGATTACCTGCTGCGGGTGCTGCTGCCAAGCATTCAGGCACTGGAGCGCTTTCTCGATTACCTGACCCGCTTGCCCGGGGTGGCGAACATTCGCTCCAGCTTTGCCTTGAAGCAGGTGCGCTACAAGACCGCGCTGCCGCTGCCGGCCAATGGCATGACGTTGCGCGAGCAATGATCCGGGCGCGGTGCCTGGGGTGCTTGATATTTTAAACACCCCCGGCCTATGTTGTGTGCGTCGCCATTCCCGGCATGCGAATACAACAAGAAGGACAGTGTCATGACGACCGAAGGCCCGCACAACCAGGCAGCGCTTCTGGAGGGCATCGATGAAATCGAGTGCGTCACCCCCGACCTCAATGGCGTGCCCCGCGGCAAGGTGATGACCGCCGAGGGCTTCCTTGAGGGGCGCCGCCTGCAGATGGCCCGTGGCGTTCTGCTGCAGTGCATCATGGGCGGTTACCCGGCGGCAAAATACTATGGCAGCGACGATGGCGACCTCGCGCTGGTGGCCGAGCCCTCGCAGATCCACCGCCTGCCCTGGAGCGACGAACCTCGGGCATTGGCCATCTGTGACGCGGTGGAACTCGATGGCACTCCTTCGGGGTTGTCCAGCCGTGGCCAGCTCAAGGCGGTGATCGCCCGGTATGCCGAGCGCGGGTTGGCACCGGTGGTGGCGACCGAACTGGAGTTCTTCGTGTTCGCCGCCAACAGCGACCCGAGCCAGCCGTTCCAGCCGCCGCTGGGCAAGGATGGGCGTCGGGAAATGGGCCATTCGGCCTTCAGTGTCAGCTCCAACAACGGCCTGCGACCGTTTTTCAACGAGGTGTACCGCTGCATGGCGGCGCTGGGCCTGCCACGCGACACCTTCATGCACGAGATGGGCGTCAGCCAGTTCGAGATCAACCTGCTGCACGGCGATCCGTTGCTGCTGGCCGACCAGACCTTCCTGTTCAAGCACCTGCTCAAGGAGGTCGCGCTCAAGCATGGCCTCATCGTGGTGTGCATGGCCAAGCCACTGGCGCACACCCCCGGCAGTTCGATGCACATTCACCAGAGCCTGGTGGAAGTTGGCAGTGGGCGCAATGTGTTCAGCGACGAGCAGGGCAGGGCGACCGACACCTTCCATCATTTCATCGGAGGCCTGCAGGCCTGCCTGGCCGACTTCACCGCGCTGTTCGCGCCGAACGTCAACTCCTACCAGCGCCTGTGCCACCCCTATGCGTCACCGAACAACGCCTGCTGGTCCGAGGACAACCGTGCCGCGGGCCTGCGCATCCCGGCCAGCTCGCCGGTGGCGCGGCGGGTGGAGAACCGCCTGCCGGGCGCCGATGCCAACCCCTACCTGGCCATTGCCGCAAGCCTCGCCGCCGGCCTGCACGGGATCGAGCGACAGATCGCACCGACGCCGGCCATCCAGGGCGAGTTCGAGGTGCCGGAGCAACTCAGCCTGCCTTGCACCCTGCATGCCGCGCTTGAGCGGCTCAAGCGCAGCAACCTGGCGCGGGAACTGTTCGGCAAGGAGTTCATCGAAGGCTACATCGCCACCAAGACCCTGGAGTTGAGTGATTTCTTCGATGAAATCACCCCCTGGGAGCGCCGCGTGCTCGCCGCGCAAGCCTGAGCGCGACACGACCGCTACTGGATGCGCCCCCACGGCTCTTTTTGCTGCCTGGGGGCCTGTGCCAAGATGGATTTGCTTTTATGCTTGCCTGCAACCCAACGCCACCTGGTCAAGGAGCTTGACGGGACGTATGCGAAATATCTGGAAGCCGTTTCAGTCGCTGTACTTCGCCGCCTTGATGATGCTGATCGGCTCGGGCCTGTTGAGTACGTACCTGGCCCTGCGCCTGGCCGCCGATCATGTCGACAGCCTGTGGATCGGTGCGTTGATGGCGGCCAACTACTTCGGCCTGGCGGTGGGGGGCAAGGTGGGACACCGCTTGATAGGCCGGGTCGGGCATATCCGAGCCTATGCCACTTGTGCCGGCATCGTCGGCGCCGCGGTGCTCGGGCATGGGCTGACCAACTGGCTGCCGGTGTGGATCGGGCTGCGCATGATCGTTGGCCTGGGCATGATGTGCCAGTACATGGTCATCGAGAGCTGGCTCAACGAACAGGCCGATGCCAAGCACCGCGGCGCGGTGTTCAGCGGCTACATGATCGCCTCTTACCTGGGGTTGGTGCTCGGTCAGCTGATTCTGGTGGTGCACCCGCAGCTGGGGCCGGAACTGCTGATGCTGGTGGCGATGTGCTTTGCCTTGTGTCTGGTGCCGGTAGCCATGACTCGACGCATCCACCCCGCGCCGTTGCGCCCGGCGCCAATGGAGCCTAAGTTCTTCATCAAACGGGTGCCGCAATCGCTGTCCACGGTGCTCGGTTCGGGCCTGATCGTCGGTTCTTTCTATGGCCTGGCGCCGCTGTATGCGTCCAGCCAGGGACTGAGTACCGAGCAGATAGGCCTGTTCATGGGCTGCTGCATTTTTGCCGGGCTGCTGGTGCAGTGGCCGCTGGGCTGGCTTTCCGACCGCTATGACCGCGCCGTGCTGATCCGCAGCGTGGCCATTGGCCTGGCCCTGGCTGCCGCGCCGCTGGCGATCCTGCCGGGGGTACCGCTCGAGCTGCTGTTCGCCATGGGCTTTGTCATTTCGCTGTTGCAGTTCTGCCTGTATCCCTTGGCGGTGGCGTTCTCCAATGACCACGTGGAGAGCGAGCGGCGGGTCTCGCTGACCGCCATGCTGCTGGTCACCTATGGTGTGGGCGCGTGTATCGGGCCGTTAGCGGCCGGGGTGTTGATGAAACTGCTGGGTGCGCAGATGCTCTACGCCTTCTTCGTGTTCTTCGCGTTGGTGCTGGTGTGGCGCATTCGGCCCAAGGCGGTCACCGGGCTGCACCAGGTGCAGGATGCGCCGCTGGGGCACGTGGCAATGCCGGCGGCGGGCTCGCCGCTGTCGGCGGCCCTCGACCCACGGGTGGATGAGCAGACGGTGCAGGATGTGATGCAGGCGCCAGTGGCGGCGGAGGATACCGAAGAGGATGCCGGTGCGCAGGCGCAAGGCGAGGTGGGCAAATCGATGTCCTAGGCGGCCCGCCCAGGCTCCAATGAAAACGCCACCCGAGGGGTGGCGTTTTTCATGGGCTGGCGACGATCAATAGTCGTCCTTGTCGAACCGCCGCGCTTCACGCTGCAGCTGGTAGACGAAGCTCTCGATCTTGCGCTGGGCCTGACCGTTGAGGTTGTGGAAGCGCACCCCGGCGAAGGTGGTGTTGATGCGCTCTTCGAAGTGCAGGTGGCGCAGCTCGACCAGGGTGTCGGTCAACCCCAGTGGATTGCCGGCCTTGAAGCGCTCGTAGACCTGGCCCAGTTGTAGGCGATCCTCGACATTGCCGTCGAAGCGCAGTTTGCAGCCGGTGGCCGAGATATCCAGCAGTTTGCCGCGCAGCGCGCCGTTGCCCTTGAGGTGGGTGCCGTCGAGGGTAACGTCGACCAGTTGCGACAGCTTCAGCGCGGCGCGGAAGGCATTGCGGCGCTGGTGATAGGTCACTTCATCGGGCAGCGGGCCACGGTAGCAGCGGTGGCCGTCGATCTCGGTGATGGTCAGCGGTATGCTGCTTTCCCAGGCGATGCGCACGCCGTCGTGGAAGCCTTCGATGCGGAAGGGTTCGCCGCTTTCGATGTACTTCTCGCCGTCGCGAGGGATCATTTCATCCAGCGCCAGGACACCGCTTTCCCGGTCGACATGCACCACATAGCTCTGGAACCGCTGGCTGCGTTCATGGAAGCTGATGATCAGCGGGTCGTGGCTATCCAGCAGCTGGCGCAAATTGGCCGCAATCTCCAAAGGGGTGTTCAGCACCTTTGGAGGCTGGGGAGCATCGGATTCATTGAACACGGGTTATCAATCTCCAGGCAAAAACGACACACGCAAGTAACGGCATTTTGCCAGTATGTTCCGTGCCTTGAAACAAATAATCACACCTGGCTGATTGCCCGGGGCTTGTCAATTGGCGCCGTGGCGCCACGGCTGTCATAGAGCGACGGGGTGTCGCCGCCCATGAGGATTCTGATCTGATTGGTCGTGGCGTGTTGCTGCGCCTGGATGATCCGCCCGTTGGTCTCGTTGACCTGCTGGCAGTTGTCCATCAGTTGGGTCAGCACATCGAGCTGCTGCATGATGATCTCGCCATTGGGCGACAGCTCGGCGACGGCTTTCACGCCGGCACGGTCGGCGCTGAGGCCGAGCCCAATGAGCAGGTTGTTGCGCCGCAGCCCCTGCTGTTCAAGCAAGACGATCAGGGATTGCTTGCGGGCAAGGATCTGCTCCAGCTTGGCCATATCCCGGCCGTGCAGGGCAACTGCCTCCTTTTGCAGAAGGTCGAGCAGTTCCTGTGTCGGTGCTAAGTCGTCTTCGATCAGTTGCAGCAGAGTGATGTCGTGCATGGCTAACTCTTGGCGTGTTGCGTCCTTGAAGTCAGCGCGCCTGCTAGTTAGCGCTGAGCTTCGAAATCAAGCAGTTTGCTAGCGACCCGGTCGGCGTCGACCTTGTAGCTGCCGTCTGCGATGGCCTGCTTCAACTCGGCCACGCGGGCACTGTTGACGGTGGGCTGATCGCGCAGCTTGTCGCTGATCTTCTGCAATTGCTGGGCCTCTGGGCTCAGATGTACTGTTTCTCCGCTGGCACCGGTGTGCTTGGGCGCTTCGTTGGCCTCGCCGGCTTTGGCGGCGTTGCCGGACGCGGTGTTACCGCGAACGCCGCCCGTGACGGACGGAGAATTATTCAAACGACTGAAGTCGATGACCATGATCAAAACCCCTGGGAATTAGGACGCATGCCTTGTTTTCGACCAATCCGAAAAAAACTTTAGGCACGAATGCAACACGGCCTGAAGCTGGCTTGCGTATCCCGATATCCGACAGAGTTTAGGGGCCGAGGTTGCACAGCGCCACCCTTCTGTCGAAATCCTGACGCAGGGTAGGTTACATGGCGACCTCGACTTGCCCGGCACCGGTTACCCGGGCCTTGATCACCCGTTTCGAATTGAGGTTGCGCACGCGGATCTGCGCTTGCATCCCGCCCTTGTCGAGGGCTTCGCCCGGCATGCGTACACTCAGGTTGCCACTGCGGGCGATGATCACAACGTGGTCACCTTTGCGCACCACCTCGGCCTGTTCCAGGTGCTGTTGGGTCAAAACCTGGTCAAGTACCGTGGGGCGCAGCAGTTTCATGCCAACGGCCTGCTCCAGCAGGGTCAGGTAGCCGGGGCCCAGAGTGCCGACATCGCGCTCGCGCAGCGCCACATCGCTTTCATCGATGACGCTTTCGCGCTTCAGTGGCCGGGTCATCACCACGACATCGCGCAGCAGGCGCACCTGGGCGGGCACGAATACGGTCCAGGGCGCGGCACCGTCGCAACGCACCCTCACTGTTACCCGGCCCAGCGGGGTCGAGCCTTCCAGTGAGGCATCCAACTGTTGACTGCACAGCGGCATGCGCAGGCGCGGGTCAAGTTTGTTGACTTCGATCTCGTAGCGGCCCTGGGTCTGGGTGGTTGCCAGATAATCTTCCACGGTGAATTCAAGAAAGCCTTGAGTGACACCGATAAGCTGTTCAGGCAAGGTAAAAGAGTCCGCCAGCGTACGCGCGCCGGGTGCTACCAGGCACAGCACAGCCAGGGGGCCGGTCAGCAGGCGCGTCAGTCGTCGGAAAATTGTCGTTTTCGTATGCATGACGCTCAAAAAAGCAAAGCCCGTGCCGACTTGGTGCACAGGGTAATCGTTGAAGGAGTCCGGCATGGCTGGAGTGATGGATTCGGTCAATCAGCGTACACAGCTGGTGGGGCAGAATCGCCTGGAGCTGCTGTTGTTTCGCCTCAATGGCGATCAGCTCTACGGCATCAATGTTTTCAAGGTTCGGGAAGTGCTGCAGTGCCCCGACCTGACGCTGCTGCCCAAATCCCATCCGGTGGTGCGCGGCGTGGCCAACATACGCGGGGCGACGATCCCGATCCTCGACCTGTCGATGGCGACCGGTCTGCCAGGGCTGAAGGAAGAAACGCGCAAGAGTTTCGTCATCATCACCGAGTACAACACCAAGACCCAGGGCTTCCTGGTGCACTCGGTGGAGCGCATCGTCAACATGAACTGGGAAGAGATCCATCCGCCACCCAAGGGTACCGGGCGTGATCACTACCTGACTGCCGTGACGCGTGTCGACAACCGCATGGTCGAGATCATCGATGTAGAGAAGGTGCTGGCCGAGGTGGCGCCATCTTCCGAATCGGTGTCGGAAGGTGTGATCGATGCCGAGGTACAGGACAAGGCGGTGATGCTGCGGGTGTTGACCGTCGATGACTCGTCGGTGGCGCGCAAGCAGGTGAGTCGATGTCTGCAGACCGTGGGGGTCGAGGTGGTGGCGCTCAACGATGGTCGTCAGGCCCTGGATTACCTGCGCAAGCTGGTGGATGAGGGCAAGCGTCCGGAGGAGGAGTTCCTCATGATGATCTCGGATATTGAAATGCCGGAAATGGACGGCTATACCCTCACAGCGGAGATCCGCAGCGATCCGCGCATGCAAAAGCTGCACATCTGCCTGCATACTTCGTTGTCCGGGGTATTCAACCAGGCGATGGTCAAGAAGGTCGGTGCTGATGACTTCCTGGCCAAGTTCAGGCCGGATGACCTCGCCCAGCGCGTGGTCGATCGGATCAAGGCGAGTCATTGAAACGGCCGGGGTTCGTCCCCGGCGCTAGCGATTTAAGAAGAGGCGGCAGCATTGTCTACGGGTAATTTGGATTTCGAACAGTTCCGGGTATTCCTGGAGAAAGCCTGTGGCATCCTGCTGGGCGAGAATAAGCAGTACCTGGTCTCCAGCCGTCTCAACAAGCTGATGGAGCAACAGGGCATCAAGTCGTTGGGCGAGCTGGTGCAGCGCATCCAGACCCAGCCACGCGGTGGCTTGCGCGAGCAGGTGGTCGATGCCATGACCACCAACGAAACGCTGTGGTTCCGCGATACCTACCCGTTCGAGGTGCTCAAGAACAAGGTGATTCCGGAGTTCATCAAGAACAACCCGGGCCAGCGCCTGCGCATCTGGTCGGCAGCCTGTTCATCAGGGCAGGAGCCGTACTCGCTGTCGATGGCCATCGACGAGTTCGAGCGGACCAACCTGGGGCAGCTGAAGATGGGCGCGCAGATCGTCGCCACCGACCTGTCCGGCGCCATGCTCAACAACTGCAAGACCGGTGAGTACGACAGCCTGGCCATTGCCCGTGGCCTGTCGCAGGAGCGCCTGCAGCGCTACTTCGACACCAAGGGGCCGGGACGCTGGGCGATCAAGCCGCCGATCCGCAGTCGCGTCGAGTTCCGTTCCTACAACCTGCTCGACAGCTATGCGCCGCTGGGCAAGTTCGACATCGTGTTCTGCCGCAACGTGCTGATCTACTTCTCGGCCCAGGTCAAGAAGGACATCCTCATGCGTATTCACGGCACGCTCAAGCCTGGGGGATACCTGTTCCTCGGTGCGTCCGAGGCGCTCAACGGGCTGCCGGACCACTACCAGATGGTCCAGTGCAGCCCGGGGATCATCTACCAGGCCAAATGAGGCTCAACAAAAAGGCCGGTATCGCGAGATACCGGCCTTTTTGCTGGTGCTGAAAAGCGCTGTCTGCGATCAGAACGCGTAGCGCACCTGCGCCGAAACCACATCGGCATCGAAGCCCGACTTGGCAACGTAGTCGTAACTCACGCCTACGCTTACCGCGCCCAGCTTGTAGTCGGCACCCAGGCCGGCCTCATAGCTGTTGCGCGATATGCTGGCGCCACGGGTGACGAACGCTGTGCTGCCGAGTACGAAAGCGGAAGTGTTCTGCACCGGGTCGGCGGCAAAGTCGTGGAAGGCCATCAGCTTCAACTGCGGCTCCAGGCTGCCGGCGCCCAGCGGCAGGTTACCAGCCAGGCGAATACCTGCGCCCAGCTCGATGGCTTCGTAGCGCTGGTCCTTGACCTTGAGCGCGGCGGACGAGCCTTTCTCGCGATAGCTGTCGATATCGACGCGGCTGTAGCGCGCGGCGAGGCGGGGTTCGACCAGCAGGCGTGGATTGACCTGCCAGCCGTAGCCGCCGATCAGGTTCAGCCCCAGCAGGTTGCTGTCGTAGTCCGACTTGGCGCGGGTGCCGGCGATCTCGCGGCTGCCTTCGTTGTCGTTGACGCCATAGGTGAGGCTGGCATCGACGAAGTAGTTGTCCAGCACGTAGCTGCCATACAGCGAAAACGCATGGCTTTGCACCTGGGTCTTGTTGCCGCGCCTGCCGTTGACGTCGGTATCGATGAAGCTGTAGGCCGCACCGAGGGTGAACTTGTCGTTCACCTGTCCATCGGCGCCGACCGCCACGCCACGGCTGTAGGCGTTGTACCCGGCAATACCGTCGCGTTGTTGCTGGCTGGCGTCGCTGTACAGCGTCTGCATCCATACCCTGGACGTGCGGGGTGATGCGTTGGAGGTGTGGGCGCGCAAGCTGTGGGCGCGGCCGTCAATGGCGTTGCCTATCAGGCGTTGGCTGGTGATGGCAGCCTGCCGGGCGCCATCGCTGACCTCGGGTGCCAGCTGTTCGGCGAGCTTGGCCAGTTGCGCCTCGTCGGCGCGGGCGGCGGCGAGGAACAACGGGTCCTGATTGCCCAGGCGTGCCAGCAGGCCTGCCTGGGAGAGGCTGCCCAATGCCTGTTGTGCGTTGCCGTTACCGCCCTGGGCGGCGACGATCTGGTCGAGTGTCTCGCTGGGCTTGGTGCTGACGACGGCGTAGACCTTGTTGTCTTCGAGGGTGCTGGTCAGTACGTCGAGCATGGCCGAGGTGCTGGCCACCTTGGGCTTGCCGTTCGGGTCGACCTGAAGGCCGCCGGCATCGAGTACCTGCACTTGGCCGGCCTCGAGCAACAGGTAGCGGCTGCCGCCGGCCTGGAAGTCGGTGTCCTCGGGTTCCAGCAGGATCCGCGCGTTCTGGCCGAATTCGGCGATACCGCTGACCTTGAGCACAGCGGTGGACGTGTCGGTGCTGGCGGCCAGCCACATGCCCAGCGCCGAGTTGTCGGCTACCCGCAGGTTGCCGTCGAGGGTGGCGTGGAGGCTCTGCAGGCTGAACGTGGTTGGCGGCTCGCTGCTGTCGCCGACGTCGAGCCAGCCGTTGTTCGCCAGGCGGATGCTGTTGCTGCCGCGCCCGGCATAGGCAGCCCCGTAGACGCTGTCACCTTCGACTTCGATGTTGGCCAGGCCAAGGAGGTCGCCTTGGATCATGCTGCCTTTGCCCATGATCAACTCGACAGGGCGGTTGCTGCCGGTGGCATCGATGGCGACGTTGCTCCAGATCTCGCCGCTGTTGAAGATGTTCAGGTCGCCGTTGGCCTTCTGCCAGGGCGGCACGCCAGGGCCGTCAAGGGTGGTGTTGCCAATGCGGATGGCAGTGTCGGCCGCTACGATCCTGCCACTATTGTCGATATGGCGCCCCAGGCTGTCGAAGACACTTGCGCCATCCAGCACGATGCCTTGCGCGCCTTGGTCGCCGGCGAAGATCTGCCCCTGGTTGTCGATGCCGGCCAGTACCGCCGGCCGGTTGCTGGCGTCTGTCGTGGCGTGGATGGCGATGGCGCCGGGGCCTGTAGCGCTGATCTCGCCACGGTTGACCACTCGTTCTTCCAGGTTCGCGCCCGCCAGGTTGATGGCGCGAGAGTTACGGCCGATGGCGATGATGCGGGCACCTGCGGCGTTGACCAGGTTGCCGTGGATGCGGCTGATAGAGCTGCCGGAGCTGGCCAGGTCGATGCCGTAGGTGGGGCCGCCATTGTTGTACGAGAAGCTGGTGCCGGCCTTGAGCAGGCCTTCGTTGGTCAGGTCGTCGTCGACGGTGCTGGCGCTCAGGCGCAAGGCGGCGCCGTCCAGGCTGGTGGTGATCACGTTGCCGCGGTTGGTCAGGAAGCCGCTGAGGTCGGTATCGGTAATGCGAATGCCGTCGCTGCGATGGACCATGTCCACGGCAATCGTGGTGTTGTCGTTGATGGCGCTACCGAGGGTCAGGTTGCCCATTACCTGACTGTTCGCCAGTGCGATCGCATCCTGTCGCAGACCGGTGAAGCTTCCGGTGAACTCGAGGTCGTCGGCATAGGATTGATGATCGCCCTTGTAGCCGGCATCGGTGAGGGCGATGGTCTGGGGCAGGGCCATTGCGGGAGCGGGGCTGGCGCCGATCAGGAGGGCCAGGAGGGTCTTGCGCAGGTTTAGCGGTGGCACGGCTTCTTCCTTTGAAATCGTAATGAAAGCAGCGCGCATCCATGCGGGCGAAACCGTACGTGCGTGTGGTGATGCGCGGGACGCGGATGCTACCCGATTGGTGGCCAATTGACATGTTTGCTTGACGTCAATTTTTTGGTTTGCCGCTTTTGCCGCCTGCCGATTGCCGCCTGGGTAGCTCAAGGCGGAAGCACATTGCCGCTTTTCTGGCATGGGGTGCGGCATGAAACAGGCAAAACCCCTGTACTCATGGGGTTCAAGATGGTTGGCACAGGGCTTGCTAATGCTATGGCAAACGAACTCTGGTCACCGTCAAAGGTCCCCGACATGAGCATCAGCTTCGACAAGGCGCTTGGCATTCACGAAAAGGCACTGGGCTTTCGCGCCCAGCGTGCCGAAGTGCTGGCCAACAACATCGCCAACGCCGACACGCCCAACTACAAGGCGCGTGACATGGACTTCTCGTCCGTGCTCGCTGCCGAGTCCGACAAGCAGCAGAAGGGCCGTATCGCCCTGGAACGTACCGACAGCCGTCATATCGAGGCCGAAGGCCTGGCGATGATGGACGATACCCTCAAGTACCGCACGCCGATGCAGCCGTCGATCGACCAGAACACCGTGGACGCGCACCTGGAGCAATCGAACTACGCGGAAAACGCCGTGGGCTTCCAGGCCAGCTTCACCCTGCTCAACAGTAAATTCAAAGGGCTGGTATCGGCCCTGCGTGGAGAGTGACCATGTCCCTTGCCAGTGTCTTCAATATTGCCGGGAGCGGCATGAGCGCGCAGAACACGCGCCTGAACACCGTCGCCTCGAACATTGCCAACGCCGAGACCGTGTCGTCGAGCATCGACCAGACCTACCGTGCGCGCCACCCGGTATTCGCCACCACCTTCCAGCAGGCCCAGGCCGGCGCCGGCCAATCGCTGTTCGAAGACCAGGGCCAGGCCGGGCAGGGTGTCGAGGTCAAGGGCATCATCGAGGATCAGAGCAATCTCGAAGCCCGCTACGAGCCAAGCCACCCGGCGGCGAACAAGGATGGCTATGTCTACTACCCAAACGTCAACGTGGTCGAGGAAATGGCTGACATGATCTCTGCCAGCCGCGCGTTCCAGACCAACGCCGAACTGATGAACACCGCCAAGACCATGATGCAGAAAGTACTGACCCTGGGTCAGTGATAAGGAATCCGGACCATGGCAGTGACCAACACCAACAATGGCGTGAACCTGAACGACGTACTCAACGCGTCCGGGGTCAGCACCGGCACCAAGAAGCCCGCTACTGAGCCCGTCGACAAGAACGCGCTGGGCAAGGATGCGTTCCTAAAACTGCTGGTTACCCAGATGCAGCACCAGAACCCGCTGGATCCGCAGGATAACGGCGAGTTCATTGCGCAGCTGGCGCAGTTCAGCAGCCTGGAAGGTATCCAGACCCTGAACAGCTCGGTCAACAATATCATCGGTGGTATAGCGTCGAGTCAGGCCTTGCAGGCCACCACGCTGGTGGGGCGCTCGGTGATCCTGGACACCGACAAGGCGATGGTCGACACCACCGCCAGCTTCACAGGTCAAGTGGTCGTGCCGCAGAACATCACCGACGGCAAGGTCGAGATCAAGGACAAGGACGGCAAGGTGGTCAAGACCATCAGCCTGGGCGAACAGGCCAAAGGCACCGCCGACTTCATCTGGGACGGCACCAACGAGAAGGGTGAGAAGGTCGATCCTGGCCAGTACACCTTCACCGCCACCACGACGGTCGATGGCAAGGCGCAGACCATGTACACCCTGCTGCCGGCGAAGATCACCAGCGTCAGCTTCCAGGGCGGTAGCGAGATGATGCTCACCTTGGCAGGCGGCCAGAAGATCGGCGTCTCGAAAGTACAATCGATTGGAATCTAAGGCCGCTAGATCGGCATAAGGAGTGAATGCATGTCTTTCAATATCGGCCTTAGCGGTCTTTACGCAGCCAACAAGCAGCTGGACGTCACCGGCAACAACATTGCCAACGTCAACACCGTCGGCTTCAAGTCGTCGCGTGCCGAGTTCGCCGACGTTTACGCAGGCTCCAACCGCCTGGGCGTGGGCAAGAACCAGATCGGCAACGGCGTGCGCCTGGCTGCGGTTTCCCAGCAGTTCGGCCAGGGTGATGTCAACAACACCGGCAACGTGCTGGACATGGGTATCCAGGGGCAGGGCTACTTCGTGCTGTCTGATAACGGCTCGATGACCTATACCCGTGCCGGTGCATTCCAGACCAACAAAGACGGCTACGTGGTGACCTCGGACGGCCTGAACCTTCAGGGCTATAGCACCGATGCCAATGGCAAGATCGTCAAAGGCGTGCTGACCGACCTGCGCATCGACACCTCGGCGCTGGCGCCAAAGGCCACCACGCTGATCGAGCAGGGCATCAACCTGAACTCCTCGGCCCCAGACATTCCGCTGGAAATCGATGATGGTTCCGGCACGATGATCCCGAACAAGCCGTTCAACCCGACCGATCAGAGCACCTACACCAAATCGTTCCCTACCAAGGTCTATGACAGCCAGGGTAACGAGCACGTCATGGAGCAGTTCTACCGCAAGACAGGTAAGAACGAATGGACCATGTACACCCTGGTCCAGGGCCGTAACCCGCTCGATCCGTCCAGCACCCAGCCGCTGACCGCCACCATGTCGTTCAACCCCGATGGTTCGGTGAAGTCCATGGCGGCCCAGAACGATGGGAGCACGCCTCCGGTGCCTGGCGTGCCGGCGGGCGATTGGAGTGTGGTCAATAACACCTTTACCCTGAAGAACTGGATTCCTGCCGCCAAGGATGCGGCGGGTAACTGGGCGCCCAATGGTTCCCAGGGTAATGCTGACGGCATGCAGCTTTCGATGAAGAGCACCACCTCCTACAACACTGAAACTGCTCGTATGTCGCAGTCCCAGGACGGCTACGCCACCGGTATCCTGTCGAACCTGTCGATCGACTCCACCGGTGTCATGTTCGCCAGCTTCAGCAACCAGCAGTCCCGCGCCATCGGCCAGGTGGCAATCGCCAGCTTCGCCAACGAGCAGGGCCTGCAGCAGACGGGCGGCACCCGCTGGAAGGAAACCTTCTCCTCGGGCATTCCGGGTATCGACGCGCCGAAAACCGGTACGCTGGGCGAGATCGAGTCCAACTCGCTGGAAGCCTCCAACGTCAACCTGACCCAGGAGCTGGTCGAGCTGATCAAGGCCCAGAGCTACTACCAAGCCAACGCCAAGACCATCTCCACCGAAAGCACCATCATGCAGACCATCATCCAGATGACCTGATGGCCGCTGGCTGATTGCTTGTCAACGAACCCCTTTGCGAGAAGGGGTTCGTCGTTTTCACGGAGAGTACCCATGAAAAAACTGCTGGCTGCCGCCGTCGCGGCGTTCTTCCTGCTCCAGGCGCAGGCCGCAATGGCTCCCTGGTGGCGCTGGGAAAGCCAGGCCGATGGGCACTTGGTGTGCTCGCAATGGTCACCCGGTGATGGTTGGAAGCGCTTTGCCGGACCGTTCGACAATGCCGCCTGCAGATCCCTTTGACGCAGCGCAAAAAATGATGGCTTGAAGCCATCGATTGGCGGATTTTCTTCAGGTATGATCCGCGCCATCTCACTCGTTCGAGTGTGTGGCAAGCGTCTTTTTCCAAGGATCGGAACTCTTGAAAAACAGTAAGGATACTGGTGCCAACGTGCTGCCGGCAGCGCTTGGCGTGGCCTTGAAAAAAGGCCTGATCGGCGCGGCCCTGTTCTCTGGCGTGATCAACCTGCTGGCGTTGATCGGCCCCTTGTTCATGCTCGAAGTCTATGACCGGGTCATCCCCAGCCGTAGCCTGCCTACCTTGGTGGCGCTGGGGTTGCTGGTGGCAGGTGTGTACCTGGTTTTCGCCGTGGTCGACATTATCCGTTCGCGGGTCATGTCGCGGATCGCTGCGGCGGTGGAGGGCGCGCTTTGCGGCCAGGTGTTCAAGGTCATCGCCGGCGCTCCGCTGAAGATCGTGCTCGACCAGGACCCGCTCAAGCCCGCCCAGGAACTTGATCAGATCCGCGCTTTTATCGCCGGGCCTGGGCTCATGGCGTTCTTCGATCTGCCCTGGATGCCGGTCTACCTTGCGGTCAGTTTCTATATCCACCCGTCCTTGGGCTGGCTGGCACTGAGCATGATTGCGCTGATGGTGCTGTTGACCTGGCTCACCGACCGCGGTACCCGTCAGGCCATGTGCGACAGCGCGGCGCTTGCCAGCCAGCGCAACCGCCTGGGGCAGCAAGCCCATGCCGGGGCCGAGGTGCTTGCCGCGATGGGTATGACCGATCGCGCGGCGGCGCGCTGGCAAACCCTGCTGGGGCGCTATGCGACCCTGCAGCGGCGCAGTGCCGATGTCAGCGGATTCTATGGTGGCATCACCAAGGCCTTGCGCCAGTTGGTGCAGTCGGCCTCCCTTGGCGTGGGTGCCTGGCTGGTGATCCAGGGTGATCTCAGCGGCGGTGCCATTGTCGCCGCCTCGATCATCGTTGCCCGCACCCTGGCCCCAGCCGAGCAGATCATCGGTACGTGGCGCAGCCTGGTGTCCGCGCGGCTGGCCTGGCAGCAATTGCGGGCGGTGCTGGCGATATTTCCAGCCCAGCCTGAAAAGACCGCGCTGCCCGAAGCCTGCAGCCAGTTGCAGGTGACGGGCCTGTGCGTTGCCCCTGCTGGTGTGCAGCGGCTGGTTGTTCAGGGGGTGAGTTTCAGCCTGGCAGCTGGCAGCGCATTGGCGGTGATCGGCCCCAGTGCCTCGGGCAAGTCGTCGCTGGCACGGGCGTTGGTGGGCGCCTGGCCGGCGATCCGTGGTCAGGTCTGCCTCGATGGTGCGGCGCTGGAGCTTTGGCCGGATGCGCAGCGTTCGGCATTGACCGGCTACCTGCCGCAGAGCGTCGACCTGTTCGAGGCCAGCGTGGGCCAGAACATCGCGCGCCTGGATCCGCAGGCCGATGCGGCAGCGGTTATCGCGGCAGCGCGTCAGGCCGGCGTGCATGAAATGATCCTGCAGCTGCCGCAAGGCTACGACACCCCGGTCGGAGAGGGTGGCGTCAATCTGTCGGCGGGGCAACGGCAACGTATCGGCCTGGCGCGGGCCTTGTATGGCGAGCCGTTCCTGGTGGTGCTCGACGAGCCCAATGCCAACCTCGATGCCGAAGGCGAGCGCGCGCTGGCCAGGGCGATCGAAGGCGTGAAGGCGCGGGGTGGAGTGGTGGTGGCCATCGCTCACCGTTCCGGCCTGCTGGCGGTGATGGACCAGGTGCTGGTGCTGGAGCAGGGCGCACAGGCGGCGTTCGGTCCGCGTGACAAAATACTGGGACGGCCGGTGGCGATCGCCGATCCGCGAGTGGCCAAGGGAGGGGGGCAGGCATGATGCGCATCGATGATGAGCAGCAGCTGGTGCGTTCGCTGCGTTGGCACTTGAGGGGTGGTCTCGGGGTTGTGGTGGTGTTGCTGGGAGGCGCGCTGCTGTGGTCGGCTGCCACCGAGTTGGCCAGCGCTGTGATCGCGCCGGGGACAGTGGCGGTGCAGGACAGTGTGAAGAAGGTTCAGCACCCCACTGGCGGTGTGGTCGCGCAGTTGCTGGTCAGCGAAGGGCAGTCGGTGCGGGCCGGCGATGTGCTGATGCGCCTGGATGCCACCTTGCAGGAGGCTAGCCACGCGATTGTCGCCAAGGCCCTGGACCAGGCCCTGGCGCGCCAGGCACGGCTTGAGGCCGAGCGCGATGGTCTGGCGCAGGTGGACGTCCCACCACGCCTGCTTGCGCGTGCAGGCGAGGCGCAGGTGCAGGCGGTGCTGGCCAGCGAGCGGCAATTGTTCGCCGACCGCCGCCAGTCCCGCGACGGGCAGAAACAGCAGTTGCGCGAGCGCATCGAGCAACTGACCCAGACCATCGCCGGCCACGACCTGCAGCAGCGTACCAAGGGCGAGGAGATCCGCCTGATCGACGAGGAGTACCAGGCCGTCAGGACCTTGCAGAAGAAGGGGCTGATGACTCTTGACCGGGTCAATGCACTGGCCCGCGGTATTGCTCGCCTGCAGGGGGAGCGTGGCCAACTGGTCGCAGCCATCGCCGAGGCCCGGGCACGCATCGCAGAAACCCGTCTCGAGCTGCTGCAGGTTGACCAGCGTTTCCGTGAGCAGGTCTCGGAGGAGCTGCGCGACCTCATGGCCCAGCAGGGCGAATGGGTCGAGCGCGAAGTCGCCGCCGCCGACCAGCTCAAGCGTATCGAGGTGCTGGCGCCCAGTGCCGGTCGCGTTCAGCAATTAGCGGTGCATACGGTAGGTGGGGTGATTTCGCCAGCCGAAACCTTGATGCAAATCGTGCCGCTGGATGAGGAACTGCTGGTGGAAGCGCGCATCAGCCCGCAGGACATCGACCAGGTCGTGCTCGGCCAGGATGCCTTGCTGCGTTTCAGTGCGTTCAATCGTGCGACCACCCCCGAAGTGCTCGGGCGGGTGGTGCGTCTTTCCGCCGATCTGGTGACCGATCCGCAGAGCGGCCTCGGTTTCTATCGGGCCGGCATTCATATCGACAAGGCCGAGCAGCGCAAGCTCGACGGCCTCACGCTGGTGCCGGGCATGCCGGTGGAGTCGATGATCCAGACGGGTCGTCGCACCGTGCTGTCCTATCTGCTCAAGCCAGTAGGCGACCATGCGCAACGGGCATTCAGGGAAGGGTGAGCGCCATCGAAGGATTGGCGTCAGCACACGGACGTTCAACATTGAAGCAAGGAAGGAGTTGCGATGGCTGTTATACAAGGAACCGCAGGGGCCGACAATTTGCTCGGCACGGCTGCGGACGACCAGATCTATGGACGTGCTGGCAATGATGTGATCGATGGCGGGGCAGGTAACGATACCCTGTTCGGCGGCGATGGCGCTGATCGCCTGATCGGTGGCGCGGGGATCGACACTGCGTCCTATGCCGACTCGAACATTGGTGTCACCCTCAACTTCAAGACTGGCGTGCATACCGGTTTCGCCGCGGGTGACACCTTCGAAGGCATCGAAGTGTTCCGTGGCTCGGCTGCGGCCGACCGCTTCGTCAGCGATACCGCCGCACACACCTTCGAAGGTGGCGGCGGGCTCGATACCCTGGATTACTCCGGCTCCGCCACGGCGATCACCATCAACATCGATACCGCAGGGCGTGGCACGGGCGTGGGTGGCGATGCCCAAGGTGATGTATTCACCGGTATTTCCGCCGTGCTCGGCTCGGCGTTCAATGACACTTTCACCAGCTATGGCACCAGCACCTTCCAGGGTGGCGCGGGTGATGATGTGTATTATCTGTACGGCAATGCCGGTGTATCGGAGCTGGTCGGTGGTGGTTATGACGAGGTGCGCACCACCCTGACCACCTACCGCCTGGGTAACGAGGTCGAGGCCTTGACCTACCTCGGCGCCGCCGCCTTCACCGGCTATGGCAACGCCAGTGCCAACGTCATTACCGGTGGTTCAGGTAACGATTTGCTGCT
>NZ_JBFNXP010000039.1:0-1946 GCF_047501685.1 Pseudomonas sp. CAM1A | reverse complement strand
GGCACCGGCTGGCATTGCTCATCCAGTACATAGACGCGAGTGTTGGCGGTCGGCTTGCCGATATGCAGCGCGCCGCCCGGTTGCAGTTGCCCCGACGTCGCCACCACGGTGGTCTCGGTCGGGCCGTAGTTGTTGACCAGCGCAAAGCCTGGATCACGGTCGAACTGGCGCAGGCGATCACCACCGACCAGCAGCGTGCGCAGGGTCGGGTGCTGGCGTTCGCGGCGCAGCGCCTGCTCGGCGACCGGCGTCGGCAGGAAGCTGACCTGCAGCGGCTGCTCCAGCCACCAGTCGAGCAGCTCATCGACATGCTCGCCGCCGATGGACGCTGGCGGCAGGTGCAGCACTGCCCCGGCGCACAGCGCCGGCCAGGCTTCCCAGGCCATGGCGTCGAAGCCGAAGCCGGCGACGCTGGAGGTGTGGCTGCCCGCGCCCAGCTCGAAGGCCTGGCAATGCCAGTGAACCAGGTTGGCCAGGGTGCGGTGCTCGACCATCACCCCTTTGGGCTGCCCGGTGGAACCGGAGGTGTAGATCACATAGGCCAGCTGATGCTCGTCCAGCCCTGTAACCACAGGATTGCTGGTGGGCTGATCGGCCCAAGCTTCATCATCCAGCACAGCCTTGGCAACATCGCCTACCAACGCTTCGGTCGCCGACTCGACCAGCACCAGCGCCGGCGCACTGTCACAGAGCAGATAGGCAATGCGCTCCGCCGGATAGCCCGGATCGACCGGCACATACGCCGCGCCGGCCTTGAGCACGGCCAGCATCGCCACCAGCCGTTGCGGGCCGCGGTCCAGGCACAGCGCCACGCGGTCGCCCAGGATCACACCACGCTCGATCAGGTGATGAGCCAGGCGGTTGGCGCGCTGGTTGAGCTCGCCATAGCTCAGGCGCTGTTCGCCCTGCACCACGGCCAGCGCTTCAGTCGACTGGGCCTCGACCAGTGCGTGCACGGTCTGACCTTGTGGGTAGTCCATGGCCGTGGCATTGAAACCTTCGAGCACCTCGCGTCGCTGAGTACCGTCGAGGATGGGCAGCCTGTCTACCTGTGCCGCGCCACCTTGCTCCAATGCCTGGATCAGCTGGCTCACGGCAGAGGTCATCCAACCTGCGACCCGTTCGGCACCGATCCCCAGCTGGGCCAGCACGCTCAGGCTGAAGCCTTCGCCGTGGTCGTCCACGCTCAGGGTCAGCGGGTAGTTGCTGCGCTCTTCACCGCCCAGCTGATGCATGCCCTGGAAGCTGGCGGCATCCACATCGTCCCGGTCCGTCGGGCTATGGCGGTAGTTGAGCAAGGCGCTGAACAGCGGCGCCGAAGCCGGCACACCGCTGCAACGCTGAGCCAGGGCCAGCGAAGCATGTTCGTGGCCGAGCAACGCCGACAGCCGCTGGTGGGTGAGCCGCACCGCGTCACTGGCCCCATTGGCCGTATCGATGCGCAACGGCAAGGTATTGATGAACACTCCCAACGCCCGGTCGGCGCCCTCGCCGCCCTGCAGGCGGCCCATCAGCACGGTGCCGAACACCACGTCGTGACGCCCCGCCAGCACGCCGACCACGCGGGCCCAGGCCAGGTGCATCAGGCTCGCGGCACTGACCCCAAGTGTGCGCGCCTGCTCGCGCACCCGGCGCGACAAGGCCGGCTCCAGCGGCAGGCGCGCCTCCTCGATATCGCGCCCATCGCCCTGCACATCGGCCAGACCCATGGGCAGGGTCGGCTCGTCGACATCGCCGAGCATGTCGCGGAAGAACGCCTCGTGCCCCGCCTCGGCGGCGCCCAGGCGTACCTGAGCGACGTAGGTGCGGTACGGCACGGGGGCGCTCAACAGGTGCTGGCGACCGGACAGGATCGCCTGCAGCTCATGGACGATCACCTCCATCGCCGTGTGGTCCAGGGCCAGGTGATGGAAGTGCAGGACGGCGACCACGCGCTGCCCGACCGG
>NZ_JBFNXP010000038.1:0-2519 GCF_047501685.1 Pseudomonas sp. CAM1A | reverse complement strand
GCACTGTCACAGGCCACGCGCATCAGCGGCTTGAACGCCGATGGAGTCTGGTTGAGCACGGTCACGCCCTGCTCCACCAGCAGCTGATGGAAGTCTTCCGGCGAACGGGTCACTTCACGCGGCACGATCACCAGGCGACCGCCATGCAGCAGCGCACCGAAGATCTCCCATACCGAGAAGTCGAAGGCGTACGAGTGGAACAGCGTCCACACATCCTGCGCACCGAAGCCGAACCAGGCATCGGTGGCCTTGAACAGCCGCAGCAGGTTGTGGTGCGGCAGCAGCGTACCTTTTGGCTTACCAGTGGAGCCCGAGGTGTAGATCACATAGGCCAGGTTGTCTGGTTGGGTCAGGTGCTCGGGGTTTTCGTCGCTGTAGCCGGTGAGATCATCTTCCAGCTTCAGGCTACGCACGTGCGCCGGCACCGGCAGGCCGGCCAGCAAATGGTCTTGAGTCAGCAGCAACTGAATGCCGCTGTCTTCCATCATGTAGCTCAGGCGATCCTGCGGGTACTCCGGGTCCAGCGGCACATAGGCGCCCCCGGCCTTGAGGATCGCCAGCAGGCCGACGATCATCTCGAAACCGCGCTCGACCGCGATACCCACCAGCACATCCGGCCCCACGCCCTGCGCGCGCAGCTTGTGTGCCAGGCGGTTGGCGCGGCGGTTGAGCTGGTCATAGCTCAACGACTGCCCGACGAAGGTCACGGCGATTGCTTCAGGCGTGCGCGCCGCCTGCTGCTCGATCAGCGCGTGAGCGCACTCGGTGCTTGGGTAACGCTGTACATTCGTTTGCCACTCATCCAACTCGAGCGCATCGAGCAACGGCAACTGCGCCACGCGTTGGGCGCTGTCCTGGCAGATGCCCTGCAACAGATTGCGCCAGTACCTACCCAGACGCTCGGCAGTGGCCGGATCGAACAGTGCAGTGGCGTAGGTCAGGATCGCGCTCAACCCCGCGTCGTGCTCGACCGTGTTCAGGACCAGATCGAACTGGGTGCTGCGGTCTTCCCAACCCAGCCCTTCGATCCGCAGCCCCGGCAGCTCCCGGCTCATGCCAAGGCTTTCAGCCTTGTGGTTGAACAATACCTGGAACAGCGGGCTGTGGCTCATGCTGCGCTCGGGCTGCAGCGCCTCGACCAGTTGCTCGAACGGCAGGTCCTGATGCGCCTGGGCCTGCACGGCGGTATGCCTGACCTGTTGCAGCAACCCGGCGAAGGTGGTTTGCGGGACGAACTCGGCCTTGAGCACCTGGGTGTTGACGAAGAAACCGATCAGGCCCTCGGTCTCGGCCCGGTTGCGGTTGGCGACCGGGACGCCGACGCGCACCTGCGATTGACCACTGAGGCGGTGCAGCAGCGTCTGGAACGAGGCCAGCAACAGCATGAACAGGGTCACGCCCTGTTGCCGCGCGGTAGCCTTGAGGGCCTCGACCAGCTCATGCTCCAGACCGATATCCAGGCGGGCGCCGGCGTGGCTCTGCTGCAAGGGCCGCGGACGGTCGGTAGGCAACTCCAGCAGCGGTTGCTCGTTGCCCAGTTGCTGGCGCCAGTAGTCCAGCTGGCGAGCCTGCTCGCCCGCCGCCATCCATTGGCGTTGCCAGGCGGCATAATCGGCGTACTGGAACACCAGGGCCGGCAGTTGTGCCTCGGCGCCCTGACGGTACCCGGCATACAGACGCATGACTTCATCGACCATGATCGGCATCGACCAGCCATCGGCGACGATATGGTGCAGGGTCAGTACCAGCACATGCTCGTCGGCGGCCAGGCGCAGCAGGCGGGCGCGCAGCAGCGGGCCGTGTTCCAGGTCGAACGGCTGCGCGGTCTCCTGCGCAACCCGCGCCTGAAGCGCCTCGCTTGCCACCGTCTCGACCGGCAGGTCGAAATCACCTGCGGCATGGATGCGTTGCCAGGCCTGTTCATCCTCCTGATGGAAGGTAGTGCGCAGAGTCTCATGTCGGGCGATCAGCGCGGCGAAGCTGCTGCGCAGTGCCTCGATATCCAGCTCACCTTGCAGGCGCAGGGCCGAAGGGATGTTATAAGCGGCGCTGGCCGGTTCCAGCTGCCAGAGGAACCACTGGCGTTGCTGGGCGTAGGACAAGGCCAGCGGCTGGTTGCGGTCCACGACGCTGAACGCTGGTGCCTGGCTGGCCGCGCCTTGGCTGGCGGCCTGGGCGAAGGCTTGCAGGTCGGCGGACTCGAACAGGCTGCGCAGCGACACTTCCACATTCAGGCGCTGGCGGATCCGCGAGGTGACCTGGGTAGCCAGCAACGAATGGCCGCCGAGTTCGAAGAAATTGTCGTGCAGGCCGACTTGCTCGACCTTCAGCACCTCGACCCAGATCGCCGCCAGCTGCTGTTCCAGCGCCGTGCGCGGGGCCACGTAGCCCTGTTGCAGCTGGCTGGCATCCGGCTTGGGCAGGGCCTTGCGGTCCAGCTTGCCGTTGGCCGTCAGTGGCCACTGTTCCAGCACCAGGAAGTGCGTTGGGACCATGTAGTTTGGGACCATGTAGTCCGG
>NZ_JBFNXP010000037.1:0-3886 GCF_047501685.1 Pseudomonas sp. CAM1A | reverse complement strand
TTTGCGCTGGTCAACAACTACGGCCCGACCGAGACCACCGTGGTGGCGACGTCGGGGCAACTGCAACCGGGCGGCGCGCTGCATATCGGCAAGCCGACCGCCAACACTCGCGTCTATGTACTGGATGAGCAATGCCAGCCGGTGCCGGTCGGCGTGACGGGCGAGCTGTACATCGGTGGCGGGCAGGTTGCTCGGGGCTACCTCAACCGCCCTGAGCTGACTGCCGAACGCTTCCTCGACGATCCGTTCAACGGCGGGCGGATGTACCGCACGGGCGACCTGGTGCGCTGGAATGCCGACGGCACGCTGGACTACCAGGGCCGCAACGACGACCAGGTGAAGATCCGCGGTGTGCGGGTCGAGCTGGGCGAGATCGAAGCGGCGCTGAAGGCCCAGCCGGGTATCGCTGATGCCGTGGTGCTGGTGCGCGACGAGCGTCTGCTGGCCTGGTTCACCGAAGCCGCTACGGTTGATCTCGACACCTTGCGCCAAGGGCTGCAAGCCAACCTTCCGGGGCACTTGATACCGCAGGCCTTCGTCCGCCTGGACGAGCTGCCGCTGACGAGCCACGGCAAACTGGACCGCAAGGCGCTGCCGGACCCTGAACCCTCGGCCCTGGCACGCCAGGCCTACGTCGCGCCGACCGGCGCGACCGAGGAGGTCATGGCCGCGATCTGGGCTGAAGTCCTGGGTATCGAACAGGTCGGTCGCCACGACAACTTCTTCGAACTGGGCGGTCACTCGCTGCTGGCCGTGAGCCTCACCGCGCGCTTGCGCCAGGCCGGCTTGCCGGCCGACGTGCGCACCCTGTTCGGCCAGCCGACGGTAGCGGCGCTGGCGGCGACCCTGGGCCATGGCCGCCTGGTCGAGGTCCCGGCCAACCGCATCCCGGCCGGCTGCACCCAGATCACCCCGGACATGCTGTCGCTGGTGGCGCTGGAGCCTGCCGCCATCGAGCGCATCGTCGCCACGGTGTCGGGCGGTGCCGCCAACGTGCAGGACATCTACCCGCTGGCGCCGTTGCAGGAGGGCATCCTCTACCATCACCTCAGCTCACCGGAGCACGACCCCTATGTGCTGCAGTCGCGCATGGCCTTCGCCAGCCGTGACCGCCTGCACGCCTTCATCGATGCCTTGGGCAAGGTCATCGCCCGTCACGACGTGCTGCGTACCTCGGTGCTGTGGGAAGGCCTGGCGCAGCCGCTGCAGGTGGTCTGGCGCGAGGCGCCGCTGTTGGTCGCGCCGCTGGACGGGCAAGACCTGCACCACCTCGACCTGGCCCAGGCGCCGCTGATTCGCCTGTTGTACCGCAACGATGCCGGCAGTTCGCGCATCGAGGCGCTGCTGCAGTTCCACCATATCGTTCTCGACCATACCGCCCTGGAAATCATCGGCGCGGAACTGCTGGGCTACCTGCAAGGCGCGCCGGTGCCCGCTGAACAGGGCGCGCCGTACCGCAACTATGTGGCCCAGGCGCGCCTGGGTGTCAGCCAGGCCGAGCACGAAACGTTCTTCCGCGCCCAGCTGGGCGATATCGACGAGCCGACCCTGCCGTTCGGCCTGGCCGATGTGCAGGTCGACGGCCTCGGCATCGAAGAGGCCCAGCTGTGGCTGGACGAAACCCTGGCCAGTGGCCTGCGCCAGCAGGCCCGGCAACGGGGTATCAGTGTCGCCAGCCTGTTCCACCTGGCCTACGCCCGCCTGCTGGCCGCCGCCAGCGGCCGCGACAGCGTGGTGTTCGGCACCGTGCTGCTCGGTCGCCTGGAGGGCGGCGCTGGAGCGGAACAAGCCCTGGGCATGTTCATCAACACCTTGCCGCTGCGCCTGGACCTGGCCGGCCTCGACCTGCACGACGCGGTGCGCCAGACCCAGCAGCGCCTGAGCGCCTTGCTCGCCCACGAGCATGCCTCACTGGCCCTGGCCCAGCGTTGCAGCGGCGTGCCGGCCCCGGCACCGCTGTTCAGTGCCATGCTCAACTACCGCCACGGCAGCCAGGCGGACGACGACCGGCGCCTGGCCCTGCAGGGCATCGAGACCCTGGACAGTACCGAGCGCAGCAACTATCCGCTGAGCCTGAGCGTGGACGATATGGGGGAAGGCTTCCGCCTGGTCGCGATGACCCCGGCGAGCATTGGTGCCCAGCGGGTCTGCGAGCAGATGCGGCGGGTGCTGGAGGCCATGGCCGAAGGCTTGGCTCAGCAGCCGCGGCAAGGGCTGCTGCAACTGCCGGTGCTCTCGGCCGAGGAACGCCACCAACTGGTGCACGATTTCAACCGTACGGCGCAGCCCCACGACCTGACCCTGACGCTCCAGGGGCTGTTCGAGGCTCAAGTCCTGCGTGCGCCTGAAGATGTTGCGCTCAGCGCCGAGCAAGGTGAACTCAGCTATGGGCAGCTCAACGCCGAGGCCAACCGCCTGGCCCATCACCTGATCGCGCTGGGCGTGCAGCCCGACGACCGGGTGGCGATCTGCGTCGAGCGCGGCCTGCCGCTGGTGGTCGGCTTGCTGGCGATCCTCAAGGCCGGTGGCGCCTATGTGCCGCTGGACCCGGACTACCCGGCCGAACGCATTCGCCACATGCTGGTCGACAGCCAGCCACGGGCGCTGCTGGTGCAACAAAGCACCCGGGCGCTGGTTGGCGAGGCGGCGGTGCCGCAGGTCGATCTCGATCAACCGTGCTGGGCCGAACAGCCGGACAGCGACCCGCAGGTGCCGGGCCTGAGCGCCGCCAACCTGGCGTATGTGATCTACACCTCCGGTTCCACCGGCCTGCCCAAGGGGGTGATGGTCGAGCATCGCAACGTGGTCAACCTGGTGCACTGGAGCGCCGGGCTGTTCCCGAGCGAGGGCGCGGTGCTGCACAAGACCCCGGTGAGCTTCGACGCCGCAACGTGGTCAACCTGGTGCACTGGAGCGCCGGGCTGTTCCCGAGCGAGGGCGCGGTGCTGCACAAGACCCCGGTGAGCTTCGACGCCTCGGTGTGGGAGCTGTTCTGGCCGCTGTGCAGCGGGCTGCGCCTGGTGCTGGCCAAGCCGGACGGCCAGCGTGACCCGCAATACCTGGCCGAGCTGATCGAACGGCGGCAAGTCGGCGTGGTGCAGTTCGTGCCGGCGCTGCTGCWGCAGTTCCTCGAGCACGGCGCCAGCGCGGCCTGCGCCAGCCTCACCGATATCGTCTGCGGTGGCGGCGAACTGACCGAGGCCCTGGTGCGCCAGGTGCGCGAGCGCCTGCCACGGGTACGGTTGCACAACGTCTACGGCCCGACCGAAACCACGGTCGATTGCAGCGTCTGCACCTTGCACCCGCAGGATCCATTGACGCCTGGCGCGCTGCCGATTGGCCGGCCGATCGACAACACCCGTTTGTACGTGCTCGATGCCCACGACCAGCCCGTGCCGCTGGGGGTCGCCGGCCAGCTGCACATCGGCGGTGCCGGGGTGACGCGCGGCTACCTGGGGTTGCCGGAGCAACAGGCCGAGCGCTTTATCGCCAGCCCGTTCGTCGACGGCGAGCGCCTGTACCGCAGTGGCGACCTGGTGCGCCAGCGCCCTGACGGCAGCCTCGAGTTCCTTGGCCGTACCGACCACCAGATCAAGCTGCGCGGCCTGCGTATCGAGCCGGGCGAGATCGAGGCTTGCCTCACCCGGGTTGCCGGGGTGCGCGAAGCCGTGGTGCTGGTGCACGACGCCCAGCCGGCCGGTCCGCGTCTGGTGGCCTATGTCACCGGCGATGTGCCGCCCGCCGAGGCCCTGCGCGAGGCGCTGCTGGGGCAACTGCCCGAGTACATGGTGCCGGCGCTGTTCATGGCGCTCGACGCCTTGCCGCTGACCCCCAACGGCAAGCTGGACCGCAAGGCGCTGCCGCAGCCGGACCTGCCGGCGCGCCA
>NZ_JBFNXP010000036.1:0-3109 GCF_047501685.1 Pseudomonas sp. CAM1A | reverse complement strand
CGATGAATGTTGATTTCTGACTTTTGTCAGATCGTTCTTTAAAAATTCGGATATGTGATAGAAATAGACTGAACACCAGTTTCACTGCTGGTGGATCAGGCTAAGGTAAAATTTGTGAGTTCTGCTCGAAAGAGCGACGTGCGAATTTTCGGCGAATGTCGTCTTCACAGTATAACCAGATTGCTTGGGGTTATATGGTCAAGTGAAGAAGCGCATACGGTGGATGCCTTGGCAGTCAGAGGCGATGAAAGACGTGGTAGCCTGCGATAAGCTTTGGGGAGTCGGCAAACAGACTGTGATCCAGAGATCTCTGAATGGGGGAACCCAGCCAGCATAAGCTGGTTATCTTGTACTGAATACATAGGTGCAAGAGGCGAACCAGGGGAACTGAAACATCTAAGTACCCTGAGGAAAAGAAATCAACCGAGATTCCCTTAGTAGTGGCGAGCGAACGGGGACCAGCCCTTAAGCTGGTTTGAGATTAGTGGAACGCTCTGGAAAGTGCGGCCATAGTGGGTGATAGCCCCGTACACGAAAATCTCTTGCCAGTGAAATCGAGTAGGACGGAGCACGAGAAACTTTGTCTGAACATGGGGGGACCATCCTCCAAGGCTAAATACTACTGACTGACCGATAGTGAACCAGTACCGTGAGGGAAAGGCGAAAAGAACCCCGGAGAGGGGAGTGAAATAGAACCTGAAACCGTATGCGTACAAGCAGTGGGAGCCYACTTTGTTGGGTGACTGCGTACCTTTTGTATAATGGGTCAGCGACTTATATTCAGTGGCRAGCTTAACCGAATAGGGGAGGCGTAGCGAAAGCGAGTCTTAATAGGGCGCTTTAGTCGCTGGGTATAGACCCGAAACCGGGCGATCTATCCATGGGCAGGTTGAAGGTTAGGTAACACTGACTGGAGGACCGAACCGACTACCGTTGAAAAGTTAGCGGATGACCTGTGGATCGGAGTGAAAGGCTAATCAAGCTCGGAGATAGCTGGTTCTCCTCGAAAGCTATTTAGGTAGCGCCTCATGTATCACTGTAGGGGGTAGAGCACTGTTTCGGCTAGGGGGTCATCCCGACTTACCAAACCGATGCAAACTCCGAATACCTACAAGTGCCGAGCATGGGAGACACACGGCGGGTGCTAACGTCCGTCGTGAAAAGGGAAACAACCCAGACCGTCAGCTAAGGTCCCAAAGTCATGGTTAAGTGGGAAACGATGTGGGAAGGCTTAGACAGCTAGGAGGTTGGCTTAGAAGCAGCCACCCTTTAAAGAAAGCGTAATAGCTCACTAGTCGAGTCGGCCTGCGCGGAAGATGTAACGGGGCTCAAACCATGCACCGAAGCTACGGGTATCAYCTTWWGRTGATGCGGTAGAGGAGCGTTCTGTAAGCCTGTGAAGGTGAGTTGAGAAGCTTGCTGGAGGTATCAGAAGTGCGAATGCTGACATGAGTAACGACAATGCGAGTGAAAAACTCGCACGCCGAAAGACCAAGGTTTCCTGCGCAACGTTAATCGACGCAGGGTTAGTCGGTCCCTAAGGCGAGGCTGAAAAGCGTAGTCGATGGAAAACAGGTTAATATTCCTGTACTTCCAGTTATTGCGATGGAGGGACGGAGAAGGCTAGGCCAGCTTGGCGTTGGTTGTCCAAGTTTAAGGTGGTAGGCTGARATCTTAGGCAAATCCGGGATYTCAAGGCCGAGAGCTGATGACGAGTKSYCATTAGGCGACGAAGTGGTTGATGCCATGCTTCCAAGAAAAGCTCCTAAGCTTCAGATAACTGGGAACCGTACCCCAAACCGACACAGGTGGTTAGGTA
The DNA here is from genome assembly GCF_047501685.1 of Pseudomonas sp. CAM1A. Taxonomy (NCBI): domain Bacteria; kingdom Pseudomonadati; phylum Pseudomonadota; class Gammaproteobacteria; order Pseudomonadales; family Pseudomonadaceae; genus Pseudomonas; species Pseudomonas sp. CAM1A. Next base: position 1,290 of record NZ_JBFNXP010000036.1, on the reverse strand, counting down.
GAGAATACCAAGGCGCTTGAGAGAACTCGGGTGAAGGAACTAGGCAAAATGGCACCGTAACTTCGGGAGAAGGTGCGCCGGTGAGGGTGAAGCACTTGCTGCGTAAGCCCACGCCGGTCGAAGATACCAGGCCGCTGCGACTGTTTATTAAAAACACAGCACTCTGCAAACACGAAAGTGGACGTATAGGGTGTGACGCCTGCCCGGTGCCGGAAGGTTAATTGATGGGGTTAGCGCAAGCGAAGCTCTTGATCGAAGCCCCGGTAAACGGCGGCCGTAACTATAACGGTCCTAAGGTAGCGAAATTCCTTGTCGGGTAAGTTCCGACCTGCACGAATGGCGTAACGATGGCGGCGCTGTCTCCACCCGAGACTCAGTGAAATTGAAATCGCTGTGAAGATGCAGTGTATCCGCGGCTAGACGGAAAGACCCCGTGAACCTTTACTATAGCTTTGCACTGGACTTTGAGCTTGCTTGTGTAGGATAGGTGGGAGGCTTTGAAGTGGGGACGCCAGTTCTCATGGAGCCATCCTTGAAATACCACCCTGGCAACCTTGAGGTTCTAACTCAGGTCCGTTATCCGGATCGAGGACAGTGTATGGTGGGTAGTTTGACTGGGGCGGTCTCCTCCCAAAGAGTAACGGAGGAGTACGAAGGTGCGCTCAGACCGGTCGGAAATCGGTCGTAGAGTATAAAGGCAAAAGCGCGCTTGACTGCGAGACACACACGTCGAGCAGGTACGAAAGTAGGTCTTAGTGATCCGGTGGTTCTGTATGGAAGGGCCATCGCTCAACGGATAAAAGGTACTCCGGGGATAACAGGCTGATACCGCCCAAGAGTTCATATCGACGGCGGTGTTTGGCACCTCGATGTCGGCTCATCACATCCTGGGGCTGAAGCCGGTCCCAAGGGTATGGCTGTTCGCCATTTAAAGTGGTACGCGAGCTGGGTTTAGAACGTCGTGAGACAGTTCGGTCCCTATCTGCCGTGGACGTTTGAGATTTGAGAGGGGCTGCTCCTAGTACGAGAGGACCGGAGTGGACGAACCTCTGGTGTTCCGGTTGTCACGCCAGTGGCATTGCCGGGTAGCTATGTTCGGAAGAGATAACCGCTGAAAGCATCTAAGCGGGAAACTTGCCTCAAGATGAGATCTCACTGGAGCCTTGAGCTCCCTGAAGGGCCGTCGAAGACTACGACGTTGATAGGTTGGGTGTGTAAGCGCTGTGAGGCGTTGAGCTAACCAATACTAATTGCCCGTGAGGCTTGACCATATAACACCCAAGCAATTTG
>NZ_JBFNXP010000035.1:0-3601 GCF_047501685.1 Pseudomonas sp. CAM1A | reverse complement strand
GCTGATACGGTCCCCGACTCGGGCAACGGGTTTGCCATTGAACTGATAGGTTTCACTGCCGGTTTCCACCACACCCGCGCCATGCAGCGGGCACTCGTGCAGGTGGCCTACAAGGACGACCGGTTTCATGTGTGTTCTCCTGCGGCAGGGCCGGTACGGGACTCACGGTCTATTGCTTCCGGCCATTGCACTCTTGGGGCTAGTCGGCGAATGGGGGTTAGTTCGAAGTCATTGTCCCAATCGCGGGGCGGGCGAACGAAGGTGGGAAGGGCGTCGGGGCCCTGTTGCATGAACAGTCTGATGAGTTCCCAGTATTGTTTGCCTTCCTCGATATCATGGGTGAAGAAAAGACGGTCGATGATTTCGTCCGTACCAGGTTTACGGACTGCAATAAGAACGTTCTCGACGAGTCCGCCATTGCCCATGGGGGCGTAGACACTACAGGCTTCGGCGATAAGGTCTTTCCAGTCGTAGGCTACGGGGCGTACACCCCATCTCTTTCGGCTGAAAATGTGGATGCGATCAAATCGATATTCATAAAAATAGACTTTTTGCCTGAGTCGATTGAAACGGATTGGTTCGTTGCGTGGTAGCTCAATATCTATGCGTGCATAAGGTAGAGTGATCCAATAGATTGCTGTGATCAGACCAAGTCCAGCTAGGAGGAAATCCACTCCCATATCGTTGATGTTGAATATTGCATCATATATAAAGGCTAGTGTTAGAGGGAGGCCGGGTAGTAGCGCTATACTCAAGGCTATGCTAAAAATCCCCCTGAGTCTTAATGAGGTTCTTGGTACTTCTATGTAGGTTTCGTTTATTTGGTTTGGTGTGGGTGGTAGCTTAGTGGGATTGGCTTTTTGTGTCGGTGCCTCATTGGGTAGGGGTAGGTCATATTTCCAGCCTGGGCCATGACGAGGAAGAGTTACATCGGTGATAGTCATTAATAATTTTCCAGGAAATGTACGGTTGATCTCGAAACTCGTTTTCATTACGCCTGTGTCATGTGGCGGGCATTCGAGCCAGTGATCTGAAAGAGCAAGCTGGCTTCAGAGCGACTCTCCTGCTGTAGGGCCGGTACGGGACTCACGGTCCATCGCTTCAGGCCATTGCACCCTGGGAGCGAATCGGCGAATGGGGGTCAGTTCGAAGTCATTGTCCCAGTCGCGGGGCGGGCGAGCAAAGGTGGGAAGGGCGTCAGGGCCTTGTTGCATGAACAGTCTGATGATCTCCCAATATTGCTTGCCATCCTCAATATCATGACTAAAGAACAGGCGGTCGATTATTTCGTTGGTACCTGTCTTGCGTACTGCGATGACGATATTCTCAACGAGTCCGCCGTTGCCCATCGGGGCATAAAGGCTATAGACCTCGGCGATGAGGTCGCTCCAGTTGTAAACGACAGGGCGTACCCCCCAGTGCTTTTTGCTGAATATTCGAACCTTGTCTTGTTTGTACTCGTAAAAGTAAACTTTTTGTCGGAGTCGGTTGAAGCGGATCGGCTCGTCGCGCGGTAGTTCAACGTCTAAACGTACGATAGGAATGGTTAACCAATAGATGGCTATCAGTGCGGTTAGGCTTATTATGGTGAAATCCAGTTCGATTCTCCCCCTTTCGAATGCCGTTATGTATATTAAAAATAGTATTGGTAGTAGCCCTGTCAGCAGCACTATGCTTCCGCCGATGAGGCCGATACCTCTAACTCTTAGTGAGGATCTGGGTACCTCCATGTAGGTTTCATTTATTTTGTTTGGTGTGGGTGGTAGTAAGGCTGCGTTGAGTTTCTGCGTAGGTTTCTCATTGGGGAGGGGTAGGTCATACTTCCAGCCTAGAATACGCTCATGTAAGTTTTCATTGGAGGTGCTCATTTATTGGTCTCTAGGACTTCCAGGTTTGCATAGGCCTCTGCGGAATTACGATCTGGCCAGTAAGTGACGTTTAACGTTGCAGCCTGTATGCTGTGCCTGCCAAGGCTTGGGGTGAGTTCTATATGGCCGGTTATGAACTCGGTGGTCGTGGAGTCGCCGGAGTGCAACGCTGCAGTTTGTTTGCTGGCTTTTTGACTGAGGGTATCTGTTCTGTAGTCTTTCACTTTGTGAGAGAGGCGTGACGAGGGCTTTTTTTGTGAGGTTGGCAACGGGTGTACAACCGCATGGGATCCTGTGGCGATTGTTTCTCCGCTTGTGTAGTTGGAAGGAACCCCATCGCCATGTCGATGAACGGTCAAGGTCCAGTGATAGCTGTAGCTTGAAACATTAATATTGGGTAGCAAAATCTTGAACGTCAGCTTTTGAACGGTGGCTGCCTGGGCAATCCATCCGATTTTAGCTGTGAGCGTGGGGTCGGCTCTTTGGGTTTCGAATTTCAGACCCGCTTCAACACCTAATGTGGCGGCGTTTAATGCTGCAAAAGCGATATCCGCATGTTCGGGGTAATCCCAATTAATGGCAGGGCTTTCATTGGCTTTGCCGAAATAACACCGCCTTGCCCAACGCTCTAGTGGGTTCGATTCTCTGTTTGCTGCCCAATTGCTAGCACCGTACGCAGCCGTAGCAAGGATGATTGCTATGCCTAAGGGGCCTATCAGTGCTGGACTAAATACTGCATAGACGGAATAAAATGCTCCGGCAATCGATAATGCTACTGTAAATTTATAAGCGTACATGGCGCTTTCGTCTCCATTCACCCATGTTCGCTTTAAGGCAAAGACCGCTTGCGCCGTATCGTAAATACCGGCTACGGCGCCCATGACGGCACCTATCCTGACGGTTGTCCGCCCCATCTTGATGGTCGTGGCCATCCGGGCCGTCCCCGCAGGCGTCATGGGTATCCTGCTATTGATCTGCGTGGCGCCGGCCCTGATGATCAGGCCCAGCGCCTCGATCCCACCGCCAAGGATCGCCAGCTTGGCCCCATGCAACGCCATCACCGCTTCCCTGGATTTTTCGCCGATCTCGATTTCCGCCTTTTCCAGATTCTTCGCCAGGCTGTCATGGGTCAGGTACAAGCCGCCCAGTGCCAGCAGCAGTTCCCAGCTGCTCGCCACCCCGCGCAAACCGGTAAAACTGGTGCGTACCAGCTGGGTGGCCTGCTTCGAGGTAATGCGCAGGCCGTGGAGCAGTTGGCGTGCGTTGGCATCCAGCGTGCCCGCGGCGACCGAGAGGTTGACCAGGCTGATCTGCGCGGCGTCGCTGAGCTGGTTGACGCGCAGGCTTGCCTCCTGGGCCAGGCGCTTGTGCAGCACGTCGGCGGTGCCCTCGACCCAGACGCTGACGGTGATGACGCTGTGCGCCAGCTTCGGGTCGAGCACCGCCAGGCTCAGCAGGCCGTTCTGGATGATCGGCCGTACCCGAGTCCTGGCTGCCCGCACATCTTCATCGAGTTCACGCAGGCCCAGGAGCATGCGCTCGCGGGCCTTGGCGGCCTGCACGCTGGCCGTGTGCTGCAGCTCGCGCAGGTGCGCGCTCTGCAGGGCGTAGTACTCGCTGAGCTTCATCTGCACCTGCAGCTCGATCAGTTGCACGCCGTTGTACAGCCACTGGCTGGCGCTGTTCAGGCGCAGCACGGCGCGCTGCACGCCGGGCGGCAGCAGGAGTTTCAG
>NZ_JBFNXP010000034.1:0-3694 GCF_047501685.1 Pseudomonas sp. CAM1A | reverse complement strand
GTGGGCCAGCAGGCGCGCCAGGCGTTGGTGAGTCAGGCGCACGCCGTCGACTACGTCCATCGCTCCCACGCTGACCCGCAGCGGCAGGGTGTTGATGAACATGCCCAGCGCCCGCTCGGCGCCTTCGCCGCCCTGCAGGCGACCGAGCAACACGGTGCCGAACACCACCTCCTCGCGGCCGGACAGCTGTGCCAGCACCTGGCCCCAGGCCTGGTGCACCAGGCTGGCGACGCTGATCCCCAGCGCCCGGGCCTGCTGACGCAGGCGCAGGGCCAACGGCTCGTCCAGGCGTGTGCGATGGTCGAGCACGTGACTGCCGTCGCCCAACGCCTCGCGCAGGCCGAACACTTCGGTTGGCGCGTCGACATCGCCGAGCAGTTCGCGGAACAGCGCCTCCTGCGCCTGGCTGTCGTCGCGCAAGCGCGCCTGGGCCACATAGGTGCGGTACGGCACGCTGTCGCCCTCGGGCATGCGCCCCAGCAGCACATCGCCGACCTCGGCCACCAGCAGTTCCATCGCGGCATGGTCGAGGAGGATATGGTGCAGCAGCAGGGTCGCCTGCAGGCGGCCCTGTTCCACATGGCTGCTCAGGTGCATCAGCGGAGCGCGGCCCAGGTCCAGGCGCACGTTGTCCAGTGCCGGCTGAATGTCCAGGCGCGCTTCACGCCAGACCACCTGCACCGCTTCGTCGAGCCCCTGCCAGTGCACGCTGGTGCGCAGGATGTCATGGCGGGCGATAACCTGGTTCAGCGCCGCGACGAAGGCCTCCAGCTCGGCCTGGCCGGCGAAGGCGAAGCCCAGTTGCAGCACGTAGGGGTCGACCTCGGCGCTGGCCAGGTGGTGGTAGAGAATGCCCTGCTGCAACGGCGCGAGGGCGTACAGGTCCTGGATATTGGCCGCGCCACCGGGAATCCGCTGCACCAGGCTGTCAAGCGCGGTCTGCTCCAGGCGCGCCAGCGGCAGCATCTCAGTGGTAATGCGTGTGCAGCCCGCCGGGATTCGGTTGGCCGGTACCTCCAGCATCACTTCACCGCCCACCGCCGCCGCCAGCGCTGCCAGGGTCGGCTGGCCGAACAGCACCCGCACGTCCGCCGCCAGACCCGCTTGGCGCATGCGCGCGGTCAGGGTCACGGCCAGCAGCGAGTGGCCGCCCAGTTCGAAGAAGTTGTCGTGGCGACCAACCTGTTCGACGCCCAGCAACTCACGCCATAGTTGCGCCAACAGGGTCTCGACCTCGCCTTGCGGCGCCTCGTAGACCTGCTGCGTGGTTTCCGGTTGCGGCAGCGCCTTGCGGTCCAGCTTGCCGTTGGGGCTCAGCGGCAGTGCCTCGAGGTGGGTGAACGAGGCCGGCACCATGAACTCCGGCAACTGGCCCAGCAGTGCCGAGCGCAAGCTGTCCGACGCCTGCAGGGCACCGGTGTAGTACGCCACCAAACGCTGCTCGCGGGCCAGCACCACCGCCTCCTTGACCCCTTCGATACGGGTCAGGCAAGCCTGGATCTCGCCCAGCTCTATACGCAGGCCGCGGATCTTCACCTGGTCGTCGTTGCGACCGAGGTATTCCAGGTTGCCGTCGGCCAGGTAGCGGGCCAGGTCGCCGGTGCGGTACATCCGGCCACCGGCCCCCAGCGAGAACGGGTCATCGAGGAAGCGTTCGGCGGTCAGTTGCTCGCGGTTGAGATAGCCCCGCGCTACCTGCACGCCACCGATGTACAGCTCGCCGGCCACGCCCAGCGGCACCGGCTGGCCCTGGGCGTCCAGCACGTACAGCGCGGTATTGGCGATCGGCTTGCCGATCGGCGTGTTGTCCGGCGCCGTCACGCAGTGCCAGGCACTGACGTCCACCGCCGCCTCGGTCGGGCCATACAGGTTGTGCAGCTCGACCGTCGGCAGTTGTGCGTGGAAACGCCTTACCAGGCTGCCGGGCAAGGCCTCGCCGCTGCACAGCACACGCTTGAGCTGGTGCGCCAGGACCTCACCGTGGGCGAGGAACACATCGAGCATCGACGGGACAAAGTGCAAGGTGCTGACCTGCTCGTCACGGATCACCGCGCGCAGGTACTCGGGGTCGCGGTGCCCGCCCGGACGCGCCATCACCAGGCGCGCGCCGGTCTGCAGCGGCCAGAGGAACTCCCATACCGACACGTCGAAGCTGAATGGGGTTTTCTGCAGCACCACGTCGCCGGCGCCCAGCTGATAGGCGTCCTGCATCCACAGCAGGCGGTTGACCACCCCGGCATGCTCGTTCATCACGCCCTTGGGCAGGCCGGTGGAGCCGGAGGTGTAGATCACGTAGGCCAGGTGCCGCGCGGTCAGCCCGGACACCTGCGGGGCATGCGCCGGCTGCGCCTGCCAGGTCGGCCGGTCGAGGTCGATCAGCACCGCCTGGCTCGCCTGCGGCACGTCGCGGGTGGCGCCGTGCACCAGCACCGCCAGCGGCGCGCTGTCATCGAGCATGTGGCGGATGCGCTCGGCCGGGTACTCCGGGTCGACCGGTACATAGGCACCACCGGCCTTGAGAATGGCCAGCAGGCCGACCACCATCGACAGCCCGCGCTCGACGCAGATCGCCACGCGGTCGTCGGGCTGCACGCCCAGCGCGATCAGGTGATGGGCCAGGCGATTGGCCTGCTCGTCGAGCTGGCGATAGGTCAGCTCACCTTCCTCGGCCCTTACCGCCACGGCGTCCGGGGTACGCATTACCTGGGCCTCGATCAGCCCGTGCAGGGTCTGATCGAGGTCGTGGCCCACCCGTGTGTCGTTGAAGTCGATCAGTACTCGGCGCCGCTCCTCGGCACTCAGCACCGGCAACCGGCTCAGCGCCTGCTGCGGATGCTGTTCGAGCGCCAGCAGCAGGCCATCGAGCACTTGCAGCATCTGCGCGCAGATCCGCTGCGCACCCACCTGGGCCGACACCTGCACGGCCAGGCGCAGACCATCACCGAAATCATCGACGTTCAGGTTCAACGGGTAGTTGCTGCGCCCTTCGCTACTCAGGATCTCGATGCCCTCCCAGGCTTGAGACTGCGGCGCGATACGGGTGCTCTGCCGGTAGTTGAGCATGGCGCTGAACAGCGGCAGCGGTGCGGCCACCTGGCTGCAGCGCTGGGCCAGGGCCAGCGAGGCGTGCTCGTGGACCAGCAGCGCCGACAGCTCGCGGTGGGTCGCCAGCACACCTTCGCGCACGCCCAGCCCGTCCAGGTCGATCCGCAGCGGCAGGGTATTGATGAACATGCCCAGCGCCCGCTCGCTGCCCTCACCGCCCTGCAGGCGGCCCAGCAGCACAGTGCCGAACACCACGCGGTCCTTGCCGCAGGCCACCGCCAGCAGGCGCGCCCAGGCCAGGTGCACCAGGCTCGCGGTGCTCACCCCCAGTTGGCGGGCCTGATCACGCAGGCGGCCATAGCGGGCGCCGTCGAACGCCACCTCGGCCTCATCGAGAGGCAGGCCTCCGCCCTGCACCTCGCGCAGGCCGAACGGCAGGCTCGGCTCGTCGATATCGCCCAGGCGGGCACGGAAGAACATTTCGTGCTCGGCCTCGCTGACACCCAGGCGCGCCTGTGCCACGTAGTTGCGGTACGGCACCGAGGCCGGCAACGGCTCGGTCAGGCCCAGCAAGTAGCCGCGCAGCTCGGCCTGCACCGCCTGCATGGCGATATGGTCGAGCACGATATGGTGGAACTGCAGCACTGCC
>NZ_JBFNXP010000033.1:0-4063 GCF_047501685.1 Pseudomonas sp. CAM1A | reverse complement strand
TTGGAACCACCTGATCCCATCCCGAACTCAGCAGTGAAACGATGCATCGCCGATGGTAGTGTGGGGTTTCCCCATGTGAGAGTAGGTCATCGTCAAGATTCATTTCGCAAAACCCCTATCTGCGCGAGCAGGTAGGGGTTTTGTCTTTTGCGCTGTTGGCAAGTTAACGCCCTCCCTTGTAGGAGCTCGTCGTCTGCAGTGGCAACGGTAGCCCTTTTCCTATGCAAGCCCTCGGGGCGTGGCTATCATGCCAGCCTTATTCCGAGTCGAGATTGGCATGCTGAAGTTGTTGAACCTCCTCAAGGATGGCCGGTTCCATTCCGGAGAAGCCCTGGGGGCCGCCCTTGGGGTGAGTCGCAGCGCCGTTTGGAAGCAGCTGCAGCACCTGGAGAGCGAACTGAACCTGACCATTCACAAGGTCCGTGGCCGCGGCTATCAGCTGGCGGCGCCGTTGAACCTGCTCGAAGCGCAGGCGATCGCCAGGTTCTCCCAGGGCGAGCCATGGCCGGTGTTCATACACGAAACCATCGACTCCACCAATGCCGAAGGGCTTAGGCTGGTCGCGCAAGGGCAGGCTGCACCGTTTCTGGTGCTGGCCGAGCGCCAGAGTGCAGGTCGCGGTCGTCGCGGGCGCCCGTGGGTCAGTCCTTTTGCCGAAAACCTCTATTACAGCCTGGTATTGCGCATCGATGGCGGTCTGCGTCAGCTCGAGGGCTTGAGCCTGGTGGTCGGCCTGGCGGTAATGCGTACACTGCAGGCGTTCGGGCTGAAGGATGTGGGACTCAAGTGGCCCAATGATGTCCTTGCCGGCGGGCGCAAGATCACCGGAATACTCCTGGAGCTGGTCGGGGACCCTGCAGACGTCTGCCATGTGGTGCTGGGTATTGGTATCAATGTAAACATGCAGGGCAACGAACAGATCGATCAGCAATGGGCCTCGATGCGCAGCGAAGCTGGGCAGCTGGTGGATCGCAACCGCCTGGTGGCGGTGCTCAGCCAGCAGTTGCAACACGAACTTGGTCGCCATCGTCGCTATGGTTTCGCTGCGTTCCAGGAGGAATGGGAGCAGGCGCATCTGTGGCAGGGGCGTAAAGTTTCGCTTGTCGCGGGCACTTCACGTATCGAAGGCGTCGCGCTGGGGGTGGATGGGCAGGGCGGCTTGCGTCTCGAGGTCGATGGTGTGGAGAAGAGCTTCAGCGGCGGCGAGCTGAGCCTGAGGTTGCGTGATGATTCTTGAGCTCGATTGTGGAAACAGCTTTATCAAGTGGCGCGTCATCCATGCCGCCGACGCCACCATCAACGGTGGTGGCATCGTGGACTCCGATCAGGCATTGGTCGCAGCTGTCGCAGGGCTCTCGAGCCTGAGTCTGACTGGTTGCCGCATGGTCAGTGTACGCAGTGAAGAAGAAACTTCATCGCTGTGCGCGCTGATCCAGGCCTCGTTCGGGGTCGCGGTAAACGTGGCCCAGCCTGTGCAGGAAATGGCCGGCGTGCGCAATGGCTATGACGATTATCAGCGCCTGGGCATGGACCGCTGGCTGGGTGCGCTGGGCGCCTATCACCTGGCCAGGCGTGCTTGCCTGGTCATCGATTTCGGCACCGCGGCCAAGGCCGATTTCGTCGCGGCCAATGGTGAGCACCTGGGTGGCTACATCTGCCCGGGCATGCCGCTGATGCGTAGCCAGTTGCGTACCCATACCCGGCGTATTCGCTATGACGATGCGTCGGCCGAGCGTGCCCTGAACAGCCTGGCACCGGGGCGCTCGACCGTCGAGGCGGTCGAGCGTGGTTGTGTGCTGATGCTCCAGGGCTTCGCCCGTACCCAGATCGAGCAGGCCAGGGCGATGTGGGGTGAGGACTTCACTGTCTTTCTGACCGGTGGGGATGCGCCCTTGGTGCAGGAGGCGGCGCCGAAGGCTCGGATCGTGCCGGACCTGGTATTCGTCGGTTTGGCCATGGCCTGTCCATTGAATTGAGGTGACTGACTATGCGCTGGTTGTTTCTGCTGTTGGTTGTGCTCAACGTCTTTTATTACGTGTGGCATCAGCAGGAAGCTCCCCTGAAGGTCAAGGAAGTCGCCCCGTTGGCGTTGTACAAAGGTTCCCAGCAGGAAATCCGCCTGTTGCGCGAAACCGGAGTTGCGGCGCCCGCCCGGCGCCGTGACGAATGCCTGGTGGTTGGGGGGATGGCTGCGCCCGAGCAGCTCGAGGCCTTGCGTCAGCGGCTGGTCAGTCTGGATATCGCTGCCCTGCCAGTGGTTGGTCAGCTACCGGGTGCCGAGGGGCTCTGGCTCAAGGTTGCCCCAGAAAGCGAGCGTTTGCTGGACCCGGCTGTGCTCTCGACTCTTTCCAAGGATTTCAAAGACTTAAAACACAAAATTATTTTGTGCGAGGGTATTGCAACTGCCGAATAGCTTGATAGAATGGCGCCCGCTTCACAGGGAACATCACTTGGGTGGTAGATCTGGAGGCAGTGTCAAAGTAGCTAAGTTTCAGATTTGATTGAAAAAATTTGAAAAAACGCTTGACACTGGGGCGGCAGCCAAATAGAATGCCGGCCACATCTGGAGGGATTCCCGAGCGGCCAAAGGGGACGGACTGTAAATCCGTTGCGAGAGCTTCGAAGGTTCGAATCCTTCTCCCTCCACCAGTTTTAGCGAGAGCCGCAAGCTCCGCGGGTATAGTTTAGTGGTAGAACCTCAGCCTTCCAAGCTGATGATGCGGGTTCGATTCCCGCTACCCGCTCCAAGTTTGCTGTTGTTGCACAAAGTGTTTCGCTCTTGTAGCTCAGTTGGTAGAGCACACCCTTGGTAAGGGTGAGGTCAGCGGTTCAAATCCGCTCAAGAGCTCCATATAAACAAGGCAGATATGAAAATATCTGCCTTTGTTTTATCAGCGGTATGACTATTTCTTCTGCGGAGGACTGTATCGATGGCTAAGGAAAAGTTTGATCGTTCGCTACCTCACGTTAACGTCGGCACTATCGGCCACGTTGACCACGGTAAGACCACTCTGACTGCAGCGCTGACCCGCGTTTGCTCCGAAGTTTTCGGTTCGGCCGTCGTTGAGTTCGACAAGATCGACTCGGCTCCGGAAGAAAAAGCCCGCGGTATCACCATCAACACCGCGCACGTCGAGTACAACTCGAACATTCGTCACTACGCTCACGTTGACTGCCCAGGTCACGCTGACTACGTGAAGAACATGATCACCGGTGCTGCCCAGATGGATGGCGCGATCCTGGTTTGCTCGGCCGCCGATGGTCCGATGCCACAGACTCGTGAGCACATCCTGCTGTCCCGTCAGGTTGGCGTTCCGTACATCGTGGTCTTCCTGAACAAGGCTGACCTGGTAGACGACGCTGAGCTGCTGGAACTGGTCGAGATGGAAGTTCGCGACCTGCTGTCCACCTACGACTTCCCAGGCGACGACACCCCGATCATCATTGGTTCGGCTCGTATGGCGCTGGAAGGCAAAGATGACAACGAAATGGGCACTACCGCTGTCAAGAAGCTGGTAGAAACTCTGGATGCCTACATCCCTGAGCCAGTTCGTGCCATCGACCAGCCGTTCCTGATGCCGATCGAAGACGTATTCTCGATCTCGGGCCGTGGTACCGTTGTTACCGGTCGTATCGAGCGTGGTATCGTCCGCGTTCAAGACGCCCTGGAAATCGTTGGTCTGCGTGACACCACGACCACCACCTGCACCGGTGTTGAGATGTTCCGCAAGCTGCTGGACGAAGGTCGTGCTGGCGAGAACTGCGGCGTTCTGCTGCGTGGTACCAAGCGTGACGACGTTGAGCGTGGCCAGGTTCTGGTCAAGCCAGGTTCGGTCAAGCCGCATACCAAGTTCACCGCAGAAGTCTACGTCCTGTCGAAGGAAGAAGGCGGCCGTCACACTCCGTTCTTCAAGGGCTACCGTCCTCAGTTCTACTTCCGTACCACTGACGTGACCGGTAACTGCGAACTGCCGGAAGGCGTTGAAATGGTAATGCCAGGTGACAACATCCAGATGACTGTCACTCTGATCAAGACCATCGCAATGGAAGACGGTCTGCGTTT
>NZ_JBFNXP010000032.1:0-4286 GCF_047501685.1 Pseudomonas sp. CAM1A | reverse complement strand
GTGTCGCCGTCCTTGAAGACGTCATCACCTTGAGCCTTGGCCTTGTACTCGGCTTCGGTCTGGCCGGCAGGGATGACCACCTTGTCGCCATTCGACAAGGTGACGGTCAGGTCATGGTCCAGTTTCTGGCTGACCTTGACGGTGAAGGCTGGCTGCTGGTCTTCGGTGACATCGCCCTTGCCGACGATGGTGACGGTGACCTTGTCGCCCTGGTTATCGGTACCTGGCGTGCCGGTGCCTGGCTCGTCAGTGACGGAGGTCTTCACTTCGTCCTGACCCAGGGTCAGTTTTTCGAAGTTATCGGCGCCGGTGACGCCTTCCAGCTTGTTGGTGATGGTCGGTTGACCACCCACGAACACGTCGTCCGGAGCCGTGATGGTGAAGGTCCCGCTAGCGCTGCCAGCTGGAATCGTGACCTTGGTGCCGTCGGTCAGGGTGAAGGTCAGGCCATTGTGGCCATTGACCGGCAGCCCTTGGGCATTGGTCAGGGTCACGGTGTAAGTGATCTGGCCGCCTTCGGAGACGGTGGTCTTGTCGGCGGTGAGGGTTGCGACAACTTCGCTGACCGTATCAGTGATCTGTACGGTGGCATTGCCACCCAGTTCGAGGTTCTCGAAGGTCTTGCCATCAACGACTGCATCAGTGATGCCGACAGTCAGCGAGCTGCCATCCTTGAAGACGTCATCGCCCTGGGCATCCGCCTTGTACTCGACCTGGGTCTGGCCAGCCGGAATCACCACCTTGGCGCCATTGCTCAGGGTGACGGTGAGGTCCTGGTCCAGCTTCTGGTTGACCTTGACGGTAAAGGACGGTGGCAGGTCTTCGGTGACATCGCCGTTGCTGACGATGGTGACGGATACCTTGTTGCCGGTATCCGGATCATCAGTGACGGTGGTGGTGAGTGTCTCTTTGCCGAGCGTCAGCTTCTCGAAGTTGTCCGCGCCGTTGACACCTTCGAGCTTGTTCACAATCGAGGGCTGGCCGCCGACGAATACGTCGCTCGGGGCGGTGATGGTGAAGGTACCGCTGGCGCTGCCGGCCGGAACGGTGACTTTGGTGCCATCGGTCAGGGTGAAGGTCAGGCCGTTATGGCCGGTGACCGACAGACCCTGGGCGTTGGTCAGGGTCACGGTGTAGGTAATCTGGCCGCCTTCGGTGACGGTGGTCTTGTCGGCGGTCAGGGTCGCGATGACTTCACTGATGGTGTCGGTGATCTGCACCGAGGCGTTGCCACCCACTTCCAGATTCTCGAAGGCCTTGCCATCGACGGCGGCATCGGTGATACCGACGGTCAGGGTATCGCCGTCCTTGAACACGTCGTCGCCCTGGGCCTTGGCCTTGTACTCTGCTTCGGTCTGGCCGGCCGGAATGACGACTTTGTCGCCATTCGACAGGGTCACGGTCAGGTCGTGGTCGAGCTTCTGGCTGACCTTGACCGTGAAGGCCGGCTGCTGGTCTTCGGTGACATCGCCTTTGCCTACGATGGTGACGGTGACCTTGTCGCCCTGGTTATCGGTGCCCGGCGTGCCGGTGCCTGGCTCATCGGTCACGCTCGTGGTGACCGTGTTATCACCCAGAGTCAATTTCTCGAAGTTGTCGCCACCAGCAACCGATTCGATCTTGTTGACGATCGAAGGCTGGCCGCCGACGAACACGTCGTCCGGAGCGGTAATGGTGAAGGTGCCACTGGCGCTACCGGCCGGGATGGTGACCTTGGTGCCGTCGGTCAGGGTGAAGGTCAGGCCATTGTGGCCGTTGACCGGCAGACCTTGGGCATTGGTCAGGGTCACGGTGTAAGTGATCTGGCCGCCTTCGGTGACGGTGGTCTTGTCGGCGGTCAGGGTCGCGACGACTTCACTGACGGTGTCGGTGATCTGCACCGAGGCGTTGCCGCCCAGCTCAAGGTTCTCGAAGGCTTTGCCATCGACCGCAGCATCGGTGATGCCGACAGTCAGGGTATCGCCGTCCTTGAACACGTCGTCGCCCTGGGCCTTGGCCTTGTACTCGGCTTCGGTCTGGCCGGCCGGAATAACGACTTTGTCGCCATTGGACAGGGTCACGGTCAAGTCATGGTCGAGCTTCTGGCTGACCTTGACGGTGAAGGCCGGCTGCTGGTCTTCGGTGACATCGCCCTTGCCGACGATGGTGACGATGACCTTGTCGCCTTGGTTGTCGGTGCCCGGAGTGCCGGTACCCGGCTCGTCGGTGACAGAGGTCTTCACTTCGTCCTGACCCAGAGTCAGTTTTTCGAAGTTGTCGGCGCCGGTGACACCTTCCAGTTTGTTGGTGATGGTCGGTTGTCCACCCACGAAGACATCGTCTGGAGCGGTGATGGTGAAGGTACCGCTGGCGCTGCCGGCCGGAATGGTGACCTTGGTGCCATCGGTCAAGGTGAAGGTCAGGCCATTGTGGCCATTGACCGGCAGCCCTTGGGCATTGGTCAGGGTCACGGTGTAGGTGATCTGGCCGCCTTCGGTGACGGTGGTCTTGTCGGCGGTGAGCGTCGCGACCACTTCACTGATGGTGTCGGTGATCTGGACGGAAGCATTACCGCCCAGTTCCAGGTTCTCGAAGGCCTTGCCATCGACCGCAGCATCGGTGATGCCGACAGTCAGGGTATCGCCGTCCTTGAAGACGTCATCACCTTGGGCCTTGGCCTTGTACTCGGCTTCGGTCTGGCCGGCCGGAATAACGACTTTGTCGCCATTCGACAGGGTAACGGTCAAGTCATGGTCGAGCTTCTGGCTGACCTTGACGGTGAAGGCCGGCTGCTGGTCTTCGGTGACATCGCCTTTGCCGACGATGGTCACGGTGACCTTGTCGCCTTGGTTATCGGTACCTGGCGTGCCGGTACCTGGCTCGTCAGTCACGGTGGTGGTGACCGAGTTGTCGCCGAGGGTCAGCTTCTCGAAGTTGTCGCCACCGGCAACCGACTCGATCTTGTTGACGATCGACGGTTGGCCGCCGACGAACACGTCGTCCGGTGCGGTGATAGTGAAGGTACCGCTGGCATTGCCTGCCGGGATGGTGACTTTGGTGCCATCGGTCAGGGTGAAGGTCAGGCCGTTGTGGCCGTTGACCGGCAGGCCCTGGGCATTGGTCAGGGTCACGGTGTAGGTGATCTGGCCGCCTTCGGTGACGGTGGTCTTGTCGGCGGTGAGCGTCGCGACGACTTCGCTGATGGTGTCGGTGATCTGAACCGAGGCATTGCCGCCCAGTTCCAGGTTCTCGAAGGCTTTACCGTCGACCGCGGCATCGGTGATGCCAACGGTCAGGGTGTCACCGTCCTTGAAGACGTCATCGCCTTGGGCCTTGGCCTTGTACTCGGCTTCGGTCTGACCGGCCGGGATCACCACCTTGTCGCCATTGGACAGGGTCACGGTCAGGTCGTGATCGAGCTTCTGGCTGACCTTGACGGTGAAGGCCGGCTGCTGGTCTTCGGTGACATCGCCTTTGCCGACGATGGTGACGGTGACCTTGTCACCCTGGTTATCGGTACCTGGCGTGCCGGTACCCGGCTCATCGGTCACGGTCGTGGTGATCGTGTTATCGCCGAGGGTCAGTTTCTCGAAGTTGTCTGCGCCGCTAACGCCTTCGATCTTGTTGACGATCGAAGGCTGGCCGCCGACGAACACGTCGTCCGGTGCGGTGATGGTGAAGGTGCCGCTGGCGCTGCCGGCCGGAATGGTCACCTTGGTGCCATCGGTCAGGGTGAAGGTCAGGCCATTGTGGCCGGTGACCGACAGGCCCTGGGCATTGGTCAGGGTCACGGTGTAGGTGATCTGGCCGCCTTCGGTGACGGTGGTCTTGTCGGCGGTGAGCGTCGCGACGACTTCGCTGATGGTGTCGGTGATCTGAACTGAGGCGTTACCACCCAGTTCAAGGTTCTCAAAGGCTTTGCCGTCGACTGCAGCATCGGTGATGCCAAGGCTCAGGGTGTCGCCGTCCTTGAAGACGTCATCACCTTGAGCCTTGGCCTTGTACTCGGCTTCGGTCTGGCCGGCAGGGATGACCACCTTGTCGCCATTCGACAAGGTGACGGTCAGGTCATGGTCCAGTTTCTGGCTGACTTTGACGGTGAAGGCAGGCTGCTGGTCCTCGGTGACATCACCTTTGCCGACGATGGTGACGGTGACTTTGTCGCCTTGGTTGTCGGTGCCAGGAGTACCAGTACCCGGCTCATCGGTCACGCTCGTGGTGACCGTGTTATCACCCAGAGTCAATTTCTCGAAGTTGTCGCCACCGGCAACCGACTCGATCTTGTTGACGATCGAAGGCTGGCCGCC
>NZ_JBFNXP010000031.1:0-6334 GCF_047501685.1 Pseudomonas sp. CAM1A | reverse complement strand
TGCTGTTCCAGCGCCGTGCGCGGGGCCACGTAGCCCTGTTGCAGCTGGCTGGCATCCGGCTTGGGCAGGGCCTTGCGGTCCAGCTTGCCGTTGGCCGTCAGTGGCCACTGTTCCAGCACCAGGAAGTGCGTTGGGACCATGTAGTCCGGCAGGTTGGCTTTCAGGTGCTGTTTCAGCGTGTCGCGCAGGGCTGCGTGATCGGCGGATGGGTCCTGGGCAATCAGGTAGGCAGCCAGTTGCTTGCCCCCTGCTCCGTCAATGTCCAGCACCAGCACTTCACGTACGGCCGCATGTTCTTGCAGGCGCGCTTCGATCTCGCCCAATTCGATACGGAAACCGCGGATCTTCACTTGGTGGTCGATCCGGCCCACGTACTCGATCACGCCCTGCTCGCGGTAACGCGCCAGGTCGCCGGTGCGGTACAGGCGTCCGCCCTCGCTGGAGAACGGGTCCGGCACGAAACGTTCGGCAGTCAGCGAGGCACGGTTGTGGTAACCGCGTGCCAGGCCGGCATGGCCGACATGCAGCTCGCCCGTGCAGCCCTTGGCCACCGGGTTGAAGTCGGCATCCAGCACGTACATCGACAGGTCCGGAATCGCCGCACCGATCGGGCTGCCCGCCTGCTGGGTATCGGCAAAGCGGATCGGCCGGTAGGTCACGTGCACCGTGGTCTCGGTGATGCCGTACATGTTGATCAGGTTGTCGCAATCTTCGCCGAAGCGCTCGAACCAAGGCTGCAATGCCGCCACATCCAAGGCTTCGCCACCGAAGATCACGTAGCGCAGCGACAGATCAGAGGCACTGTCACAAGCCACGCGCATCAGGGGTTTGAACGCCGATGGGGTCTGGTTGAGCACGGTCACGCCCTGCTCCACCAGCAGCTGATGGAAGTCTTCCGGCGAACGGGTCACTTCACGCGGCACGATGACCAGACGGCCGCCGTGCAGCAGCGCACCGAAGATCTCCCACACCGAGAAGTCGAAAGCGTACGAGTGGAACAGTGTCCATACGTCCTGTGCACCGAAGCCGAACCAGGCGTCCGTCGCCTTGAACAGGCGCAGCAGGTTGTGGTGCGGCAGCAGCGTGCCTTTCGGCTTGCCGGTGGAGCCCGAGGTGTAGATCACATAGGCCAGGTTGTCCGGCTGGGTCAGGTGCTCGGGGTTTTCGTCGCTGTAGCCGGTGAGATCATCTTCCAGCTTCAGGCTGCGCACCTGCGCCGGTACAGGYAGCTCAGGCGATCCTGCGGATACTCCGGGTCCAGCGGCACATAGGCGCCACCGGCCTTGAGGATCGCCAGCAGGCCGACGATCATCTCGAAACCGCGCTCGACCGCGATGCCCACCAGCACATCCGGCCCCACGCCCTCGGCGCGCARCTTGTGTGCCAGGCGGTTGGCACGGCGGTTGAGCTGATCGTAGCTCAGCGCCTGCCCGGCGAAGGTCACGGCGATCGCCTCAGGCGTGCGCGCCGCCTGCTGCTCGATCAGCGCGTGAGCGCATTCGGTGCTCGGGTAGTACTGCACATCAGCCGTCCACGCCCTCAGTTCTGCCGCATCGAGCAACGGCAACTGCGCCACGCGCTGGGCGTGATCCTGGCTGATGCCCTGCAACAGGTTGCGCCAATGCCGGCCGATGCGCTCGACCGTGGCCGCATCGAACAGCGAGGTGGCGTAGGTGAACGCCGCAATCAGCCCGCCTTCGTGTTCAGCCGTATTGAGGATCAGATCGAACTGGGTAGTCTGCCCCTCCCAGCTCAACCCCTCGACCTGCAGCCCGCCCAGCTCACGGACCATGCCCGCACTTTCGGCCTGGTGGTTGAACAGCACCTGGAACAGCGGGTTGTGGCTCATGCTACGCTCGGGCTGCAGCGCCTCGACCAGTTGCTCGAACGGCAGGTCCTGGTGCGCCTGGGCCTGCAGCGAGGTTTCACGCACCTGCTGCAGCAACGCGGCAAAGGTGGTTTGCGGCGCGAACTCGGCCTTGAGTACCTGGGTGTTGACGAAGAAGCCGATCAGCCCCTGGGTTTCGGCACGAGTACGGTTGGCCACCGGCACACCGACGCGGATGTCGGCCTGCCCGCTGTAGCGGTGCAGCAGTGCCTGCAACGAGGCCAGCAACAGCATGAACAGGGTCACCCCCTGCTGGCGCGCCAGGGCTTTGAGCCCCTGCGCCAGGGAGGCATCGATATCGATGGCCAGGCGTGCGCCCTGGAAGTTCTGCACCGACGGCCGCGGGCGGTCGACAGGCAGCTCCAGCAGCGGCTGCTCGCCCGCCAGTTGCTCGCGCCAGTAACCGAGCTGGCGCTCCTGCTCGCCCGCCTCCATCCAGTCGCGCTGCCACAGGGCGTAGTCGGCGTACTGGATCGGCAGCTCGGCCAGGGTCACCGGCGCGCCCAGGCGCAAGCCCTCGTACAAGCGGATCAGCTCGTCCACCAGGATCGGCGTGGACCAACCATCGGAAACAATGTGGTGCACAGTCAGGATCAGTACATGCTCTTCAGGCCCCAGCACCAGCAGCCTGACCCGCAGCAGCGGGCCTTGCTCCAGGTCAAACGGCTGCTGGACCTCGGCCTCCACCCGCGCGCGGATGGCTGCCTGCAGATCCGTCGAATCCACAGCCACGAACGGCTCCACTGCCAGTGCCACAGGCATTGGCGGATGGACGATCTGCACCGCGCCGTCACCTTCCTGGCGGAAGGTGGTGCGCAGAGTTTCGTGGCGCGCCACCAGGCTGTCGAAGCTGCGCTGCAACGCCTCGACATCCAGCGCGCCCTTGAGCCGCAGCGCCGCCGGGATGTTGTAGGCGGCGCTGTGCGGGTCGAGCTGCCAGAGGAACCACTGGCGCTGCTGTGCGTATGAAAGCGCTGCCCCGTCCGCCGAGTCCCTTCTGAAGATCGGGGTGACCCCGTAGAGGTTGACACCCTGGCGCTTGAGCAAGGCTGCCAATGCCTTGCGCTCCCTGGTGGACAGCGACTTTACGGAGTCGAGCAGCTCTTGCACTTTGAATGTCTCCCGCTAAGCGATCAGATTATCTATTTCCTGTGCAGTAAGACGTTTCAAGGCCTCCAAGGATTTAGTCAGCTCGTCATGGGCGTTGGCGACCTGCCCCGACTTGCGCTCCACCACCTGACTGAAGTCGGCCAGCGTGGCCTGTTCGAACAGCTCGTTGAGGCTCAGGTCGACGCCCAGTTGTTCGCGCACCCGGCCGATCACCTGGACGATCAGCAGCGAGTGCCCGCCGAGGTCGAAGAAGTTGTCCTGCAGGCCCACCCGCTCGACCTGCAGCACCTCGGCCCAGATCGCCGCCAGCTTGCGCTCCAGCTCCGTGACCGGCGCCACGTGGGCTGCCTGCAACTGGCTGGCGTCCGGCAACGGCAGGGCCTTGCGGTCGAGCTTGCCGTTGGGGGTCTGCGGCATGCGCGCCAGGCCGACCAGATGGCTCGGCACCATGTAGTCCGGCAGGCCGGCCTTCAAGTGCGCACGCAACTCGCCGCGCAGCGCTTCCACGCTTTGCTGCGCATCGTGCAGCACCAGGTAGGCCGCCAATTGCTTGCCGGCTGGGCCATCGATATCGATCAGCGCAGCCTCGCGGATCGCTGGGTGCAACAGCAAGCGCTCCTCGATTTCGCCCAGCTCGATGCGGAAGCCACGGATCTTCACCTGATGGTCCAGGCGCCCGATGTACTCGATCACCCCGTCCTCGCGGTAGCGGGTCAGGTCGCCGGTGCGGTACAGGCGCGCGCCCGGCTCGCTGGCGAACGGGTCCGGGACGAAACGCTCGGCGGTCAGGCCCGGGCGGTTGTGGTAGCCCCGCGCCAGGCCGTCGCCGCCGATCAGCAACTCGCCCCGCGCGCCTTGCGGCAGCGCGTCGAGCTCATCGCTGACCACGTGCAGGCGGGTGTTGGCCAGCGGCCGCCCCAGCCACACGTCGTCGCTGGCGGTCAGGTAATGGCAGGCCGACCAGATGGTGGTCTCGGTCGGGCCGTATACGTTCCACACATGCCCGGCCTGGGCGATCAGGCGCTGGGCCAGCTCGGCGCTCAGCGCCTCGCCGCCGCACAGTACCTTCTTGCCGGCGAAGGCTCCGGGTGGCGCGGCATCCAGCAGCATGCGCCAGGTAGACGGAGTGGCCTGGACGATACTGACCGCCTGGGCCCGGATCACCGCCAGCAACGCCTGCGGGTCCTTGTTCACCTGTTCGCCCAGCAGCACCACGCAGGCGCCACGCAGCAACGGCAGGTACAGCTCCAGGCCGGCGATATCGAACGACAGCGAGGTCAGCGACAGCACCTTGTCGTTAGCGCTGATCCCTGGCTGATGCGCCATGCTGCTGAGGAAGTTGACCAGCGCGTCGTGGCGGATGGTCACGCCCTTGGGCTTGCCGGTGGAGCCGGAGGTGTAGATCACATACGCAAGGTTTTCCGGCTGTGCCAGCGGGCGCGGGTTGTCCTCGCCGTATTCGCCCGGCAGCGCCTGGTCCAGGCACAGGCTGCGCACCTGCGGCGGGATCGGCAGGCGTTGCAGCAGGGGGCTCTGGGTCAGCAGCAGGGTGATGCCGCTGTCCTCCATCATGTAGGCCAGACGGTCCTCGGGGAACTGCGGGTCCAGCGGCACGTAGGCGCCACCGGCCTTGAGCACCGCCAGCAGGCCGACGAGCATGTCCAGGCTGCGCTCCACCGCGATCCCCACCAGCACATCGGGGCCGACGCCCAGGCTGCGCAGGTGGTGGGCCAGGGCGTTGGCGCGCTGGTTCAGTTGCGCGTAGCTCAGCGACTGCTCGCCCAGCACTGCGGCGACGGCCTGCGGTGTGCGGGCGGCCTGCGCCTCGATCAGCTGCTGGATGGTCTGCGCGCGCGGGTAGTCGGCGGCGCTGTCGTTCCAGGCGTACAGGGTGCGTTCGCGCTCCTCGCGGCTCAGCAACGGCAGTTCGGCGACGCGCTGCCCGGCGTCCTGGCAGATGCCCTGCAACAGGTTGCGCCAGTGCTCGGCCATGCGCGCCACGGTCGCCGGGTCGAACAGGCTGGTAGCGTAGGTCAGGGTCGCGCTCAGGCCGCCTTCGTGCTCGGCAGTGTCCAGGGTCAGATCGAACTGTGCGGTCTGCTTGTCCGAAACCAGCCCTTGCAGGCTAAGGCCGGCCAGCTCACGGGATTCACCCAGCACCTGGGTCTGGTGGTTGAACAGCACCTGGAACAACGGGCTGTGGCTCAGGCTGCGCTCCGGCTGCAGGGCTTCGACCAGTTGCTCGAACGGCAGCTCCTGGTGCGCCTGGGCGCCCAGGGCGGTGCGCTTGACCTGTTGCAGCAGTTCGTCGAAACGCATCTGCGGTTGGAAGCGCGCATCCAGCACCTGGGTGTTGACGAAGAAGCCGATCAGGCCTTCGGTCTCGGCCCGGGTGCGGTTGGCCACCGGCACGCCAACACGGATGTCCGACTGGCCGCTGTGGCGATGCAGCAAGACCTGGAACGAGGCCAGCAGGAGCATGAACAGGGTCACGTCATGCTGCCCGGCCAGCGTCTTGAGCTGGGCAACCAGGCTTGGCTCGAGGTCCACCGGTAGGCGCGCACCCTCATACTGCTGTACCACGGGGCGCGGGCGATCAGTGGCCAGTTCGAGGATCGGCTGGGTGCTGCCCAGGCGCGCCTGCCAGTAATCGAGCTGGCGCTGTTGCTCGCCGGCTTCCATCCACTGGCGCTGCCAGGCCGCGTAGTCGGCGTACTGGAACGCTAGCTCCGGCAGTTGCGGGACCTGACCGCGCAGATGGCTTTCATAGCCGCGTACCAGTTCGTCGACCAGGATCGGCATCGACCAGCCGTCGGCGACGATATGGTGCAGGACCAGTACCAGCACATGCTCGTCGGCGGCCAGGCGCAGCAGGCAGGCGCGCAGCAGCGGGCCGTGTTGCAGGTCGAACGGCTGGCGCACCTGGGTCTCGACCCAGGCCTGCACGCCGGCTTCTTCCAGGGCCGCCGTGGTGATGTCCAGCGGCGTTTCCAGCCGCGCATGCACCACCAGCTCGGCACTGTCGCCCTGCTGGCGGAAGGTGGTGCGCAGGGTTTCGTGACGGGTGATCAGCGCGGCGAAGCTGCTGCGCAGCGCCTCGATATCCAGCTCGCCCTTCAGGCGCAGGGCCGAAGGGATGTTGTAGGCAGCGCTGGTCGGTTCCAGCTGCCAGAGGAACCACTGGCGCTGCTGGGCGTAGGACAAGGCCAGCGGCTGGTTGCGGTCCACGACGCTGAACGCTGGTGCCTGGCTCGCCGCGCCTTGGCCGGCGGCCTGGGCGAAGGCCTGTAGGTCGGCGGACTCGAACAGGCTGCGCAGCGACACTTCCACGTTCAG